>JAJDYI010000026.1:0-87500 GCA_022825235.1 Alphaproteobacteria bacterium | reverse complement strand
CCTCTGCTACGTCTGGTTCGGCCTCACGGAGGTGGCCGCCATCGTCGCCGTGGCCCTCAACAAGATCCCCAACGTCGTGGTCACGGTGCGCGAGGGCACCCGGGCGGTCGACCGGGAACTGCTGGACGTCGCACGGGTGTTCCGGGTCGACCGGCGGACGACCTTCCTCAGGTTCTTCCTGCCGCAGCTCTACCCATACGTCATGGCCGCGGCCCGCGGCGGCATCGCCCTGATCTGGAAGATCGTCCTCGTGGTGGAACTGCTGGGACGGAGCAACGGTGTCGGCTTCAAGCTCCACGAGTTCTTCCAGCTGTTCGACATCGCCGCGGTGCTCGCCTACACGTTGGCGTTCGTCGTGGTCATGATGGTGATCGAGTACGGGGTCATGGCACCACTGGAACGGCGGTGCACGCGATGGCGGTAACCGCGGGCCTCAGCGTCGACATTCGCCGCAAGCGGTTCGAGGGCGATGGTCGGACGCCGCCGCACACGGCGATCGAGAACCTGCGCTTCGACGTGCCGGTCGGCCAGTTCTGCTGTCTCCTGGGGCCTTCAGGCTGCGGCAAGACCACCCTGCTCAACATCGCCGCCGGACTCGACCATGACGTCGACGGCTCGGTGGGCATTCCCGCCGACGACGCGGGGCCGCGCCCAGCGGTCAGCTACATGTTCCAGACCCCGCGCCTGCTGCCCTGGATGAGCGTGCGTGACAACGTCGACATCGTGCTCGACCCCGACGCCCGTGCCGAGGGGCGCGGCGTCCGGCTGCTGGAACGCATGGAGCTCGGAAGTTACCTCGAGGCCTACCCGACGCGACTGTCGGGCGGGCAGCGCCGCCGGGTCGCGCTCGCGCGCGCGTTTGCCATCCGGCCCGCCCTGCTGCTGCTCGACGAGCCGTTCGTCTCGCTGGACCAGCCGGTCGGCAACCGACTGCGCGAGATCCTCCTCGACCTGTGGCAGGCCCAGCCGACCACCGTGCTGTTCGTGACCCACGACCTGAACGAGGCTATCTTCCTCGGGGACCGGATCCTGTTCCTGTCGCAGCCGCCTTCCTGCGTCGTGCAGGATGTAGCGGTGGACCTGGCCCGGCCGCGGACCCCTGACAGTCCCGCCATCCATGCCTTTCGCACCGGTCTTCTGGACCGGCACGGTGGCCTGCTCGCCGGCCTGGCGGGTGCCACGACCGATCCCGGACATTCGACCCCATGACCGCACCTGAGCCCGCCGCCGGCAACGATCCGCTTCTCGTGATCGAGGACGTCTCCAAGAGCTACGGCAGCCGACCGGCTCTCAAGGGCGTCTCGTTTGCCATACAGCCCGGCCAGTACGTGTCGCTCCTCGGGCCCAACGGCGCCGGGAAGACGACGCTCTTTCAGTTGCTGGCGGGCCTGTTCGTGCCCGACTCCGGCACCGTGCGCGTGCGCGGCTTCGACATGCGCCGTGACGCCGTCAAGGCGCTCTCCTCGATCGGTTTCGTCTTCCAACAGGCAACCCTCGATCTCGATCTCACCGTCGGCGAGAATCTCGCCTTTCACGGCCGGCTGCACGGCCTCAGCCGTTCCGAGATCCGCCGGCGCACCGAGCACGAACTCCGCCAGGTCGATCTGGAAGACCGCGTCGACGACCGGGCGCGCAGTCTCTCCGGCGGTCAGCGCCGCCGCGTCGAACTCGCCCGTTCGCTCCTGCACGAACCCAGCATCCTGCTGATGGACGAGCCGACCGTCGGGCTGGATCCGCCCAGCCGGAGCGACCTCCTCGAGTACGTGCTCGAACTCAAGCGCGAGCGGTCCATGGCGGTCCTGTGGGCCACCCACCTGGTCGATGAGGCCGAGGTGGCGGACCACGTGATCATGCTTCATCGCGGCACCATCCGGCAGGCGGGCGAACCGGGCGAGCTGGTCAGCCGGGCCGGACTTTCCAACCTTCACGACACGCTGGTACATTTCACGACGAACAGTCAGACCAAGGAGACGTTGTGATGCCCCGGTGGTCGTTGATGGGACCGACTGCGCTGATGTTGGCGCTGGGACTGGCGCTCCCGGCGCACGGCGGCGAGATCTACGTGAGCAACGAGGGCAATGACACGGTGGTCGTGCTCGATTCGGACACGCTCGACATCGAGCACGTGATCGAGACTGGCGGCCGCCCGCGCGACCTCCGCTTCAGCCCTGACGGCAGCAAGCTGTTCATCGCCGCGAGCGAGGCCGACCGCATCGAGGTGCTCGATCTCGAGACCAAGACCATCACGGGCCACATCGAGACCGGGGACGACCCCGAGATCTTCGACATCGACCCCACGGGCGAGATCCTCGTCGTCTCCAACGAGGACGACGCCGAGGCCACGGTCATCGACATTGCGAGCGGCACCATCCGCACGGTCATCGAGGATGTGGGAATCGAGCCGGAAGGGGTGACCTTCACGCCGGACGGCAAGCGGGTTTTCGTCACGGCGGAAGCCACCAACACGGTCGCCGTGATCGATCCCTGGGAGGGCGTCATCCTGGCCGACGTCCTGGTCGGAAACCGGCCCCGGCGCGGCGCGTTCACCCCGGACGGTCGCGAGTACTGGGTCACCAACGAGCTCGGCGGAACCGTCAGCATCATCGACGCGGAAACCCTGCAGGTCACCGACACGATCCGCTTCGAGAAGAGGGGGCTGCGCGAGGCCGACATCACGCCCGTGGACCTGGTGATGACGCAGGACGGGAAGACCGCCTTCGTGACCCTCGGTCGGGCCTGGCACGTGGCGCGCGTGGATGTCGCCTCCCGGACAGTGGAGACGTACATTCTCGCCGGCAGCCGGGTCTGGGGCGCGGCCCTGACCAGCGATGATTCCAAGCTAATCGTCACCAACGGCGCCAGCGACGACATCTCCGTGATCGATACCGAGGCGAACCGCGCCACCCGCTCGGTTGCGGTGGGTCGCACGCCCCACACCGTTCGAATCCGGGACTGACGCCGTCGTGACAGTGGCAACGCGCCGGGCCGCCGGCCTATTGGCGGCGCTGCTGCTCTGTTCGGCAGCGGCGGCCGAGGAACGGCCGGCATTCACCTTCGGCTATCTCGACCTAGCTGACGACATTCGCTACACGCGCTGGGGCGTCCATCCAGTGGATATCCGATCGGAAACCAACCGCGTCGACCTCCGTCCGATGGCCGGCGCCGAAATGGGCGTGGCCGATATCCGGGCCTTCGGACGCCGCGCCGGCGTGCAGTTCACGCTGCGGGCGGAGCGGGTGGCCGACGCGGACGGCCTTCCTGCCGCCCTCGAGGCGATCCGGGCCGAGACCGGTGCCTTCGTCTTCCTCATCGATGCGCCGGGAGCGGCGCTGCGCGACGTGGCGGCAGCAACGCTCGACCAGGACGTCATCCTGATCAACGTCTCCGCCGTTGACGACCGTCTGCGCGGGGAGGCCTGTGCCGCCCACCTCCTCCACACCGCTCCCAGCCGCCAGATGCTCGCGGACGCGGCGGCACAGTACCTGGTCGCCCGGAACTGGAACGAGGTGCTCGTACTGCAGGGTCCGCTCGAGGAAGACGCGCGGACGGTCGAGGCGTTCCGGCACGCCGCCAGCACGTACGGGCTCAAGATCGACGAGGAGCGGACCTTCGTTCTGTCCAACGACCCGCGGATGCGCGACCGCAACGACCTCGACCTCTTGACCGGCCGCGCAGATTATGAAGCGGTGTTCGTCGCCGATATCGACCGGGAGTTTGCGCGCTCCGTCCCCTATTCCACCCAGGATCCCGCCGCAGTGACCGGGGCCGCGGGACTGCGGCCGACCCCGTGGCACTGGAGCTACCTCCGGCACGGCGCCCCGCAGGTCCATGGCCGCTTCGAGCGGCAGACCGGACGGCGCATGGAAGGCACTGACTGGGCGGCTTGGGTCGCGATCCGGGCCATCGGAGAGGCCATCGTGCGGACCGCCTCCACCGCCTCGCACGACCTGCACGCGTACCTGCTCGGGCCCGACTTCCGCCTTGACGGCTCGAAGGGGCCGGCGCTGTCGTTCCGCCCCTGGAACGGGCAGCTCCGCCAACCGATTATGCTCGCGACGGAGGACTGGGTGACGGCGGTGGCTCCGCTCGCGGGTTTCGTCCACCAGACCAACGACCTTGACACGCTGGGCCGGGACCGGCGCACCAGCGATTGCCGCCAGTTCGCGGCTCCAGAGCAGCCCTCATGACCGCCAGCCACGCACTCCGTGCCCTCGTCGGACTGACCGCCCGCGAGGTCGTGAAATTCTTCCAGCAGCGCGGACGCCTGCTCTCGGCGTTCGTTCGACCGGCACTCTGGCTGTTCGTGTTCGCGGCCGGGATCGGCTCGACCAAGGGAATCGATCCGGGAATCGTGAGTCCGTACCCGGTGCAGAGCGTCAACTACTTCGAGTACATCGTCCCTGGTCTCATCGGCATGGTCCTGCTGTTCAGCGGGATGCAGTCGTCGCTGTCGATGGTGTACGACCGCGAGATGGGCGTCATGCGGCTGCTGCTGACCGCCCCGCTGCCGCGCTGGTACCTGCTGACCGCCAAGCTGTTCGCGGGCACCATGCTGTCGATTCTCCAGGTGTACGTATTCCTGATCGTGTGCCTGCCGCTGATCGGCCTGCAGATCAGCCTCAATACCCCCTTGCTGGGCTGGGTCTGGATGTTTCCCGCCGCGGTGCTGTTCGGACTGCTGCTGGGGGCCGCCGGCCTGGCGCTGTCCGTCCACATCCGTCAGCTCGAGAACTTCGCCGGCACCATGAACTTCGTCATCTTCCCGATGTTCTTCATCTCCAGCGCGCTGTATCCGTTGTGGCGCCTCCTGGAAAACGGCGCCGAGGTAGTCTGGTGGCTGGCCCAGTTCAACCCGTTCACGTACGGGGTCGAGCTCGTGCGCTGGGCCAGCCAGGGCCAGATCCACTGGACCAGCCTCATCGTGACCGTGGCCTGCACGATCGTGTTCCTCTCGGCCGCCGTGCTCGGGTACGACCCGCAGCGCGGCATGCTCCGGCGCCGCCCGGGCGGAGGGGGTCCGCCGGCAGGAGGATGAATCCCATGCCATCCGGTTCACCCGCGGCGAGCGTCGCGGATCTCGTTGGCAATACGCCGCTCATCCGCCTGCGGCGCCTCTCCGACGAGACGGGCTGCGAGATCCTCGGCAAGGCCGAGTTCCTGAACCCCGGCCAGTCGATCAAGGACCGGGCGGCGCTCTGGATCATCCGGGACGCCGAACGGCGCGGCCTGCTGCGCCCGGGCGGCACCATCGTCGAGGGGACGGCAGGGAACACCGGGATCGGCCTGACCGTGATCGGCAGCGCCATGGGCTACCGGACGGTGATCGTGATGCCGGAGACGCAGAGCGAGGAGAAGAAAAGCGCCCTCCGGACGATCGGCGCCAGTCTCCGGCTCGTGCCGGCGGTCCCGTACGCGGACCCCGGCAACTACATCCGCTATTCGGGCCGGCTCGCGGAAGAGCTCGCGGCCAGCCTGCCGAACGGCGCCGTCTGGGCCAACCAGTTCGACAACCCCGCGAACCGCCAGGCGCACCGGGAATCCACGGCGCCGGAAATCTGGGAGCAGACCGACGGGAAGGTCGACGCGTTCGTGAGCGCCATCGGCACCGGGGGCACGCTGGCGGGCGTCGCCGACGGCCTCAAGGCACGGAATCCCGAGGTGCGGGCGGTGCTCGCGGATCCCACGGGTTCGGGGATGCATGCCTGGGTCCAGACCGGCACCCCGAAGGCGGACGGCACGTCGATCACCGAGGGGATTGGGCAGGGCCGGGTGACGGGCAACCTCGAGGATGCGCGCATCGACGACTCGCTGCAGGTGACGGACGAAGAAGCGCTCCGCGCCATCTTCGCGCTGGCGACCGAAGAGGGGCTCCTGCTCGGGGGATCGACCGGCATCAACATCGCGGGCGCCGAGCGGGTCGCGCGCGACCTCGGGCGCGGGCACGTCGTGGTCACCATGCTGTGCGACCACGGAACCCGGTACGCCTCCAAGCTCTTCAATCCGTCCTTCCTGACCGAGCGCGGCCTCCCGGTACCACCGTGGCTCGAAGGAGAGGCGTGAGGTGGGCGACCGCGCCCCTGCCGCCCCGCTGGTAGACGCGGACTGGCTGCGCGCGGCCTGCGAGCAGCCGGACGTGGTCGTGCTCGACGCGTCCTGGCACATGCCCGCAACCCGGCGCGACGGCGCCGCCGAATTCGAGCTCGGCCACATCCCCGGCGCGGCGTTCTTCTCGATCGACGGCATCGCCGACCCGGATTCGCCGCTGCCCCACATGGTGCCGAGCGCCGAGGCGTTTGCGACCGCCGTCGGGGCCCTCGGCGTCGGTACCGGGGACCACGTCGTCTGCTATGCGAGCGACGGAATCGGCACCGCGCCCCGCGCGTGGTGGATGTTCCGGCTGTTCGGCCATGAACGCGTGTCGGTCCTCGACGGGGGCCTGCCGGCCTGGACGGCGGCCGGCGGAAGCCTGGTCAAGGGCCCGGCCGCGGCGGTGCCCCGCACCTTCCGCGCCGCCCTCGACCCGTCCCGGATCCGGGACCTCGCGGCAGTCCGCGCCAATCTCGCGACGGCGGCAGAGCTGCTCGTCGACGCCCGCAGTGCCGGACGGTTCGCCGGCACCGAACCGGAACCGCGGCCCGGCCTGCGCGGCGGCCACGTGCCGGGCAGCGTGAGCCTTCCCTTTCAGACCCTGCTCGACGGCCCCCGCATGCTGCCCCCTGACGCGCTGCGGGCGCGGCTGGCGGCAGCCGGGGTCACGGGCGACCAGCGGCCGGTCTTCACCTGCGGTTCCGGAGTCAGCGCCTGCACTCTCGCCCTCGGCCTCACGCTGACCGGTCGCGACGACTGGGCGGTCTACGACGGCTCGTGGTCCGAGTGGGGAGGGCGTGCGGATGTCCCGGTCGCGTCCTGACGAGCGCGGGCGCCGACCAGCCACCATTCTGGGCCGGGCCGGCCGAAACCCCCACGACCACAGGGGGGTCGTCAACCCTCCCGTCTACCACGCCTCGACCGTCCTCTTCCGGGATACCGAGGACCTGCGCAGCCGCGGCCCGAGGCGACTCGACGACGTCGTCTACGGCCGCTTCGGGACGCCCACGACGTTCGCGTTCGAGGAGGCGATGGCCGCTGCGGAAGGCGGGGCGCGCAGCGTCGCCGTGGGGTCCGGCAAGACTGCCGTTGCGATCGCGCTCACGAGTTTCCTGGCCGCCGGTGATCACCTGCTGATGGTCGACTCCGCGTACGGGCCGACCCGCAGCATCGGGTTCGGCTGGCTGGCCCGGTTCGGGGTGGAGACCACGTTCTACGATCCCTGCATCGGCGCCGGAATCGCCGACCTGATCCGCGACAACACCCGCGTGGTGTTCCTCGAATCCCCGGGCTCGCTCACGTTCGAGGTCCAGGACGTGCCCGCCATCGCGGCGGCGGCCCAGGCACGCGGCTGCACGGTGATCCTCGACAACACGTGGGCAAGCCCGCTGTTCTTTCGACCGTTCGAACACGGTGTCGACGTGTCCGTGCAAGCGGCGACGAAGTACGTGTCAGGACATTCCGACGTGATGCTGGGTGTCGTCACGACGACCGAGGAAACCCATGCGGTCGTCCGGAAGGCCGCGCAGGCACTGGGGGCCACCGCGGGTCCGGACGACTTGTACCTGGGGCTCCGCGGCCTGCGGACGCTCGACGTCCGCCTCCATCGCCACATGGAATCCGGGCTCGCCCTGGCCCGCTGGCTGGCCGCCCGGCCGGAGGTGGAGCGCGTCCTGCACCCGGGCCTCGAGCAGGACCCGGGGCACGCGCTCTGGAAGCGCGACTTCCTGGGCGCTTCCGGGCTCTTTGGCCTGATCCTGCGGCCGGCTCCGCACGCTGCCTACGATGCCTTCCTGAACGCCCTGCAGCTGTTCGGCATGGGCTACAGCTGGGGCGGATTCGAGAGCCTCATCATCCCGTCGATGCTCAAGGGTGCGCGGGAGGTTACGCCCTGGCCGGCGCCCGAACGGACCTTCCGCATCCATGCCGGCCTGGAAGACGTGGTCGACCTCCAGGACGACCTGGAAGCCGGCTTCGCGTGCCTGAGGGGCGAGACGGCATGACCGGCCCCCGCATACGGGCGGCGGCGTGGCTGCTGATCGCCGCGCTGGCGTGGGCGCCGACAACGGCAGCGGCGGTCGAGACCTTCCAGCTCGGCACGGCCGAGATCCAGTCGGGGACCGCTCGGCACCAGTTCCAGGTGGAACTGGCGGTGACCGACGCCCAGCAGCGGCAGGGCCTGATGCACCGGCTCACGCTTGGCGAGAACGAGGGCATGCTGTTCCTGTACACGCCGCCGCGACGCATCCGGATGTGGATGAAGGACACCTACATCCCGCTCGACATGCTCTTCATCCGCCCCGACGGCACCATCGCCGCCATCGCCGAGGACACGATCCCGCTGTCACTCACCCCGATCGGCCCCGACGTCTACGTGAACGGTGTCCTGGAAGTGCTGGCAGGGACCGTAGAACGCCTCGGCCTGCGTCCGGGGGACCGCGTGCATCATCCCCATTTCGACAACGAGCCCGGCCCCGACCGGTGACCTCCGAACCGCGGATTCGCATTCGTGTCCAGCTGGGGGACCTCCCGCTGTTCGGTCCCGGCAAGGCCGCCCTGCTCGGCGCCATCGCGGAGGCGGGCTCGATTGCCGGCGCCGCCCGGACCCTCGGCATGTCCTACCGGCGGGCCTGGCTGCTGGTCGACTCGATGAACCGTAACTTCACGGGCCCGCTCGTGACCGCAAGTCCCGGCGGGCGCGGCGTTGGCGGCGCCCGGGTCACCGAACTCGGGCGCCGCGTGCTCGCTGCCTACCAGGCCGTGGAAACCGATGCCGCCCGCGCCGCGGGCAAGTCGCTGGCCGACCTGCAGACCATGATCGCCTCCGATCCGGGTCCGTCGGTGGCCGGTGAGCCGGAGTAGGACCCGGCGTGGACCGGCCGCACCACAGGGTCCCCGCCTGATGCCGGCAGTCGCATGCAGCCGTGCCCGCCGACCCGCCGGCGACGCGTCCCGCGCGTTCAGCCCGCCGGGCGGAGCGGGCGTCCGGTAGCGGCCGGACCGAGCTTGCAATGCGTTATATCCTGTGGTATATAATAAGCGCGCGGCGCCAGCGGCCCCGGGTCGAGAGGACTCCCGTCGAGCGGATCGCCCGATGGCCGGCTGCCTGCCTCGCCCTCCTCGGAATGGTTTCGGTCCCGGTCCCCCTTACCCAAGGGGGGCCGGCGGCCGGGCCGGTAGCCGGCGAAGAGGTCCTGGTGTTCGCCGCGGCCTCGACCGGCGGCGCCCTCGAAGACGTGGCCGCCGCCTACGCCGCCGCCGGGGGCGGACGCGTGCGCTTCTCCCTGGCCGCGACCAGCGCGCTGGCGCGCCAGGTCGAATCCGGCGCGCCGGCCGACCTGTTCCTGTCGGCCAACACCCTGTGGATGGATCGCCTCGAGGAGGCCGGGCTCCTGGCCGCCGAAAGCCGTAGCTTCCTCTTCCGCAATCGGCTGGTGCTGGTGGCCCCGCAGGACACGGAGCTGGAGCCGGTGACGGTTGATGCCACGCTCGATCTCGAAGCGATGCTTGACGGCGGTCGGCTGGCAATCGCCGAGCCCGTGGCGGTCCCCGCCGGGATCTATGCGCGCCAGGCCCTCGAGTCGCTCGGCATCTGGGAGCGCCTCCGGGCGCGCACCGCCCCCGCCAGCGATGTCCGGCACGCGGCGCTCCTGGTGCGGCGCCATGAAGCGCCCCTCGGGATCATTTACTGGACCGATGCGCGGGCGACCCGGGGGCTCCGGGTCCTCGCCGCCTTTTCCTCCGACCTGCACGATCCCGTAGCCTACTGGGTCGCGCAGCTGGCCGATGCACCGGCCCCGGCCGCGGCCGCCGCATTTCGTGCGTTCCTGCAATCAGACACTGCCCGGACCATCTTTTCCCGCCACGGGTTTGCCCCACCGCACGATGCCGACTCCCGCTGAGACCGAGGCCCTCCTGCTGTCCCTCCGGGTCGCGGTTTGGAGTGTGCTGGGGAGCCTTCCCCCCGCGATCGCCATCGCCTGGCTGCTGGCCCGGACGCGTTTCCCCGGCCACGCATTGCTGAACGGCCTCCTGCACATCCCCCTAGTCGTCCCGCCGGTCGTGATCGGCTACCTCCTGCTCGTGTTTCTCGGGCGGCGCGGTCCCGGCGGCGTGTTTCTCGAGAACGTCTTCGGGATCACCCTCGGATTCACCTGGCAGGGGGCTGCAGTCGCCAGCGCGATTGTCGCGTTCCCGCTCATGCTGCGGGCCATACGCCAGTCGATCGAGGCTGTGGACCGGCGCCTCGAGCAGGCGGCGCGAACGCTTGGCGCGGGTTCGGCCAATGCGTTCTGCACCGTCACCCTCCCCCTCATCGCGCCGGGCGTGTTCGCCGGCATGGTGCTGAGCTTTGCCCGCTCGCTCGGCGAATTCGGCGCCACCATCACGTTTGTCTCCAGCATCCCCGGCGAGACCCGGACCCTGCCGCTGGCGCTGTACGCGGCGACCCAGGTACCGGGCGGGGAGCCCCAGGCCACGCGGCTGGTCATCATCTCGGTCGCGCTGGCGATGATCGCCCTCGTGGGCTCCGAGTGGCTCGCCCGCCGCACGCGGCACTATGCGAGCGGTGGGCCATGATCGATATCGCCTTCGCCCACCGGCAGGGTGCCTTCGCGCTCGATGTCCGCATGCAGCTGCCGGACAGCGGCGTGACCGGCCTGTTCGGTACCTCCGGTGCCGGCAAGTCGACCGTCGCCGATGTGATCGCCGGCCTGATCCGCCCCGAAGACGGCCGAATCGCCATCGGGGAAACCGTCCTGTTCGACAGCACGCGGGGCGTGGCGGTGGCCCCGGAACGGCGGCGGATCGGCTACGTCTTCCAGGAGGCCCGGCTCTTCCCGCACATGAACGTTCGGACCAACCTGCGCTTCGGCGCCCGCCGGCGCGGCGGGGCCGGGCCCGGCGCCTTCGACCAGGTGGTCGACCTGCTGGGGCTCGAGCCGCTGCTGGACCGCCGCACGCGGCACCTGTCGGGCGGGGAGGCCCAGCGGGTTGCAATCGGGCGGGCGCTCCTCAGCGATCCCGAGCTCCTGATCATGGACGAGCCGCTGTCATCGCTCGATCAGCAGCGCCGTGACGATGTCCTGCCGCACCTGGAGCGTCTCGCGGCCGATACGGGCATACCGATGATCTACATCACCCATTCGATCGAGGAGATCATCCGCCTGGCCGATCACCTCGCCGTCATGGCGAACGGTGCCGTCATCGCCTGCGGCCCCATCCAGGATGTCATGGCGCGCCCGGACGTGCCGGCGCTCAATGACCGGCGCGACGCGGGCACGCTCCTGCAGACCACGGTGGCCGGTCACTTCGATGAGGATCACCTGAGCGCGCTGCGTTTTGGCGAGCACACCCTGCTGGTCCCGCGAACCGAGCGGGCCAAGGGCTCACCGCTGGCGCTGCGCATCCTGGCCCGTGACGTGTCCCTGGCCCTCGAGCCCCCGCAGCGCTCCAGCGTGATGAACGTCCTGCCCGGCCAGGTGCAGGGCATCCATCCGCGCGGCGACGGCCACGTCGATGTCAGCGTCGACACGGGCCAGATCATCCGTGCCCGGATCACGCGCCGCTCGGCCGACGACCTCTCGCTTCGGGTGGGCCTGCATCTCTATGCCCTGGTGAAATCCGTGGCGTTCGCCGAGCGCGATGCATTCCGCCGACACGCGGAGGAAGACCATTGACCACCACGAGTCGCACCGGCGGCGAAATCCTCGCCGACCAGCTCCTGATCCACGGGGTGGATACCGTCTTCGCCGTTCCCGGCGAGAGCTACCTGCCCGTCCTCGACGCGTTCTTCGATCGCCGCGACGCCCTCCGCCTGATCACCTGCCGCCACGAGGCCGGCGCGGCCAATATGGCGGAAGCCGCGGGCAAGCTCACCGGCCGGCCCGGGGTCTGCCTGGTGACCCGCGGGCCCGGCGCGTGCCATGCCAGCGTCGGCGTCCACACGGCGCACCAGGATTCGACCCCGCTGCTGCTGCTGGTCGGGCAGGTCGCCCGCGGCACCCGGGGCCGCGAGGCCTTCCAGGAGATCGATGTCCGCGACATGTTCCAGCCCCCGATGGCCAAGTGGGCCGTCGAGATCGAGGACACCCGCCGGCTCCCCGAGCTCCTGCACACCGCGTTCCGGACGGCCACGAGCGGACGCCCCGGGCCAGTGGTGGTTGGACTGCCGGAGGACATGCTCCAGGAATCCGCCGACGTGCAGGATGCCGGACCCTGGACGCCGGCCCGCGCCCATCCCGCGCCCGGCGACGTCGACCGGGCGCACCGCCTGCTGGCGGAGGCCGAACGGCCCCTGATCATCGCCGGGGGCGGCAACTGGGCCCCCGCCGGCAGGCGGGCCCTGACGGCGCTCGCGGAAACCGCCGACGTGCCGGTGGCCGTGTCCTTCCGCCGGCAGGACCTGGTTGACAACGAGCATCCGCACTACGCCGGCGATCTCTCGACGAGCGTGGACCCCCGCCTCGTCCGGCGGGTCGGGGACGCAACCCACCTTCTGGTCTTGGGGGCACGGCTCGGGGAAATGACCACCGGCGGCTACACGACGATCCGGCCGGGTCGCCAGCGCGTGCCCCTGGTGCACGTCCACCCCGATCCATTCGAGCTGGGCCGCGTGTTCGTTCCGGAGCTGGCGGTCGCGGCCGATCCCGGCGCGTTCGCCGCGGCCCTTGCGGAGCGGGAATTCGCGGCCGGGCCGGACCGGCGGGCCTGGCGGGAAGCCGCGCACGCCGACTACCTCCAAGCCTCCACGCCCGATGCGTACACCGCCGAACTCGACATGGGGCAGGTGATGCTGCAGCTGCGCGCCAGCCTGCCCGCCGACACCGTGATCACGGTGGACGCCGGCAATTTCAGCGGCTGGGCGCAGCGCTTCTGGCGGTTTCGGCACGCCCGCTCCCAGCTCGGACCGACCAGCGGGGCCATGGGGTACAGCGTCCCCGCCGGCGTTGCCGCGAGCATCCTGGCGCCGGGGCGCGAGGTGGTGAGCTTCGTGGGTGACGGCGGCTTCCTGATGTCGGGCCAGGAGCTCGCGACCGCCGTCCAGCATGGCGCCCGCCCGCTCGTACTGGTCGTCAACAACAGCATGTACGGGACGATCCGGATGCATCAGGAGCTCGCGTACCCGGGCCGGACCATCGGTACCGATCTCCGCAATCCCGATTTCGCCGGACTGGCGCAGGTCTACGGCGCCCACGGTGAGCGGGTGACCCGGACCGAGCAGTTTCCTGACGCATTGGCGCGCGCCCGGAAGAGCGGGACCGCGGCGGTCATCGAACTGGTCGTGGAACCCGGACAGATCACCACCCGGGCGACTCTCGCCGAACTGCGAGCCGCCAAGGCGCGCACCGACCCGCCGGCTCCCCGCCAGCCGGGCGACTGAGAAGCTTTGCCGGCCGCCGCCGCGGGACGGCCGCCGGCGCGCACCTCCCCGTGGCAACTGCTCCCGTGTAGACTGCCCGCCCGCCTGTCCGCGTCGCGGACGGCACCTGCAGCCGCCGGCTCCCTGGTAAAGGCGACGCCCCAGCAGGCGCTCGAGGCGCCATCTTCATCATCGCGAACCCGCAACGGGAAGCATCCTCATGGCTGACGCCCACTATCGAACCGCACTGGTGACGGGTGCCTCAAGCGGCATCGGCGCCGCCACGGCACGCGCGCTCCGCCGCCACGGTCTTGAGGTGATCGCGTGCGCCCGGCGCGAGGACCGCCTGAAGGCGCTCGCCGACGAGATCGGCGCCCGCTATATCGTCTGCGACCTGCGCGACCAGCAGGCCGTCTACGACGCGCTCGGCGGACTCGAAGTCGACGTCCTGGTCAACAACGCGGGAATCGGACGCGGCTTTACCAGCATCACCAAGGCCAGCCCCGAGGACATCGAGGCTACCGTCGGCCTCAACGTCATGGGCCTGCTCCATGCCGTGCGCGCGCTGGTGCCCGGGATGATCGAACGGGCCCGCGGGCACATCGTCAACATCGGTTCGGTGGCCGGGCTGCACGGCTGTGCGCCGGTCGTCTACGGTGCCAGCAAGGGTGCCGTTCACCTGCTGAGCCAGGACCTCCGGATGGACCTCTCCGGCAGCGGGGTGCGGGTAACCGAGATCTGTCCGGGTCGTGTGATGACCGAGTTCTTCGACGTCGCGTTTGACGACGAGGAGGCCAAGCGGAAATTCACCAGCGGCTTCACCCTGCTCGAGGCCGGAGACGTGGCCGAGTGCGTGGTCCACGCGATCAACGCACCTTGGCGCGTCAACATCGCCACAATCGAGGTCATTCCCACCGAACAGGCGATCGGCGGCGTCCAAATCCAGGCGGCGCGCTCGGAGACCCGCCCATGAGCCGCACCAACCTCTTCAAGGCCGGCCTCCAGGCCGGCACGCCCCAGGTCGGGATGTGGGCCAGCCTCGCAAGTCCGCTCGCGACCGAAGTGCTGGCCGGCGCCGGCCTCGACTTCGTCGTGATCGATTCGGAGCACGCCCCCAACGACGCGGCCGAGATCATCGCGCAGCTGCAGGCGTGCGCCGCGGGCGGCTCGACCCCGGCCGCCGTGCGCGCGTGGTGGAACGACCGCGTCGCCATCAAGCGGATCCTCGACAGCGGCGCCGAGACGATCGTGGTGCCCTACGTCCAGACCCCCGACGAGGCGCGGGAAGCCGTGGCGTCGGTGCGGTATCCGCCGGCCGGCGCCCGGGGGGCCGCCGGCGCGACCCGGGCCAACGCGTTCGGCCGCGATGCCGGCTACTGGGGCGAAGCGGACGAGCGCATCTGTCTGGTCGCGCAGGTGGAGACGGCCGCCGCCGTCGAGGCGGCGAGCGACATCGCCGCGGTGGACGGCGTCGACGTGGTGTTCGTCGGGCCCGGCGACCTGGCGGCCGATCTCGGCGTCATTCACGACCGCCAGCATGGTTCGGTGCGCCGGGCTCTCGAGCGGGCGCTGGCCAAGATCACCGCGGCCGGCAAGCCCGCGGGCGTGATGGCCGGCAGCATCCAGGACGCCCGGGACCTCCTCGACATGGGGTTCTCGATGGTCTCGGTCGCCACCGAACTGGTCCATCTGCGGGTCGCCGTAGACAAGGTCGTCAGCGAACTGAAGGACAGCGCATGAAGATTGCATCGGTCGAAGCCGTCACCGTCGACGTCCCCTTCACCCAGGCCGGACCGCCGAGCGGCTTCGGCGGGGAAACCTGGAACACCCTCGCCTGCCTGCTCGTGCGGGTCGAAACAGACGACGGGATCGTCGGCTGGGGGGAAAGCTTCGGATACAACTGCATTCCGGCCGTCCGGACGGCGCTCGAGACCATGGTCGCACCCCATGCGACGGGGCTGCCGGCCGACGACATCGCCGGCACCATGGACCGTCTCCAGGTGATCTTTCACCTGTTCGGGCGCTACGGCGTCACCCTGTTCGCGCTGTCTGGACTGGAAATCGCGCTGTGGGACATCGCCGGCAAGCGGGCCGGCAAGCCGCTCCACGCGCTGCTCGGCGGGACGAGCAGCACCTCACTCCCGTGCTATGCGAGCCTGTTCAAGTACATCGATCCCAAGGTGACCGCGGACGTGTCCGCCGCCGCCCGCGATGCCGGGTACGGCCGGATCAAGCTGCACGAGGACACGCTGGCGCCGATCCTCGCCGCGCGGGACGCCATTGGCGCCGAGACCCCGCTGATGGTCGATGTCAACTGCAGCTGGCGGGAGGACGATCTCGGTGACCTCGTTGGCCCCCTGCAGGACGCCGACCTGCTCTGGCTCGAGGAGCCGGTCTGGCCGCCCGAGAATTTCCCGCTGCTGGCCGAGACCCGCGACGCCAGGCTGCCCCTGGCATCGGGCGAGAACCTGTGCACCGTCTGGCAGTTCCAGCACATGCTGGACGCGCGGGCCGTTGACTACACACAGCCGAGCGTGACCAAGGTCGGGGGCGTCGCGGAATTCGCGGCCGTGTGCGAGGCGACCCACGCCGCCGACACCGCGGTGGCGCCGCATTCCCCGTACTTCGGGCCCGGTTTTCTCGCGAGCCTCCACCTGATCGCAACCAAGGCCCCCGAAGCCTACGTGGAACGCCTCTATGTCGACCTCGAGGCGGATCTGTTCGGGGGCCGGACGGTGCCCGACCGGAACGGACGCCTGGAGCTTCCCGATGAACCGGGTCTGGGTTGCGACCCGGATCCCGAGTTGCTGGCCCGCTACCGGACCGACTGACCGCGCGCCAGATCGGGCTACAGGAAGCTGTAGGGATCGACGTCCACCTTGATCCGGACCTGCGCCGGTACCCGGACTGACCCCAGCCAGGTCCGCACGTAGGCCTGCAGGCGCCGGTCCCGGCCTCCGCGCACGAGGAACCGGGCCCGGTACCGTCCGCGGATCCGCCCGAGCGGGGCCGGCGCCGGACCGAACACCTCCACCCCCTCCTGCGGCGGCACGACGCGGGCGAGTGCGCGGCCGAAGCGCTCCAGGGTCGATGAATCCCGCGCCGTCAGGACCAGGGCCACGAGCCGCCCGTACGGCGGCATCCGCGCCTCCGCCCGGGCCGCCGCCTCCATTTGCAGAAAACCGGGGCCGTCGCCGCGCAGGAACGCTTGCATCACCGGATGCGCCGGCTCCCATGTCTGCATCAGCACGCGCCCGCGCAGGTCGGCCCGGCCGGCCCGGCCGGCGACCTGCGTCAGCAGCTGGTACGTGCGCTCGCCGGCCCGCAGATCGGCGCCCCCCAGCCCCAGGTCCGCGTCCACCACCCCGACGACTGTCAACCTCGGGAAATGGTGCCCCTTGGCCGCCATCTGGGTCCCCACGAGGATCCGGGTGGTGCCCGCCTCCATGCTCCGCACCAGCCGCGCCACGTCCGCCGGCCCCCGCATGGTGTCGCTGGTCATCACCGCCGGGTCGACGGCCGGAAACCGGCGGCGCAACTCGGCCTCGATGCGCTCCACGCCCGGGCCGCAGGCGGTCAGCGAATCCGCGACGCCGCACGTGGGGCACACCTCGGGCACCGGGATCCGATGGCCACAGTGGTGACAGGCCAGCACCCCGTTGCGGCGGTGCTCCACCAGCCAGGTGGAGCAGGCGGTGCAACCGATCCGCCCGCCGCACGTCCGGCAGACGGTGAGGGGGGCGTACCCCCGTCGGTTGAGAAACAGGAGCGCCTGCTCGCCGCGCTCAAGCGCCGTCGCCACGGCGTCGACGAGGGGCCCGCTCAGCCACGATCCTGCCTCCGGCCGGTGCTCGCGGAGGTCCACCGCCTCGATGTCGGGAAGCTCCGCGCCACCGTACCGGCGCGGCAGCGCCAGCGCGTGGTAGCGTCCCTCGCACGCATTCACATGCGTCTCCAGCGAGGGCGTGGCGGAGGCCAGGACAATCGCCGCACCCTCCTTGGCGGCACGGACGACTGCCATGTCGCGCGCGTTGTAGGTCACGCCATCCTCCTGCTTGTAGGAGGCGTCGTGTTCCTCGTCGACCACGATCAGCCCGAGCGACGGGAAGGGCAGGAACAGGGCGGATCGCGCGCCCACGACCACCGGCACCGTGCCGGCGGCCACGCCCCGCCAAGTGCGGCGACGCTCGCTGCCGGGGACGGCGGAATGCCAGCGCGCCGGCGCCGTGCCGAAGCGTGCCTCGAACCGCGCCAGCCATTGCGGTCCGAGCGCGATCTCGGGGAGGAGGACCAGGACCTGGCGACCGCTCGCGAGGCACGCAGCCACGGCCTCGAAATAGACCTCGGTCTTGCCGGAGCCCGTCACGCCGCCCAGCAGCACCGGCCGGGCATCTCGCGCCTGGACCCGCCGAACGATCGTTCCGGCCGCGCGGCGCTGTGCCGCGCTCAGCTCCGGTCCGGCGCCGGCGTACGGCGCCCCCGGCAGCGTCGCCGCCGCCAGCGGTTCCGGAGCCAGGAATCCCGCCCGGTGCATCCGCTGCACCGTTGCCGCACTCACGCGCGCTTCGCGCTGAACCGCGCTTCCGGCCATCGCGCTGCCCGCGCCCGCCAGGACCTCAAGCACCCGCTGGCGCGCCGGGGTCAGCCTGGCTCCCTCCGGCCGGGGTTCCGCCAGCCGGTAACCGGTGGCCGCCCGGGCCGGCATGAGCGCACCAGCGACCGGAATCGCCATCTTGAGCACGCTGCCCAGCGGCGCCATCGCATACGAAGCCACCCATCCCAGCAGCTCACGCAGACGGGGCGTCATCGGCGGCAGGTCGGAGACAGCAAGGACGTTCCGGAGCTGGCTCTCGGGCACCTCACCCGCGGCCGCGCCCCATACCACGCCCACCTCGATGCGTTTCCCGAACGGCACCGACACGTAGGTGCCCGCCGGCACCGGGCGATCAACGCGGTAATCGAAAGTCCTCGACAACGGCCGGGGCAGCAGGACGGCCACCCGGCCGACACGCCGGTCCGACATCGGGGTGCTGTCTGCGGGTTCCCGGGGCAAGCGATTTGACCCGGCCGAACGGCTAGACTTGGCCAAGACCGCCGGCCTCCGGCACTGATCCGTTCCTGGACGGGAGTGCGCGCATGCAACTGTTCGTCGACACCGCTGATACAGGCCAGATTGCTGAATTGGCCGCCACCGGGCTGGTGGACGGGGTGACCACCAACCCCTCCCTGGTGGCGCGAACCGGACGGAACATCAGGGACGTCATCACGGAGATTACCCGACTGGTGCCCGGTCCGGTATCCGCCGAAGTCACGGAGACCTCGTGCGACGGCATGGTGAAACAGGGTCGCGAACTCGCAGGCATCGCCCCCAACGTCGTGGTCAAGGTGCCGCTGACGTGGGACGGGCTTCGCGCCTGCCACATCCTCGCCGGCCAGGACGACCCGATCGACGTCAATGTCACCCTCTGCTTCTCGGCGCCGCAGGCATTGCTGGCAGCGAAGGCGGGTGCTCGGTTCGTCTCCCCGTTCGTCGGCCGCCTCGACGACATCGGCCAGAACGGGATGGCACTGATCCGTGACGTCGTCGACATCTACCGATCCTACCCGCGGACGCTCAAGACCGAAGTTCTGGTGGCATCGGTCCGTGGTCCCGGACACGTGCTTGAAGCGGCGAGGCTGGGCGCCGATGCCGCGACGCTGCCACCCGGCGTGATCCGGCAGCTGGTCGCGCATCCGCTGACCGACAAGGGTCTGGTCGCATTCCTCGCGGACTGGGAGAAGGCCCAGGCGGCGGCCGGGGGATAGCGTCAGACGGACGGATCCATGCGGTGCCCGGCGGGCAGCTTGACCCCCTCTCCCCCCGCCGGAGCCATCGACTGATGTCGGGACGCGCGAACCCGATGGACGGCATCGCCGAGCCGGTGGTCGACGGCTTGCGCGGGTACCTGGCCCATCTGCACCGCGAACGCCGGCTCTCCGACCACACGGTCAGCGCATACCGCCACGACATCACACGATTCCTCCGGTTCGTGGCGGAACACACCGGCGAGATCGTCAGCCTGGCGGTGCTGGACACGCTCGCACCCGCGGACTATCGCGCCTGGCTTGCATACCTGATGCGGCCGCCCCGGCCGCTGGCGCCCGCCAGCGTCGCGCGCGCGCGGTCCAGCGTGCTGGGGTTTCTCGTGCATCTCGCCCGCCATCACGGACTCGAGCGCGTCGGCCTCCGCACGCTCCGCCCGGCCCGCGTGCCCAAGCGCGCGCCGCGACCGCTCGGTATCGATCAGGTCCGGGCCGTCATCGATGCCTCGGCAGCCCCCGCCGACGGCTGGCAGGCCCTGCGGGACCAGGCCATCCTCCTGCTCCTGTACGGGGCGGGACTCCGCATCAACGAAGCGCTCTCGCTCAATCGGTCCGATGTCGGCCGGAGCCGTGATGTCCTGCACATTCGCGGGAAGGGCGAGAAGGAACGCCTGGTCCCGCTGCTGGCCCCGGTGCGCGAGGGCATCGAGCGCTACCTAGCAGCGGCGCCTGACGGGGCCCCGGGCGATCCGCTGTTCCTCGGCGCGCGCGGACGGCGCCTGGGCGCCCGGGCGGTGCAGCGGCGCCTGCAGGAGATCCGCGCGCAGCTGGGACTACCCGACACGGCCACGCCGCACGCGCTCCGGCACAGCTTCGCGACGCACCTGCTCGAGGGGGGCAGCGACCTACGGGTCCTGCAGGAACTGCTGGGCCACGCCCGCCTTTCCACCACGCAACGCTATACCGAAGTCGCCGACCCGCAACTGCGCGCGACCTTCGAACGCACGCATCCCAGGGCCAGGCGCTGACCTGATTGCGGCGGGAGACGACGCGAGTCCGCCAGGTCGCCGGGCGGCCGGCGCCACGACATCCCGAGACCGCCAAGGCACGCGGGGCGCGACGACGGAACACCGCCCCGGCGGGAACTCACCTGGCGCTGTACCCCCCGTCGATCAGGAGGTCGGCGCCCGTCATGAACGACGATTCGTCACTCGCCAGGAACACCGCGGCCCGGGCGATCTCCTCCGGTCGGGCAAGCCGGCCAACCGGGTGCACCCGGCCCCACTCCGCTTCCGCTCGCTCCAGTGTCCCGAACCGCCGCGCCAGCCGCCCGGTGGCCGTGCCCCCGGGGGAGAGGGCATTGACGCGAATGCCCTCTCCGGCGTGATCGATGGCCATGACCTTCGCCAGCTGCACGACGGCCCCCTTGGTCGCGCAGTAGGCAGCCTGTCCGCGGTCGGCAACCCGACCCATCTGCGACGCCAGGAGAATGATCGAACCGGCTCCCTGCGCGCGCAACCGCGGCAAGGCGTGCTTGCACAGCAGGAACGCGCCCGTGAGATTCACGTCGAGGGCGTCGCGCCAGTCGTCCAGCGACAACGCGTCGACGGTGACCCGCGGCGTATCCGTGGCTGCATTGGCCACCACGACATCGAGCCGGCCGAACGCAGCGACCGCAGCCGAGACGCCTGCGTCCACCGATTCGGAATCGCGGACATCGCAGGCCCCGGCCAGGGCCCGCCCGCCCGCGTCGATAAGCTCGGCCGCAACCGCGCCTGCCGCAGCAGGGTCGACGTCCAGGCACTGCACGGCCGCGCCCTCGGCGGCGAACGCGCGGGCAATGGCAGCACCGATGCCATGGCCTGCTCCGGTGATCACCGCGACCTTTTCTTCGAGGCGTCGCATGGCGTGGGCTCTCGTTTATCCGGTAGCTTCGGGCCCGCATTCGGCCGTGTTCGACCCACCAACGCTACCGGCGCGCGGTCCGGACCCCCCGGCGGGACGCTCGGCGCGCGGGCCCGATCGTCTAGGCGTGCAGGGCCTTGCCGTAGGCAGCGGCAGCGGCAGCCTCACGAACGGATTCGGAAAGCGTCGGATGCGCGTGGCAGGTCAGCGCCAGATCCTCCGCAGACGCCCCCAGTTCGATGGCCAGCACGGCTTCGCCGATCAGCTCCCCGGCCGATGCACCGATGATGTGCACACCGAGAATCCGGTCCGTGTCCCCGTGCGAGAGGATCTTCACCATGCCCTCGGTCTGCCCCGTGGTGCGGCCGCGTGCATTGGCGGTGAATGGAAAACGCCCCTTCTTGTAGGCGGTTCCATGCTCCTTGAGTTCATCTTCCGTGGCCCCGACCCAGGCCACCTCGGGTTCCGTGTACACGACCGATGGAATTGCCCCGTAGTTGACGCTGGCCGTGTGTCCGGCAAGCAATTCCGCCAGCGCATGACCTTCCTGGCTGGCCTTGTGGGCCAGCATGGGTCCCGCGGTGACATCTCCGATCGCGTAGACGCCGGCAACGGATGTCCGATAGCGTTCATCCACCCGGATTCGGCCCTCCGTGTCCAGGTCGACGCCCGCTGACACAAGCCCGAGATCGTCCGTCCGGGGTCTCCGGCCTGTCGCGACCAGGACGCGGTCCGCCCGCAACGTCTCGGCATCACCGCCCGCAGCGGGCTCGACGCCGAGCGTGACGCCGTCGGCGGACACGCGTGCCGACGTGATCTTCGAACCGAGCCGGAACGCGAGCCCCTGCCCGGCCAGCGCCCGGTGGAACCGGCGGGCGATTTCCTGATCCATGGCGGGCACGATCCGGTCGAGGAACTCGACCACCGTCACGCTGGAGCCCAGGCGCCGCCAGACCGAGCCCAGCTCGAGACCGATGTACCCGGCACCCACGACGATCAAGGTGTCCGGGACTTCCGCAAAGGTGAGTGCGCCCGTTGAGGACACGATCCGGTCCTCGTCCACATCCGCGCCGGCCAGCGGGCTGGGATCCGAGCCGCTGGCGATGACGATGTGCTCGGCGGCGAATTCGCCGGCGTCCTTCCCGTCGACGATCACGCGGCCGTCGCCGGCCAGTCTCGCCGTTCCCTCGTAGCGGCTGACTCCGTACTTCCGGAAGAGCTGATCGATCCCCCCGGTGAGCGCACGCACGGCGTCGTCCTTGTCCGCCATCATCGCGGCCAGGTCGAGCTCCACCGGTCCCGTTCGGATGCCGCGGGCGCCGAGCCCGCCCGCTTCTGCGAACAGATGCGAGCTGTGGAGAAGGGTCTTCGACGGGATGCAGCCGACGTTCAGGCAGGTACCGCCAAGTGCCGCCCGCGCGTCCACGCAGGCCGCGTCGAGACCGAGCTGGGCGGCCCGGATGGCCGCGACGTAGCCGCCGGGGCCGCCGCCGATCACGATCAGATCGTGCTGGGGCATGTCAGGTATCGAGCGCGAGCGCCGCCGGCTGCTCGAGCAGGTCGCGAAGATGTACCAGGAACGTGACCGCGCCCTTGCCGTCCACGATCCGATGATCGTACGACAACGCCAGGTACATCATCGGCCGGATGACCACCTGCCCGGCACGGGCCACCGGCCGGTCCTGGATCCGGTGCAGGCCGAGAATGCCCGACTGCGGCGGATTGAGGATCGGTGCCGACATCAGCGAACCATAGACGCCGCCGTTCGACACCGTGAACGTGCCGCCCTCGAGCTCATGCGCTTCCAGCGCCCCGGCACGGGCACGCTCGCTGAACCTGCGGATCTCCCGCTCGATATCGGCGAACCCCTTGCGATCGGCCTCCCGGATGACCGGCACGACGAGCCCCCGGTCGGTATTCACGGCCACCCCGATGTCGTAGAAGTCCTTGTAGACGATATCGGTACCGTCGATTTCGGCGTTGACCTCGGGCACTGTCCGCAGCGCCGACACGCTGGCCTTCACAAAGAACGACATCAGTCCCAGCCGTACCCCGTGCCGTTGCTCGAACGCCGGGCCGCTCGCCTTTCGCAGATCCATCACTGGACCCATGTCGACCTCGTTGTACGTGGTCAGCATGGCGGCCGTGTTCTGCGCTTCCTTCAGACGCTCCGCCAACCGGCGGCGGAGCCTCGACATCGGAACCCGCCGCGTGTCCGCCGAAGCGAGCGCGGCCGGGGACCCTGCCAAAGGGGGGGCCTCCGGACCGGACGGGCCGCCGGCCTCGCCGGCGGGTTCCAGTGCGGCCGTGACTGGCGCCGGCGGCGCAGCGGGCCCGCCGTCAACCGGCGCGGGCACCGGCTCCGCCCCGGGGAGTGGACCGGGGGCGGGCGCGTCGCCGGCCGCTGCCAACACGTCAGCCTTCAGGATCCGCCCGCCTGGACCCGTCGGCGTGATGGCGGCGGGATCGACCGCATGCTCGCGCGCCGCCCGGCGCGCCGCCGGGGACAGGGGCCGATCCGGAGCGCCCAGGAACTCCCTGAGATCGTCGGCGGTGATGCGGTCGCCCTGACCGCTGCGGCGCACCTGCGCCGGGTCCGGAAGTGGCGGCGACGGCTCCGGTGCCGGTCCTTCGGCCGCCGCGGGCGGAGCGGGATCCTCGGTGCGAGCCTGGTCCCCGGCGGGCCCGGACGGGTCCGGGCGGTCCAGGGTGGCGGCCGCGGCCGGATCGTCCCCGGAATCATCGGGGACCGGTGCTTCGGTGGCCACTTCCAGTTCGGAGTCGGCGGCCGCTGCGGCGGGGGCTGCTGGCTGCGGGACGGCCAACACAGCGGTCTCCGGCGACTTGCCCGGTGATGCGTCCGCCGCGCTGATCCGGGCGATCACCGCGCCCACCTCCACGTCGTCGCCGTCACCGGCCGAGATCTCGAGCAGGACGCCGTCTTCCGGCGCCTCCACCTCTACCGTCACCTTGTCGGTTTCGAGTTCGACCAGGATCTCGTTCCGGGCCACCGGATCGCCCGGGTTCTTGCGCCAGTTCAGGACCGTGGCTTCGCTGATCGATTCACCCAGGGCGGGAACGACGACGTCGATGGCCATAGCGGATCCCCGTCAATCGGCGGCGGGCGGCAGGGTCAGGGCGCGGCGGACGAGATCGCCCTGCTCCGACATGTGCGAGGCGTAGAGACCGGTCGCCGGCGACGCCGCCGGTGCGCGCCCGACGTACGCTGGCCGCCCGGCCATTTCAGCCTGTTCCATGGCATCGTGGAGAAGGGGGTAGATGTAGGGCCACGCCCCCATGTTGGCGGGCTCCTCCTGGCACCAGACGACCCCGGCCTGCGGGGATTCCCAGAGCACCTCCTTCACCGACTCGAGCGGGAACGGGTAGTACTGCTCGATCCGCACGATCTGGACCGTGTCCCGGGTCCGCCCGTCGCTCTGCTCCCAGGCCGCCAGCAGGTCGAAGTACACCTTCCCCGAACAGAACACGGTCCGCCTGACGTCGGCCGGGTCCGGCCCGTTCGCCTGGCCCAGCACGCGGTGAAAGCTGGACTCAGGACCGAACGCGGCGAGGTCCGAGACCGCGCGCCTGTGCCGGAGCAGCGACTTCGGCGTGAAGATGATGAGGGAACGGCGGAACTTCCGCCGCATCTGGCGCCGCAGCACGTGGAACAGGTTGGCCGGCGTCGTGCAGTTGACGACCTGCAGGTTGTCGTCCGCAGCCAGCTGCAGGAAGCGCTCGATCCGGGCCGAGGAATGCTCCGGGCCCTGCCCCTCGTAACCGTGCGGCAGCAGCATCGTGAGGCCCGACATGCGTAGCCACTTGGACTGCCCCGAGGAGATGAACTGGTCGATGATGACCTGCGCGCCGTTGGCAAAGTCGCCGAACTGCGCTTCCCAGATCACCAGCGTCTTGGGCGCCGCGAGCGAGTAGCCGTACTCGAAACCAAGGACACTCGCCTCGGCCAGCGGACTGTCCACGATCTCGAACTCTGCCTGGGTCCCGGAAATCCCGTTCAGCGGCACGACCCGGGTTTCATCGCGCTGATCGACCAGTACCGCATGCCGCTGCGAAAACGTACCGCGGCCGCAGTCCTGCCCGGACATCCGGACCGGCACGCCCTCGGCGAGGAGCGACCCGATGGCGAGCATCTCGCCGGTGGCCCAGTCGATGTCGCGGCCCATCTCGATGCATTCAATGCGGCGGTTCAGCTGCCGCGCGATCTTGCCGTGCACCTCGAATCCTTCGGGCGGGGTCGAGGCCCGTCGACCGATGTCCTGCAGGCGGGCCAGATCCACGCCGGTCTTGCCCCGCCGCGAACCCGGCCCGGCCTCGCCGACGAATCCCTCCCATGCGCCCTCCAGCCAATCGGCCTTGTTCGGGACGTACGATTCGCTGGCTGAATACGCCTGGTCCAGGCGATCCTGACAGGCGGTCACCATGGCGTCCGCCTCGGTCGCCGTGACCACGCCCTCCTGCACCATCTTGCGCGCGTATATCTCCCGCGTCGTGGGATGCTCGGCGATGCGCTGGTACATGAGGGGCTGCGTGAACGCGGGTTCGTCTCCTTCGTTATGGCCGAACCGGCGATAGCAGATCATGTCGATGACGACGTCCGACTGGAACCGCTGCCGGTACTCCGTCGCCACCCGGGCGGCGTAGACGACCGCCTCAGGATCGTCGCCGTTCACGTGGAAGATCGGCGTCTGCACCATCAGGGCCACATCCGAGCACCAGGGGCCCGGCCGGTAATGCACCGGGTTGGTGGTGAAGCCGATCTGGTTATTGATGATGAAGTGGATCGTCCCCCCGCTGTTGTAGCCTTCCAGCTGCGAGAGCCCGAGAGTCTCCGACACCAGCCCCTGCCCGGCGAACGCGGCGTCGCCGTGCAGCGTGAGCCCGGCCACCTGCTTCCGTGCCACCTCCCCCGGCAGCATGGACTGCTTGGCGCGAACCTTCCCCACGACCACCGGGTTCACCGCCTCGAGATGGGACGGGTTGGCCGTCAGCGAGAGATGCATGGTCACGTCGCCCATGGTGCGGTCGGCCGAGGTGCCGAGGTGGTACTTGACGTCGCCCGCGGCATCGATCCCCGGCGGGAGCGCCGGTGCGCCCCGGAACTCGGCGAAGATGGCCTCCAGGGGTTTGTTGAGCACGTTGGCCAGCATGTTCAGCCGGCCGCGGTGCGCCATGCCCAGCACGATCTCCTCGAGACCGAGCGCGCCCCCCCGCTTGATGATCTGCTCGATCGCCGGGACCATGGACTCGCCACCTTCCAGGCCGAAGCGCTTGGTGCCCGTGAAGCGGCGGGCCAGGTACCGCTCGAACGTTTCAGCGTCCGTCAGGCGTTCGAGAATCGTCCGTTTGCCGAGATCGGTGAAGTCCGGGCCGGCATCCTTGTATTCGATGCGGCGCTGGATCCAGGCCTTCCGGTCGGGATCCTGGATGTGCATGAACTGCACGCCGATGGTCCCGGCGTAGGTCTCCTCGAGAATTCGCATGATCTCGCGGAGGGTCGCCCACTCGAGCCCCAGTACGTAGTCGATGAAGATCGGCCGGTCGTAGTCCGCCGGCGTAAATCCGTAGCTCGCCGGGTCGAGTTCCGGATGCGGTGTGACGGGCGCCAGCCCGAGCGGGTCCAGGTTCGCCTGCAGGTTGCCGCGCACGCGAAACGCGCGGATCAGCATGAGGGCGCGGATCGAGTCCCGGGTGCCCTCCAGCATCGCCGCCGGCGGGCTTCCCACGGGGGGCCCCGTCGGGGAGAGCGGCGGTTCCTCCAGCCATTCCACGGCGGACGGCGCCAGGGCGCCGAAGAAGCTGCGCCACGCCGGATCAACCGCTTCGGGGTCGGCCGTAAAGGCCGCGTAGAGACGCTGGAGTTCTTCCTGACGCGCACCGGAACCGTCGACGATCGTCACGCTGACCCTCTCCTCTGGGCGGGCGCGGGTGCCCCGCACCCGTTAACTGGCAGCGACACGTGCCATGGTGGCACCGATTTCGGCGGGCGAATCCACCACCGAGACCCCCGCCTCGCGAAGCGCCTCGATCTTCGCGTCCGCGCCACCCGACCCGCCGGCGATGATGGCGCCGGCATGTCCCATCCGGCGGCCGGGCGGTGCCGCCCGCCCGGCAATGAACGCGACGACCGGCTTGTCGCTGCCGGCACTCCGGAGGAACTCGGCGGCTTCCTCCTCCGCGACCCCGCCGATCTCGCCGATGAGCACGATCGAATGCGTGGCGTCATCCGCGACGAACGCCTCGAGGACGTCCACGAACGAGGTCCCGGGAACCGGATCGCCGCCGATCCCGACGCAGGTGGACTGCCCGAGTCCCGCCGCCGTCGTCTGGGCAACGGCTTCATAGGTCAGGGTGCCGGAACGCGACACGATGCCGACACTGCCGGGCAGGTGGATGTGCCCCGGCATGATGCCGATCTTGCAGGCCCCCGGGGTGATCACCCCCGGGCAGTTCGGGCCCACCAGACGGGTGCCCGACCCTTCCAGCACCCGCCGGACCCGCACCATGTCGAGGACGGGGATGCCTTCCGTGATGCACACGGCCAGCGCCACCCCGGCGTCCGCGGCTTCCAGGATCGCATCCGCCGCGAACGGCGGCGGCACGTAGATCACGGTCGCGTCGGCACCGGTCTCGGCGACGGCCTCGCGGACCGTATCGAACACCGGCAGCCCGAGGTGCGTGCCGCCCCCCTTGCCCGGCGTCACGCCGCCGACCATCCGGGTGCCATAGGCAATCGCCTGTTCCGAATGGAAGGTCCCCTGGGCGCCCGTGAAGCCCTGGCAGATGACCCGGGTCCGGCTGTTCACGAGAATTGCCATCAGGCAGCCCCGCGGGTCGCCGCCACAATCTTCCGGGCCGCGTCCCCGAGGTCGCCCGCGGTGGTGATCGCCAATCCCGACTCCGCCAGAATCCGCGTGCCGAGATCGACATTGGTGCCTTCGAGCCGCACGACCAGCGGCACGTGCAGGCTCACCTCCCGCACCGCTCCGACGATGCCCTCGGCGATCGTGTCGCAGCGCATGATCCCGCCGAAGATGTTGACCAGCACGGCCTCCACGTCCGGGTCGGAAAGAATGATCTTGAACGCCTGCGATACCCGCTCCTCGGTGGCGCCGCCGCCGACATCGAGGAAGTTGGCCGGCTGCCCGCCCTCGAAGGTGATCAGGTCGAGGGTGGCCATCGCCAGGCCGGCGCCGTTCACCATGCACCCGATGTTGCCGTCGAGCTTGATGTAGCTCAGGCCGTAGTTGGTCGCCTCGGTCTCGCGCGCATCCTCCTCGGTTTCGTCGCGGAGTTCGCCGATGTCAGGATGCCGGAACAGCGCGTTGTCGTCGAAGTTCATCTTGGCGTCGAGGGCCAGCACCGTGCCCCCCTCGACGACCGCCAGCGGATTGATTTCGACGAGACTGGCATCCGTTGCGATGAAGGCTTCCGCCAGCGCCAGGATTGTCCGCTCGGCGGAACGGCGCGCATCGGGCTCGAGATCCAGCGCGAAGGCGAGTTCCCGCGCCTGGTAGGCCCGCATGCCGACCGCGGGGTCGATGACGACGGTCTGGATCTTGTCCGGCGTCGTCGCGGCCACCTGCTCGATCTCCACACCGCCCTCGGTCGACGCCATGGCGACATAGCGGCCGCGCTTGCGGTCGAGCGTCATCCCAAGGTACCGCTCGGCCGTGATCGAGGCGCCTTCCTCGACATACACCCGGCTGACCTCGGTGCCTTCGGCCCCGGTCTGCGGCGTGACCAGGCGCTTGCCGATCAGTTCCTCGGCCGCCGCCGCCACCTTTTCCACCGACCGGGCCACCTTGATGCCGCCGGCCTTGCCGCGGCCGCCGGCATGCACCTGCGCCTTCACGGCCCAGACGCCCCCCCCCAGCGTTTCGGCCGCCGCGCGCGCCTCTTCCGCCGTATAGGCGATCCGGCCGCGCAGGACGGGCACTCCAAATCCGGCCAGGATCTCCTTGGCCTGATACTCGTGAACGTTCACTTCGCGCGCGTTGCCTTCCGCAGTGCCGCCAGCAATCCCTTGACCGCTTCCACCGACTGGTCGAACTGCGCGCGCTCCCTGGCGTCAAGCTCGACCTCCACGACCCGTTCGACCCCGCGCGCGCCGATCACCGCGGGGACGCCCACGTACAGTCCGCGCACGCCGTATTCCCCGCGGAGCCATGCGGCGCAGGGAAGCACGCGGCGCGAATCATGCAGATAGGCCTCGGCCATCTCGAGGGCGGCGTGCGCCGGCGCGTAGAAGGCGGACCCCGTCTTGAGCAGATTCACGATCTCGGCACCGCCGTCGCGCGTCCGTTGCACGATCGCGTCGAGGCGCTCCTGCGTCGTCCACTGCATCCGCACGAGTTCCGGGACCGGAATCCCGGCCACCGTCGAGTACCGAACCAGCGGCACCATCGTGTCCCCGTGCCCGCCCAGCACGAACGCCGAGACGTCGCGTGCCGACACGTCCATCTCCTCGGCGAGGAAGTGCCGAAAGCGGGCGCTGTCGAGCACGCCCGCCATGCCGACCACCTTCCGGTGCGGCAGCCCGCTGGCGCGGCGCAGCTCGAAGACCATCGCGTCGAGCGGATTCGTGACGCAGATGACGAACGCGCCCGGACAGTGCGTCTTGATTCCCGTCCCCACGTCCCGCATCACGCGGGCGTTGATCCCCAGGAGGTCGTCCCGGCTCATGCCGGGTTTGCGGGGGACTCCGGCCGTCACGATCACCACGTCCGCACCCCGGAGCAGGGTGTACGAACCGCCCCCGACAACCGTGCCGTCGGACCCCGACACGGGCGTCGACTGCGCAAGATCGAGCGCCTTCCCCGCCGCCATCCCCTTCTGGATATCGAACAGCGCAACGTCGCCGAGGTTGCGCAGGTTGGCCAGGTGCGCGAGCGTCCCGCCGATCTGGCCGCCGCCCACCAACGCAATCTTCGCTAGGGCCATGCGGCGCATTCCCTCTGACTGGCCCGGTATCTGGCGCGCCGGGGAGACTGCGGCCGCCGGCTGTCCGGTTTCAGCCTACCAGATTGACCGACGATGCGAAATACTGGGAGACCCCCGGCAGGCCCCGCCGACAGAGCCGGAAACGTAACTGCAGACGGTAGTTAGTACCCCTATCGGGGGGTGGGGAGGCCGCGGCCAGACGTCCGCGCGAGCCATCGCCTACGACCCCGGCGCAGAGCACTGTCAGCACCGAAATCGCCTGCCGCAGGCCGGGCCCGCGCCCGGCCGACCGAACCCGAGACGGACGATCACGCGGCGCCTATAGTCGGCGCCCACCGCATCCCCGGCCCCCGCGATGCGCCCGGGCCGCCATCCGAACCCCGCCGCGCGTTCGCCCCCGCCGTTCGAAGAGCCACATGTGCCGTCACGCCGCCTACCTCGGCCCCCCGTGCCGCCTGGACGCCTTCCTGACCCGGCCGGCGCACTCGCTCGTGGTCCAGAGCCATGCCGCCCGCGAGTTCGAACGGACCCTCGTGTGCGCCGATGGCTACGGCTTCGGCTGGTTCAACGACGACCGGAGTCCCGGCCATTACCGAAGCACGCTCCCGGTCTGGCAGGATCCCAACCTACCGCAGTTGGCAAGCGCGCTGACACGGCCAGTCTGGGTCGCCAACGTCCGGAGCGCCACGCCGCCCCTGCCCGTGCACCACGAGAACACCCACCCGTTTCAGGCGGACGGTCTGCTGTTCTCGCACAACGGCTACATCGAGCAGTTCCTGGGCACGGTGCGCCCGCGCCTGCGCCAGCTCCTGCCCCCCGGACTTGAGGCAACCATCCGGGGTTCGAGCGATTCCGAACTCCTGTTCGCGCTGGTGCGCCGACAGTGGGAGCTCCCGGGCGATGACCTGCCCGGAGCCGTGCGCCAGGCATTCAAGATCCTGTCCCATCTGCTTCCACGAGATGCGGATGCGCTGCTGAACGTGATCGCAGCCACGCCCGACCTGATCGTCGCCACCCGTCACGCCGTCGGCCGACGCCCCGCGCCCAGCCTGTACACCGCCGTGCGCCACCCAGCGTTCGCCGACGGCCTGCTGGTGGCTTCGGAACCGTTCGACCAGGATACGTCCTGGAAACGCGTGCCGTCGGGCCATCTCGTCGTGATCGCGGGCACCGGCATCGAGACCCAGCCGTTGTGAGCCCGGCCCACGATCCCCTTGGTCGCTGGCACGACCTGCAGCGGGCGCTCCTCGGTGCCGCTGCCGCGCAGAGCGAGGACCGCCTGCGCGACCAGGCGCACCCCGACCTCAGTCCGATCGGGTGGCATCTCGAACACTGCGTGTTCGTCGAATGCGTGTGGATCCGTTCCGCCCTGTTGGCCGATCACGCGATCCGAGATCGCCTCGCGCAACGCTGCCTGCCGGAACTCGCACCGAAATCCGCCCGGGGAGGCCTGCTGCCGCGGCGCGCCGAGCTGCTCCGGTGGTCGAACGAAACGATGCAGCGCAACTGGGCACTCCTCTGCAAGGTGCGCGATCCGGACGCGGCGGACCCGCTGCGCGCGGATGACCGCATCCTGCATTTCCTCGTCTCGCATCACGCCCAGCATCTCGAGACCGTTCGCACGGCCGCCGGCCGGGTGCGCACCCCCGGCCAGCCGGCAGCCGGGCCCGGGCACCCGGGCTCGGTTGATGCGCCGACCCGGTCGCTGCCTGGCGCAGTCGTGCCCGTCGGCAGCGCCGATCCGGCCCGCGCGCACGACAACGAGCTCCCGCGTGCCCGGGTCCGGCTGCGCGATTTCCGCATCGCGCAGCGGCCGGTCACCAATCGCGAATGGGAGGCGTTTGTCGTCGCCGGCGGGTACCGCGATCCCCGGTGGTGGACACCGGAAGGCTGGCGTTGGCAGACGCGAACGGAAGTCGAAGCACCGGATGCATGGCAGGGCGCCGTTCCGGACGACCCCGGCGAATTCGTCGCCGGCGTGAGTCGTCACGAAGCCGGCGCCTACGCGCGGTTTCGCGGTGGACGTTTGCCGCACGAGCATGAATGGGAGACCGCCCGGCGGGCCGGTCTGCTCCACGACACCGGCCGCGTCTGGGAGTGGTGCGCCAACCGCTTCCATCCCTATCCCGGGTTCCGGCCGTTCCCCTACCGCGAGTACTCGCTGCCATGGTTCGACGGACGGCACTTCGTGCTGAAGGGTGGCAGCCGCCTGAGCGAGCCGGAAGTCCGGCGCCCCGCGTTCCGCAACTACTACCCGCCCGCGACGCGGCATATCCTCTGCGGCGTCCGGCTGGCGTTTGACGGCAGCGCCTGATACGAACTTCGGGTAGCCTGCGGGCCACGGGGCGTAGCGCAGCCTGGTAGCGCACCTGCTTTGGGAGCAGGGGGTCGCGTGTTCAAATCACGCCGCCCCGACCACAGGGAGTCGTCTATGGCGGACGTCCGGATCTACCGCCCAGCGCGGACGGCCATGCAGTCGGGCCTGCGCAAGACCCGCCGCTGGCGCCTGGAATTCCTGGCCAGGGTGCCACAGAGCGTGGAAACCCTGATGGGCTGGACCGCGTCCAACGACACGGCCGAGCAGGTCACCATGACGTTCCCGAGCCGGGCCTCCGCGGTCCGGTTCGCGGAGACGCACGGGCTGCGGTACGAAATCGCCGATCCGGCCGATCAGCGGCCGGGACAGCAGACCTACGCCGACAATTTCCGGCCCCTGCCCCCGATGTGAACCGCCGGGCGCGGCCGTCACGCCGGCGCCGCTTCACTGGCCACCCCGGCATCGGTCACGACCCCGGGGCGGTCCCGATTCGTGGCAATCACCGACCCGGATGAGCCAGCCGGGACTGGAGCACCAAGCATGAGTCGACTTCCCCCCATCACTCTTCAGGAGGCCACCGCCGCACAGCGGGTCGTTTTCGACGCCGTCACCGGTGGCGAACGTGCACGGCACCACACGCCCGCCACCTTCATCGATTCGCGCGGCGGCCTGGCCGGTCCGTTCAACGCCTGGGCCCATCGTCCGGACCTGGGAGAGAGCGTGCTGGCCCTGGGCGAGCAGCTCCGGTTCCGCGGCAGGCTGCCCGCCGCTGCCCGTGAAATCGCGATCCTGACAGCGGGTGCGACCTGGCGAGCCGAATTCGAATGGTGGGCCCACGCCCGGATCGCCCGGCAGGAAGGCGTCCCCGAAGACACCCTCACGGCCATTCTGAACGGGGAGCCCCCTTCCCTGTCGGATCCCGTCGAGCAAGCCGCGTACGACGTGGCCGCAGCGCTCCTGAAGGACGGCAAGGTGGACGAGACCACGTACCGGAGCGCCCGCGCGGTCGTCGGCGACGACGGACTGGTCGAACTCGTCACGCTCGTCGGTTACTACACGCTTATCTCGTACATCCTGAACGCGTTCGAGGTGCCGCTCCCCGACGGGGAAACCGGTGTATTCGCCGACTAGCCCCGGGACCCGACGGGGGCGGCCCCGCAGCCCCCGAGCCGATGCAGCCACACCCGTTGCTGCGGCGGCGCGGCGCGGTGCAACCGCTCGGTGCAGCCGGTAGTGTCTAGGTGGGCGCCCTTAGCTCAGGCGGATAGAGCAGCGGTCTTCTAAACCGCAGGTCGCAGGTTCGAGTCCTGCAGGGCGCGCCACATGCTCAGGCGGCGCGGAGCGCTTCGGCCAGCGGCGCCCCGGTCTTGGCCTCGACCTCGCCGAACTGCACGCCCGGCGCCAGTTCCACGACCCGGACCACCCCGTCCTTCGGCACGAAGACCCCGAGATCCGTGATCACGAGATCGACGCACGCCTGCCCCGTAAGCGGCAGGGTGCAGGTCTTCAGCAGTTTCGGACTGCCGTCGCGGGCAACGTGTTCCATCACCACGATGACCCGGCGGACGCCGGCGACAAGGTCCATCGCGCCGCCCATGCCCTTGACCATCTTTCCCGGGATGGTCCAGTTGGCGAGGTCGCCATTGGCCGCAACCTGCATGGCGCCGAGGATGGAGAGATCCACGTGCCCGCCCCGAATCATGGCGAAACTCTCGGCGCTCGAGAAATAGCTGGAGTCGGCAAGCTCGGATACGGTCTGCTTGCCGGCATTGATCAGGTCAGGGTCGACTTCGTCGTCGTACGGAAACGGACCCATGCCAAGCAGTCCGTTCTCGCTCTGGAGCGTGATGTCGACCCCCTCGGGCACGAAGTTCGCCACCTCCGTCGGCATCCCGATCCCGAGGTTCACGTAGAACCCGTCCTGGAGTTCCTGTGCGGCACGGGCACAGATGTCAGTTCGATTCCAAGGCATGATGATCGCCTCCGTTCGCGCGCTCAGGACCGGGGCCGGGTGGTCCGGTGCTCGACCACCCGACTGTAGCTGGGCCCCTGCAGAATGCGGTCGACGTAGATCCCGGGCGTGTGGACCTGGTCGCCGTCGAGCTCGCTCGGTTCGACGAGGTGCTCGACCTCGGCGACCGTGACCTTGCCGGCGGTGGCCATCATCGGATTGAAGTTCCGGGCGGTCTTGCGATAGATCAGGTTGCCCTTGGTATCGCCCTTCCAGGCTTTCACGATGGCGAGGTCGGCAACGAGTCCCGTTTCCATGACGTACGCCCGCCCGTTGAACGTGCGGGTCTCCTTGCCATCGGCCACGACCGTTCCGGCGCCGCTCGCCGTGTAGAACGCGGGAATTCCGGCGCCGCCGGCGCGGATCCGTTCCGCCAGCGTCCCCTGCGGATTGAATTCAAGCTCCAGGATTCCGTCGAGATACTGCTGGGCAAAGATCTTGTTCTCGCCCACGTAGCTGGAAATCATCTTGCGGACCTGCCGGGTCTCGAGCAGAAGCCCCAGTCCGGCACCATCCACACCGGCATTGTTGCTGATGACCGTGAGGTCCCGCACGCCCGTGTCCTTGAGCGCAAGAATCAGGTTCTCGGGAATGCCGCAGAGCCCAAAGCCGCCGGCCATCACCGTCATGCCGTCAGCAGCCAGCCCATCCAGCGCCACGGCAGCATCCTCGTACACCTTGTTCATGGAGCCCTGATCCCGATGATTGGCCACTCCGGCCGGCCAGAGAGTACGAGAGACTCCAGCGGGCGGCAACGGTGCTGCAGACCATCAGCGGGCCCGGCACCGGCCCGCGCCGGACGGCGCCGGCGGCCATGCCGTCCGGAGCGCGGATTCGGCGCGGCGCGCGGGCTTGGGCCCGCCTGCGCTACCCTCTCCGCGTACGGAGGACGTCGCGTCGCATGGTTGCAGTTTCACGACTAGCCGTGTTTGTGGCCGCCAGCGCGATCGCCTGGAGCGCGGCGGCCGAACCCAACGCAGCGGTCAAGCCGCTGGCGCAGGTCACCGAGGAACTCCTGCGGGCCGGCGTTCCGCTGGTGCTGTCACGGGAAGATGCTGCCCGCTACCGACGCATCTTTGCCCTGCAGGAGCGGGGCGACTGGGCGGCCGCGGAAAACGAAATCGCGCTGCTCCGGGACCACGTCCTGCTCGGCCACGTGCGCTACCAGAAACTGATGCACCCGACGGAGTACCGGTCGTCGTTCGCCGACCTCGCCGGATGGCTCGACGCCTACGCCGATCACCCAGGCGCGCGCCTGATCCACCGCCTCGCACTCCGGCGCCAGGGTCCGGACGACGCCAAGCCGCCGCCGCCGGAACGCGTGCGGCGCCTCGGCGGTTACGGTCCCGACTGGCCCAGCCATGCCCTGAAAATCGGGGACACGCCGGCGGAACGGAAGCTCGCGCAGGAGATCATCCGCCTGGTGACCCGCGGCAGGTATGACGCCGCCCTGTCGCGCCTCCACGGCGAGCCCCACAACCTCTCGCCCGAGGACGTTGCCCAGCTTGAGGGCCGGATCGCCATCGGCTACTACGCGGATGGCGATTACTGGCGCGCCTTCACGCTGGCCGCGGCCGCCAGCACGTCCGTGGAGCCGGGGTTCTCGTGGATCCATCTGCGCGCCGGGCTGGCGGCTCTCAGGCTCGACCTCACCTATTCCGCGCTTGAGCACTTCGGGCAGGCGGCGGTGACTCCCGGAAGCACGTGGGAAACCGCCGCCGGTGCGTACTGGGCCGCCCACATCTACGCCCGCATCGACCACGACGACGACGCCGAGGCGATGCTGCGCACGGCCGCCGGTTTCCCCCTGACCCTCTACGGACAGCTTGCCCTGGAACAACTCGGGCTCTCCGAACGCCACGACTGGGTCGACCGGCTCGGGGTCACGGTCGACCCTGCCTGGCCGGTTTTCGCACGCCCCGGCGCCCGGCGCGCGATCGCGCTGGTGCAGGCAGGACGCGTGTACGAGGCCGATGCCGAATTCCGGCGGCTCGCCGGCGAGGGCCGGCAGGCAACGGACCCCGAACTTCTCGCCTTCGCGATGGCCCTCGACCTGCCCGGGGTCCAGCTCCGGCTGGGCAGCCGCCTGGGTCGATCGGGGACCCTCAACCTCTCGGCGCTCTACCCGGCGGCGGACTGGGTCGGCAGCGCGGCATCCGAGATCGACCAAGCCCTAGTCCACGCGATCGTCCGCAAGGAATCGGGCTTCCACATCCGGGCCAAGAGTTCGCGCGGAGCCCGCGGGCTCATGCAGGTGCTGCCGCGGATCGGACGGAGACTGACCGGCGACGAACGGCTTCGCGGGCCCGGCGCCGACTTCCTGTACGACCCCGTCTTCAATCTGAACCTGGGCCAGCGGGTGCTCAGTGACGCCCTGGACCACCCGAAGATCCGCCGCGACCTGATCGGCCTCCTGGTGTCCTACAACGCCGGGGCACGCCACTGGGTGGCGTGGAAGGAGAATATCGGCACCGACCACCCGCTCCTGTTCATCGAGAGCATCCCGTTGCTGGAGACGCGGTGGTTCGTGAAACGCGTGCTAGCCAGCCTGTGGCTCTACCGGGATCGCTTCGGCCAGCACAAACCGGCCCGGGTGGCCCTGAGCCACGGCAAGTGGCCGCAGTACGTCCCGCTGGATTCCGAATCCGGGGCAGGGAACACGGAGTTCTATGTCGGGTCTTGATGCCGCCAGGCCGTTCCTCCCGGTCCAGATCGCCGTCCTCACCGTCTCTGACTCCAGGACGGCGTCCGACGATCGTTCCGGCGACCTTCTCGCCGGGCGTATCACGGCCGCGAATCACGTCCTGCAGGCGCGCGTGCTGGTTCCGGATGAAGCCGACCGAATCGAGGCGCAGTTGCGGGCTTGGATCGCGGATCCCGAGGTGGATGCGGTCATCGCCACCGGCGGCACCGGCATCACGGGACGCGACGTCACACCGGAGGCGTTCCAGCGCGTGGTGGAGAAGGACATCCCAGGTTTCGGAGAACTCTTCAGGATGCTGAGCTTCTCCAAGATCGGAACCTCCACCATGCAGTCACGGGCACTCGCAGGAGTCGCCCACGGCACGTACCTGTTCGCGCTGCCGGGCTCGCCCGGTGCCTGTCGCGACGGCTGGGACGACATCCTCGTCCACCAACTCGACAACCGGTTTCGCCCCTGCAACCTGGTCGAGTTGATGCCGCGCCTGAACGAACATCGCCGCTGATCGCCGGCCCGGCCGCCGGCGCTGGCGTGCCGGGCGGACTGCCCGGGTCTTATGAGGAGTCTGCACACCAGGAGTCTGCACACCGTCCGGATCGCGTGGGCGGCCATCCCGCCGCCGGTGCGTGGCGCGATGTGGATGATCCTCGCCAACGTGTTCTTCACCCTCATGAACACGCTGGTCCGCGAGCTGTCGTCCCGCTACGGGCTGTTCGAGCTCCTTTTCGTCCGCTCGCTGTTCGGGCTCATCTTCGTGCTGCTGCTGGTCTGGCCCGCAGGAATCCGCTCGCTCAAGACGACGCGGCCGGCGCTGCAGGTGGTCCGGGGCCTGCTCGGGTTCACCGCCATGTACCTGTGGTTTTACGCGGTCAGCAACATCCCCCTCGCGCAGGCGACGGCGATCAACTTCTCCGCACCCATCTTCGCGGCGGTGCTGATCGCCGTCTTTCTCGGTGAGCGCATGCGGGCCCGGCGCTGGACCGCGACCGCGCTGGGTTTCGTCGGGATGCTCATCGTCCTCCGGCCGGGGTTCGCCGAATTCTCGCTGGCGATCGGTTCGGCGCTCTGCGCTTCCATGCTGATGGCGGTCGGGGCGACCGTGGTCAAGGTCGTCGCCCGGACGGACCACCCTAATTCGGTGGTGCTGTACGTGCCGCTGTTCCTGTCGGTGTTCGCCGTCGCCCCGGCGTTGCTCGAGTGGACCCCCCCGACCGGAACGGACCTCGCGTTGATGGCCGTGCTCGGCCTGGTCGGCACCCTGGCCCATCACTGCTGGGTGCGCGCTTTTGCCGTCACGGAAGCCACGGCCGTGCTGCCGTACGATTTCATCCGCCTCCCGATGATGGCCCTGGCCGGCTACGCTCTCTACGCCGAGATTCCGGACCTCTGGACCTGGGTCGGCGCGGCGGTGATCCTGGGGAGTTCGGTCTACATGGCGCATCGGGAAAGCCGCGCGCACCGGCGGCGCCAGTGATGCGCGGGTTGGGGGTGCCGGTCTCGGCGCATACGCGCGCCACGCTCTTCATTCTCTGCGCTGCCGCCACGTTCCCGGTGATGGCAGCGCTGGTCAAGTTCCTTTCTACCGACTTCCATCCCCTGCAACTCGCGTTCTTCCGGTGCCTCTTCGGCGGCGTGGTCCTGATCCCCTTCTTCCTGCGACGTCCCGCGGCGATCGTGACCGCACGGCCGCGCATGCATCTCTTTCGAGGCCTGCTCGGGGTGGTCTCCATGTGGATGGGCTTCACGGCCCTGTCGCTGCTGCCGCTGGCGGAAGCCGTGACCCTGGGTTTCACGCGCATTCTCTTCCTGATTCCGCTTGCGGTCCTGATCATGGGGGACCGCGTCGATCTCCCGCGCTGGATCGCGACCCTGATCGGGTTTGGCGGCATCGTGCTGATGGTCGGCCCGTCCGGCACGGACTTGCCGGCAGCCGGGGTGGCCTTGTCACTGGCGTCGGCGGTGACCATTGCCGGTGTCAAGCTGACGGTGAAATCGCTGGCGGAGACCGAGGCGACGCTCACCATCCAGCTGTGGTTTGCCGGCTTCGCGACGCTGGCGACGTTCGTTCCGGCGCTGTTCGTCTGGCGCTGGCCAGAACCGTTCGAACTGCTGCTGCTATTGGCGATCGGCGGTGCCGGCACACTCGGGCAGATGTTCACCGTGCTCGGGTTGCGCGGCGTGCAGCCGAGCGCGGTGATGCCCGTCGACTACACCCGGCTGATCTTCGCCACGTTCTACGGCTTCCTGCTCTTCGGGCAGCTGCCTGCCGCGGCCACCATCACCGGCGCCGGCGTCATCGTCGCCGCCACGCTCTTCATCGCCCGGCGTGGTGAGCGCGTCGACACGGCCCAACTGGGACTCATCCGGCGACGCTGACCGGGGCATGGACCAGGAAGGTCCCGCCCCAGAACAGCACCACGCCCGTCACCCACTTGCGGACGGTGCGGTACCACGCCGGGGCGACCCCCTCGCGCACGGCCCGCAGGTCGGCCGCGTGGGATGCCAGGAACGCGCCCAGGAACAGCACCACCACCCAGAAGTAGTCGACGAAGCCGGCGAGCGCGGCCAGGCCCGCCACCGCCGGCAGGAACGGGACCACCCACCAGAAACCGTGCTGGCGGAAGCCGCGCGCGGCGGCCCCCAGCGCGAGGCCGAGATGCAGGGCGCCGAGGAACGCGAGCGACGCGAGCGCGTAGTTCAGACCGGTCAGGTAGAGGTAGTCCCGCCATGCCCCCTCGAGCAGCCAGAGGCCGCCCGCCGTCCCGACAAAAGGCGCCGATCCGCCGGCCGTGGCCAACCAGGCCGCCGCCGGAGTAGGGTCTACGGGGCTCGGTCGCCCCACGCCGCCTCCATGGCCAGGGCCAGGTCGACATCGAGCTGGGTGACCGCGCCGGCATCGTGGGTGGCAAGCGTCACCTCGACGCGGTTGTAGACGTTGGTCCACTCGGGATGGTGATTCATGCGCTCAGCGACTTCGGCGATCCTGGCCATCCACGCGAAGGCGGCCTGGAAGTCATCGAACTGGTACGTCTTCCTGATCGCCGGTCGGCCCGGTTGGCGCTCCCAGCCTGCCAGCCGGGCGAGCGCGCCGGTCAGCTCCGGTTCCGTGAGAGGTGCAGGCATGGCTCCTCGCTGGTGTCGGTTCCCGCGGCCCGGCCCGGGCTTCCAAGGACACCGTGCACGACCGTGACGGAGGCTGCAAGCAGCGCGACGCCCCGGGCGTTCGGGCGGGCCCCCTCGCTCGACGACATCGCGGCGATCGCGGCCATCGAGCTCGCGCGCCTGCCGGAGCCCTTTCGCTCGCAGGTCGGGGCCATCGCATTCCGCGTCGAGGAGTTCTGCGACGACGACGTGCTGCGTGACCTGCAGCTCGACAGCCCCTTCGAGCTGATGGGGCTATATCAGGGTGTCGCCATCGGTCACAAGGATTCGGTTTCGGTGCCCGACGGGCCGGACATGGTCTTCCTGTACCGACGCGCGCTCATCGACTACTGGGCCGACTCCGAGGACAGCTTCGAGTCCATCGTGCGCCACGTGCTGATCCACGAAATCGGCCACCACTTCGGCCTGAGCGACGAGGACATGGAGCAGATCGAGGCGCAGGCCGGCTGACGACGACTCATTCGCGGCAGGCGTCCGCAAGCTGGCGCGTCTCCAGTTCCGGCACGCACACGCCGTCACTGCCGACGGCGATCAGGCACGCGTGTTCCCGGAGGTCAACGGCGATATCGCGCTCGTCGCACTGCTGGACATCCCAGTTCTGGAGCGTGGCCAGATCCTCGTCGGTGCGGAAACAGCGCAGGCGCCCGCCGTCCAGCCAGAACATCGAATGGCCGGATCGGACTCCGAGCGAATCGGCGCCGGCATTGCGGACGCAGATCAACTTTGCCGAAGCGGGCAGAGCGGTGACGAGCGCGATGCTCAGCAACGCGCAGGCGACGACAATTCGAGACACGGCGGAGGGTCCTCCCGTCAGGCGGAATGGGTTCGGGTTGCAGCGCAACATAGGGCGCTCCGGGCGGGCCGGGCGAATCCGGGACCGGCAACCCGTGGCCGGGCGGGTGCCGGCTCAGCCCTGCCGGAGCCGCGTCTCGGCCGCGCATTCCTTGAGCAGCCACCTGACGGCCAGTGCGGCGAGCAGTGCGCCGGCGGCCTGCGCGAGGAGAAACGCCGGAACGTCGACAGGCCGGATCCCGGAAAAGGTGTCGGAAAGACAGCGCGCAATGGTGACGGCAGGATTGGCGAAGGACGTCGACGCCGTGAACCAGTACGCGGCCGAAATGTACAGGCCGACGAGCCAGGGGACCGCCGACGGGCGAAACCGGAGCCCGGCCAGAATGGTCGCAACCAGCCCGAACGTCGCGACCATTTCCGCGAACCATTGCGCCGGCCCGGCCCGCGCCGTCTCCGAGAGCTGGAGAAGCGGCTGCTCGAACATGAGGTGGGCGGCGACGGTGCCGGCCACGCCGCCGGTGATCTGAACCGCCATGTAGGTGACCGCGTGGGCGGGCGGCAGGTCGCGACGGACCGCGAAGGCCAGCGTCACGGCCGGGTTGAAGTGCGCCCCCGACACGGGCCCCAGCACCGTGATCAACACGACGAGGATCGCCCCGGTCGCAATGGTATTGCCCAGCAGGGCGACCGCCGTGTCGTCGGCGAGGGTCTCGGCCATGATGCCGGACCCGACGACCGTGGCGACGAGGAAGGCCGTGCCAGCCCCTTCGGCGAGGTGCCGCCGAGCGCGATCGAACTCCACGGGGCGGACTATCCCGGTGCAGCCTGGGCTGCATCCTCCTTGTGCTGACCGATCTCTTCCAGCTGCTTCTGCAGCGTGAGCTCGTCCAGGGAGGCAAACGGCAGGTTCACGAAGATGGAAATGCGGTTGAACAGCATCCGGTACGTATCGGCAAACGCGAATCGTCGTTCCGCCTCGCTGCCGCCGAGCGCCGCGGGGTCCGGGACGCCCCAGTGGGCCGACATCGGCTGCCCGGGCCAGGCCGGGCAGACTTCTGCCGCCGCCCGGTCGCAGACGGTGAAGACGAAATCCAGGTCCGGCGCATCGGGGCGCGCGAAGTCATCCCAGCTCTTCGAGCGGGCGAACGACATGTCGTAATTCAGGCCCGCGAGAAATTCGTGGGCGTACGGATGGACCTCCCCCTTCGGGTAGGAGCCCGCGGAGAAGGCCTTGAACCTCCCCATCCCCTCACGGCCCAGGATCGCCTCGGCCATGATCGAGCGGGCGGAGTTTCCCGTACAGAGGAACAGCACGTTGTAGATACGGGTCATGGTTCCCTTTTCACGTCAGCGCCGTCGTCCCGTCGCAGGTGGCGCCATGGGCCGCGACCGCGAGCAGCGACGAGCAGATTTCCGGGTTTCCCGCGCAGCAGTCGCGCACGAGAAACGCCATGAGCTCGCGCATCCCGTCATAATTGGCGGAGTACCGGATCACCCGGCCGTTCCGGGCCGGCACGACCAGCCCGGCCCGGGCAAGCAGCCCCAAGTGGTTCGACAGGGTGTTCGGCAGCACCTCCAGCTGTTCGGCGATGACGCCGGCCGATAGACCCGTGGGGCCCGCCGTGACGAGAAGCCGAAAAACCGAAAGCCGCGTCTCGTGGGACAGGGCGCTCAGTGCCTCCAGGGCTCTCTTGCTTTCCATACTTCGCGAAATATCGAAAGATCGGCCAATCGTCAAGAAAAAACCGACGCCGCTGACCGGCCACCGGCGCAGCCCCGGGTTTGGGAGCCGCGCCGCCGGACCACAGCTTCCGTGACGCGCCTGCACGGCGCCGGCGGCGTCCGTCCACGCGCACCGGCGGGATCCGGCCGGGGCAACTGCCGGGCGGACGCCCGCCCAGTCGGACACGGGGCCGCGAACTGCCGCGAGCCAGCTGCATGAACCGTCCCTACGTCCTGCCCGATGTCCTCCGAGGGGGCCTGATCACCGTGTTCTGCGGCTCGGCTGTCGGCTTTACTTCGGCGAGGGTCGGCGCGTACTACGCCCGCCGCGGGAACCGGTTCTGGGCGGTGCTGCACGAGGCCGGCTTCACCGACCGGCGGCTCGATCCCGCGGAGTATCGCCTCGTATCCGGTTACGGCCTGGGCCTGACCGACCTCGCCAAGCACGAGTTCGGCAACGACTCCGACCTCTCCGCGGAGGCGTACCAGTCCGATGCGCTGCGGAAGAAGATCGAGCGGTACCAGCCGCGCGTCCTCGCCTTCACGGCCAAGACGCCTGCCCGGGCCTTCCTCCGCGAGCAGTTCGACGTGCGGCTGGCCACCGGACCCGAGGGTTACGGGCTGCAGCCACAGCGCATCGGCAGCACGCGCCTCTGGGTGCTGCCCTCGACGTCGGGCCGGGCCCAGACTTTCTGGCAACCGCGGCCCTGGCACCAGCTCGCACGGTTCCACCGGGCCGAACGGGCACGTGCCGAGGGAGCCTGAGCGGCCGGCAAGTTGTCTGTCCCTGGAAGGTCCTGTACGGTCCGCAGCCTGAGGCTTCGATGGCTGCCGGACTCCGCGCCGGAGCATTGCAGCGGCCGAACTGCTCCCGAGCCGGACAAGCATCATGGACATCACTGCCGGCGTGGGCGAGCTCACCACCCAGGTTGTCCCCCCGTCCCGCCCCGTGCCCACGCTCGCCGACGACGTGCGTGAGCTGCTGCTTGGTTCCCCGCGCTCGCTGCCTCCCAAGTACCTGTACGACGAGGCCGGTTCCGATCTGTTCGACCAGATCTGCCGGACCAAGGAGTACTACGTGACCCGGACCGAGGACGCGCTGCTGACCAACGTGGTCGGGAGCGTCGCCGCCACCGTCCGGCCAGCCACCGTGTTCGAGTTCGGCAGCGGAATGTCCCGAAAGACCCCGCAGATCATCGACGCCTGCAGTCGCGTCGGCCCACTCGCGACCTACGCCGCGTTCGACATTTCGCCCGATGCGCTGCACGCCGGCGGCCGGGCGCTGCAGGCGCGTCATCCGGAGATCGACGTGCAGCTGTTCGTGGGCGACTACACCGCCGGGCTGGACGCGCTGCCGGTACCGGAGGGGCCCCGCCTCTTTCTGTTCCTGGGCGGGACCATCGGCAACTTTCCCGAGACGGAGGGCATCCGGTTTCTCCGGGATCTCGCTGCCAGGATGGAGCCCGGCGACTTTCTCCTGATGGGGGCCGACCGGATCAAGGACCACCAGGTCCTGCATGACGCCTACAACGATTCCGAAGGCTTGACCGCTGCCTTCAACCAGAACGTGTTGCGCGTCCTGAACGCGCGCCTCGGTGCCGACTTCGAACCCGAGGCCTTCCGCCACGACGCGATCTACAGCGAGCAACGCAGCCAGATCGAAATGCGCCTGGTGGCGACGCAGCCGCAAACCGTGACCATCGGCCGCCTGGACGAGCAGGTCCGGTTCGCGCCGGGCGAGTCAATCCTGACCGAGGTCAGCCGGAAATTCAGTCGCGAATCGCTGGAACACCTCGTGCGCAGCGCGGGCTTCAGGCTGCATCGTCACTACACGCCGGACAACCAGTACTTCTCGCTCGTGCTGGCGGGCTTCGAGGGCTCCGCCGCGCGGTGAAGAGTACGCGGCGCCTGAGCGCGCCGCTCCCGGTTCCCGACCAACCCGAACACTCCGAAGGTGCGTGCAGGGGGGCCTCGGCAAAGGCCCGGCCGCCGGGCGACACGAGCACGGATTCGGATGAACCGGCGACTTCGGTGCTGCCCGGCTGATGACGGTCACGGCACCGTCCACGGACCGCGGCGCGGTGCCGTGTTCAACCCCGCATCGCCCTCGCGTCGGACGGGCGGCGCCGGCGCCACGCGGAGCCCATGATGGAGCGGGCGATGAGATTCGAACTCACGACTTCTACCTTGGCAAGGTAGCGCTCTACCCCTGAGCTACGCCCGCTGAGCCGGGTTCGGCATGATAGAGTAAGGTCTCGGCCGCGCAACCTTCAGCACGTGGCGAGCCCTGCCTCCATCGGAAAATCCATGCAAGATTCCGACGCCCTGATCGGCGGCGCGCCGGCCGCTCCCACGGGTCACATCTTCGACACCGGTACCGCCCGATTCGCCGAGGATGTGCTGTCCGCTTCCCGAAACCGGCCGGTGATCGTGGACTTCTGGGCCGAATGGTGCGGCCCCTGCAAGCAGCTCACGCCGCTGCTGGAGGCAGCGGTGGGCGCCGCGGGTGGCAAGGTGGCGCTCGCCCGTGTCAATGTCGATGAGAATCAGACGCTGGCCGCGCAGCTGCGGGTCCAGTCGCTGCCGATGGTGTACGCGTTCGTGGACGGTCAACCGGTGGACGGCTTCGCCGGCGCCTTGCCGGCTGGCGAAGTCCGCGCGTTCGTCGACCGGGTGGCTCAGCAGTCGGTCGGCGCCGTGCAGGAGCAGATCGAGCAGGCCCTCGAAGCGGCCGACGCCGCGCTGGCCGAAGACGCCAAGAAGGCTGCCGATCTCTACACCGCGGTGCTGGAGCGCGACGGCGCCAATGCGCGCGCCATCGCCGGCCTCGGGAAGGCGCTGCTCAAGGCCGGCCGCACGGCTGACGCGCGAGACATCCTGGAGAACATCTCGGAAGATTTGGCCAACGATCCGGCCATCGAGTCGCTCCGTTCGGCGATCTCGCTCGCCGCCGAGGCCAGCAGGGCCGGCGACGTGCCGACGTTGCGCGCCAAGGTGGAAGCGAACCCGGACGATCATCAGGCCCGCATCGATCTCGCGAACGCGTTGCTGGCCACCGACGCCCGCGAAGAGGCCGTCGATCAGCTGCTCGAAAGCGTGCGCCGCGACCGCAAGTGGAACGATGCCGCCGCTCGCAAGCGCCTGCTGAAGCTCTTCGAGGTCTTCGGTGAAGGCGATCCCCTGACCGCTCAGACACGCATGCGGCTGTCGGCGATCCTGTTCGCCTGAGTCGTCCGGTGCCGCCGCCTGGCCCAGGGGAGTTACCGACTCACCTCCCGCTCTTCCCATTGCCGGGCGCCATCATGTTTCCCCGCGACCGGATCGTGATCCAGGCATTTGAGCCCCGCTACCTCCGCATGGTCAACGATGCGCTCGCGGGATCGCGCCTGTTCGGCATCGTCCAGCCGCGCGACGACGGCACAGCGCACACTCACCCGCTTCCCAACGACTGTCCCCTCTACGCCGTGGGCGGCGGCGCCTACATCCAGGCTTTTCACGAGACGGACGACGAACGCTACCTGCTGCAGCTCACGGGAATCTCGCGGTTCCGGATCACGAGCGAAGCGCTGGATCAGGCCGGCTATCGGCGCGCCACCGTGGCGTGGGATGAGTTCGGCTCTGACTTCGAAGCCGCCGATTGCAGCACGGTTGACCAGGAGAAGCTGCTGAGCGCACTGCAGCGTCATGCCAAGATTCAGGGCCTCAAGGTAAACTGGGACAATCTTGAGAACGACGCGACCGAAATGCTTCTGCACTTCGGCATTCGCATCTGCCAGTTGGACAACCGCGAGAAGCAGGGAATGCTGGAGGCGGCCGGGGTCACCGAAAGGGCCAGGATGCTGCTGGCGTCGCTCGCCATGAAAGAGGCGGAGCGTTCCGGATCAGGATCGGGGAGCATCAATTGACCCGGGAGTCAACGGGACCCGAGGTGGATCCGCGCCTGCTGGAGATCCTCGTCTGTCCGGTGACCAAGACCGACCTCGAGTACGACCGTGACCGCAACGAGCTCGTCAGCCGCGCGGCCGGCCTGGCCTTTCCGGTTCGGGACGGGGTCCCCATCATGCTGGTGGACGAGGCGCGGGCCCTGGAGGACGACGAGCCCTGATGGCCGCGCCCGGTCCCCGGCCGGTGCGCATACGGGTGCGCCGGGCGGAGCGGGTCGTCGACATCGCCTTCGACGACGGTGCCGCATTTCAATTACCGGCGGAGCTGCTGAGGGTCGAGAGCCCGTCCGCCGAGGTCCAGGGACACGGCGGCCCCAAGCAGCTCGTGTCCGGCAAGCGCGACGTCGGCATTGCGGCCGTCGAACCGGTGGGACACTACGCCATTCGCATCTCATTCGATGACGGCCACGACACCGGCATCTACTCCTGGAGCTACCTGAGGGAACTGGGCGAACGCCAGACGGGCCTGTGGGAGGACTACCTGCAGGCGTTGCAGCAGGCCGGCGCCACCCGCGAGCCGTGAACCGGGAGCGGACGGCCCGGTTGGGGCTCGCCGGCGTGACCCCGTGGGGACGCCGCGCATCCGAATACCGGGCCTTCTTCGACCTGCCAGAAGATCCCGGGCCCGGGAGGATTCTCGATTGCGGCGCCGGACCGTCGTCGTACACCGCGGAAATGACCGGCGCCGGCGTCAGGGTAACTGCCCTCGATCCCCTGTACCGTCTCCCGGTGCCCGCCATGCAGCGCCTGCTTGCCGACGCCCAGCACAAGATCGGGCCCGCCCTGACGGCCGAGCGTCACCGCTTCGTCTGGGATTTCTACGGCGATATCCATCGCCTTCTCACCGCGCGTCGCGAGGCCGCCGAGCGGTTCTTCGCCGACTACTCGGCGGGCCGGGCGGGCGGGCGGTACGTCTGCGGTGAGCTTCCCAGGCTGCCGCTGGCCACCTCGAGCTTCGATCTGGCGCTGTGCTCACATCTCCTGTTCCTTTACAGCCGTGAGCTTGACCTGGAGTTCCATCTCCACGCCTTGTCGGAACTCGCGCGGGTCGCCGCCGAAGTGCGCGTGTTTCCGATGATCAGCCTCGACGGCACACCCTCGCCACACGTCGAGGCCTGCCGGCGCTTTCTGGAACGACGCGGTGCGCGCGTCACCATCGAACCGGTTCCGTTCGAATTCCAGCGGGGTGCCAACCATCTTCTTCGCATCCGGTAAGCGCCACGGCCGGCCCGGCCGGTGCTGCGGTCAGCGCCGGTTCGGCTCGTGCAAGACCGCCACGTCCGTGCTGGTCCGGCCAAGCCACCTCCGGGTCAGATCGGCTCGCCCCGGATCAGCCGCGGCAGCGGCCCCGCCATGCCGGCGGCGATGCCCATGGCCTGGCGCATGAGCGCCTGCTTCACCGGTGGAATCGAGTTGACCATTCCCAGACCGAGCGCACGCACGACGCCGAGCCCGGGCAGCCCGTTCGAGAAGAGGCGGTTGACCCCATCGGTGACCGCCACGAGGGTGGCCGTGTCGATGCGCCGGCGTTCGGCGTATTCGGCGAGCACTCGCGGATCGCCGGGGTCGAGCCCCAGCCGCACGTGATCGGCGGCCAGCTCCGCCAGCAGCGCCACCCCGCGTAGCCCCAGATTGAATCCCTGGCCCGCAATGGGATGCAGCGCGTGAGCTGCATCCCCAACCAAGACCACGCGCCCCTGCACATGGCGCTTGGCGAGCACCAACGACAACGGAAACGCCTTCGGCGGGCCCTCCACGGTCGGGGTGCCGAACATGCCATCGAACCGGGCTGCAAGTTCCGCTTGGAAGTCGGGGGCCGGCAGCTGCATCAGCCTCGCCGCGACCCGATGCGGCGCGGTCCAGACGATGGCGCTCCGGCGACCGCGCATCGGCAGTACGGCGAACGGGCCGGCGGGGAAGAACCGCTCCACGGCGGTGTCGCGGTGCGGTTCCGTGTGCCGAACCGTGCACACCATCGCGGTCTGCCGGTAGGTATGGGTGCGCTTGCCGATGCCGGCCAGATCCCGCACCGGCGAGGCCCGCCCGTCGGCTCCCACCAGGATCCGGCTGTCGATCTCCGATCCGTCACCCAGTCTCGCGCGCACCCATCCCGGCCGCTCCTCGAACGCCTCGACTGCGCTGGCGGCCAAGGGCACGCCGAGTGTCTCGAGCCGGGCCCTCAGGGCGCCCGAGAGATCGTCATTCCGGACGATATGCCCGACCGGCCCCTCGCCGATGTCGTCGCATTCGAAGTGGAGGAACAGCGGGACATCGTCCTCCGCCACGCGTATCCGGCGGATCGGCTGCGAGCGTGCTCGGAGCGCCCGCCAGACCCCGAGGGTTGCGTAGAGACGCTGAGAGCCGCAGGTCACCGCCGTGGTCCGCGCGTCTGACCGCGGGCTACCCTCCGCCGGGTCCGCGATCCGGCAGTCGATCCCGGCCGACGCGAACGCGGCCGCGGCGGTCAGCCCGGTCAGCCCCGCGCCCGCGATCAGCACTTCGGTTCGAAGCGGTTCCTCCGACATACGCTCAGGGAACTCCTCGGCCATGCGCCAGCCAGCATACGCCAGCCGCCCGGCGCGAGGGGCACGGCCGGCTGCCACACGGCTCGCCAATCACTATCCTCGTTCCCGCCATGGCCGACGAACCACGCCAGCCCACTGCGCTTGCCCTGGGGGCCGCGATCGAATCCGGGAAGCTTGACCCGGTCGATCTGGTCGAGTCCTGCCTGTCGCACATTGAGGACGCCGGCCTGCAGTCCGCGGGCTTCGTCAGGCTGACGGCCCAGCGCGCCCGCGCCGAGGCGGCCGCGGCCGCTGCCCGTGCGGCTGCCGGCCTGCGACGGAGCCCGCTCGACGGCGTGCCGATCTCCTGGAAGGACCTCTTCGACACCGCCGGTGTCCTGACCGAGGGCGGCTCCCCGCAGCACGCGGGCCGGACCCCGCCGCTCGACGCTGTGGTCCTCCGCCGGTCACGGGAAGCAGGCCTCGTGTGTATCGGCAAGACGCTGACCGTCGAGTTCGCGCTCGGCGGAATCGGCACGAACCCGCACTTCGGCACGCCGGCCAACGCCGCGATGACGGATGTTCCACGCGTGCCCGGCGGCTCCTCCGCCGGAGCCGCGGTCTCGGTGGCCGGCGGGCATGTGCCGATCGGGATCGGCACCGATACGGGCGGCTCGGTCAGGATCCCCGCCGCCTGGAATCGTCTCGTCGGGTTCAAGACCGGCATCGGTGCCGTGCCGAGAGACGGCGTCCTGCCGCTGTCCTCCACGCTCGACACGGTCGGGCCCCTGTGCCGCACGGTGGCGGACGCCGGGCAGATGTTCGCGGTTCTCGCGAACGATACGCCCGTCGACCTCGCACATGCGCGGGTCGCGGGGCTGCGCCTGCTGGCCGCCACCAACCTCGTGTTCGACGAGGCCGACCCAGAGGTGGCCTCAGCGATGCCGGCGGCCGTCGAGACCCTGCGGCAATTCGGCGCGACCGTCGTCGAGGCGGAGATTCCGGAATTCACCGACATCCACGACCTGCTGCAGCGCCACGGCGGCATCGTGACGGCCGAGGGCTACGTGTCGTGCCGCCACTTGATCGACGGGCGCGAAGCCCAAATCGATCCCGACGTGCTCGCCCGCATGGAAGAAGGCCGCGCCATGTCCGCAGTGGACTTCCTCACCGTGCGGGATGCTTCGGAACGGCTGGCCGGTGCACTGGCGCGCCGCCTGGCCGGCTGGGACGCGCTGATCCATCCCACCCTGCCCATCCTGCCGCCGCCGCTTGCCCAGGTGACCGGCGACCGCGCGGCCTACGCCCGTGCCAATGCCCTCGCGTTGCGGAACACGCGGCTGGGGAACGTGCTCCGGCTAGCCGCGATCACGCTCCCGGCAACGGACTCGCTGCCGGTCGGGATCACGGTCGCCCGGCCCGCTGACGACAACCGCATCCTGCTGCGCATCGCCGCCGCCGTGGAGGGTGCGCTCGCCGACTGACGGTTGCCTCAGTGGCGGAAGTGCCGCATGCCCGTGAACACCATGGCCAGGCCGCGCTCGTCGGCCGTCCGGATGACTTCCTTGTCGCGCACCGAACCGCCCGGCTGAATAACCGCGGTCGCACCCGCTTCGACGGCCGCCAGCAGCCCGTCCGGAAACGGAAAGAAGGCATCCGACGCCACGACCGAACCGGCCGCCAGCGACGCACCGAGCCCGGCCGCCCGGGCCGCCTCGACCGCCTTTTCCGCCGCCACCCGCGCCGAGTCCACGCGGCTCATCTGCCCCGCCCCCACACCGACCGTTGCCCCGTTCTTGGCATAGACGATCGCATTCGATTTCACGTGCTTGCAGACCTTGAACGCGAACAGGAGGTCGCGCATCTCGGCGGCGCTCGGCGCACGGGCCGTCACGACCTGCAGGTCGGCCTCATCGATCTGCCCGCCATCGCGATTCTGTACCAGCAGGCCGCCCGCGATTGTCCGGACATCCGGTGCGGCGGCAGCGGCGTCCGGCATGCCGCCGGTCTCCAGGAGCCGCAGGCCCGATCGGCCGGCCTCCTCGAATACCGCCTGTGCCGCAGCCGAAATCTCGGGGGCCACCACGACCTCGACGAAGAGCGCCGCGATCGCGCGGGCGGTCTCGGCGTCCAGCCGCCGGTTGAGGGCGACGATGCCGCCGAACGCCGACACCGGATCACAGCGCAGCGCCAGGCGGAAGGCGTCGGCCGTCACCAGTGCAGTGGCCACGCCCGCCGGGTTGGCGTGCTTGATGATCGCGACCGCCGGATCCGCGAATTCCGCAACCAGTCGGAAGGCCGCGTCGGCATCGTTCAGATTATTGAACGACAGGGCCTTGCCCTGTAGCTGACGGGCGTGCGCCACGCCCGGCTCGGCCATCCCGGTCGCAAACAGGGCGGCCTGCTGGTGCGGGTTCTCGCCGTACCGGAGCGGGGATCGGCGGGGCCCGCCGATGCTGTACCAGGGAAACGTCCCGAGCCCGGCACCTGCGCGTTCGGCCAGCCACCCCGCCACCATCGAATCGTACGCGGCTGTGCGGGCGAACGCCTTGGCCGCCAGCCACCGACGGGCTTCCGCTGTGACGCCTCCCTTGGCGCTGATCTCCGCCGCGATCCCGTCGTAGTCGGCCGGGTCCACCACGACCGTTACCGCGTCGTGGTTCTTGGCAGCCGAACGGATCATCGCCGGGCCGCCGATGTCGATGTTCTCGACGCACACGGCCGGCGCCTCGCCGCCCCACACCGCGGCCTCGAACGGATACAGGCTGACGACCAGCAGGTCGATGGGGCCGATCCCGTGCGCGGCCATCGTGCGCACATGCTCCTCGGAATCGCGCCGCCCGAGCAGACCGCCGTGGATGGCCGGATGAAGCGTCTTGACCCGGCCATCCAGAATCTCGGGGAACCCGGTGTGCTCGGCGACCTCGGTCACCGGGATGCCCGCGGCCCGGAGGGCTGACGCCGTGCCGCCCGTTGACAAGATCTCGACGCCGGCCGCCTGCAGGGCCCGCCCGAATTCCACCAGCCCGGTCTTGTCCGACACCGAGACCAGCGCACGGCGCACCGCCACGACCGTTTCGCCGGCGGCGCTCACGATGTGGCGCTCGAGGAGTCGACCGGCCGGAGAAAACGCCGCCACTCCGGAGAACCTTCCACCAGGAATGAAGGATTCTCCCGGGACGCCTTGCCGTACCGGAGCCGGCCGCCTGTGAGCTTCGACACAGTCCCGCCGGCGGCCATCACGATGGCGTGCCCGGCGGCGGTGTCCCACTCCATGGTCCGGCCCGGCCGCGGATACAGGTCGGCCGTTCCCTCGGCCACGCGGCAGAATTTCAGCGCGCTGCTCATCGATTCCCGCCGACCCCCCTCGATCCGCCCGACGCTTCGCTCGAACGCGACCTCGTGCCAGCGGCTTGTGAGGACCGTTGGGCCCTCGGCGGGGCACCGGCGCACCCGCAGCCGGGTGCAGTTGCCGTCTGCATCGGCGACGCGCGCCGCCACGCCGGTGCCGCCCCAGTAGAACCGGCCCCCCACCGGGTCCAGCATGCTCCCGAACACGGGCTCGCCATCGAGCACGAGCCCGACGTTGACCGTGAAGTCGTCGCCCCCGGCGAGGAAGCTTCGGGTTCCATCAAGCGGATCGATCAGCCAGTGGCGGGCATGGGCGTCAAGGTCGCCCGGGTGCTGGCGCTCTTCGCTCACCACCGGGGTGGCCGGATCGATGGCCTGCAGCGCGGGCACCAGAATCGCGTCGGCCCGCCGATCCGCCTCGGTCACGGGGGAGCCGTCGTGCTTCACATCGGACCGGACGGCCCCGCCGGCGCGCACCGCCAGGATGGCGTCTCCGGCCGCCCGCATCGCCCGCTGGATCGCGGCGATGCTTGCCTCGTTCGGAGCGCTCAGCACCCCGGCCCCGGCGGACGCGCCCGCATTGGACTTTTTGACGGAATCGCGGTCGCCCGATAGGTTGGACGATTGCACGACTGCCCCCGGACGCCAACTTGCAAATCGCGGATATCGAGTACCGGCTGGGTTCCCGGACAGAGACTCTCGAAGAGCTCGGCGCGCTGAACCCACACTGGCGAATAGAACGCTTGCACGCCAAGACGGGCGTCGCCACCCGGCGCGTGGCGGCGCCGCAGGAGAACGCGACCGTGCTCGCCGAGGGCGCTGCCCGCCAGCTCCTGGAACGGGTCGATCCCGCGTCGCTGGACGGCCTGATCCATGTGACGCAATCGCCGGAGTCGACCCTGCCGACCACCGCCTGCCTGCTGCAGGACCGGCTCGGACTGCCCAACACGCTCCTGGCCTTCGATCTGATTCAAGGCTGTTCGGGCTTCGTGTACGGGCTGTCGGTCGCGGCGTCGCTGATCGCCAACGCCCATCCGGCCCGAATCCTGCTGATCTGCACGGACCACTACTCTCGCTACATCTCGCGTCACGACCGCACGTCGAGGCCGATCTTCGGGGACGGTGCCGCGGCCTGCATCGTCGAACGCGACGGACCGGGGACCATCGGACCGTTCGTGTTTACCACGGAAGGCTCCGGTGCGCCGTACCTCACGCTCACCCCCAACGAGGGAGTCGCGGACGTCGACGGGCCGGTGCTGTTCATGGACGGCCCGAAGGTTCTCGCCTTCACGCTCCGCGTGGTCCCCGATGCGCTCCGGGACCTGCTGGAACGGGCTGGGCTGGTGCAGGACGACATCGACCTGTTCGTCTTTCACCAAGCGAGCGCCGTGGTCCTCGACCGCCTCCGCGAGCAGCTCGGCGTGGCGCCGGAGAGATGGTTCCAGAGCCTTGACGGCACGGGCAATACCGTCTCCGCGACGATCCCGATCGCACTCCGGCAGGCGCAACAGGAAGGCCGTCTCCAGGCGGGCATGACCATGGTGGTCATGGGATTCGGTGTAGGCCTGTCGCTTGCCGGCTGCGTGATCCGCACCTGACACGTTCATGCCATCAGTTCACCCGCTCGCCGAGCGGACCAGCCGCCACGTCACCGCGCTGACCGGGCTGCGGTAACGGCCCCTGAGCACCACCTGCCAGGTGTCGGCAATCTCCGCGCCGCTGCCCGTGTAGACCGACGGCTCGATCGAGAGCGCGGCGTCTCCCTCGAAGTGAAATTCCCAGACGCGCCCGCTTCGGTGCAGCAGGACCGAGCGCGAGTCCTCGCCGCCGAGCGGCTGCACTTTCGGATGCAGGTGAAACCGTATCGCGAATGGGTGCTCGCGCCGCCCGGTCAGCGTCTCCGTGCCGGTGAGGGCTCGGCCGGCGCGGGTCAGCGCCAGCCGGCGCACATGGACAATCCCGAAGCGTGCCTCGTAGCCCCGATGCATGCCGGTGACCTCTTCGCCGTCCGCCCGGGGCCGCCGCTCCGCCGTCACCATCGGGTTGCGCTGGTCGCGCCGTAGCCGCGCATCGCTGTCACGGATCGAGAGCGCGGAATGGGCGCCGTTCGCCCGCACTGCGGTGCCCGTGGCCCGGGCCATCGGCTGGGCCGGTCCGCAGTTGACGATCAGGCGCTGATCAGCGTCGCTCATCTCGAAGCTGAGCGGCGCACTGCTTCCAGCCGGCGGCGGCAGGCCGAAGTCGGCGACTACCGTCGTTCCGCCCACGGACATCCTCCGGTAGCCGGTAGCATCGGCGGAACCGGGTCCGGCGTCCCGGCAGGCGTTGAGGAAACGACGAATCTGCTCGGCGTCCCCCGCCACGCCACCGTGGAACCGCCCGAGCTGGTGATCTCCCAGCAGGCAGGTGCTGACGCAGGACGCGGTCTCGCGCAGGGCCGGGGTGACGGTCGCGGCCGCCGACTCCTCGCCGCACTCGGCGAGGGCCCCGCGCAGCGTGATCAGCTGTTCCAGCAACCCCACGCATTCCGACGGCCTCGGAGAGACCAGCGGGTCGCGTCCAGGGGCCGTTTGCAGAGCCTCTGGCAGGAGCAGCCGCGCCTGCTGCAGGCGTTTCGCACCGTCGCTCAACAGCAGGCCCGACAGGTACAGCCCACGCACGGCCGCCACGGGTCGGTACGCGAGGCGCGGGACGCGGGCGCCATGCGCGAGATGCCGGACCTGCGCCGTCAGTGCCGCATGGAAACGCTGGCTGAACGCGTCGTCCGCCCGCTTCAGCAGGAAATCGGCGTGCAGCAGCCACGCTGCGACGCGATTGCCCAGGATGTCGATGCGCCAGAACTCAGGATGCCAGTGGGCATACGCCTCGAGCCACGAGTCGATCAGCTTCCGCGCGTGCAGTGCCGCGAGCTCGTCGCCGGCAGCGCGCAGATCGCGAATCCACAGGAAACCGTGCAAGTCTTCCAGCCAGGCCGTGCCGCGCCCGTCAGGCTCCCACACCGGCTGCGTGCGGGAAACGAGCGTCTCGCCCTGGAACGCGTAGCTGCCCGTGAACAGCGCATCGCCCAACTTCGCGTCGCCCGGGACCGGGTCCTCCGCGCGACGGATGATCGTTTCCGGGCGCCGGCGCCGCAGCCACATGTTCCAGAACGACGACCCGTACAGCGCAGCACGCCAGGCGGGGATTGACCGATGCGGATCCCTGGTGTCGCCGCTCCCGATCACGCCGTGCTTCCGCCGGGCCGCAATCCGTCCAGGTTCCCGCGGTACCGTTCCGGGCCGCCCCGGAACGCGGCGGCACCGGCCACCAGGATGTCGGCGCCGGCCTCGATCGCCAGCGGCGCGGTGTCCGGATTCACACCGCCGTCCACGCTCAGCTCCACCGGGAGCGAGCGCGCGTCGATTCGCGCGCGAAGCGCCCCGATCTTCCGCACCTGGTCCGTGAGGAACGTCTGGCCCCCGTAGCCGGGGTTCACCGTCATCACCAGAACCAGGTCACAGATTCCCAGCGTCGGCTCGAGCAGGTGCTCGGAGGTGCCGGGATTGAGCGCGACACCCGCCTTCTTCCCCAGTTCGCGGATCCGGCGCAACGTGCGGTCGAGATGCGGGCAGGCCTCGACGTGGACGGTGATGAGATCGGCACCCGCGGCGGCAAACGCCTCGACGGCTGCCTCTGCCGGCTCGACCATCAGGTGGACGTCCAGCGGCAAGCGGGTGTGGGGGCGGAGCGCCCTGACGACGGCGGGGCCGAAGGTCAACTCCGGGACGAAGTGCCCGTCCATCACATCGACGTGGATGAGGTCGGCGCCCGCGGCCTCCATGGCCCGCGTCTCGCTTCCCAGCGAGGCGAAGTCAGCCGCTAGCAACGACGGAGCAAGACGCGGTCGTCGGGACACGCTTCCACCTTACTGAACAGACGCCGAAGCCGACAGCGCGAAACCAGGCGGCCAGACGGTCGGACGCGAGGCCGTGAGACGAAGCTCTGGCGCGAACGCGCCTACCGCCATGACGGTCGGCATCGCCGGCGGTTCGACAGACCGGTAACCGCATCTCGGCCAGATCACTGCGGACACCGCCACGAATATACCGCAATTGCGGCACGAACCGTCAGGCGGGGCCCTCGGAACCGGGACGGTCTGTGGGCGTTCCGGGCACGACGACGGCCCGTCCCGCGATACCGCGGTCCGGGTTCGGAGCCTATGCTCCGCACCCGATTGCCGATCCCTTCCCGGAGTTCCGTCCTTGATCGATGCCCACTACTGGCCGACCCCGAACGGCTGGAAGATCTCCATCGCACTCGAGGAGATGGAGCTCGACTACCGCGTCGTGCCGGTGAACATCGGCCGCGGCGCACAGTTCGAGCCGGATTTCCTGAAGATCAGTCCCAACAACCGGATGCCGGCGATCGTCGACCACGACCCGCCGGATGGCGGAGAGCCCGTGTCGGTGTTCGAGAGCGGCGCGATCCTGCTTTATCTCGCCGAAAAGACCGGGAAGTTCCTGCCCTCCGACCTCCGCGGCCGCATGGAGGTCGTCGAGTGGCTGATGTGGCAGATGAGCGGGCTCGGGCCGATGCTCGGCCAGGCGGGACACTTCCGCCTCTACGCCCCGGAAACGATGCCTTACGCTGTTGAGCGCTACACGAACGAGATGCTGCGGCTCTACGGCGTTCTCGACCGCCGGCTGGACGGGCGCGAGTTCATTGCCGGCGACTACTCGATCGCCGACATGGCCTGCTGGCCCTGGGTGATCACCTACAAGCGCCAGGAGGTGGATCTCGACCGCTTTCCGAACGTCAAGCGTTGGTACAAAGCGCTGCAGCAGCGCCCCGGCCTCAGGCGCGGCTACGAGGTCGGCAGGGCATTTGGCAAACCCACCGGCACCTGGGACGAAGAGGCCCGCAAGCACCTGATGGCGCACGCGAATCCCGGAGCGGTCCGATGATCGAAATCAACGGCATGGCGCACGTCATCCTGACCGTCAGCAACTTCGATGAGGCGCGAACGTTCTATTGCGAGCTGCTGCCGTTTCTCGGCATGCAGAAGGTCTATGACGGCAACAATTTCGTCTATCACGTGGGCGGGCGCACGGCGCTCGGCATCCAGCGGGCCGGACCAGACCATGAGGACGAGCGCTTCGTCCAAAACCGGGTCGGGCTGCACCATCTCTGCCTGCGCGCCCGTTCGCGCGAGGACGTGGACAGGGCGGCAGCGAAATTGCGGACGATGGGAGCAAAGATCGACCGGGGGCCGCTCGAAGGCAGCTGGGCGCCCGGCTACTACTACATCGTCTTCGAAGACCCGGACGGGATCCGCCTCGAGATCAACCATGTCCCCGGCAAGGGGCTGCTCGCCGCCGATCCTCCGATCTCGCCGAGTGATGATCCTGACTGGCACCAGGATCCTTGAACACCTGGCGAACCATGCTGGCGCGTGCGTCGGCGGCTCCGTCCACGGACAGGCTGGGCTTCACTTTCCGGGCGGCTGCTTGCCGGAGCATCGGAAGATCAGTCGGTTCCCGGTAAAGCGATCGGCGTCCAGATGGTTGTTGCGCTTTCGGGCGTGATAGCTGGACCGATGCACACGCGCAGAATCGACGCGAGAAGCTGCCTTTCGAGCCGGCCCCGAGCCCGCGATCAGGACAGTTCTGGTTCGGTATTCCGTGCTGGCCTGATGATCTTTTATTGATCGTGGCAATTACATAACTGGTTCGAGGATGTCAGGGTGGAATGCTGCCGGGATGGAAGCCCGATTGATAGGCCTATAAGGTCCATGTATCCTCCGGTGGCTTCAGATTGTTGCCCCTGCCCACGGAATTTTGGGACAATCTACGTAGTTGCAGAGGAAATTATTGCGGCAGCGAATAAGCGTACTGCCGACGGCGGCTGCCGATAATCCAATTTGTCATCGCTCGGAGAAATAGCAGTGGACGAGAGCCTGAAAATTCCAGTGGCAGCAGAACCGACGGAGATCACACCGAACGGATCAAGACCAGTTTGTGTTTCATTTTCGTCCAACATATCCGCTCAGACCGCCCCAGTGCTAATGGGTTCGCTGGCCGACCTGGCAAACAAGAACCATGACGAAATCCATTTGCTCCTATCAACACCAGGTGGTACTGTTCAAGATGGTATTGCGATATACAACTTTATACGTGCTCTGCCTGTGTCAGTAATTGTTTATAATGTAGGTAGCGTCAATTCCATTGGAAATGTCGTTTATCAGGCGGCAGCACGCCGAGTGGCATCCACCGTATCAAGCTTCATGTTTCACGGAGTCGGTTTTGATATTCAAAATGCTCGCCTAGAAAGAAAGCAGCTTCAAGAACGCATGCAAGGAATTGAAAATGACCAATCTCGCATAGCCGATATCATGGTCAGGCATACGCAATTAGGTCGTGATCAACTGGACAAACTCTTCCTCGACATGGGGTATCTCAGTTCGAATGAAGCTCTTCAATGCGGCGTCACCGATGAAGTCACTGACTTCTGCCTGCCTCAGGGGATGCCGATTTTGCAACTTATATTCAAGTGACAGGGCGTCGTTTTCACTTATTTCAGATGCGCTCATCAGATCAACATCTTGATTGGTTGGAAAGCCGTTTGCCATGGATGCCTCGTCCCCGGTCGCGGAGCTAGACAAATCGGCGCAGGAGGGATTTCTGCTAGTTATTCAGAAATCCGAACCGACTCCGTCCTTCCGGAAAATGGGGGCAAAAATCGCATTTGTCAAGAAATTGATCGCAGGTAAGACAACGGTTCTTGCTAGCAAGTTACGGAACAGCTGGTCCATTACGACGCTAGTGATTTGGAAATCCGGGACGCAGAGGTGTCCGGCGAGTTCCGAAACGCAGCACTAGCATCCTTAGGGCTGTTCCAAACCATCTGCCAGAAACGCCGAAGCCCTAGAGGCGGTGACGTCTAGGGCTTTTTTGAGTTCGTGCCCTCGGCCACGCGCTTCGGCCACGCCTTCAATAGCTCCGTTGTCTGGACACGGCAAGCTGGTTCTGTTCAGCCTGCGGAGCATACCTACAACTCGATTCTACGGCCAAATTTCCAGAATACCGACAACCACTGTCTGTATTGCCGATTGCTGGCTGCACCCGCAACTAAAACTATAAGCTGACCGGCAACCATGCCACACCGCTTGAAACTGGACATTTGCCGCTGGGCGACTAGGGAGCTTTGGACAGTAACTCAGCCAAAACCGAGTACCTCGGCGCATACGCCGGCCAGTCCCGCCGTCGATCCATCCGACTGCTGTCCCCGTGGCGGGTTGCGGGGTCCCTGGACGCCGGCTCCCCAACGAAATTACCATCGCCCGCCTCGTCGGTGCCTCTGCTCCTTGAAATGAACGACGAGCAGACGGTCACGAGGAGGTGGTGGAAGCTTGATCCCCCCGGCAGCGGGAGCGACGATTCGACCGCCAACCCGCCCCGCCACCCGGTCCCGGCTTCCATGGCCCCGGTCTCTGGATGCGGTGAAAGAAACGAGGTACTTGTCCTTCGGGCCGGGACGCGGTCGGCGCATGACCAGCCGCGGGCAACAGGCCCGCCACGTGATACGGTCGCAGGCGGGAAAGAGTGGCATCAAAATGGCTGTAAAGGTGATTTTCGAGGTCAAGGCGAAGCCGGGCACGGGAGTCGAGCTGGTCGCGTTCTTCAGGTCGATCCTGCCGGACACGCGCGCCCATGACGGGTGCATAAGCGTCGTGACGCTGCAGAACAGCGACGACGCCGATGATGTGGTGGTCGTGGAAGCGTGGGAATCCCGCAGGCAATACGAGAAATATCTTGCCTGGCAGCGGGACAGGGTACCATCGCCCGGCTCATGGAGGGCCTCGCCGAGGCACCGAGCATCCGCCACTTCGACGTGACCGACGCCTGTGTCAGGTTCAGGGCAAATGCGGTGCTGGCGCGACCCTTGCCGGGAGACCGGTCGGAATTCGCCGTTCGGCACGCAGACGGCCGGGATGTCCAGATCCCGGAGCATGAGCCGAGTGCCCGGCCGGGAGCGATGGACGATGACCTCCCCCGACCTGGAAGCCATGAAGGTTCGGCGGCGCACGCCCACGGTCCCGCCGCTCGGCGCGCTATTCACAGGCAGTCCGATCCGCCCTCCACAACTTCGTGTGCCGGTAAAGTGAGTGGTTCACAGCCACGGGCTTTCCTCTAACTTTGAACCGCAAGGTGCCAGAACCACTCGGGTGATTTGCCCGGGGCCCCCTGTAACGCCAACCAAATGATCTCGCATGTGCCGAGAGGCCCCGCAACACCGATGGAGTCCCGATAGATGACGTCCGAAACACTGACCTTCCACAGCGTCCAAGTGCGCCCTGTCGTCCTCAAGATGAGGCGCCCCGTAGTCGCCAAGATCGCGACCATCACGGAATGGCCGCTGATCCTGATCGATCTGCAGACGGAGGAAGGAATCGTCGGACGCTGCTATCTGGAACCCTACATTGTCAAGTCGATGAACTATCTCGTGCCGGCCTTGCGCGACATGGGGGCGATGCTCAAAGGCCAGAAGCTGGCGCCGGCCGAGGTCTACGATACCACCCGAAAATCACTGCACTTTGTCGGATACGAAGGCATGACGATGATCGCCGTGTCCGGCATCGACATGGCAGCCTGGGATGCGCTGGCCAGGGCCGCCGGCATGCCGTTGTGCACATTGCTCGGCGGTTCACCCGGCCCGGTGCGCGCCTACAACAGCAACGGGCTCTGGCTCAAGCCTCCTTCGGAAGTCGCCGAGGAAGCCATCGAGATCCGGGACGAGGGACAGTTCCACGGCCTGAAACTGCGTCTCGGCCGGGAAGATCCCAGGGACGACCTTGCCACGATCGATGCGGTCCGTCGGGCGGTCGGCGACGCCATGCATCTGATGATCGATTTCAACCAGGGTCTGGACATGGCGGAGGCATTACGCCGGTGCCACATGCTCGACGATCTTGGACTGACCTGGCTGGAAGAGCCGGTTGTCTACGACAATTTCGACGGATACGCGCAGCTCGCCCGGGAACTCAGGACGCCCCTGCAGATCGGTGAGAATTTCTACGGGCCACGCGATCTGCACAAGGCATTGCGTTTGCAGGCCTGCGACTACGTGATGCCGGATTTCATGCGCATCGGCGGCGTTACCGGATGGATGCGCGCAGCGGCCATCGCCGGTGCGGCCGGTGTCCCGATGTCAACGCACCTCTATCCCGAGGTCGGCGCCCATGTGATGCGGGCGACCGAGACGGCGCATTGGCTGGAGTGGCAAGACTGGGCCGATCCGATCCTGGCAAAGCCCTATGAGCTCAAGGACAGCCATCTGCACATCCCGAATGTGCCGGGAATGGGCCTGGAGTGGAACGAAGATGTCGTCGCCGGAAACCTGTACGAGGCCTGACCGCACGAGAACTTACGCCGTTCCCGTTGTTCACCGGGTTTCCCCTTCAGCGCTGACCGCAGTCAGGGCGTTGATCGGGGCGCAGGAGGCGGCTCTACCCAGTAAGCCTTTGAGGCGACTTTATTCGTAGAGGTCAAACCCGGCGCCAGTGCCGATCGCTTGGCCGCAGCGATAGTAGGCCGGACTCCGGACAGACTCTCTGCCCCCGCCACCGTGGCGGGTATCATGCCATCTCCTTGCCCCCACAACCTAAATTCCTGACCGCGCACAGGTCTCCTAATTCCCGAGCAACAGATCAAGGTCGATCGATTCCGCCATCGCCTTGTATCCGGCGTCATTCGGATGCAAATTGTCGCCGCAATCGTATGCCTCAAGAATGTAGTCGGGATTCTCCGGATCGCGGACCGCCGTGTCGAAGTCGATGACACCATCGAATGCGCCGCTGTCGCGAATCCAGGCGTTGACTTCCTGCCGCACCGCGTTCTTCGCCTCGCTGTAATAGCCTTCAAGGATTGCGCCTTGGAAGGAATCGGCAAACGGTGTCAGGGTGGCACCGAGGATGCGGATGCCAAGCATGTGCGCTCGATCGATGATCATTTGGTACATCCGCGTGACATCGGCGCTAGAGGGGACCGGGTTCCACGGGTCCAGCGCCATTGCCGACCACCCGATGTCATTGATTCCCAGCATGATTACCATCGTGGTGACGCCCGGCTGCGCGAAGACCTCGCTGTCCAGTCGCGCCAATGCGCTCTCACCCATGCCGTCCTTGAACAGCCTCGCTCCGGAAACGCCGGCATTGATGATTGCGACGTTGGTGATGCCACCGGCATGCAGACGCTCAGCCAGGAAATCGGGATAGCGATGGTTGGCGTCCACGGTCGAGCAGTTGCCGTCGGTAATCGAATCGCCGAACAGGACGATCGCTCGAGCGTCGGCGGGAGCATCGACCATGATCCCACTGAGGAGCATGCGCGACGGATTGGTCATCTCTGCATCAAACGCCGGGTGTGCGACGAAGTTCCCCGGCCCGGAGATATAGGCAGTCTGCACACCGTCCCAGTGATAGGTCTCGATCAGGGAATCGTTCGGGAGGTAGATGCTCACCGCTAGGCTGTCGAAGGCGCTCACCGAGCGCTCGACTGGGTCACTGATGATCCGGGCGCCTTGCGGAATGCGGATTGCTTCGGCTCCCGCAAACGTCAGGGCTTGGCTTGATCCTTCAACGATCCCACCGCCCTCTCCTGCTGCCGCTACGGATGCTGCACCAATATGGAGCGGCAGGTCATTGTATTCATTGGAGATCACCACCCGCACCTTGCTGCCACCAAGATTGAGGCGTGCTACCTGCCGGATGGTCTGGTTGGTCAGCGACTTTGGCGGCGTGTTGGGCAGGATGAAATCCGGCGCAAACCGGGGGTGCGGACTGGCCGACCAAGCGGTGATCCAGTCGCCGGCGTGACTTCCGCTCGGCATGCCCAACGCCAAGAGGGCCACGCAGCCAAGAAAGGAGTTGAACGCACCCCGCCATATGCCAAGCGCTGGGTTCGGTCGCAGTTGTGCACGTTCGCCGGTTCGTTGTCGGCACGCTGTCATGGACGCCTCCTGTGCTCCTTTGGGCCGTCCCGCCTCGCCCGCACGGAACATCGCGGCTGACGGGCAGGAAGCTGCCGGTAACCCAGTTTAGCCCAACTGCACGGTGCTTTCTGGCCTCCGGCGGCGTTCACAAACCGTGGCAGTTTTCCTCGACCGCGTGCCCGGCCGTGCGCTGGGCTGCCGTCCGCCGGCACCACTGACTGTCGCGACAGCAAGCCGGTTGGACGACTCCGCTTCGCTCCATCGCCTGGCCGGCTTAGTCCCCCTCAGCACCAACATTACGCCTGAACCAATCGATCGGGGCAGGTCAATTCAGTGGAACCGTGTAGACGCTGAATTCCAGGTGATCCTTCGTGACTCAGGGATCATGAACCTTCGGGATGTCGCCAGAACGCTGGACGTCAGGGTGAATTCGCTGCGGAAACGCCTTCCCGGGCGTGTAAAGGAATTTCGGCGCCGGCAGGTTGAGACCGCTCATAACGTGGCTGATACCGCTGACCCCTCATAACGTGGCCGTACGGCCACGTTATGCCGATACCGACAAGACGGTGGTGGGCGCGGCTGGGATTGAACCAGCGACCCCTACGATGTCAACGTAGTGCTCTCCCGCTGAGCTACGCGCCCGCCGCATACGGGCTCCGACTATAGGCACCTGCTTCTCCCTAGCCAACCATCGATATGGTTCTATCGCGCTTCCGCGGGCGATTTCGTTGACCTGCCACAACCGATCGAGCGCACGCGGGGTAATCCGGATTCGGGAGACTGAATTTCCGTGAGTATCTGCAAATACAACTCAAGCAATAGCAGAGATGCTCTCCGTAAGCTTCAAGAACGTGTCACGGATTAGAATTGTATTTCGCAAACATCATATAATATGAACCTAATGTAGTTGTTTACAACACGATTATTTGTGCCAATCGTGATGATATTTTACGTAATTCTCGTCAATCCTATGCTTGAAATCAATGAGTTTTCCATGGAGCGAGTCGCCAGCGGACTTCGATTTAATTTGATAATGCTCACCAACTCGATGCAACCGCAAGACACCCCTGTCAAACTGGAGATGGTGATTCGGACACAGTACTAGCATGTTGCTTTTTTTGTCCGGTCCATTATGAGGTTTGCCCAACGCCTTGATGTGAGCAGCCTCCGAATAAATTTTACCACCGCCAATTTCCAACCCAATTCCACAAAACATGCAAGTATTCCTATAATGCTGCTTAAGTACAGCTGCCTTCCGTTGATCACGTTGCTGCTCCTGCCGCTCCACTGTTCTGCGCTGAACTGCGGCATCCTCCTCTTCCATTTCATGGATGGCTAACTCATCCATGATTTGCTCATCCGATGCACTGCCAGCGGATGACAACACTGTTTCAGTAGCTTCCTTTTTCCGTTTCGTAAAGCGAGCAACTCCCCCGACGGCAAAGTAGCGTCCAACCACGTCATTTGCTCTCGCTAATGTGTATTCTCTCGTTAATCCCAAGAGCTTATATAGTTCGTCTTCGTCAACAATACTGAGTAAGGACGTTCTATCGTCAGAGCCGCCGGCCAATACGTGCCGATCCCAAGCGAGAAACATCGAGGACCGAAACCAATAATCTGCCCCGGAATTAATTACGGGCAGAGGGGACGGCAAGAATTCGCATAGTTCATACAAATGACGATAATTGCTCCTACACTTGACCTTAACATCTTCTTGGGCACGAATTCTGTCTTTGAAGAAATCGTCAAGCGACGAGACAGAAAGGGCCGACGATTGCCAAACACCATCTAACCAAAGCCGCTCACGCACAAATTCATTTGCCCACATCGCAGGGCGAGCGTCTTTCTGGCTAAAAACACCCACCCGATTCAAATGGAAAGCAAACAATGCGAGGCGATCGAAGCGTGCAGAGTGCGTGTATTGGATTGCTTGAAATACAAGCTCATCGACAGACAATTCGTTGTTTAGATTGTTCAGGAAAAAATTGACCGGAATCAAACTCAGTGATGCCCCGAGACCTGACTCGTCACGAAACCGCTGGCGCGCTACTGGTGTCAGGTTCCCACGGAAGCCCTTACGAATGACGGCGTGCAGCTTGTGTAGGCCCTTGCCCCGCCATGCGAAGTTCTTGGAAAAACTGCCCGGTCGGTATGCCATGCTATAAAAACGCTGCCATTGCCTTGATTCAGAAAGCGCGTGCCGCTAACATTAGCCCACTTTGAGTTTAAGCGTTAAGAAACTATTTCGAAAGAGCATATGACCATCATTCCAAGAGAAGAACTTCTGGCAATTGCGAACGGGACCAAGTTTCATACTGTCCTGGCTGATCCGCCATGGCGGTTTACGAATCGAACCGGGAAGATGGCTCCAGAACATCGGCGTTTGAACCGTTATCACACAATGGAGCTTGCCGAGATTAAGGACCTCCCGGTTTCTGATGTCATCAACGAGCCAGCACATCTTTATCTCTGGGTGCCAAATGCATTATTGCCCGAAGGAATAGAAGTGTTGCGGGCTTGGGGTTTTGAGTATAAGTCAAATATTGTTTGGCACAAAATACGAAAGGATGGCGGCTCCGACGGACGTGGGGTCGGCTTTTACTTCCGGAACGTTACTGAACTGGTCCTATTCGGGGTCCGTGGGAAAAACGCCCGAACCCTTCCTCCCGGTAGACGTCAAGTCAATCTCGTGGCGAGCCAGAAGCGCGAACACAGCCGGAAGCCTGACGAACTGTACGAAGTCATCGAAGCTTGCAGCAACGGCCCGTTTCTCGAAATGTTTGCGCGCGACACGCGTAAAGGCTGGACCGCGTGGGGCCATGAGGCAGAAAATTATGAGATTGGTTGGAACACTTACTCCCACCATAGCCGCATTGAATCCAATCCTCCGGCGTGATTACACGCCGCTAGACGAGTTGATGATCAAGAACACGACGATCGTTTCCTTTTGTCTAAATTGAACCCTCAGCTTGACGCCTCGGTCGGGGGAAGACCGGCCTGTTGTAAGGCGCGGCGCTGGTTGCGGGCTAGTCCCTCCTTCGAAAATCCCCCCATGATTTCCTCGATCAGCCGATGCCAGTTGAGCCGGGCACCCAGTGTCGTGAAGACTGACCCCAGGCCGATCGCCGCCCGGTCGACCAGGACGAATTCCCTGGGCGGCTTCACGCCGCCAAGGCGCCGCAGTTCCCGATGGACATGCACGACGACCCGCCGGCCCTCGCTGGTAGCCTCCTGGATCGGCCGGGTCTGATCGTCGAGCAGCGGCGCGTAGAGATAGTCCGCCCAGAGGTCGAGCACGTCGAGCATCTCCTGGGACAGCCCGGTGAACCCCCACGATTCATAGGCAGCGACCGCCAGTTCCCTGTCGCCGTCGCGTTTCGCCCGGTAGAGGTTGATGACGCCTTCGACGAACCGGGCCTCGAACGTCCGCACGCATCCGAAATCGAGCAGGTTGAGGGTTCCGTCCGCGGCGAGCGAATAGTTTCCGGGGTGCGGATCCCCGTGAATCACGCCGTACCAGTAGAACGGCTGGTACCAGGCATGGAATAGCCGAAGCGCCGCCTGATCGCGGACTTCCTGCGCCGCGTCGGCAAACTCGCCGAGGCGCCGGCCTTCCAGCCACGTCATCGTGAGCAACCGTTCGGTGCACAGTGCCGCAACCGGCTCGGGCACCCGAACACCGTCCGTCGAGGCCAGCATGTCCGCGAACATCCGCATGGTCCGCCGCTCGCGGGCGTAGTCGAGTTCCTCCTGCAGCCGCACGGCCAGTTCGGCGTAGACCTCGCTCGTGTGAATGGCCCGGTCGTAGCGGCCGTACAGGCCGAGAAAGAACCGCAGTTGCTTGAGATCGGCCTGCACGGTCGATGCCATGTCGGGGTACTGCAGCTTGAGCGCCACGTCGCGTCCATCGGCGCGGGCGCGGTGGACCTGCCCGAGTGACGCCGCGTGCGCCGCCTTGCGGCCGAACGCCTCGAACCGGTCCTGCCAGTCCGGCCCCAGTTCCGCCGCCATGCGTCGGCGCACGAACAGCCATCCCATCGGGGGGGCGTCGGCCTGCAGGGTACTGAGCTGCTTGGCGTACTCCGGCGGGAGCAGGTCGGGAACCGCGGCCAGCAACTGGGCGACCTTCATGACGGGTCCCTTGAGGCCCCCCAGCGCCCGGACCAGGTCGGTGGCCCCCGAGACGCCGTCATCCTGACGGCCAGTCGCCCGCCTTCCCACGTAGCGGGCGGCCACCCGGCTGGCCTCGAGGCCCAGTCGCGCATGCCGCCGCGCCTGTCCGCCGATTCTGGTGTCGACCGCCTTCTGATCCGCCTTCTCGTGATCCTGACCCATGTTCATCCCCGGTCCAGGCCACCGCGACACGCACGCTTGAAATAGCCCATTTCGCGCCCCATTTCGCGCCCCCGCCGGTTCCCGCGACGAATCCCCGCCAGGCATGGCAGCCGTTCTGCACGCGGCGGCCGGCGCGCGGGCGGCCACCTCCGGAGACGCGGGCACGCCAGTGGCCGTGCGGCCGCCTGCAGTCTCCGTATCCGGGTATTCTGGGGGCTCATCTCCAGTCGCGGAAACACGGCAATGCGTCGGAAGCGGTCAGGTCAACCCGGAATCCGCGACAGCCAGGACCTCGATCTCGTGCTTCGTGCCGCGCAGAATCTCGACATCCCCGAGTACGATGTCTTCGCGCTGGCCTACCGGAACTGGTTCGGCGGCACCGATCCCGTCGCCGTCGACCGGGCGTTCGCCGCCTACCTGCTGCGCAAGGTCGTGCCGGCCTGGGTCCGGCACTACGCCCGGCGCACGCTGACACAAGGCATGCCGCCGCACGAGCGCGCGGCCGGACTGGCGCCGCCGGCCCCGGCGCCGAGACAGGGGGTCATTGCCGGGGGGCTGGTCCTCGGCGTGGTCGCGCTGGTGATCGCACTGGCCGCTGCCGGCAGCCCGCCGGAGGGCTGCTTCTTCCCGCCCTGCTACTGAGCCCCGAGCCGTCCGAGCGCCCCATGGACACCCTGCTTGACTGGGTCTTTCTTGCCGCAACCGGGGCAATTGCCTGGCACGGCATTACCTTCCGGGACGAGGAGGGCGAGCGCGACTGGGTGCGGCTCCTCTTCGGCTGCATCGCCCTCATCTTCGCGCTCCGGGTGCTGGCCGTCGACATCCTAGGCCTCCCCGTCTTCCGGTAGCGCGGCCCCGGGTCGCGGCGGCCTCAGCGTTCGTACGGGCGCTGCAGCAGGTCTTCCATCGGTCGGACGAGCACCCGACGATGTTCGGGCAGCGCCAGCTGCTCCTCCAAGTAACGCATGCGGTCCTCGACGGTCGGCGGGCGCACCTGCACGTTGTAGAGAAGGCGGTCGATCCAGTGCATGCCGTCCGACAGGTCCGGATCGAGGACCAGCGCCGACTGGTACGCCTTGAGCGCGTCCTCGTGCCGGCCCATCGTGTCGAGCAGGATGCCCCGGTTGGCAATGCCGGCGGCGAACTCGGGCTCGATGGCGAGCGCGGCGTCGAAGGCGGCGAGCGCGGCGTCGTGCCGCCGGAGCCGTTGCAGGCTGCGCGCGACGCCTTCCGCCGCGTAGACGTTCTGCTCGTCCAACGCGAGCGCGTCGCGGTATTTCTCCAGCGCCTCCTCGTACCGCCCGTCGAGAAACGCGCGATTGCCTTCGCGATAGGCAATGCGGCCGGGATACTGACCGGCGACATCGAGGTACTCTGCGAGCATCCAGCCAACGGTCACCACCGCCATCGCGATGGCGATCCACGACAGCACCCGGTACCGGCTCTCACGCATGCGTCGACAGCAGCCAGTAGTTGAAGAGGAGCGCGAACGGCACCACGACCAGGACCGCGATGACGCCGGCCCGGCGTTTCTGGCCCGCAATCTCGGCAGTGTCCAGCCGGCGTTTGGTCCGCCGCTCGATACGACGGACACTGAGTGTCCAGACGAGCCGGGACACCGGTATCCACAGTGCGGCTGCGAGCAGTCCGGTGGTCAGCACGAACCAAACCACGCCGAGCCTCCCCGTGGGACGGGGGCGCGCCCGAGGCGCACCCCCGCCGCAACCCTATGACGCCGCGCGGGCGGTTGCCGGCTGGTCGCCGATGTCCTCCGTGATGGGCTGGACCTCCGTCTTGGGCGGAGTGGAAAGCTCCATCCGGTACGCCAGCATCCACATCATGTAGACGCCGACCGCCCAGAACAGGATCTGCCAGGCCCAGATCGAAGGAATGCCGAAGATCCACTCGCTCGGCGTGTTCGGATCACCGAAGATCCAGTTGCCGATCACGGCGCCCGGACCGATCCCGAAGAAGAACCACGCCAGCGTGATGATCCATGCGACCGGCACGAGGGAGCGTTTCTCCTCCGGCAGCGACGCGTGCTCGCGCAGGAACGTGTGGTACGTCATCCGGTGCCGCGTCTCCGCCTCGTCCTGCGTGAAGTACGACACGATCACCGCGATTCCGAAGTTGAAGATGATCCCCCAACCGGCGGAGTGGATGGTCAGCGGCCAGCGGCCCCACGCTTCGATCCCGAACCAGTCCCGACCGAGGTTTTCGGTCAGGGTGACGGCAACCAGGCCGGCAATCAATCCGAACACCACCCCGGCGCGGGTCAGCCACGGCCACCAGCACACCGCGATCAGCGACGGCCACATCTGGAAGCCGTAGGCCACCGCGAGCCCGCCCAGCAGCACGAGGGCGTCGCTCGATACGGTCGCCACCACCAGTGCCGCCAGCACGATGAACGCGACGCCGATCCGGCCGTACGCCTTCTGGGCAGCGTGGCCTGCGTCCGGAATCAGGTAGTGCTTGATCAGGTCGCGGGTCAGCATGCCGCCGGCCGTGGACATGTAGGCGGCGCCCGTCGACTGCATGGCGGCCAGCGCGCAGACCGACAGCAGGGCCAGCAGCCACGGCGCGGTCCCCTCCAGGAGATTGATGAGCTGGGGCACCAGCATCCCCTGCTTGCCGGCCTCGGTCATCAGATCGCCGGTCGCGAGCCCGGGGCCGATGACGTTGGTCACGGCCTCCGGGGCCGCCGCCAGGAACGCGGCGTCAGCACCCAGGAGATGGCCGCCCATGCCCTGGATGGCGGTAAACGTGAAGAGGATCAGGCCGATCCCGAACGAGGATGCCCACACCTGCTGCGGGGCGAACGGCTTCGGATCGCGGTTCGAGTACGCCCACATCGTGAAGGCGGGCGCCGCCTGGATGCCCATCAGCGCGAACATGTACGTGAGCACCATGATGCCGGTCCAGGCCCCGCCGACAGCGGATGGCCCGGCCTCCACGAATTGGATCACCCCCGGAATCGCCACATAGTGGCTGTAGCCGTCGGGGGTCAGCTTGGTGTCATGCTCGGCGAGCACCTTGATTCCGTCCACCAGGTTGCCGATGCCGCCGACGTAGGCAAGGGTCACGATCCCGATGATCATGATCCCGCCCGCCAGCAGGATGCATTGGAGGGTGTCGACGTACGCCACCGCGCGCAGTCCGCCCGAGGCCACGTAGATCAGCACCACCAGCGAGAGCAGCCACATGCCGACCTCGACGTTGAGCAGCCCGTCGGTCAGGACGTTGAACAGGAAACCGGAGGCGCGCAGCTGCACGCCGAGATACGGAATGGAGAACACCAGCGCCACGATGACCACCAGCACGCGGATCGCGTCCGAGCGGAAGTAGGTGGAGAGCATCTCCCCGGGCGTCACGAACCCGAAACGCTTGCCGATCATCCACTGGCGCTTCAGGAACAGCACGCCGGTAAACGGGATCGTGATGGCGTAGAAGGACGCGTAGGCGTAGGGGAAGCCGTCCCGGTAGATCAGGCCGGGGTGCCCCATGAACGTCCAGCCCGAGAATGACGTCGCGGTCGCGGCGAGCACGAAGACCAGGATGGAAATCCGCCGACCGGCGATGAAGTAATCCGACGCGGTACGGGACGCGATCGCGCCCTTGATCCCCCAGAAGATGCAGTATCCCCAGTACAGAACGACGAAGATGGCAAGCCAAATCATTTTTGGGCTTGCCAGCGCCTGTGCGATGGAGTCCATGGTCACGCCTCCCAGTGGTGCGATCCAGCGTTCCGGATCAGGATGGACTCTTCCATAACCGGCAGGGCGCCGCAAACCGGCTGAAACCCTCTTCCCGCGGCCGGGCGATTGACGAAACACGGACGGAGGGCAAGGATGGCGGACAAGGAGACAGCCATGGCCATTGCATACTTCGCTGCAGGATGCTTCTGGGGGGTCGAAACCGCCTTCCGGAAAGTCGACGGGGTGCGATCGACCTCCGTGGGGTACATGGGCGGCACGCAGTCCGATCCCACGTACGAGGACGTTTGCACGGGCACGACCGGGCATGCCGAGACCGTCCGCGTGGAATTCGACCCCGACACCGTCGGCTACGAGGATCTGCTCGAAGTGTTTTGGAAGGTCCATGACCCGACGCAGGGCGACCGGCAGGGCCCGGACATCGGGAGCCAGTACCGTTCCATGCTCTTTCCGGTCGATTTCGGCCAGACGCTGCTCGCCAGCGCGTCGCGGGAGCGGGTCGTGCGGGAGGCTCGGTTCGCCCGCCCGGTGACCACCGGCATCGACGACGCGGGACATTTCTGGCTGGCCGAGGACTATCACCAGCAGTACGAGGAAAAGCGCCGCGGAACGGGAATCTGATGGCGCTCTTCACCGCCGACGAGGTGCTCCCGGAGGATTTCGAACACGGGACGTTTGTCGGGCGCGTCTGGCGACCCGAGGTCGCGGGGCCTAGCGTGGTGCGCCTGGACCCGGACGGCGTGGTGGACGTGACCGGCAGCTGGGCCACCGTGCGCGACCTGATCGAGGAACCGGACCCGGCGGCGGCGGTCCGCGCCGCGTCCGGCGAGCGCATCGCCGATCTCGAGACATGCCTCGCCGCCACCGCGGCGGGGCGCGACGACGGGCCCAGGCTGCTGGCCCCGGTCGACCTGCAGGCGATCAAGGCATCCGGCGTGACCTTCGTCCGGAGCATGCTGGAACGGGTCATCGAGGAACACGCGCGGGGAGACCCGTCCCGGGCCGAGACCGCGCGCGCCGAGATGACCGGCATCCTCGGCTCCAGCATCGCCGACGTCCGGCCCGGCAGCCCGGAGGCGGCCGAACTCAAGCAGCACCTGAGCGCCCGCGACCTGTGGTCACCGTACCTGGAGGTCGGGCTGGGCCCCGATGCGGAACTGTTCACCAAGGCGCAGCCGATGGCAGCGGTCGGCACCGGCGCGGACATCGGCGTCCATCCCGACTCGGCGTGGAACAACCCCGAGCCGGAAGTCGTGCTGGTCATCGCCGCCAGCGGGGCGATCCAGGGCGCCACGCTCGGCAACGACGTCAACCTGCGGGATTTCGAAGGACGGTCGGCCCTGCTGCTCGGGCGCGCCAAGGACAACAACGCGAGCTGCGCGATCGGGCCGTTCATCCGGCTCTTCGACGGAAGCTTCGGGCTTGACGACGCGGGCGCTGCCGAGGTCCGGCTGGAGGTCGACGGCACGGACGGCTTCCGGCTGGACGACACCATCTCGATGACCCTGATCTCGCGCACCCCCGCCGACCTGGCCGGTCAGCTCGTGAACCGCCATCACCCGTTTCCCGACGGCGCGGCCCTGTTTCTCGGCACGATGTTCGCGCCGACCCAGGACCGCGGCACGCCGGGGTCGGGCTTCACGCACCACGCCCACGACGTGGTCAGGATCCGCTCGCCGCGGTTCGGCGGGCTGATCAACCGGGTCCTGCCGACGGACGAGTGCCCGCCCTGGACGTTCGGTGCCCGCGCGTTGATGGCGAACCTCGCGGCCCGGGGACTCCTGCAGGCGTAAGCCGCGGCCCGGACGCCGGGCGCGGCGCCACCGTCAGCGGACCGTGGCCCTGAGCTCGGCGAGGGCTGCGAAGGGCCGGTCGGGCGACACCTCGGGAGGCCGGGCCTTCCGGTGGCGCTTGCCGCTGCGCCGCCGTGCCCAGAGGGTCTGCCCTTCCTGGACCCCGGCCCGCTGATATCCCAGGCCCGTCATCAGCCGCGACGCCAGCGCCTCGGGCAGCCCGGTTTCCGCCAGCGGGTCGAAGGCAAACGGACCGCTCCGAGCGCGGCGCGCCAGTCGCCCCGCCAGCTTCTCCACGACCTCCGCGCGGCCGGCCGCCGGGCCGACCACCACGTAGCCGGCGGCGGACCAGAGGGCGGACGGGCAGACGCTCGCATCGCACCAGGGCTGATCCGGCGGCGACCCGGCGCCGTCGACGCCGAGCGCCTTGAGCATCCACACGAGCGTGCCGCCAGCGCCTTGCCGGAGGGCGGGCACGTCCAGGCATTCCCGGCCCACCCGAATGCCGATACGACGGAGGCAGGTGCGATCGGCGGCCGTCAGCGTGGCGAGGACCGCCTGTACGTCGCGGCGGGCCAGCAGGCCCGCCTCCTCCCGGAGCCGCCAGGCCAATCCCCGCACCGCCGGCGGCAGCGAACTCTCGGCGAGTGCGACCAGCGGCGGCAAGGCCCCGTCGATGTGGCCGCGGAGCCATTCCCGCAGCCGCTGTTCGACCCGCCTGCGCACCGTCCCGTCGAGCAGGTCGTCGGCCTCCAGTATCAGCGCGGGACGCCACCAGGACTGGCCCCGGCGGAGCTTTGCGACGGGTGCCCCTTCCCATGCCAGGTACCCGTCCGCGGTAAGCCGGAAAGCGTCGTCGGTCGCGGTCGTCAGCTGTTCGGCGCGGGTCTTCACCGCGGCTGCCAGCGCCCGTCGAGCCGCCGTCCGGACGGGGCGGGCGTCCCATTCCTCCCGCGCGGCGTCCGGCGTGAACCGGAATCCGCTGAGCGTCCCGACGTACTGTCCCTCGACCACCACCTCGCCGTCGTTGCGGACCGCCCCCACGAGCTCACCGGAATCCTGGAGCCGCCGCATCAACGTGGCCATCCGGCGATCCACGAACCGCCGGGTCAGCGCCTCGTGCAGCGCGTCCGAGAGCCGATCCTCGACTTCCCGGGTGTGCTTCCGGAGGCCGCCGGCGTCCTCGACCCAGTGCTCCCGGTGCGCGACGTAGCGCCAGACGCGGACATGGTCGAGGCGGGCCACCAGCAGGTCGAGGCTGCCGTCCACCCGGTCGAGGGCGGCGACCTGCGGGTGGGTCCAGGACGACGGCAGCGTGCCGTGCCCGTCCGTCAACCGAAGGTAGATCTCGGCCAGCAAGGCCGTGTGGCTGTCGTCCAGGTTCCTGCGGAAGTCCGGGATCGAGGCGACGTCCCAGAGCACGCGGATCCTGGCCCGACTCGCGGCCCGGGCCGCCACGGCCGGATTCCGGGCCAACACCTTCAGCGAGCGCTCGTCGTCGACCTCCCGCACGCGCATGAAGAGCGGGTCGGGTGGCGGCGCTTCCAGGCTCCGCTGCAACGCCCGGATCGAGGCGTAGTCGAGGTCGCGGCTCCGCCACATGAGGCGCCGGACCGGGTCGAACCGGTGCTCTTCCAGCGCCTCGACCAGGGCCGCATCGAACGGCTGGCATCCTGCGGTCGTCCCGAACGTGCCGTCCTGGACATGCCGACCGGCGCGGCCGGCGATCTGGCCGAGTTCGGCCGGCAGCAGGTCGCGGTGCTCCCGCCCGTCGAACTTCCGGCGGCCGGCAAACGCCACATGGGCGATGTCCATGTTGAGCCCCATCCCGATCGCGTCGGTGGCCACCAGGTGGTCCACCTCGCCGGCCTCGTAGAGCGCCACCTGCGCATTGCGGGTACGGGGGCTCAGGGCGCCGAGGACCACGGCCGCACCGCCGTGCCGACGGCGCATCTGCTCGGCCAGTCCGTAGACCTCGTGGGCGGAAAAGGCGACCACGGCAGTGCGCCGGGGCAGGCGGGTCAGCTTGCGCTCGCCGCCCCAACTCAGCGTCGAGAACCGCGGCCGCTCCTCGATGTCCGCGCCGGGCAGGATCCGCCGCAGGACCGGTCGAACCGTGGCGGAGCCGAGGAACATGGTTTCCGCCCGTCCGCGCGCATGGAGCAGGCGATCCGTGAACACGTGCCCCCGCTCGGGGTCCGCGGCCAGCTGGATCTCGTCCACGGCCAGGAACTCGACGTCGAGGTCGCTGGGAATGGCCTCCGTCGTCGCCGCGTAGTAGCGCGCACCCCGCGGCACGATTCGCTCCTCGCCGGTGATCAGGGCCGCGGCATCGCGGCCGCGGACCCGGACCATGCGGTCGTAGATCTCGCGCGCAAGCAGGCGAAGCGGACATCCGATGAGCCCGCTGGCGTGGCCAAGCATGCGTTCGACCGCGAGGTGCGTCTTGCCGGTATTGGTCGGCCCGAGCACCACGCGGAGCCGGGCCCCGTCGACGTACCTATCCACCGGGACCCTCGCCTCCCGGACGCCCCGCGGCTACCGGCCGGCAGCACGCCCGTGCGGTGCAGGCCATCCCGCGTTCCCTAGCGGCGCGTGCCGACCAGACGCCCCTCAGTCGGGCTGGAAGAGGTGCGTGTAATGCTCGGCCACGCGGTAGGGAGTCACCGAGACCCGCTTCCAGACCCCCTCGGTCGTGTAGGGATCGGTGGCAATCCACCGGTCCAGCTCCTCGCGGGTCGGGAAGTCGGCGACCGCCGCGGTGCCGATCATGTTGCCGTCGTCATCCAGCAGGGCCCCGCCGACGAGCAGGCGGCCCTCGGCCTGCAGCCGCGACGCACAGGCGATGTGGGCGGGACGCGCCTTCTGGCGGCGGGCGGGCGCGGCGGGATCGTCCCCGTCCCAAGCGAGCACGAGATAACGCATCGGTGATCTCCGGGGCGGCGTTGCCGGCAATCCTACAGGCGTCTGTACAATCGGGCACGGACATCCCCAGGAGGCCATCCATGAAGGTCGTGATCACGGGCGGCGCCGGCTTCGTCGGCCGTCGCCTCGCCCGGGCGCTCGGGGCGCGCGGAGAGCTCGCCGGACCCGACGGCACCCGCCAGGCGATCGACGAAATCGTGCTGTTCGATGCGGTGGCGCCGGACGGACCAGTACCGGAAGCCCCCGATGCGACCGTCGTGCAGGGCGATCTCGGCGACCCCGCTTCGGTGGCCGCCGTCATCGACCGGCCGGACATCGGCATCTTTCATCTCGGCGCGATGGTCAGCGGTGGATGCGAAGAGGACTTCGACGGGGCCTGGCGGGCCAACGTGGAGGGAACGCGCAATGTTCTCGAGGCGGCCCGCGCCGTCGGGTCGGCTCCCCGGCTGGTGTTCACGTCGACGATGGGTGCCTTCGGCGGGGACTACGTCCGCGCACCCGTGGGCGACTTCACCAAGCAGAGCCCGCAGACCACGTACGGCGTCAGCAAGTCCATCGGCGAGCTCCTGGTCAACGACTACGCGCGCAAGGGGTTTGTCGATGCCCGAGCGGCCCGCCTCGCGACCGTGATCGTGCGGGCCGGAAAGCCCAACATGGCGCTGTCCAGCTACGCGAGCGCCGTGATCCGCGAACCGCTCGCCGGGATCGATTACGTGTGTCCCGTATCGGCGGAGACCAACATGCCGATGATCGGGTACGAGACCTGCGTCGGTTGCCTGATCGCGATGGCCGAGCTGGACGGGGATGCCATCGGACCCGACCGTACGGTGAACGTGCCGGGCCTCTCCGCGAGCGTGACCGACATGCTGGAGGCATTGCAGCGCGTGGCCGGCGACCGCTCCCTCGGCAAGGTCACGATCGACGCGGACCCGCTGGTCGCCAAGGTCACGTCCGGCTGGCCGCGGGAGACGGACAACCGCCGCTCCGCCCAGCTGGGCCTGCCCAAGGACCCCGACGTGGACACGATCATCGAGACCTATATCCGGGACTACGTCGACGCCTGAGCGGGCGCGGGCGCATGCCGGCGCTCTTGAAGAAGCTGCGCGTCCTCCTGCCGGCGGCGGGCCTGCTCGTCGCCGCCGGCGGCTACACGTGGTGGTGGCATGCCGTCGCGGACGCGGTTCGATCGCACGTTCCGCTGATGGTCGCCGCGGGCGCGGAGGCGGGCATCGCGCTCGACCCCGGGACGACCGAGGTCGGCGGGTTCCCCTACCGCGTGGAGCTGGCGCTGCGCAGCGCGACCGCCGCCGGTCCCGGCTGGCACTGGGCGCCCGAACAGGTGCGCATCTTCGTGCAGCCCTGGAATCTCCGGCACCTGGTCGTACTGGCTGGCAGCGCGCATCAGTGGGGCCGCGCACCCGGCGCAACCGCACTGGCGGCGAACGTGCTGCGCGCGAGCCTGGTCCACGACCGGGACGGGGTCCTGCAGCGGATCTCGATCGAAGCCACCGGCCTCTCGGCGCCGCACTGGTCGCTGGGCCGGATCGAGCTGCATGCCCGCCGCACTCCCGACGGTTTCGAAACCGCCAGCAGGCTGGAAGATGGCCGCGGCACGGACCGCGGCGCACCGGCCCGACCTCACATCCAGCACGCGCTGCTCGAAGGCACCCTCGCGCCGGCGCCCGGTCTCGCGGCCCTGGCCGACCCGGCGCGCTGGGCACATGCCGGGGGCGTCCTCGAGGTGTCCCGCCTCGCCTTCGCCTGGGGGCCGCTGCAGGGCGACGCCCAGGGAACGGCCACCCTCGACGCCGACGGGCGGCTGCTCGGTGCGTTCACCCTGCGTACCGGGAATTTTCCGGGCGCGATCCGGTTCCTCGAAGACCAGGGATGGACATCACCGGCCGCCGCCCGCGCCGCTGAAGCGGCCGTGGTCGAGGCCGGCCACGCCACGGCCGAGGCCACGTTTGCGGTTACCGTGCAGGATGGCGAGGTCACCGTCGCGGGGGTGCCGCTGCTGCGGGTCCCGCCCCTGGTGCCGGTCTCGGCAGCTAGTCCTGCTCGAAGGCGATCACACCCTGACGGACTTCACGAGTCCGGGTAATGAGCTTGACGAGGGCGTCACCGTCCTCGTGACGGATGAGCCGCTGCAGCCCGGCGAGATCCTCGGTCGCCCGCGCGACCATTTCCAGCACGGCGTCCTTGTTGCCGAGAAAGATGTCGCGCCACATCTGCGGGTCACTGGCAGCAATCCGCGTGAAATCGCGGAAGCCGCCCGCCGCGTACTTCATCACCTCGGTCTGGAGGTGTTCCTCCAGCAGGGTGACCGTCCCGACGATGGAGAAGGCGATCAGGTGCGGCACATGCGAGGTAATGGCGAGGACCCTGTCGTGGTGCTCCGCGTCCATCTCATCCACGTGCATGCCGACCGCTTCCCACATCCGGCGCACCTTCGCCACGGCCGCACCGTCCGTGGCCGGTGAGGGCGTGAGGACGCACCAGCGGCTCTGGAACAGGTCCGCGAACCCCGCATCCGGGCCAGACTTCTCGGTCCCGGCGATGGGATGGCCCGGCACGAAATGAACCCCGGCCGGCAGGTGCGGGGCGACCGCCCGGATCACCGCGGTCTTCACCGACCCGACGTCGGTCACGATCGCGCCCGGTTGCAGGGCCGGCGCAATCGCGGCGGCCACGTCCCCGTACGCCGAGACCGGGGTGCCGATCACGACGAGGTCGGCACCCCGGACCGCCGCATCCGGCGCATCGGCCACCGAATCCACGATCCCGAGCTCGCGCACGCGGTCGCGTGTCGCCCGGGTGCGGGCGAACGCCACCTGGTGTTCCACGGCGACCGCGGCAGTCAGCGCCCGGGCGAGCGAACTGTTGATGAGGCCGCAACCGATATAGGCGACCCGGGAAAACAGGAAATCCGGGCGGGTCATGTCAGAGCGGCCGCCACCACGCCGGCAATCCGTGCCTCCGGCCCGGCCCAGCGCGGCACGGCGGGGACGTAGCCACCGAGCGCAACGAGGCGAAGCGTGCCCTCGCCGCGTGTCGCAGTGGCCAGGACCGCCGGGGCATCGTCACCCGAGGGAAGCGTCGCCGCGGATGCCAGGACGAGCGTCACGTCCACATCGGACGGTTCGGGGGCCTGTTCGGCAACCAGGGCGGCGGTCGGCGACGACGCTGACCGGAACACGGGAATCTGGCCGACGATGTGGAGCCCCGGATGCTCCGCCAGCGCTGGCCACCAGGCCGAACCATCACTGGCGGGACAGCCGGGAAACGGCAGCACGGCGACCGCCGCCCGCCCCTGACTGACCGCGTCGAGCGCCGCCCCCGCGGCCGGAGCCTCCTGCAGGCCGACGCACGACCCGAAATGGTCGCGGGCCAGCCGCGCGCTCACGCCGGGCGTCGCGGCCACGATCATCTTGCCCTGCAGCAGCAGGTTGCCGGCGATAATCGCGCGCCAGACATCCTGCACGACTGCACGGGGCAGCGGTCCATGATGGCGGGCGAGCAATCGCCGGAGTACCCGTGCCTCCCGGGCCGGACGGAACAGGCGGGGCGCGCCGTCGCCGGCCTGCTTCCGCTTGGACTCGCCCACCATGGATGCGATCTGGGCACGGCGCATCAGCAAGTCATGGATGCGATCGTCGACGTCGTCGATCTCAACGCGCAGGTCGTCCAGCCGCATCTCACCCTTCATCGCAGCCGGTCCCTGGAGCTACACACCGGCGGCGCCTTCCTGGCGGTCAAGTGACTCGTGCATGGCCCGGCTTTCTGCTGAACCGCGCCGCGGGGCTGGCAGCGGTACCGACGTACCTTCACTGGCGCATCCGATCGCAGGAGCAAAAGCCGGACTGCGCCGTCATCTTAGTCAACAGCCGGCCGACAATCCCGCGTCCCCACGGCGAGCAGCCGCGGCGTCGATGCGGCATGGAGGCGCGCCCGACATCGGAACAGACGCACGGACACCTTCCGCAACCGACCGTGACGACAACCGCCAAGCGGGGTTCCCGCGAAGGGCGGGCGGTCCGCCGGCGACGTTACCCGTTTTCGACCGGTTCGCAACGCTCCACGACGCGCCGGCACCGCGCCGTCGCGAGTTCGGTCCGTCGGAATCGCCGGCCCCGGCGAAGCGCTCGCGACCGGCGATCGCCTGCCCGCGCGGGAGCGCGGCACAGGTGTGGCGAGCAGCGGCAACGCAGGTGTTGTAGCGTCCCGGCCCGCTGGTGAGACGGAGACGGATCGATGACGGGCAGCCCCGAATCCATGGACACGGTGAAGGCACTGTGCTTCGACGTGTTCGGCACCGTGGTCGACTGGCGCGGATCGGTGATCCGTGAATGCGAGACGCTCTGCACGGCCAGGGGCCTCGAGATCGATTGCGCGGGATTCGCCGATGCCTGGCGCGCCGGCTACCAGCCGGCGATGACCCCCGTGCGCGAGGGGGGTCGCGCCTACGTGCACCTGGACATCCTGCACCGGGAAATCCTCGACGAGCTGCTGCCGCGCTTCGGACTCTCGGGCCTGAACGAGGACGAACGCGACCACTTCAACCGGGTGTGGCACCGGCTGGACGGCTGGCCGGACGCTCGCGAGGGCATGCGTCGATTGCGCCAGCGTTTCCTGCTCGCGGCGCTCTCGAACGGTCATGTCGCACTGATCGTCAACATGGCCCGCCACGCCGGACTGCCGTGGGACGCGCCGCTGGGGGCGGAAATGGCGCGACAGTACAAGCCCCGCGCCGAGGTGTACGACACCACGATCAGGATGCTCGGCCTCGCGCCGCGGGAGACCATGATGGTCGCCGCCCACAACGACGACCTGCGCGCCGCGCGTGCGCGCGGCATGCGCACGGCGTTCGTATCCCGTCCGACCGAATACGGACCGGAGCAGGTGTCGGACCTGGCTCCGGACGGCGACTGGGACATCGTGGCCGGCGATTTCCTTGATCTCGCCGGCCGGCTCGGCTGCTGACCGGACGCCGCTCCGGCCGGGACGTCAGCAGCCCGCCGCGTCGAGGCCCCCCACCCGGCCGATGAACGCCAGCAGGGACTCCGCGAAGACAGCAGGCTGTTCTTCCGGCACGAAGTGTCCGCAGTCGGGGATCACCACCTCCGTCACGTCGTCCGCGATCGTCCGCAGCGAGATCGCCGGCTCGCGGGCCCGGCCCCGTGCCTCCGTGGAGCCTCCGCCGACGGCGAGCACCGGCATCGGGAGCCGAAACCCGCTCGCAGCGAGGGCCCGGTTGGCGGCGACGGTGTCAGGGATGCAGCGATAGTACGCGAAGCTCGTGCCGAGGGCGCCCGGGCGGCCGTAGGTGCGCAGGTACTCGTCAACCGCCGCCGGTTCGATGGCGTCCGCCTGCTGCGAAAAAGCGCGATAGAACCAGCCCAGATAGGCGCGTTCCCGACCCTCCGTGAGAGTCTCCGGCAGGTCGGGGGTCATGTGAAACGCGTGATGCCACCGTCGCCCGCCCTGCGACAGGTCCGGTCCCAGCCCGGGCACCGTCACATCGACGACCGCGAGGGACCGCACGGCGTCCGGGGCCGCGGCGGCCACGGCAAATGCCGCCGCGCCGCCCCAGTCATGGCCGGCAAGATGAAAACGCGGCACTCCGAGATGGTCCTGCAGCAATTCCAGGACGTCGCGGGCCACGGTACCGCTGTCGTATCCCGCGGTCGGCCGGGAGGTGTCCCCGAGACCGCGAAGGTCGGGCGCGACCACGGCATAGCCCGCGCCCGTGAGGTGCGGAATGACCCGACGCCACGCATACCAGGTCTGGGGCCAGCCGTGCAGCAGCACGACCGTCTCGCCGGGGCCGCTGACCGTGACGTAGTGCATGGCAACCTGCCGCAACGACGCCGTCCGGTGCTGCAGGAAATCGCTCACGGGCCCGACGCGTGCGCGGCCGCGCCGGGGGCCAGGCCTCCGGGGCCCGGATCGTGGCCGGTCAGCCTTTCCGCCATCCGGCGAGCGTTACACCCCCGGCACCTCGCGATCAAGTCCGCTGGCTCAACACGAACGGTCCCGGGGCGGCTGCCGGCAACCGGAGGGCTCCGTCCCCGTGCGGGCCGGGGGTCGAGCCCGGCCTGTGGGCCCCGGATCGGCGGTGACCCGCGCCACGGCTGCGACGGCCGATGCTCCGGGGAGGGAAATTGCGACGCCCGCAGACGGGGCGCGTCGCCAATGCCCGGGGGCGTCGCCGCGCCTTTCTCAGGAGGGACGCGGATATTTCTCCTGTTGATACCCGGATGTTGCCATAGTATTCTCTTTGCCTGAGAACGCGATCCAGGCTCCGTGCGAGTCTCGTGTCAATACGAAGGACGACTAGAATGGCTGCAAACCATCTCAAGGTGATCGATGTGAATTCCCCGACCGACGACCGGCAACGCAATCTTGATGCCGCACTGAAGGACATCGAACGGAATTTCGGCGCCGGTTCGATCATGCGCCTGGGAACGGACCGCGCGATCCAGGTCGAGGCCGTCTCCACGGGTTCGGTCGGCCTCGACGTGGCGCTTGGCATCGGCGGCCTTCCGCGCGGCCGGGTCATCGAAATCTACGGACCCGAGAGCTCCGGAAAGACGACGCTCGCACTGCACACGGTGGCCGAAGCCCAGAAGACCGGCGGCATCTGCGCCTTCGTGGACGCGGAACACGCGCTGGACCCCATGTACGCGCAGCGGCTCGGGGTGAACGTCGAGGATCTGCTCCTGTCCCAGCCGGACGCCGGCGAGCAGGCCCTGGAGATTGCGGACAGTCTCGTACGCTCGGGTGCGATCGACGTGCTCGTCATCGACAGCGTGGCCGCCCTGGTCCCGCGGGCCGAGCTCGAAGGCGAGATGGGCGACACGCATGTCGGCCTCCAGGCCCGCCTCATGAGCCAGGCATTGCGCAAGCTGACGGGCTCCATCTCCAAGTCCCGGACGATCGTGATCTTCATCAACCAGATCCGCATGAAGGTCGGCGTGATGTACGGCAGCCCGGAAACCACGTCCGGCGGCAATGCCCTGAAGTTCTATGCATCGGTACGTCTCGATATCCGGAGAATCGGGCAGATCAAGAATGGCGCTGACGTGGTCGGCAATCAGACGCGCGTTCGGGTCGTCAAGAACAAGATGGCCCCTCCGTTCAAGACGGTGGAGTTCGACATCATGTACGGAGAGGGCATCTCCAAGCTGGGCGAGATGCTCGATCTCGGCGTGAAGCACGGGGTGATCGAGAAGGCCGGATCCTGGTACTCCTACGACAGTGAGCGGATCGGGCAGGGCCGCGAAAACGCCAAGGCCTACCTGCACGAACGTGCGGATGTCGCGGGTCGCATCGAAAGCGCCATTCGTGAAGCGGAGGGCCTGGGACCGGTCGCGGAAGCACAGGAACCGTCGAACCCCGTCGATCTGTCGGCCTGACGGCGCGGCCGGCGCTTCGGCGCCAGCCGCATCGCCGCCCGAGAGACCCCTGGCTTCAGATCGCCGGGCCGCCCATCCTCCGGGCCAGCTTCCAGCCCAGTGGCATGACCACGGCGGCCAGGGCGAGTTTGATCGCATCTCCCGGAATGAACGGAAGCAGGCCGGCCCACAGGACCACCATCACGAACGAGTGGTCGCCGAATTCCTCCGCCGGCAGCCCCGAGAGGTGCCACCCGAGCCACAACAACCCGGGCACGTAGAGCGCGACATTGCCCGCGAACATCGCCAGCGCAGTGCGGCCGACGGTGCGGTCCCAGCCGCGTTCCGCCAGACGCCCGATCAGCCAGGCGGCCGGCAGGTACCCGATCAGGTACCCGCCGCTGGGACCCGCGATCGCACCCGGGCCGAACGCGCCGCCCGCAAACACCGGCAGACCGGCCAGTCCCTCGATCAGGTAGGCTGCCAGCGCCAACGTGCCCAGCCGCGAACCCAGAGCCATGGCGACCACCAGCACCCCGAAGGTCTGCCCGGTAACCGGCACCGGTTCCAGCGGTATCGTCAGCTGCGCCGACGCGGCCACGATGGCGGAACCCGCGAGCACCAGCATGGCGTCCCGTGCGACCCGCGGCAGTGCAGGCGCGGGCAGGAGCTGCGCGGCCAGTGTGGATGGGCGGGGCGAAACAGTGGGGTTGGAAGACATGATCGGGATTCCAGGGCCTGGCGGGAGGCACATTCTACCGGGCGCCAACGAGCGGGTCGCCCCGGGCGCGCGAGGCCAGCATCGCTGTGCCCGCTGGGCTTCCGCCCGCGCGGCGGGCCGGCGATGAATCCGGATCTTGCCGTGCGTACGGCACTGGTCACCGGCTTCACCCGGGGAATTGTCTTTGCCGCGCCCTGCGGGCTGGCCGAGGCGACGAGCGGTACCGGCGTCACGGTCAACCCGGTGCTGACCGGGCCTACCTGGGTCGAGACGCAGTCGGAGCGCCCGCCGCAGCTGGCCCGCAGTGCAGGGCGCTCGGTCGACGAACTGCAGCGCGGGACGTTCACTGTTCGGGAGTTTTCTTCCCTGCTCGGCCGGTACACGACCCCCGAGGAACTGGCAAACCTCACCTGCCACGTCTGCAGTCCGGCCGCGGTGCCAACTAACGGCGCGTCGCTGCGGGCCGACGGCGGGATCGTCCGCAACTGCATCTGATGGCGCGGCGCAGTTCATGCAGATAAGTGGATCCGAACTGCTGATCGGTGCAGCGGTCGGCGTCCTCGCTCTCGTTGCCGGTCTGCTGTTGCGGCCCAGGCGGCACGATCCTGAACTGGGCGTACTCCGGGACTCGATCCACCGCACCGAGGGCAAGATCCAGTCCTTTGCCGACAGCCTGGAACTTCGCTGGAAGACGATGGACGAGGCGTCCGACCGGCAGGCCAGCGAGACGAATCAGACTCTTGCCGGGCTCCGTGAGCGGATCGGCGAGATTCGGGAAGCCCACAAGCGGATCGAGAAGCTCGATACCCACATCGTGGACCTGCAGAACCTGCTGGCCAACAAGCAGGCCGCGGGCGCCTTCGGTGAGGTGCAGCTCGAGAATCTCGTGCGCCAGGCCCTTCCGCCAAGGGCGTACGCGTTCCAGCGGACGCTCTCCAACCGGAACCGGATCGACTGCCTCGTCACGCTGCCGCACCCGCCCGGACCCATCGCCATCGATTCGAAGTTCCCGATCGCGAGTTTCCGCGGGTTCCTGGATGCCCGCGGCACACCGCACGAACGGGACGCTCGCCGGAACCTGGAAGCGGCCGTCAAGAAACACATTTCCGACATTCGGGATCGCTACGTCGTGCCGGGCGAGACCTCCGACTGGGCGGTGATGTTCCTGCCCAGCGAGTCGCTGTTCGCCGAACTCCACGCGAGTTTCCCGAAAACGATCCAGTACGCGTTCGAGTCCCGGATCGGGATCGCTTCACCATCCACCACCATGGCGCTTCTCAACACGATTCGGGGCGTTCTCCGGGACGCGGATTTCCGCACGAACGCAGGCCTGATTCAGGTTGAACTCGGCCATCTCATGCAGGACCTGGGCCGGCTGGACAGCCGGGTCACCAACCTCCAGAGGCACTTTTCCCAGGTGGAGGGTGACCTGCGGGAAATCGATACTTCCACACGGAAAATCCTCAGCCGGGCGGAAAAGATCCGGGAGGTCGAGGTCGGCAGCGACGCCGACGAGCCCGCTGGTTCGACAACTCTCGGCGAGACGCGGCCCCCGGACAGCCCCTAGCGGCGGATCCTCACAGCGGGTCGGCGGTGTCGAATGCCCGTCGCGCCGCTAGCGCAGCGCCGAGTGTTCCTTCGTCGAGATAGTCCAGCTCTCCGCCTACCGGGACTCCCTGCGCGAGGCGCGTAACGCGTACATCGAGTCCCCTCAGCCGCTCGGCCACGTAGTGGGCCGTCACCTGGCCGTCGACCGTGGCGGAAAGCGCCAGGATCACTTCCTGCATCCCCTGCTCGGCCGCGCGCTGCATCAGGGACTCCACCATCAGATCCTCGGGCCCCACCCCGTCGAGCGCGTTGAGCGTGCCGCCGAGTACGTGGTACCGCCCGGAAAACGCCCGCGCACGCTCCAGTGCCCACACGTCGGCGACGTCCTCCACCACGCAAAGAGATCGCGGATCGCGTTGCGGATCGCGGCAGATGCGGCAGGGATCCCGGGTGTCCAGGCTCCCGCAGATGTGGCAGGGGCGGACCGCTTCGGCGGCCGTCCGCAGGGCCTCTATCACCTCGCGCATGGTGGAATTCCGACGCTTGAGAAGATGCAGCGTGACCCGCCGCGCCGACCGGGGACCCAGGCCTGGCAAACGCGCCAGGCGGTCCACCAGCAGTTGAATCGGCTCGGTCTGGTCGGTCATCCGGAACGGTCAGAACCGCGACAGCAGCCAGGGCGGAATCGGCAGGATCGATCCCATGGTTTTCTTCACTTCCTCTTGGGCCCGCTGCTCCATCTGCGCCTTCGCCTGATTCTGCGCCGCCACGACGAGATCCTGCAGCATCGGCAGGTCGGAGGCCAGCGACGGATCGATCTCGACACGGATGCACTCCCCGACCCCGTTGACGGTCACGCGTACCAGCCCAGCGCCGCCCTCTCCGGTGAATTCGAGGGCGCGCAGCGTTCCCTGCAGGTCGGAGATGCCTTCCTTCAGGCTCCCCATGCTCTCCAGCAACTCGGCAAAACTCATGGCTCGTTCTTCCCGGTCGCTGACCGCTCCCGCACTTCGTTGACCGTCGGCTCGCCGATCCGCATTCCATCCGGCAGATCGCGGACACGCCGCCGCGCTGTCGCAACGATCGGTTGGATCTGGGCCAGGCGCAGCCGGACTTCATGTTGCTTCACGCGCCGCTCGCGCACGGTCTCCTGTCCTCCGGATTGTACGAGCGCCAGTAGCCAGCGAAAACCGGTCGTCCGTTCCAGGTCCTGTGCCAATGACCCGACGAACCTGGGCGGGGCCTTCTCGGACACCCGGTACTCGATCTGCCGTTGGCGGGGGTCGTATCTGACGAGGTGGACGTAGTTCTCGAGGTTGTAGACGAGGCGCGCATGCTTGCGGTCCCGCAGCAGCTCGACGAGAGCCTCGAAGGTGGCCGGGGCCACCGCCCGGGGCGAACGGGCCGGCGCAGCGACCGGCTCGGCGACCGCCCGCGCGGCACCGGCTGTGGTCGCCACGGCCCGCGGCCCGCCGTCCGGGGCG
>JAJDYI010000087.1 GCA_022825235.1 Alphaproteobacteria bacterium | reverse complement strand
ATCCGCCGCTGAATCGGGCCGCCGAGGCCCACGCCGACGGGACGCAAGGCCCCAGCGGCGGAAACTTGACCCCGACGGTCATCAACAACGGCGCCGAACGCCGCCCGACGCCATCACACCCGGCGTTGGTGAGACAAGGGGCTAGGCGTGAACTGGGTCTGGTTGACCAACCGCAAACAGGCCGTCGTCTCCTACGTACGTCCCACTATTCTCAAGGCACATTTTTCGACAGCGATCGTAAAGCCTATGGATGCGTTTTCTTGAGAAACAATGTGTTTCCGTCTTCGCCATCAAAATACGGTATGTACCCTCGTAGCTTCAGAAGGCCGGGCAGGTCCAAGCCCCAAAGATGTTCACTCTTGGTTTCTGCCAGAATTGCATCCGGAAGGGATGCATCAGGGACGTCCTCGAGAAACGGGCAAAGGACCTGATCCTCAAGCCCTTCAACGTCGCATTTGATCACAAATACGTCATATTGCGGCCTCGATGATGGCAGGAAATTGACCAGGCGCCGAACCGGCACATGAACTGATTTAGCTATAGTGTTATCGGATGCTAGCAGGGAAGAAGCCCCTAAGTTGTGCTTGCCAATCCAAAGTTCAGCTTGACCGTCTCGGACTCCCAGAGAGACTTCTTGTAATTCCACGCGATTGGCTAAGCCGTTAAGGGCAAGATTCCGTCGCATTCGCGCAGCCATGGTGGGATTTGGTTCAAATGCGACGATGTGGGATCCAACCTTGGCGACCTCTGCCAATGGCAATGTGAACGCCCCGCAATTTGCACCTATGTCAAATATCAGTGACCGTTTGCCAGCAACCAAGACAGTGAGCCGACCGATAGAGGCAGCTTCCCGCCTCGTCCCCCGTAACCACATGAAGCGTTCGGTAACGTTGTCCGCTGGATGAAGGAGCATGGTGTGCCCACCGACTCGCAGTTGCATAGCCGGCCAAGTGAGACGAAGTACTGGATGCAAAAATCGGGTGCGTGTAAGCAAGCGAAAAAGGCTTCGCTGCAATTTCAACTTGGTTCTGGCTTTGAACATTGAGAGTTGGTGAACCTCCGAGGAGCCTAGATGTTGGCAGCGCTTGCTCGCTTGGAGTCGTAGGGAACGCACTAACCTACTGAGTTTGCCCAAGGCTCTCGAGCGTCATCTCAAGTAAGACAGGCTCTTCGATGTAGCACAGCATTCCGCGAATGTTCCGTCCGGGATAGGTGTTGGCCAGGAGCGCCACGTAGTCGGCGATTTGGTCGCGGTAGCCGACCGGCGCGTCTTGCCAGGAAGGAGGCGCCGCCCCGGTCTTGAAATCAATCACGATCACGTCGTCGTCGGTCACGACGAGCCGGTCGATCTGTCCCTCGACCAGCCGGCCCGCGAGCTCGCCGGCAATGCGAACTTCGGCCCGGCTGTTCGCCGAGAACATGAATGCAAACTCGGGGCGTTCCAGCACGTCCAGGACGACCGAGCAAAGAGTTGCACGCATGCTGTCGGGCAGTTCGGGGGCCAGCCTCTCCGAAAGGGCTGCAGCGCGCTGACGGCGCTCAGCGGCACCGAGACCGGCGAGATGCTCGAGCAGCTGGTGCGCCAGCGTTCCGCGCGCGAGGGCCACGGCCTTGCTGTCGTCGTCAACGTCGGGAGCGGCGCGGCGCGCCAGTCGCGGCGCGCGCTCCGACGGGGCGAGTGTTTCGAGCCAGATGGGGAGATCGGGTCGCTCGGCGGAAGCGGATGGAGCTGGCTTCGGTTCCCCGCCCGAGTCCGTCACGTACTCCTCGAAGACGTAAGCCGGGGTCTCCGCCTGGTCGACGATCGGAAACGTGGGGTCGGCGGTGACATCGAAATCTGCATTGTCGATCAGCGCACTCCGAACGAGGTTCGACCACCAGGATCCCGGCTCCTTCGGGGGCCGCTTTTGCCAAGACGCGACGACGATCCGGTCCTTGGCTCGCGTCATGGCGACGTACAGCAGACGTTCATATTCCCGCTGCTCTTCCTCGGCGAATTCATGCTGCAACTCGGTCACGACGTCCGGCCGCTCCCCTTCGGGAAGCTTGAAGATGGCGGTGTCGTCGGGGTCCCAGACGATGGAGGAACGCAGGCGCGGTTTGCCCTCACGCTCGGCAATGAACACGACGGGCGCCTCGAGTCCCTTGGCGGCATGCACGGTCATGATCCGGACGCTGCCGCTCGTTAGTTCCATGTCGCGCTTGACCTCAAGGCTCTCGCCCTCGATCCAGTTGGTGAAGCGTTCAAGCGAAGGGATCTCGCGACGGCCGAATTCAAGGGCCTGGAACAGGAATTCCTCGATGGCATCCGCTGCATCGGGCCCGAGGCGCGCCAGCAAGGCGGTGCGCGATCCCTGCTCGCCGTCAAGGGCGAATGAGAACAAGTCGAACGGTGTCTCGCCGGCCGCCTTCGCGGTGAGCACCCGGAGCCGGTCGTAGGCCGTGCGGTACGCTGCGTCCTCGTCCGCATGTTCGCGGAGGCTGTCCCAGAGGCTTCTCGCGTCGCGATCGTGCGCGAGCGCGAAGAGCTGGTCCTCTCCCAGGCCCTGGTCCAGTCCGGCCAGGGGCCCCTTGAGCACGTTGGCGAGGGCCAGGTCATCGTGCGGGTGCAGCAGGAAGCGCGCGAGTTCGATCAGGTCGATCACCGGGGGCTGGTCGATCAGGCGCATTCGGTCGACACCCGCGACGGGAATGCCGGCTTCGCGGAGTGCGCGGACGACGAAGGGCATCAGCGGCAGCCGCTGCCGCACCAGCACCATGATGTCGCCTGGACCGTACTTGGACCGGGTGCCGTCACTCGGGTAGATGAGTGTCTTGATTCGTTCGGCCATGAGGCGGGCGAGCCGACGGACGTGGGCATTCGGGCGCTCATCGCCCTCTTCTGGCTCCACGGGCGGCCACACTTCAATCCGGCCATGTGCGCCGGCGCGCTGGGCGGTGTGCGTCGTCTGTTCGCCGTCCCGAGGTTCCTCCCGTTCCCTGTTCCAGAATTGGTCGACCGCCTTGAGCAGCGCTGGTGCGGACCGGAACGAAAGATCAAGCTGGACGGACTTCCAGGGCAGTCTTGCGCCGGATACCCGCTCCTCGAACTGGCGGCTCTTCGTGGCGAATCCGTCGGGATCCGCCCCCTGGAAGCGATAGATCGATTGCTTGGGGTCGCCCACAGCGAAGATGGTGCGGCGCGCTTCCTGGGCCGCACTCACGCCGCTGAAGAAATCCTCGGCAACGGCTGAAATCACCTGCCATTGGGAAGGTGCGGTGTCCTGAGCCTCGTCGACCAGGATGTGACTCACACCGCCGTCCAGCTTGTAGAGGATCCAGTCGCTGGCCGACCGCTTGGTGAGCAGGTCGGCCGTGCGGACCAGGAGGTCGTCGTAGTCGACGGCGACCAGGTTTCGCTTCAGGCGTTCGTAACGTCGCCGTTCCTCTTCCGCGAGACGCGCAACGGCGGAACTGAGGCTGAACGTGCGGATCGCCTTCAGCGTTTCAATGTCCTCCTGCACCGCGCCGCACTCGGCCTCGAGAAACCTGACCGTGTCCGGGCTGCCGAGGGACGTCCATGGAAGGCGCTGGCGGGGCAGTCCCTTCTGCGTAACGAACACATCGCGCCAGCTGCTCCAGCAGTCGAGACGGGCGTCGTCGTTGTCCGGCGTGTCGATCCACGCCTCGAGGGCATCCGCAGCTTTGGCTAGCGAGGTCTTCGGGTCGGCTTCGCTGGTGAGGACGTCGAGTGCCCGCCGCGCCGCACTCCCGGCGTTGCCGGGTTCCGTCCGGAGCCATGCACGGCGGATGACACCTGCTTCGGTGTCGGTCGGATCGATGTCCAGTCGGGCGGCGATCCGCGCCACGTACGCGTCGATGCCGCCACTTCGGTTCACGATTTCGTGAAAGGGTTTGCGCCGCGAGGAGAAGTCGTTGAGGACCTCACCGATCTGTCTTTCCGCAAGCGTGCGTGCGACAGTCCGAAAGGCATCCGCCAGTGCGCCGCCCTGTTGGCCGGTCGCCTGGAGCATGCTGGTGCGGGCTTCCATGCGAAGCGCAGCTGTCTCGATTTCATCGAGAGCACGGAAATGAGGTGCGAGCCCCGCCTCCAGCGGGAAACTCGCCAGCAGGGACTGGCAGAAGGCGTGGATGGTCTGGATCCGGATGCCCCCCGGGCACTCGAGCACCTGGACGAGCAGTCTGCGGGCGACCTCGGCAGAGGCTTGCAGGTCCCCTGGCGCGTGACCCACCAAGTCCTCGATCCTGCTTCTGATGGCGGCGTCATCGTCTGCCGCCCACTTGGTCAGTTCCGCGAACAGCCGGTTTTCCATCTCGGCTGCTGCCGCCCTCGTGAAGGTGATGGCGACGATGTGCTCCGGCGGTACGCCGTTCAGCAGCAGGCGGAGGAACCGATCGGTCAGGACCTTGGTCTTCCCGGTACCGGCGTTGGCCGACACCCAGGCCGAGATGTCGGGGTCCGCGGCCTCCCGCTGGCGGCGGCGCGCCTCGGTCGAAGCGTCGGTCACTCGTCGGGATCCCTGAGGCCCGCCAGGGTCCATTCATGGGTGCGGGCCAGGGCTGCGTAATCGGAGTACGGTTCGGGATCGTGCGTGGCCGTATAGGCGGTTGCCGGGTCTTCGAACGCACGGATCAGCGCCTTGAGCCGGCCGAGTGACACGGCCAACGCAGCCGACGTCTCCGCTGGTGCGAGCGCCGGTCCGTATTCGCCGCCATCCCGGCGCCCGGTGAGCTTCCAGTAGACCAGCCGGCCGACGGTCCCCTCGGCCGGAAGGTCGGGAAACCCGCCGGCTTCGGCAATCACGCCAGCGAGCGGGAGCTGGGGCTCGACGCCACTGGCAACATCCTTCTTGTTCGGGACCAGTCCGGTCTTGTAGTCGACGATCGTCATCGAGCGGTCGGTGCGATCCACTTCGATTCGGTCGGCGCGGGCGACGAGCGTGAAGGGGGGGGTGCCGAATGTGTACTCGCCCGAGGTTTCTCCCCAGACAGCTTCAACTTTTTTCCTGCTGCGGTGCTCCTGAAGGAGAAACCACTTCACGATGGCATCGAGCCGGTGCGCCCACGTGAAGCGCTCCCACCATTGCCCGTCCTGGCGGTCCGCAGGCTGGAACCGCGCGAGCACCTCCGCCCCGAGGGCATGGAGCTGCGCCGCCGCGTCATCAGGCAGGTTCGATCCCCCGTGTTCCTGCGTGAATCTCTCCAGGACTTCGTGCACGGCGTTGCCGAATTCGGCGAGTCCGGGTCGGCGACCGGGCCGGTCAAGCGCCCGCAACCCGAGCACATGGCGCGCGTAGGTCGCGTAGGGTTCCTTCAGGTAAGTCCGCACCTGCGTCACCGACAGACGGCGCGGCCGAACCGAGAGCGGTGGCGCGAATTGGGGCCGCGGCAGCGGCCTGTAAGCGGGTGGAGCGGTCAGCTGCTGCCACAGACCGATCGCTGGCGGAGCAGACGGGGTCCGGTCGGCCGAACGGAGCACGGTGTTGAGACGCGTGAGCCACCGCGAGCGAATTGTCGGATTGCCACGCGTCTTGCGGGCGAAGCACAAGAAGGCTTCCGGCACGCTTGCCGCGTCCACGAAGTCATGGGCACCCATGCCCGCGCGGTGGGCGTCCGTCAGAAGGCCAAGCGCCGTCTGCATGGTGCGGCTGAGCCAGGGATTGGGCGTCGCCCGCCGTGGCCAGCTGCCCTCGACAAGGCCGCCGGCGATGATCCGGTCGGCACTGACGAGGCGCGCTTCGAGGGCGCTCAGGATGCTCAGGCGGGGATGGGTCCCGATGCGCGGATAGATGGCAATGCCGGAGAGCGCCTCGTCGAACAGGGCGGAGTACTCGTCGCCCGGGATCGGACCGAGGGGCTTGGCCGCCGCTTCGAATTCGCGCACGAACCTTTGAACTCGCTCGCCGGAATGATCCGCGTAGAGCCCGTCCGTGCCACCATCGGCCGGGGTCGCCAGCCATTCGGTAAAGGTTCGGTGCGCCGCCGCGATGGCGTCGGCGTCGGTAGTGGTGCCGAGGGCCTTTCGCAGCGGCGCAATGCGTTTCCGGAACTCTCCGAACCACCGTTCAAGACCGGCCAGCCGAGGTCGCCGCTTGACCTGCCTTCGCAGTTCCGCCTCGACATCTGGAAATTCGTGCCACGCAAAGACCCGGCGGACGACGTGGTGTTCAAGCGCCCTGACGTTCGCAATGAAGGTATGTCGATTGTCACCGCCGGTCGCCCGCGGATGCTTGAGCAGCGCCAGGAGGTCGAGGGGCCGGCCGTTGCTGGCGGCCGCCCTGATCGCGAGCCGAAACAGCACCGCGGCAGACGTATGACCCAGCGGTTCGCCACCTGAGTCGTCGACCTCGACATTCCAGCGCCGGAGCGTGGTTCGCACTCGGCTGGCGAGCTCCCGGTCGTTGGTGACGAGGGCCGCGGTCTTGCCGGGTGTTTCGAGCACTTCGCGCATCAGCACCGCGATGGCGCCGGCCTCTTCGACCGAGTCGCGCGCTTCAATGATCTGCAGGCCGTCGAGTCCCGCGTCGACGTCGATCTGCGGCACCGTCTCAGGCCACCGGTGCGAAGTCGCGGCCGGCCGCATCACTTCAGCCAGCAGCCGGGTTCGGGCGACCGCTTTCGGGGTTGGATCGGACCCGGGCCAGTCGCGAACCTGTGCGCGATCCGAGCCAAGCGTCTCCAGCAGCTTTTTCAGGCCGAACTGCGGGTGGGATTCGTTGAGCGTCTCCCACGAATCTGCGTCGACCGTGCGATCAAGGCCAGCCAGGACGACTTCGCCGCCGGGCAGCTTGGCCACGGTTGAGATGAGCGTCCGGGCGGCCGGGACCGAACCCGTGGATCCGGCGACGATGACCGGCCCGAGCGGAGGCCTGCCCTGCCACGCCTCGGCTTGGCGCCGAAGCAAGCGGGCGCGCCGCTCAGCGGGATCCATGTGCCCCGATTCCGCCAGGATGTCGGGCCAGTGATCGCGAAGGATTTCGAGAAACCGGAGGGTTTCCTGCCAGTGTTCGGCTAGGTCTTCTTCCACTAGCGTCTCCAGTTCGGAGAGCTTCACCTCCTGGTTTTGTAAGGAATCGAGAAGGACACCCAGCTCTCTCGCGAGACGTGCTGCTTCCGCGAGCGCACCGCCGGCGCGCTCGCGGCGCATGCGCGCGACCAGTTGGGTCAGGAGCAGTTGCCGATGCACGGGGCCAATGGCAGGCCGCAGCCCGCCTGACCGCGAATCGGTTTCACCGAACCCATCGTCCCAGCTGAGCATGAGTTCTTCTTCCCCGACTTCCCCAAGCGGCATGATCCGGGGAAGCAGAAGGGCGCGCGGGCGTGCTTCTTGGGCAAAGGTGCGCGAGAGGGTGCGGGCGGCCCGGTTGGTGGGGACAAGGATGGTGGTGGCGGCCAAATCGGTGGAGGGGTGTGCGCGCCGCAACAGTTCGCGGGCGAGACGCTCGGCAAATGGCTCCCCGGCGGGAATTGTCCACACTCTCGGGCGGGTCATGGTGTGGCAGCTTCGATCGCGAGCAGACGTTCGGTCTCCCGCACCGCCTGAACCGTCCCGACGTGGAACCAGCTCTCCGGGTGCACGAGTCCGAACAGGCGACGCTCCAGACGGGCACGACGGTAGAGGGTGCCCAGAGAGAACGGTCCGTCCGGAGTGTCGACGAACAGGCTGCGCGCGAGAATCTGGATTCCCGTGAACACGTAGGGATGGCAGTCAGCCTCGGTGCGCATCAACGGCGCCGCTCCGGCGAAAGCCGAGGAGAGGGCGAAGTCGCCGCCGCCCGCGTAGCCCGTTGCGCGGGTCCGCGGGACCACGAGCAGCAGTGCATCCATCGCCTGGGCATCCCAGTGCTGCTCGAGCGACCGAAACGCGCGTTCGGCCTGCGGCAGCACGATGTCGGCATTGGCTACCAGGAACGCCTGCCGTCCGAGATGGGGGAGAGCCCGCCGGATACCGCCGCCGGTGTCGAGACGTTCGGGCTCTACGCTGATGTACACGGGCGGTCGCGTCCTGCGCTCCAGGAGGCGTTCGACGTGCCGAGCCAGGTGGCTGGCGTTCACGACCGTGTTGGAGACCCCGAAACGTTCCAGCGCGTCGAGCATCCTGTCCAGCATGGTTCGGCCTGCGATGCGCACCAGCGGCTTCGGGATACGGTTGGTGAGGGGACGCATGCGCTCGCCGCGGCCCGCCGCCAGCACCATGGCCGTGCGGACCGCCTTCATGCGCCGACTGGCGGGCAGGTCATGGGACGCGCCCGCTTACCCGTCGCCGCCATCATCGAACGCATCCGGCTGCCGAAGTGGGTTCGGTACGTTCCGATCAAACCACTCGCGGACCGCGATCAGCCCGTCGTCCTCGAGCCGGTGCTCCAGCAACCGCCAGGTGGCCGGAAGCCAGGAGAGGTAGCGGGGCTTCTTGTCTCTCTTGGCCAGTCGGGTGAAGATTCCGAGGATCTTGGTGGAGCGCTGCGCGGAAAGTACTGCAAAGGCAGCGCGAAATGCCGACGGCTCCGACGAGGTTGACGCGAGGAACCGCTCCGTCAGGCTCATCACGAGGTCCGATGGCAACGGATTCCGAACGTCGTCGAGAAGCGACGCGAGGTCGTATGCGGGGTGACCGGCGAGCGCATCCTGGAAGTCAAGCAACCCGACATTGCCCGGCGGCGGTCGATGACGAAGCCAGAGCAGGTTATCGACGTGACAATCGCGGAGGACTAGCACCGGCGGTGTGTCGAGGTGGGGGGCAAGGGCAGCGGTCCATGCGACGCGCCAGGTCGTGCGGCATTCCTCGTCCGGTTCGACCCCGGCAACCGGCAGATACCAGTCCAGGAACAGATCGGCCTCGGCATGCAGCGGCGTCAGGTCGTATGCGTCCAGCCACTGCGGGGGAGGATGCCGAGAGATCGCGATGAGTACGTCGACCGCCATTTCGTAGAGCGGCTCAGGTGCTGCGCCTTCCGCGAGGGCGCGAGAGAACAGCGCATCGCCAAGGTCTTCGAGCAACAGCCAACCGTCTTCCAGGTCTTCGGCGAGTACGGCCGGCGCCGACAGCCCGAGGTCGCGCAGATGACGGGCCATCCGGACGAACGGCCGTACGTCCTCGAGGTCCGGGGGGGCATCCATTAACACGCCACCGGGTGTTCGGAAGTACCGGCGGTTGGACGCGTCGCCCGCCAGCGGCGTCGCATCGTTCGGGTCGATTCCCTGGTGCTTCAGGAACTCGTCGCGACGGGTACGGCGTTCAGACACCGCCGGTCACCGATCGCAGGCGGGAACCCCAAGTGGCTCCCGGCTCCAAAATCACAGTTCTGCCGGTGTCCGCGTGCTCCAGCCGCAGCATGAGCCGCGCGGGCGGCAGCAAACGTTCGATGATCTCCGGCCATTCGATGAGCGAAATGCCGTCGGCGAGCGCCTCTTCAAGCCCGAGTTCCCAAACTTCATCGGCATGCTCGAGCCGGTGCAAGTCGAAATGCCAGACGTCTCCGGCCCCGGTCGAGTGGCACTCAACCAGGGGCCAGGTGGGACTGGGTACCACTCCACTGCCGCCGAGGGCGCCGATGAACGCCCGTGCGAAGGTGGTCTTTCCGGCTCCCAGAGGGCCCACCAGCCCAAGCACGTCTCCCCGACGGGCCAACGGCGCCAGCTCGGCTGCAAGGTCGTTGGTGGCTCCGGTGTCAGGAAGCAGCAATCGGCGCACGCCGGTTGCTGCCGAGTCCGGGGAAGATCCCACGCTAGTAGCGGTAAGCTGCCGGCTTGAACGGGCCGTCGCGGTCGATTCCGAGGTAGTCGGCCTGGGTTGGGGTCAAGCGGGTGAGCTCCGCACCCAGGCGCTCAAGGTGCAGGCTCGCAACTTTCTCGTCGAGATGTTTGGGCAACACGTGCACGGCGAGCGCGTACCGGTCGCTCTGTGTCCAAAGTTCGATCTGGGCGAGCACCTGGTTGGTGAACGAGGCGCTCATCACGAAGCTCGGATGCCCGGTTGCACATCCGAGATTCACGAGTCGGCCACGAGCCAACAGGATGATCCGGTGCCCGTCGGGAAAGCGAATCTGGTCGACCTGGGGCTTTACTTCCTCCCAGACCAAATTGGACAGGCCCGCAACCTCGATCTCGTTGTCAAAGTGGCCGATGTTGCAGACGATGGCTCGATCCTTCATGGCCCGCATGTGGTCCAACGTGATGACGTCGGTGTTCCCGGTAGCTGTCACGAAGACATCGCCCCGAGGTGCGGCCGCATCCATCGTGGTGACCTCGTAGCCTTCCATGGCCGCTTGCAACGCGCAGATCGGATCAATTTCAGTCACCAGCACCCGCGCGCCTGCATTCCGTAACGAGGCCGCCGATCCCTTGCCGACATCTCCGAAGCCCGCAACCACCGCCACCTTGCCCGAGAGCATGACGTCGGTTGCCCGGCGGATGCCGTCAACCAGGCTTTCGCGGCATCCATAGAGGTTGTCGAATTTCGATTTCGTTACCGAATCGTTCACGTTGATGGCCGGTACGAGCAAGCTGCCTTCCGCCGCCATCTGGGCGAGACGACGTACGCCCGTGGTGGTTTCTTCGGAGATGCCACGGACCTGATCGCGCATCAGGTCCGCATGCTGTTCGTGCATGACCTTCGTGAGGTCGCCGCCGTCATCGAGGATGAGATTCGGGGTCCAGTCATCCGGGCCTCGGATGGTCTGATCGATGCACCACCAGAACTCTTCCTCGGATTCGTCCTTCCAGGCGAACACGGGGATGCCTCGTGCTGCCATCGCGGCGGCCGCCTGATCCTGAGTGGAAAAAACGTTGCACGAGCTCCACCGAACCTCGGCGCCGAGTTCGAGCAGGGTCTCGATCAGGACGGCCGTCTGGATGGTCATGTGCAGGCAGCCAGCGATGCGGGCCCCGCTGAGGGGTTTCTGGCCGGCGTACTCGTCGCGGAGCGCCATCAGGCCCGGCATTTCCGTCTCGGCGATCTCGATTTCCCTGCGGCCCCAGTCGGCTAGTCCGAGGTCGGCGATCTTGTAGTCCAGACGTATGGAGGTCATAGCGGCCATCATCCCCTCACGAGAGCGGCGCAGTATATCGGCCCGGGTGTCATGGTTCTGGCTCGGGGGCGCTGCAGGCCCGTGTGTTTGCCTGCGTTTTACACGCGGCGACAGGCAGTCACAGAATATCGGACGGGGGGTGCCGGTCCAATTGTAGAATAGGGTTTATTGAAGGGTTCCCAAGTCGTTTGTACTCTTTTCGGAAACACAAGATCTGTGAAGTAGTTGTTTATGGTACGGTTTATTTCAAGAACAAATCGACGCTTGCTCACCATCGCCGGCATCGGTGTGCTCCTGGGCTTTGCCTTGCTGCCGGCGCTTGAATCCGTGACTTCGTACATCGCTTCGCCGGGCTACCGGGCCGATGCAGTCGGGACCGTGTCCCACACAGCTGACATGATCGGAGACTCGGAGGCTGAGCCCGTCTGGGAGGAGCGTGCCATCGATCCCGGAGGGCGTGCGATGGTGCACAGCGCGACCCTGATCGAACTGGCCGATGGAGGAACCCGGGCATTCTGGTACGGGGGGAGCAGAGAGGGGGCCCATGACGTGGGGATCTATACGGCCCGTTTGCCACCGAACGAGCAGCAGTGGGGCGCCGCCCGCGAAATCATGAATAGAACAAAGCTCTCTGAAGAATTAGGCAGATACATCAAGAAGTTGGGGAATCCCGTCGGTTTCCGTGATGCCGCAGGACAGGTATGGGTCTTTTTCGTCAGTGTTTCATTCGGTGGATGGTCCGGCAGTGCGATCAATGCAATGGTCTCCCGCGACGGCGGGGCAACATTTGGCCGGGCAAGGCGGCTGGTCAGCAGCCCGGCGTTCAATGTAAGTACGCTGGTACGGGGCCGGCCCATCCAGATGCTGGACGGGGGCATTGCGCTCCCGGTCTACCACGAGTTGCTGGGCAAGTTCGCTGAGCTATTGCACCTGAATCCTGACGGATCGGTCCGGGGAAAGCAGCGGCTGACTCGAGGGCGAAGTCACATTCAGCCTGCGCTGGTTGTCGTGGATGCGGAGACCGCGCATGTCTTCATGCGGTATGCAGGTGAGGCAGTTAAGCGTGTTCACTACGTCAGCACGAACGATGCAGGATTGAATTTTTCTCCTCCACGACACTCGAATCTGCCGAATCCCGATAGCGCAATTGACGCCATTCGGCTGGCCAGCAGTGAAACCCTCATGGTTTACAACCATTCAGAGACTGGGCGAAACAACTTGTCGCTGGCCATATCCGAGCGGGATCCGGGCGAATGGGCACGGATCTACGATATCGAGCGTTCCGAAACCGGCTCCGGGCAGCACTTTTCCTACCCGTCGATCTTGCGGGACTCAAGCGGGCGTATCCATGTTGCCTATACGTACAACCGTCAATACATAAAGCACGTTACGTTCAACGAAACCTGGCTTGCACGAATACGGCGTGGTCCCGCTACGGAACCATGACCGCATACGGTTCTTTCGGTTGGGCATTCGTACTGGTTTTGCTGGGTGTCTACTGTTCCGCCCGCTACACGGACAGCTGGTCCATCAGGTTAGGGATCGCTGCGGCCATAGTGGCCGCGGCGTTCTCAATTCAATTTGATCATGTTCCTCTCATCGGGTTCGTTGCTGCGGTTCAGGGGGAACCCAGCGTGGGCATGTTATTGATTCTAGGAGGCCTTGCTGCAAGGGGCATCTTGCCCGAGAGGGTGACGGAGGAAGACTTCGGTGGACTGCGCACGTGCATTTTCTGGCTGGGTCTCGTGATGTTTCCCTCGGCATTGGGCGTTGGACCCATTGACCTCTACGCGGTCGGGTACCATCCATACGCAGCCTTGGGATTGCTGTTCCTGGCCGTGTTGTGTGTCGGATTCGCGGCCACCCGGTTGCTTGCCGTCTGGGCGACCCTGTCGCTGCTGTTGCATGGTCATGATGCCGGCGAGAGCGATAACATCGTGGATTATCTGATCGATCCGATCGTCTTCGTCTATTCCTCGTGGCATGTCGGCAGTCGTGTCTGGAGGCGCTTTCGCGATGCCCGTTGATAGAACCGAAACGTTTGTCCTGGTCAATGCTGCGATCCTGTTCGGCCTGGGCGTGTTTCTCAGTCTTGTGAATCACGATTACTTCCACAGCGTCTATACGGCCGAGGACGGGCTGCTGGAGTGGTTGACGGTTTTCGCGCTGGGCTCGGTCGCCGTGCTCATGGCGGGCCGGCTCTGGAAATACCGGCATCTTCTCAACTGGAGGCAGCGGTCGGTCCTTGCCGTGCTCTCGGTGCTGGCGATCTTTGGCGCGGGTGAAGAGATCTCCTGGGGGCAAAGGCTGCTTGCCATCGACAGTTCGGAGTTTTTCCTGAGCCACAACAAGCAGCAGGAGATCAATCTCCACAACCTTGCCGTTGGCGGGATGTCGATCAACAAGGACATTTTCTCGAAGGGAATCTTGCTGCTGTTCGTGCTCTACCTGGGGTTGATTAAGCCCCTGTACCATGCCTCTGCATTCGCGCGCCGGTTTCTCGACGCTTGGGGGATACCCATCCCGAAGCGGTACCAGTATCTCGGTTACCTGCTCGTGATCGTGGCCGTGGAGGGCTTGGTGAACATGGCAACCGACGCCCCGAGGCGGGGAGAACTGACGGAATTCAGCATCACGATTCTTGCGGCGCTGAACCTCATTTATCCCTTGAACCAGCCTGAAGACACGCTTTCTCGGCCGTAGCGCCGCGCGTGCCCGCGGTGGGATGCATGGCCACGACCGCGGTGCCCGCGAACGTGCCGGAACCATGTCCCGGGAAATGGCTCAGCCGTCAACGAAATGCGTGGTCCCGCGTACCGGATAGCCTGAATTCCGGATGGCAGGATCAGTGTTCTTCGCCGAATCCTTCGTCCACAAGCTGACCGAGGGCGGCGATGGCTGACGCAGCTTCCGGACCGCTCGCTTCAATGGAGACGGTGGTCCCGAGTGACGCGGACAGCGCCATCAGGCCCAAAATGGACTTGCCGTCCGCGAACAGCTCATCCTTGCGCACGATGACGTCGGCCTGAAACTGGCTGGCGCATTTCACGAACCGTGCCGCCGCCCGCGCATGCAGACCACGGAGGTTGCGGATCTGGGCCGTCCGGGAAGCAGTCAGTTGCGCTGGGTTCACTCGGTGGCGTCCCGGCCGCCCCGCAGCGCTTCCCCGAGTTCCAGCATGTTCTTGCGGCCAGCCGAGCGCGCGGTATCCAGCAGGTCGGAGAGCGGCATGTCGCGTCCGCGGGCTTCGGCGAGCTTGTACATGACCGCCAGATTGGGGTTGGCCAGCATCATGGCCTGCCCTTCCGGTTTCGTGTCTTGCACGACAGATCTGGTGAGGTTGGCTGGGGTGCTGCCAAACACGTCAACGATGTAGATGACGCCGCGCCCGGAGTTCACCGCGTCGCCCGCCTGACGGATGGCGCGCCGGCGCTCCTCGATGTCGTCGGTCGGGCCGACCTCGAGCACGCGGACAGCCGGCATGGCGCCGACCGCGTGTTCTGTTGCGGCAACAAGCTCGGCGCCGAACCGGCCGTGCGTGACCACCACGATGCCGACGCCATCGAACTTTTCGTCGGAACGACCGGCCGGTTCGCTCACGCTGCATCTCCCATCACCCCGGCCACCGATACCGCCTTACCGAGCGCCAGGCGCACCCGCGCGGCGGCCGACGCGCGCTCCCCCGAGAGCTCGATGGCGGCCAGCTCGTGCCCGAGGATCGTGGTCGTGTTCGGCGGCGGAAGACGGTCGTCGCGCTCGCCGCCCAGCTGGGCTATCAGCGTCACTGCCACGCTGGTCCGGTACGGAAGGCGGAAGATGCCGAGTCCCCTGACCTCGAGCAGCCCCCGGAGCGCAGCCGGTGCGCTGGCCGAGAGCACGCCTGCGCGCGATTCGAGCACGACACGATCGTCCGCCACGAGTTCGGCACCGCCGTCGATGAGGCGCAGGGCCAAATCGGACTTGCCGGCGCCGCTCGGTCCCTGCAGCAGCACGCCACGGCCGTCAACCGCGACGCACGTACCGGTTCGGGTCATGCGGCCTCGGGCTGGGTGTGCTCCAGATCCGTCAGCAGCGCGTGCATCGCATCCGCCTCGTTAGCGCCCCGCAGTACCCGGCGCAAACTCGCTCGGCCGAGTCGCCGCGAGATCGTTGCCAGGGCGGCCAAGTGCACGGCGTTGTCTCGTTCCGGACTCAGCAGGCAGAAAACCAATTCAACCGGACGGCCGTCGGGTGCGTCGAAATCGATAGGCGGCATCAGCCGCGCGAAGACGCCGGTGACCCGGGCGAGTCCCTTGAAACGCGCGTGCGGCAACGCAACCCCGTGGCCAAACCCGGTCGAGCCGCGTTGCTCGCGCGCCATCAAAGCCTGGAAGATCGCCCGTTCCCCGAGCCCGGTCTCGCGAGCCCCGACCTTGGCAAGCGTATGCAGCAGCTGCCGCGTGCTGTTGACGGTCAGTCTCGGGAGGATGGCTGAAGGAGCAAGAAAGCTTCCGAGCTGCATGCGAACGGTTCCGATCCGACGGCGCGCAAGAACAACCTTCCGGACCCGCATATCCGCGGACCGGCAGATGACAGCACCCAACAGGGAAAGATGAAATTGGGCCGAGCGCGGCGCGGAGTCAAGACACCGCGTTATGGCGCGGAAGCCTGCGCCCGGCGCGCCCGTGATGTCGGTGGTCGGTTCGACTGTCGGCGCCGTGTCGACGACGGAATTCGCATCATGCGCCGGTACTTGGCGACCGTACGCCGGGCCACCTGGACTCCCGAAGCTGCCAGCGCGCCGACGATCTGCTGGTCGGACATCGGCGGACGATCGGGGCCCTCAGTGTCGATGAGCGCCTGAATCCGCGCGCGCACCGCGCTCGGTGAATGTGCGGCGCCTCCGTCAGCGCTGCCGAGCCGGCGGTCGAAGAACGACCGCAACGGGACGGTCCCCCGCGGCGTCGCCATGGTCTTGTTGGCGACCACCCGGCTGACGGTGCTTTCGTGCAGATCGACCAGTCCGGCGACAGTCCGAAGCGACAGCGGCCGACGGTGACTCGCGCCGTGGCGCACGTAGTCATCTTGAATGCGGACCAGGACGCTGGCCACCCGGTAGACCGACTGGGCCCGCTGCCGCAGGGCCCGAACCAGCCAGGCCGCCTCCTGCCAGTGGCGGGCGAGCGAACCGGCGTCCGTCCCGCCGCCGGGATGCGCCCGCGCTGCGAGGTACCCCGCCCGGTCTGCGTAGATCCGCGGGAAGCACGCAGGATTGAGCTCGATCCGCCAGCCATCGGCACTCGGCGTCGCGACGAGGTCGGGAGCACCGAGGAACTCGCGCCGGCCGGCAAATGCCAGACCGGGTCTCGGATTCAGTGACCGCAGTTCGGTCAGCATCGCCCGAAGGTCCTCGATTGACACGCCGACGAGGGCACAGAGCTCGTCTTCGGCGCCTTCGCCCACAAGGTCGAGATGCTCGAGGAGGAGCAGCATGTTCGGGGATTCGGACTCGCGGAAGACCAATTGAAGCCGCAGGCACTCGGCCAGCGACCGGGCGCAGACCCCGGGCGGGTCGAACGTCTGCAGCTGTCCCAGAACGCGCAGCACATCAGCCACCGTCGTCCGTGACAGCTCGGCGACCTCAAGCGGGTCGAAACCCGCGAGATAGCCGTTTGCGTCGACCAGGTCGATCAGCAGGTCCGCGATCACCCGGTCGTCCGGCGGCAAATCGATGTTCGCCTGCTCTGCTAGGTGGGCGCGAAGGTCCGGCTGGTCCGCCTCCAGGTCGTCCGTGTAAGAGGCATCCCCACCGGATGGACGGGCCCACACGACGCCGGTGTCCGACCAGGAGTCGAGCGCCTCCGCCTTGGGGTCCCGGTGTTCCGGTTCGGCCCGGTCAAGGAGCGGATTTGAGGCGAGCTGCTCGTCCACGTACCGATTCAGATCGGCGCCAGCGTGCTGCAGGAGCCGGACTGACTCCAGCAGTTGCGGGGTCATCGTGAGTCGCTGGCTGATACCGATCCGCAGACCGGGGGCGGCACGCACGGGCGAACCTACATGCGAAAACGGTCGCCGAGGTAGACCCGTCGAACGTCGTCGTTGGCAACGATGTCCCGGGGCGGGCCGTGGCACAGGACCCGACCGTCGTGGAGTACGTAGGCACGGTCCACGATGTCCAGCGCTTCCCGCACATTGTGATCGGTGATGAGCACGCCGATGCCACGGTCCCGGATGTGCATGATCAAGTTCCGCATCTCGCCCACGAAGATGGGATCGATTCCGGCGAGCGGCTCGTCCAGCAGGAGGTAACTGGGCCGGCACGCCAGGGCCCGTGCGATTTCGACCCGACGCCGTTCACCGCCCGAAAGCACGAGCGCTGAGGCCTTGCGAATGTGCAGCAGGGAGAAGTCGGTAAGGAGCTCGTCGAGCGTCTGCTCACGAAGCGACACGACGGGCTCCACAGTCTCAAGCGCGGCCCGGATGTTTCCCTCGACCGACATGTTGCGGAAGATGGAAGGCTGCTGAGCAAGATAGCCGATGCCGTGCCGGGCCCGACGGTAGAGCGGCCAGCGGGTAATGGTGTGGCCGTCCAGCCGGATGGAGCCCGAGTCGGTGGGTCGCAGCCCTGCGAGCAGATGAAACGTGGTGGTCTTGCCGGCACCGTTGGGACCCAGCAGGGCGACGGCTTCGCCTCGGGCCAGTCGCAGGGAGACGTTGCTGATCACCAGGCGTTTCCGAATCCGGTGGGTCAGGTTCTGGGCGACGAGGCCCTCGCTTCCCTGGATCACCTTGAGCGGGGCCGCGCGATCTGTCACTGCGCGGTGTCCTCGTCATCGGCGTTGCCGAACTGCAGTGACGGCCGCTCGTCTCCTTCGCCGGTCACGTGGCTGGTCCCGTTCACCAGATCGATCGTGAGGATCGCCCCACGCAGCAGATTGCCATCGCGCTCGAGCTCCACCTCGCCGGTAAGGGTGATGACCCCGGCAACGAGGTCGTAGCTTCCAGCGTCGCCGCGGGCCCGTTCCACCGCTGTCTCGTAGATCACGCCACCCGTCGCCTCGATCAGCCCGATCTGGTCGACGGATCCGTCCTCGGCGCGGATCGCATGGGCGACGAACTGTTCCGCGCGGAGGGTCCGTCCCGCCTGCCGGGCCACCGCATTGCCGATCGCGGTGGCCACTGCGGCCTCGTCGTTCCACTCGAGCGTGTCTGCCGTGATCTCGGTCGGGCCGAAATCGTGTCCGTCTTCAGCCCGGACGGTCGTTCCCACCGGCGAAAGGAAGGTGCCGGCAGCGACCGCGGCCGCGCAGAGGAGGGAAAGCCGGAATCGCACCGCTAGGAGTCGCCGCCGGAGTTCAACTGGAGCTGCGGCCGGCCGGTGAAGGTGAGCGTCCCGGACAGGGTGTCGAACCGGAAACCGCCGGCGCGTACGGTGCCCCATGGTCCCGCCATGCGCACGGGCTCGGCACCTTCCACGAGGCCCCGGTCCGGGAAATAGGCCGACGATCTGGTTTCCAGCACTGTCCCGCCCTCGGTATCCAAGCGCACCCCGCCGGACAAGACCATGCGGCGCGCAGATGTCTCGTAGCGGCCTTCGCCAGCCGTGAGGGAGACTTCTCTTGTACCAGAAAAGAACCGGGCGCGGAGGTCGTCCAGACGGACCACGTCCGCGTCGCCGGAATCCTCGAACACCTGCGCCGCGGTGACCCGGTAGCGGTGACCCTCGATGTCGGTCCCGACCAGCCGAGCGCCCGACATGACGTGGCGCGGCGCGGACGAGGAAGTCCCGGGCACACCCTCGACGCCGGGGGGCCGGCCCGTATCCCACAGCATGATCATCGCGATCGACCCGAGCCCGCCGAGCAACAGCAGCAGCTTGATCGCCCGCAACACGTGGGGGCGCGAACGGGCGGGCGGGCGGTGGTTGCGGCGGCGCTGACTGTCCCACCCGTGCGGGAATACGGCCGGGGGTCCGGAGGCGGCCACTACGCGATTCCGGCACGGAGGCAATCGTGCATGTGGATCACGCCGCTGGGGAGCCCGTTCTCCGTCACGAACAGGCTCGTGATGCCGCGTTCGTTCATCTTGGCTAGCGCCTCCGCGCCGAGGGCTTCCGCCGGGATCGTTGCCGGGTTCTGGGTCATGATGTCGCGGGTGACCCGTTCGAGGAGATCGGGCGCCATATTCCGCCGGAGGTCGCCATCGGTGACGGCACCGGTCAGCCGGCCGCCTGGACCGGTGACGCCGGCACACCCAAGCCCCTTTTCGGTCATCAAGAGGATGGTTTCGCGCATGGGGGCGCGTTCATCGATCAACGGGAGGGCTGTGCCGGTGTGCATGAGGTCGGCGACCCGAACGAGTCGGGCACCGAGCCGGCCGCCCGGATGCAGGCCGCGAAAGTCCTCGGCCGTGAAGCCGCCGCGCTCCAGCAACACGGCGGCGAGAGCATCGCCGGCGGCGATTGCCAGGGTCGTGGAGACCGTCGGGGCGAGCCCGATGGGACAGGCTTCAGGGACGTCAGGCAGGACGATCGCGGCGTCCGCCGTCGTGGCCAGCGTGCTGGTGGCGACGCTGGTGACGGCGACGAGTGGGATCCCGAAGCGGCGCACGTAGGCCAGCAGGTCCGAGAGTTCGGCGGTTTCGCCGGAATTCGAGAACGCCAGCACCGTATCGTTTGGTGCGATCATGCCGAGGTCGCCGTGGCTGGCCTCGGCGGCATGCACGAAGTAGGCCGGCGTGCCGGTGGAGGCCAGCGTGGAGGCAACCTTCCGGGCGATGTGGCCGGACTTGCCCATGCCGGTCACGATCACCCGCCCCTTGGTTGCCGCGAGGACGTCGGCAGCAGCCTGGAATGCCGGTCCGATTGCCGCCGCAAGCACCCCCAGTCCCTCCGCTTCCGCTCGCACCACCCGGCGGGCGATGGCGAGGTCGGAAGTGCGCGCGGGCCGCGGGCCGTCAGTCGCCCTGGTCATCGCGGAGGTCATGTCACGGGCGATTGGGGTACATGTCGTGCGAGAACGGGTCCGCGTCGGCCCAGCCCATGAGATCCAGAGTGACCCGGGCGGGCAGGAACTCGAAGCACTGGTGCGCGAGATCCTGGCGGCCTTCGCGCGCCAGCATGGTGTCGAGGATGGTGCGAAGTCGGTGCAGGTGCAGTACGTCGGTCGCGGCGTAGCGCTGCTGCTGGGGCGTCAGTGTCTCCGCTCCCCAGTCGGTCTGCTGCTGCTGCTTGGAGATGTCCACACCGAGCAGCTCCTTGCAAAGATCCTTGAGGCCGTGGCGATCGGTATAGGTCCGTGCGAACCGGGACGCGATCTTGGTGCAGTAGTTGGGGTACGACCGCACGCCGAGGTGATGCTGGAGCGTCGTGATGTCCGCCCTGGCAAAGTGGTACAGCTTCAACGTGTCCCGGTCCTCCAGCAGGGCCTTGAGGCGGGGCGCGTCGTAGGCGCCCCGCCGGAAGCGGACCAGGTGCACGGTGCCGTCACCGGCCGAGACCTGCGCGAGGCAAAGCCGGTCCCGGGCCACGGCGAGTCCCATCGACTCGGTGTCGACTGCCGCGCCGTCGGGAAACGCCAGGCCGGAAGGTAGATCGTCTTCGTGGAAATGGATGTCCATGGGACGCGAACTCCGGTGGCCGGAGGAAGCTCAGTGTAGAGCCCGCCGGGGGGGCGTGACGAGACGGGCGTCGCGACCGCGACCCCGGGGCCAGGTCAGGAACGCGGACCCGAACCCCTGCCGGAAGCCCGATGGAGCCCCGGCCCGACTAGGCTGCGACGGATGGCAGGCCCGCCAGAGCCATCGCGAGCTCACCTTCGTCGTAGGCCTGATCGGTCAGGTCGCCGGCGAAGTAGTCGCTGTACGCCTGCATGTCGAAGTGGCCGTGGCCGCACAGATTGAAGAGGATCGTGCGCCCGGCTCCGGCGGCGCGGCATTTCATGGCTTCGTCGATGGCCCCCTTGACGGCGTGCGTCGCTTCCGGGGCCGGGACGATTCCCTCGGTGCGGGCGAACTGCACTCCGGCGGCGAAACACTCCTTCTGGTGGTAGGCGCGGGCTTCGATCAGGCCCAGGTGGTGTAGGTGGCTGACGAGGGGAGCCATCCCGTGATAACGCAGGCCGCCCGCGTGAAATCCCGGCGGCACGAAGGTCGACCCCAGCGTGTGCATCTTCACGAGGGGCGTGAGATGGCCGGTGTCGCCGAAGTCGTAGGCGTACTTGCCCCGGGTCAGCGAGGGACACGCCGCCGGCTCGACGGCGATGACCCGGACCTTGGGTCCTCCGCGCAGCTGGCGGCCGAGAAACGGGTTCACCATCCCGGCAAAGTTGCTGCCACCGCCGGTGCAGCCCACCAGGATGTCCGGGTAGTTCCCGGCCATGTGCATCTGTTCCAGGGCTTCCTGGCCCACCACCGTCTGATGGAGCAGGACATGGTTGAGGACGCTGCCGAGCGAGTACTTGGTGTCCTCGTTCTGGGCCGCCACCTCCACGGCTTCCGAGATGGCGATCCCGAGGCTGCCGGTCGAGTCCGGGTGCTCCTCGAGCACCGCGCGCCCGGCCTGCGTCTCCGTGGACGGACTCGCGACGCAGCGCGCCCCGTAGCTCTCCATCATCGCCTTCCGGTAGGGCTTCTGCTCGAAGCTGACCCTGACCATGTAGACGTCGATGTCCAGTCCGAAGAGGCTGCCTGCGTAGGCCAGCGACGACCCCCACTGGCCCGCGCCGGTTTCCGTCGCGATGCGCTTGGTGCCGGCGTCCTTGTTGTAGAACGCCTGCGCCACCGCCGTGTTTGGCTTGTGGCTGCCGGCCGGGCTCACGCCTTCGTACTTGTAGTAGATCTTGGCGGGGGTATCGAGGGCTGCTTCGAGCCGCCGGGCCCGGTACAGCGGACTGGGACGCCACTGCCGGTAGATCTGCCGCACCGGTTCGGGGATCTCGATGTCGCGTTCGGTCGAGACCTCTTGGCCGATCAGGGCCATCGGAAACAGCGGAGCGAGATCGTCCGGCCCGATGGGCTCGCCGGTTCCGGGGTGCAGGACCGGCGGCAGGGGTTCCGGCAGGTCCGCCTGGATGTTGTACCAGGACCGCGGGATGCGGTCCTCTGCCAAGACGTACTTCACGGTGTCGCTCATGGTGACCCAACTCTCCACAGAAGGCTGCTGCCCGCCGCGCGACGGTCATGCTGCGGGGACCGGCGAGGCGGCGCCGGTCCGGCGGGCGCCCCCCCCGTCCAGCCGCACGCACGATCCGCGGCGGTGCGCCGCCGGTTTACGGTTCTTCGGCTCGCAGGACCGCCAGCATAGCGGATTGGGGGATCTCGACGTTCCCGATCTGGCGCATGCGTTTCTTGCCGGCTTTCTGCTTTTCGAGGAGCTTCCGCTTGCGCGTGACGTCGCCCCCGTAGCACTTCGCGGTCACGTCCTTGCGGAGCGCCGCGATCGTCTCGCGCGCAATGATCTTGCCCCCGATGGCCGCCTGCAGCGACACCTTGTACAGCTGACGCGGGATCAGCCCCTTGAGTTTGGTGCAGAGGGCCCGTCCGCGGCCTTCCGCCCGACTTCGGTGGGCGATGAAGGACAGGCTGTCGACCGATTGCCCGTCGACCAGGATGGCGACCCGCACCAGGTCGCCGGCCCGGTAGTCGTCCAGTTCGTAGTCGAAGGAGGCGTAACCGCTGGTCGCGGACTTGAGGCGGTCGTAGAAGTCGAACACCACCTCGTTCAGGGGCAGGGCGTAGACGACCATCGCGCGGCTGCCGACGTAGGTGAGATCGGTCTGCGCACCGCGCTTCTCCGTGCAGAGCTTCAGGACGTTGCCGAGGTACTGGTCCGGCACCAGGATCGTCGCGCGGATCCAGGGCTCCTCGACCGACCGGATGCGGCTTTGGTCCGGCCAGTCGACGGGGTTATGCAACTCGATGTCGCGGCCGTCGGTGAGACCCAGGCGGTACACCACGCTGGGTGCCGTGGTCACCAGGTCGAGACCGAATTCCCGCTCCAGGCGCTCCTGAATGATCTCGAGGTGGAGCAGCCCCAGGCACCCGCACCGGAAGCCGAGACCCAGGGCAGCGCTCGATTCCGGTTCGTAGTGGACGGAGGCGTCGTTCAGATGCAGCTTCGCGAGTGAGTCCCGGAGGTGGCGGTAGTCGCTGGCGTCGGCGGGATACAGGCCGCAGAACACGACGGGAACCGACTCGCGGAACCCCGGCAGCGGCACGTCGGCCGGCCGGCGGGCATCGGTGACGGTGTCACCGACCTGCGTGTCGGACACCTGACGGATGGACGCGGTGAAGAACCCCACCTCGCCCGCGGCCAGTGCTTCGGCGGGACGCGGCATCGGCTCGAAGATGCCGACCCGATCGATCTGGTAGTCGGCGCCACTGGCCATCATCCGGATCTTCTGGCCCGCTTCGAGCACGCCGTCGACGACCCGCACCAGGACCATCACGCCGAGGTAGGTGTCGTACCAGCTGTCGACCAGCAAGGCGGCCAGGGGCGCATCGGGCGCGGTGGCCGGCGGCGGGATGCGTTCCACGATCGCGTCCAGCAGGACATCGATCCCGGCGCCGGTCTTCGCCGACACGCTCAGCGCGGTGGTGCTGTCCAGCCCGATGGTGTCCTCGATCTGGGTTCGCACGCGGTCCTCGTCCGCGGCGGCGAGGTCGATCTTGTTTAGTACGGGAATGATCGTGTGGTCGTTGTCGACCGCCAGATAGGCGTTCGCGATCGTCTGCGCCTCGACGCCCTGGGTGGCGTCCACGACGAGGACCGAACCTTCGCTCGCGGCGAGACTGCGGCTCACTTCGTAGGTGAAGTCGACGTGGCCGGGAGTGTCGATCAGGTTGATGAGATAGCGGGTCCCCCCAACCTCGTGGGCGAGGCGCACCGTCTGCGCCTTGATCGTGATGCCGCGCTCCCGCTCGAGATCCATCGAGTCCAGGACCTGCGCGCGCATGGAACGGGCCTCGAGCGCGCCCGCGCGTTCGATCAGGCGGTCGGCCAGCGTGGACTTGCCGTGGTCGATGTGAGCGATCACGGAGACGTTGCGAATATGGGCGACCGGATGCGTACGCCCGGGCTCAGGCATGTCCCCCTCGAAGCTGCCCGCCCGCACCCTTGGCGACGGCGTCGACGATGGCATCCGCGGTGCGCTGGATCGCGGCGTCATCCAGCGGCTGGTCCTGGGGCTGCAGCACGACCTCGATCGCCACCGACTTCATGTCGGGGGGCAGGTCGTCGCCTTCCCATACGTCGAAGACATCCACGCGGCTGACGAGCTTCGGCTCGGCCCGCGCGGCGGCCCGCACCACGCTCGCGGCCGGCGTCGAGGCCGGCACGAGAAATGCGAAGTCGCGCGTGAGCGGCATCAGGCTGTGCCTTGCCAGCGCCCCCCGGTTCCCCGACTTCCGGCGGCTGGACGGCACGGCGTCGAGGAAGATCTCGGCCGCCACCACCGGCAGGTCGAGGCCGACTCTCCGCAGCAACCGCGGGTGCAGTTCCCCGAACGCGGCGAGGATGCCCGGGCCGAGCGCCAGCACCCCCGAGTGGCCCGGGTGGAACCATGCGGGCGCCTCCGCGCGCGCCTGCAGCCTGGCGACCGGCGCCCCGGCGGCGGCAAGGGCCGCCTCGGCGTCGGCCTTGGCGTCGAACAGGTCGACTGCCCGCACGGTTTCCGCCCAGTGGCGCGGCGCGGCATTCCCGAAGCGCAGGCACCCGGCGGCGCGGCGTTCGCCCTCCGGCGTGGTGTCGCGATAGGCGGCCCCCACCTCGAACAGGCCGGTGTCGCGCACCCCGCGCGCCGCGTTGGCGGCGGCGGCGCTCAGCAGCGACGGCAGGATGGAGGGTCGCATCGTGTCGAGTTCGGGCGAGATCGGGTTGGCGAGCCGCAGCGACTCGCCGCCGCCGCCAAAGGCACGGGCCAGTTCGGCACTCACGAAGGAGAACGTCACGGTCTCGTCGAGGCCCCGCGCCGTGAGCGCCGAGCGCACGCGGGCGGCCTGCACGACGGCGGGTCCGGCCGCCCGTTCCGGCAGCACGCCCGTCCGTTCCACGGGCGTCTCGGGGATGGTGTCGAAGCCGTGGATCCGAAGAATCTCCTCTACCAGGTCGGCCTCGCCATCGATGTCGGGACGCCAGACGGGCGGCGTGACCTGCCAGTCCGGCGCGGCGTGCTCGACGCCGAACCCCAGCCCGTCGAGGATGGCGGCCTGGCGCTGCTCGGGCACGGCCACGCCCCCGAGGGATGCCACCTGGCCCGGCCGGAAGGAGACCGGCGCGGGTGCCGGCGGCATCGCGCCGGCCTGGACGATCTCGCTCGCCTCGCCCCCGCACAGCTCGAGGATCAGCCGGGTCGCCTCATGGACGCCCCAGTCCGCCGACGTCGGATCCACGCCGCGCTCGAAGCGGTAGCGCGCGTCCGAGAGGATCCCCAGGCGGCGGCCTGACCGGGCCGTCCGGACGGGGTCGAAGAGGGCGACCTCCAGGAAAACATTGCGCGTGTCCGCCGAGCAACCGGTTTCCTCGCCGCCCATGATGCCGCCGATGGCGCACACGCGCGCATCGTCGGCGATCACCGTGATGTCGGGGTCCAGCGCGTACGTGCTCCCGTCGAGCGCAGTCAGCGACTCGCCGGCCCGCGCCATCCGCATCCGGAGATCCCCGGTCACCTTGTCCGCGTCGAACACGTGCAGGGGCCGACCGCGGTCGAGGGTGACGTAGTTCGTGATGTCGACCAGAGCGGAGATCGGGCGGAGCCCGACGGCCCGGAGGCGGCGTTGCATCCACTCCGGACTGGGGCCGTTGGTGACGTTCCGGAAGTACCGGCCGGCCACCAGGGGGCAGGCGTCGCCGCGCTCGTCGAGGGCGCGAAGCCAGGCGACGGGACTCTCGTACGAGCCGGCCACGGGCTCGACGGGAAGCTCGCGCAGCCTGCCGACGCCGGCGGCGGCCAGGTCGCGTGCAATTCCCCGGACGCTGGCGCAGTCGCCGCGGTTGGGTGTGAGCGCGATTTCAAGGACGGGGTCGTCGGTTCCCGCCCATGGCGCGTACGCCGCGCCGACCGGGGCGTCCTGCGGCAGCTCGATGATGCCGTCGTGGTCCTCGCCCAGTCCCAGTTCGTAGGCTGAGCAGAGCATGCCCTGCCCGGTCACGCCGCGGATCGTCTTTTCCGACAGCGTGATGCCGCTGCCCGGAATGTGCGTACCGATGGGTGCGAACACGGCCTTCATGCCGGTCCGGGCGTTGGGCGCACCACAGACGACCGGCACGGTGCCGTCGCCGGCATCGACGGTGCACACGCTGAGCCGGTCGGCGTTGGGATGCGGCCGGGCCTCCACCACCCTGGCGACCACGAACGGCGCCAGCGCCTCCCGGCGATCCTCCACCGCCTCGATTTCCAGCCCGATCGCGGTCAGGCGGTCGGCGATATCCGGGAGGATGGCATCGGTCTCGAGATGTTCCCGGAGCCAGGACAGCGTGAACTTCATGGATCGAGGCCGTCCAGCAGATTGGGCCGGGCCAGCATGTCGAAGCCGTAGTGGCGGAGCCAGGCGACATCGGACTCGAAGAACGTGCGGAGATCGGGAATCCCGTACTTGAGCATGGCGAAGCGCTCGACCCCGAGCCCCCACGCGAAGCCCTGCCAGGCGTTCCCGTCGACTCCGCAGTTGTCGAGCACGCGGGGATGGACCATCCCGCACCCCATCACTTCGAGCCAGTCGCCGCCGGCGCCGATCTCGAGCCCGCGTTCCGTCCGGCGGTAGCTGATGTCGACCTCGGCGGAGGGTTCGGTGAACGGGAAGTACGACGGGCGGAACCGGACCTCGACGTCGTCCCTGGCGAAAAAGGCCCGCACGAACGTGGCGATGGTGCCCTTGAGGTGGCCCATGGTGAGATCGCGGTCGACGGCCAGTCCCTCGATCTGGTGGAACATGGGCGCATGAGTGGCGTCGCGGTCGCATCGGAAGGTGCGGCCGGGTGCGATGATCCGAATCGGCGGCTCGCCGGCCCGCAGGGCCCGGATCTGAACGGGTGACGTGTGCGTGCGCAGGACCTTGCGTTCGCCGCCGTCGGGGGCGCGGAGATAAAAGGTGTCGACGTCCTGACGGGCCGGATGCTCAGGCGGCATGTTGAGCGCCGTGAAGTTGTGGAAATCGTCCTCGATGTGCGGACCCTCGGCGATCTGGAAGCCGAGTTCGCCCAGGATGGCGGTCATCTCGTCCAGCGTCCGCGAGATCGGGTGGGCGCGACCCGGAGGCTGGCGGCGCGAGGGCAGGGTGATGTCGGCGCGTTCGGCGGCGAGACGGGCCTCGAGTGCGGCGTCCTCCAGCGCGGCGTGGCGTTCACGCAGCGCGTTGGCCAGGCGTTCCTTGACGGCGTTGAGGTGCTGGCCGGCGCCGCGGCGCTCGTCTCCCGGGAGGCTGGCGACGGAGCGGAGCATGCCGTTGAGCTCGCTCTTCCGGCCGAGTGCCCGGATGCGCACGGCCTCGAGGTCGTCCGGGTCCGCCGCGGCCTGCACCGCCGCGAGCAACTCTTCCTCGAGTGCGGCGGCCTGGGAAAGGAACGTGCTCATCGGGCCCTTCCGGCGCTTGGCCCGGTTGCTGGGCGGGGTCGGGTCAGCGCGCCTCGAGGGCGGCTTGCGCCTGCTTGACCACCAGGCCGAAGGCATCCGGGTCGCGCACTGCCAGATCGGCGAGGACCTTGCGGTCCAGCTCGACGCCTGCACGGCCCAGTCCGTTGATCAGGTCGCCGTACCGCAGCCCGTGCGTCCGGGCGGCGGCGTTGATGCGCTGAATCCACAGGCTGCGGAAGTCCCGCTTGCGGGTCCGGCGATCCCGGTACGCGTACTGGAGGTTCTTCTCGACGCGCTGGACGGCGGCGCGGTACGTGTTCTTCTGCCGGCCCCGGGCGCCCTTGGCTGCCTTGATGACCCGGCGGTGGCGTCGGCGCGTGGTGACGCCGCTGGTGACGCGTGTCATGGGAGAGGTCTCGGCTCAGGAGTTCCGGAGCAGGTGGCGCTTGATGTAGCGCGCGTCGGCGGGCGACGCGGTCGTGGTGCCCCGCGCGGTCCGGATGAACTTGTTGGTGCGCTTGATCATGCCGTGCCGCTTGCCGGCGAAGTTGCGGCGCACCTTGCCGGTGCCGGTCAATCGGAACCGCTTCATCGCGGAGCGCTTGCTCTTGATCTTGGGCACGGTCCAACACCTCGCTGAGCAGGCCGATCCGGCCGGCCCCAGCACGGTTCCTGCGGTGGAAGAAACCGCACGGTACAAGCGCCCTGTGTGTTCTGCAACTGTCCGGCCGCGTCCGGCGGGCGCGGTTGGTCGGGTATGCTTTCGCCCCGGCTGACAGCCCCGGAGGATGATGCATGGCGAAGCCCCTTCCCAACTACGTCGCGGGTGAATGGCGCGTGGCGACGACGACGGTGCCCAACGTCAACCCGTCGAACACGGACGATGTCATCAACGAGCACTGCTTTGCGACCGCCGACGACACCCGTGCGGCGGTGGAGGCCGCCCGCGCCGCGTTTCCCGGCTGGGCGCGTACCACGCCGCAGCAGCGGCACGACGTACTCCGCCGGGCATCCGACGAGATCTTCGCCCGTCAGGAGGAGCTGGGCCGGCTGCTCGCCCGGGAGGAAGGCAAGACCCTGCCGGAAGCCGTGGGCGAGGTCGGCCGCGCGGGCCAGATCTTCGATTTCTTCGCCGGCGAGACGCTGCGCTTGGCCGGCGAGAAGCTTCCGTCGGTCCGGCCCGGTGTCGAGATTGAAATCACCCGCGAGCCGCTGGGGGTGATCGGCGTGATTACGCCGTGGAACTTCCCGATCGCGATCCCCGCGTGGAAGATCGCCCCGGCGCTCTGTTACGGCAACACGGTGGTCTTCAAGCCGGCGACGCTGGTGCCGGGCTGCGCCTGGGAGCTCACCGACATTCTGGTGCGCGCCGGCCTGCCGGAGGGCGTGCTCAACCTGGTGGTGGGACGCGGGACCGAAGTGGGCGAAACGCTCCTCGCCAGCGACGGCGTGGACGCTGTCACGTTCACCGGCTCGGTCGACACGGGGGGAAGGGTCGCCGCGGCGTGTGCCGCGCGCCGCGCGAAATTCCAGCTGGAAATGGGCGGCAAGAATCCGCTCGTGGTGCTGGACGATGCGGATCTGGACACCGCCGTGGAGTGCGCCGTGAACGGGGCGTTCTTCTCGACGGGCCAGCGCTGCACCGCGTCCTCGCGATTGGTGGTGACAGAAGGAATCCATGATCGCTTCGTCGAGGCGGTGACGGGCCGGCTTGCGGGACTGGTCGTGGACGACGCGCTCAAGGACGGCACGCACATCGGTCCGGTGGTGGATGAAGCCCAGCTCGAGCAGGACCTGGAGTACCTCCGGATCGGCACGGCGGAAGGGGCCCGCCTGCATTTCGGCGGCGAACAGCTGAGCCGGGCCACGCCGGGCCACTATCTCCAGCCGGCCCTGTTCACGGAGACCACGCCCGGCATGCGGATCAATCGAGAGGAGATTTTCGGCCCGGTCGCCTCGGTCATTCGAGTTGCCGACTACGACGAGGCCCTTCAGGTTGCGAACGATACGTCGTTCGGGCTGTCGTCAGGGATCTGCACGACCAATCTGAAGCACGCGAGTCACTACCGCCGGAATGCGGAAGCTGGCATGGTCATGGTGAATCTCCCGACGGCGGGTGTCGACTACCACGTGCCGTTCGGGGGCAGGAAGGGGTCGTCCTATGGTCCGCGCGAGCAGGGACGTTATGCGGCCGAGTTCTACACGACGGTCAAGACGGCCTACGTTGCGTAGAGCGGCGATCGGTACCGCGGTCCTGGTGGCCGCGGCGCTGGCCGGATCGCCCGGAGCGGCCGACCAGACCGCGCCAGAACTCGATGGCCTCTTCGCGGCACTAAGGGCCAGTACCGATCCGCACGAGGCGATCAAGATCGAACTGCAGGTTTGGGGGTTGTGGCTGGAGCACCCGGATTCGGAGACGCGCGACACCATGCGCCGAGGCATCCGGTCCATGCAGGCCGGCGACTACCAGCTGGCGCTTGCTGCATTCGATGAGCTGGTCCAGCGGAATCCCGATTTCGCGGAAGCATGGAACAAGCGGGCCACCCTCCACTACCTGATGGGTAACGACGAGGCGTCGGTGGCCGACATCGTCGAGACCCTTGAGCTGGAGCCCCGGCACTTTGGCGCGCTGTCCGGGTTGGCCCTGATCTACGAGCGCAACGGCCAGCCGGCCGCCGCCGCCAGCGCCCTGCGCCGCGCGCTCGCCGTGCACCCGCAGATGGGCGGCGGCGAGCGGCGGCTCAAGCTGCTCGAGGACGAGGCGGGACCCTCCATCTAGTACGCCGCCGCGGCCGATGTCCGGCGATGGGCGGTCCGGCGGCGGGCGGGCCTCGTCGCCAAGAGTTGCTGGGCCCGCTTCCGATGACGGGACCCCGGCCGACGCCATGCCGGTTCGGCCCATCTGCGTCAGGCCCGTGCCTCGCCCGGTGGCCGCCCCGGCGGAATCGCGGCTACGGGGGGGCCGGTACCAGGAACGCCCTGAAATCGTTCACGTTGGTGCGGGTCGGGCCGGTGATCACGAGATCGCCCAGCGCCTCGAAGAAGCCGCCGGAATCGTGCGTGTCGAGCAGGTGGCGGGCATTGAGCCCGCGTTCGGCGGCGCGCGTCAGGGTGCTCGGGTCGATGTGAGCTCCCGCATGGCTGCCCCTGCCGTCGATCCCGTCGGTATCGCATGCAAGTCCGTGGACATTGACCCCGTCGAGCGCCAGGGTGGCCGCGAGCAGGAACTCGGTGTTCCGTCCGCCATTGCCGTTCCCCTGCAAGGTGACGGTGGTCTCGCCGCCCGAGATGAGGGCGAGCGGCGGCCGCGCCGGTTGGCCCGCCTCCAGTACATGCCGCGCGATGGCCGCATGCATCGTGCCGATGTCGCGGGCCTCGCCCTCGATTCGGTCGGACAGGAGGAGCGGGCGAAACCCGGCCGAGCGGGCACAGCGCGCCGCGGCGCGCAGGGCGTCCCGAGGTCGGACCAGGATGCGATGCGAGGTCCTTGCGAGGTGCGGATGGGATGCCTCGGGTGTTTCCGCGGTCGGATCTCCGAGGATGTCTTGTACCGGTGGCGGCGGGTCGATCCCGTACCGCGCGAGGATGGCCTGCGCCTCACCTTGGGTGCTCGCGTCGCCGAACGTTGGGCCGGAACCGACCACTGAGGGGTCATCACCTGGCACGTCGGAGATCAGCAATGTCGCTACCCGCGCCGGGGCGGCAAGGAGCGCCAGCCGGCCTCCTTTTACGGCGGAGAGGTGCTTGCGGACACAGTTCATCTCGTGGATGGTCGCGCCGGAACGGAGCAGCGCGGCGGTGACCTGCTGCTTGTGGGTCAGCGTGATGCCGGGAACCGGGGCGGCCAGCAGCGCGCTGGCTCCACCGGAGATCAGGCACAGCAGGAGATCGTCCGGACCGAGCGCCTTCGCCTCCTCCAGGAACCGGGCGGTAGCCGACTGGCCCGCTTGGTCGGGCACGGGATGGGACGCCTCGATGACTTCGACCCGCGGGCAGGCCACGCCGTGGCCGTACGGGGTGACCGCCAACCCGCCGAGCGGCGCGTCCCAGGCCTCGTCCGCGGCCTTTGCCATGACCGCCGCTGCCTTGCCGGCACTCAGGATCAGGGTCCGGCCGCGTGGGGGGCGGGGGAGATGCCGGACGACGAGGTGCTCCGGATTGGCCGCATCGACGACCGCATCGAACATCCGGCGAAGGGTGGCCCGGTGCTGCACGTGGGTGTCGCTACCCAACGGACGGTGCGCCGCCGGATTTGGAGTCGTCGTTCGGTCGGCCATCGTCCCGGCCCATGGCGGTCTCCGTGAAGAAGCTGCGATCGATCGTGGTGCTGGCACCCCCAGGCGGTGCGCCGGCCCCAGCGATCGGCGGCGGCGCGTGGAGGCATTTCGCAGGTGTGGCGCCGGAGGGTACCAGCGCGGGCGCTGGCCCAACCAATTGCGCATCGTTGCCGCTCCGTGGTGCGGGACCGGCAAGGCCGGCGGATGTCGGAAGGTCGGCCCGCCCTGGGACCGGCCCGGAAGGCAGCTCGTGCAGGATGTGGTGCTCGCTCCTCAGCGTCATCGCCCGGTCCTCATGTCGTCGCTCGGTCACCGGCGGAGGTGTCCGACGCACGGCAGGGGGAGACGATACAGTCTCACGGACGCTCAGGGTCTGTTCCGAATGCCGGGTGTCGATGGCAGGCATTCGTCGGTCTGCAGGCACGGGCTCCGTCCGGTGCGGTGATCTACCGGCCCCACCCGAAATGCCGCCGTGGTGCCGTTTCTTTCTTGCGGATTCCCGTCGTGCTACGGTCCGGGCTGATCGACTCGGCCCCACGCTTGGAAGTCCTTTTTCCTGCCAGATCGGCGGTGGGTGCGATCCGTCATGTGGCGACGTGGCTGCGGTGGACTCCGCTCGCCCCGCCCGCCGGCTGGGGCTGCGGCAGTCGGACGCTGGGGCCTAGTCTCCGGGTTATACTGACTTAAATCCTTTAATACCGACAACTTGGGACGATAGCGACGATGCGGCTTGCGACGGTCACCCTCGACGACAAGTACGAACTCAACGACGGACGGGCTTTTCTCAGTGGCACTCAGGCGCTTGTCCGATTGCCGCTGGTCCAGCGTCGTCTGGACCAGGCGGCCGGACTCGACACGCGAGGGTACATTTCGGGGTACCGCGGCTCTCCGCTCGGCATCTACGACAAGGCCCTGTGGAATGCGCGGCGGTTCCTTGAGCGCGGCGGCGTACACTTCAATCCCGGCTTGAACGAGGATCTGGCCGCCACGGCGATCTGGGGCACGCAGCAGATCGGCCTGGTGACCAAACCGAAGCACGACGGCGTGTTCGGCATCTGGTACGGCAAGGGTCCGGGGGTCGATCGCACGGGCGACGCCTTCAGGCATGCGAATTCGGCGGGCACGGCTCCCCACGGCGGGGTGCTGGCACTGCTCGGCGACGACCATCTGGCCAAGTCGTCCACCATCGCGCATCACAGCGAACTGGCCATGGTGCATGCGCAGATTCCGGTCCTCAATCCGGCGAATGTCCAGGATCTCCTGGACTTCGGCCTGCGCGGCTGGGCGATGTCCCGCTACAGCGGGCTGTGGGTGTCGATGAAGTGCATCACGGCAACCATTGACAGTTCGGCCTCGGTCTACGTCGACCCGGACCGGGCGAAGTCAGTCGTTCCCGACGACTTCGACCTGCCGGACGGCGGGCTTTCCATCCGCTGGCCGGACGACATTCACGCCCAGGAAGAACGGATGATCGCGCATCGTCTGCCCGCCGCGCAGGCGTTCGCGCGGGCAAACGGCATCGACACGCTGGTCTGGCGCGGGCCAAGCGACCGCGTCGGCATTGCCGCCACGGGCAAGGCATACGCAGAGGTGCGGGAGGCGCTCGCCCTACTCGGCATCGACGCTGCCCGTGCGCAGGCGCTCGGGCTTCGCCTCTGGAAGGTAGGCATGAGCTGGCCGCTGGAAGAAGGGGGCGCCCGGGCATTCCTCGACGGGCTCGAGGAGGTCATCGTGGTCGAGGAGAAACGGGCACTCGTCGAGACCCAGCTCAAGGATCTCGCTTTCCACCTTGCGCAGCGGCCGCGCCGGATCGTCGGCAAGACCGACGACGAGGGCTTCTCGCTCATCCCGGCCACCGGGGAACTAACGCCCGCCATCGTCGCCAAGGCGCTCAGCCCGCGCCTCGCACGGCTGGGCGCTTCGGATGTGGCCGATGCCTTTGCGCGATTCGAGGGCAACATGCCGCCGCCGGGGGCGCCGGCGCCGGTCGAACGGACGCCGTACTTCTGCTCGGGCTGTCCGCACAACAGTTCGACCCGCCTTCCCGACGGATCAATGGCCATGGCCGGCATCGGCTGCCATTACATGGCTGTGTGGGCCAATCGCAATACCCACCTCACCACGCACATGGGTGCGGAGGGTGCGAACTGGATCGGAATGGAGCCGTTCGTCGAAGAGCCGCACATCTTCCAGAACCTGGGTGACGGGACGTACCAGCACTCCGGACTCCTGGCGATTCGGGCCGCCGTCTCGGCCGGTACCAGCATGACCTACAAGGTGCTCTACAACGATGCGGTGGCCATGACCGGCGGGCAGCCGCACGATGGCGCCCTGACGCCGGAAGCGATCACCCACCAGTTGCGTGCGGAAGGCGTGCGCCGGATCGCGGTGGTCACGGACGAGCCGGAGAAGTACGGGATCGGACGGAGTTTTGCCGAGGGCACCACCCTGCATCACCGCGGTGAACTCGACACGGTGCAGAAGGAGCTGCGCTCCTGGCCGGGGGTTACGGCGCTGGTCTACGACCAGACCTGCGCGGCCGAGAAGCGCCGTCGTCGCAAGCGGGGTCTCATGGAGGATCCCGACCGCCGGGCCTTTATCAATGACCTGGTGTGCGAAGGCTGCGGCGACTGCTCGAAGGCTTCGAATTGCATTTCCGTGGAACCCCTGGAGACGGAGTTCGGGCGAAAGCGCCAGATCAACCAGTCCGCGTGCAACAAGGATTTCTCGTGCGTGGAAGGTTTCTGTCCGAGCTTCGTGACCGTGTCCGGCGTCGAGGTGCGGAAAGCGCCGCCGTCTCACGACGGTGCCGTCCTCACCGATCTGGTGGCGCGCTTGCCGGCCCCGGCCCAGCCGGACCTCGAGCGCCCGCACAACGTGGTCATTACGGGTATCGGGGGTACCGGCGTCGTCACGGTCGGAGCGGTCCTGGGGATGGCGGCCCACATCGAGGGAAAGGGTGTCAGCGTCCTGGACCAGGTCGGGCTTTCTCAGAAGGGCGGAGCGGTCGTTTCCGAGGTACGGTTGGCGGCCAACCCGGAAGACATCCATTCGGTCACGGTCGGCCGCGGCCGCACCGATCTCCTCCTCGGCTGCGACATGGTGGTCGCGGCGGACGCGGAGGTTCGCGGATGCCTCAGTCCGGCGATCAGCGCGGCGGTCGTCAACGCGCATCGCGCGCCGGTCGCGGAATTCGTGCTGAATCCGGACCTGTCCTTCGGCACCCGCCGGATGATGGAACTGATCGCCGAGTCCAGCCGTGAGGATGCGACCGATTTCGTGGACGCCACGCGCCTCGCCACCACGCTGTTCGGTGACAGCATCGCCGGCAACCTGATGCTGCTTGGCTACGCCGTCCAGCGCGGTCACGTGCCGGTAGGCGTTGACGCGATCGAACGCGCCATCGAACTCAACGGGGTTGCCGTCCGGATGAATCTGGATGCCTTCAGATGGGGACGAGTCGCGGCTGGCGATCAGGACGCGATCCGGAACATCGTGGATCCGGAGCCCGTCGCAACGGACGAACGCCAGGAGTCACTCGATCAGCTGATTGAGCGCCGTGTCCAGTTCCTGACGGCCTACCAGAATCGATCGTGGGCCGAGCGGTATCGCGAGACCGTTGCGAAGGTGCGCACGATCGAGGCCGCGCGGGTTCCGGGCGAGGAGGCGCTGGCCGGGGCGGTGGCCCGGTACCTTTTCAAGCTCATGGCGTACAAGGACGAGTACGAGGTCGCGCGCCTCTACACGGACGGCACCTTCCGCCGTCGAATCAAGGAGACGTTCACGGGCCGGCCGCGGCTGACGTTCCACTTGGCACCACCGCTGTTCGCGCCTCGGGACCCCGCCACCGGGAATCTTCGGAAGCTGAGGTTCGGATCCTGGATGCTGCCGGTGTTCCGTGTGCTGGCCCGGTTGCGGTTCCTGCGGGGGACGCCGTTCGACCCGTTCGGCTGGACCCGGGAACGTCGGTCCGAACGGGCTGAGATCCTGCGGTACGAGCAGGGCTTGCAGACCATTGGAGAGCGCCTGAGCCCCAGCAATCATGCAACAGCGGTCGCCCTGGCCTCCGTTCCTGAGCATGTCCGGGGCTTTGGACACGTCAAGGCCGATCACCTAGCGAGGGCTCGCACGTTGGAGAAGGAGCTCCGGGCCGCCTTCGACGCGAAGGAAGACGTCGGAGAGAGTCAGGCCGCCTGAGGCTTCGCGGGGCGGTTCATCCCCGGGAGCAGCGGGTCAGCCGGCTTCGCCCGTCGCTCCGCCGCTGCGGATCACGGCTTCCGCCGCCGAGTAGCCCGACCGGATGGCTCCTTCGATCGTCGCCGGGAGACCCGTGTCGATCCAGTCTCCGGCCAGGAACACGTTGGCGAACGCGCTTCGGGTTCGTGGACGGCGCAGCACTTCCGTGGGGGTCTGGGCAAAGGTGGCGCGTCGCTCCTTGATCACCCGGTAGGTCGGCATCGTACGCGGGTCGCGGTCCAGTGCCGCGGCAACGTCGTTCCAGGTCTTGCGCGCGATTTCCTCGGCCGAGGCCTCGGCAACGGTGTCGGCGGCACTGATGGTGATCGACGCCACGTTGCCCCGGACGAACAACCACTGTGCGGTGCCCCCGATCAGACCGAGAAACGGCGACATGGCGGGGAGCGCGGCCGGCTCCGGAAGCGCAAAATGCGCATTGACGATGACATGGCTCGCTTCGGGGACGGTCAGCGCCGGCAGCAAGGCGCCTGTCGCAGCGGGCGGCAGTGCGAGGACTACCCTGTCCCCGTCGTCGAGCGGCACCGACGCATCTCCAAATTCCAGTAGCCGCGCGCGCCCGGCCTCGAACTGGATCTGCCCCAGTCGGCATCCGAACCGGAGTGTGGCGCCGGATTTTCGCAACAGTGCCAGTGCCGGTTCCACAAAGGCATCGGACAGTCCCGTCCTGGCCACCCGCGGCCGGCACGCTGCCTCCCCCTTCGCGAACGTGTCCCGGAACACCGGCCAGAGCAGACGGGCTGCCCCCGTTTGGGCTGGCGTGTTCAGTACCGCGACGGCGAGTGGTTCCCAGAAACGCCTGAACAGGACGCTGTCCTGCCCGACGCAGTCGGTCACCGTGCGCCGGCTTCCGGACACTGCGAACCGCAGGGCAGACAGATAACTCCAGATCTTCGTGCCGGGTACGCGGCGCCCGGGGCTGAGAAGCCACCACGGCAGCGGCCCGCCATTTGGCTGCAGGCACCATCGTTCACCGGTGGCGAGGTCGAGAAACGGAAAGCGCGCTGTCGGCGGACCCTGCAGCTCCTGCGAGGCGCCGATGTCGGCCAGGTAGCGCATGGCTGCCTGATTGCCGCTGAGCAGCAGGTGGTTGCCGTTGTCGATCGTGCACGCGAGCTTCGCGTCCACGTACGATCGGCACCGGCCGCCGGCCTGGCCGCTTGCTTCATAGAGAACGACCGCCCGGCCGTCGCGCGCCAGCGACACAGCGGTGGCAAGCCCCGCCAGACCGGCGCCGACGACATGTACTCGGTTCACGGCTGCAACTGCTAGAGGAGACCGTACCGAAGTGCCAGGTACAGCTTCCGCGCGGGCGTGAGGCGAATGGGGTCACCGATGTGGTTCCAGCCGCGACGCTCCAAACGGTCCAGTGTCTCGCGGTAGACCGCCATCATGAGCGCCGCCGGCCGCATTTTCCGCCATCCAAGTTCGCTCAGCAGCCGGTCTGCTTCCGCGTAGTAGCCACGGGCAACGCCGGCCAGGTGGGCACAGACGGCGGGAAACCCGGGATCATCGAGGACGGCGCTTGCCGGCCGCGTCGCCACGTGATGGCTGCGCAGCAGATCCAGGGGCACGTAGAGGCGCTGCAGGGCCGCGTCCTCCTTCAGGTCACGGAGGATGTTGGTGAGCTGCAGGGCGTTGCCCAGATTCTTGGCGATCAGTGGTCCGGGATGCCGGGGTACGCCGAATGCATGTATCGACAGCATGCCCACAGCGCCCGCCACTTTTCGGCAGTAGCTCAGGAGGTCGGCCAGACTATGCATCTGCACGGTGGGAGCCGCGTCGATTTCCATTCCGTCGATCACGGCAAGGAACTCTCGTTGCGGTAGGTCAAAACGCTGCACTGGCTGCAGGAGTTCCTTCGTGGTCGGCCACGTCGGCTGCCCCGCATACAGGCGCCCGATCTCTTCCCGCCACGCAGCCAGCGCGCGTGCCTTGTCATCGACCGGCCCGGGCTCATCGGCGATGTCGTCAACCTCGCGGCAGAACGCGTAGATCGCATGCATCGCCCGGCGACGTTCCGAAGGGAGCACGCGCAATCCCCAGAGAAACGACGTGCCCGACCGCGCCACCACATTGTTGACATGGGTTCTGGGCTCAGGCGCGGTCGCCGCCGCGTTGGGCTGAGGTCGTGGGTAGCGGGGCTGCGGGTTCACCAGGGGGCCTCTCCTTCGGCGCGCAAGTCCGGGTTTCTGCTCTGACGACTCGCCTCCTCTGGCGGGCAGGTTGACTGCGGGTGAGGAACGTCAGACTCCCTCGTTGCGACCACCGTTAGGCAAACGCGGCCAGCGCGGTCCTCGAATTCCACCGCGCAGCCTCGGGGCCACACAGTATGGGGCCGGGCATCGGCGCCACGGGGAACCCCTCCACGGAGGACCGCCATCGTGGCGCCCATGACCACTAGTCAACCGACGACGGCCGGCTGGCCATTGCGCCGAGCCAGCGGGGAATTCTCTGGTACAAGGCTTGACCGACTCCCGACACGCCGCAGCCAAGGAACTGGGCTTTCGTCAGTACTACCCGCTCCGCCAGCGGATCCCGTCGCCGTAATTCCGCGCTAAGCCGCTTCGCGATGGCGATGATCGTCGCGCTTTCCATCGCGAGGCGGACATCCCGGAGCTGGCACGGGAGACGACTGGCGCGAATGAGCAGCAGGTCCGTCGCATCGAGGCAGCGGTTCAGCACGCGGCGCAGGGCGTCCGTCGCCTGACTTCCCCCCAGCGTCGAAACATCGACCTCTGCTGCCGCCATCCAGTTCTGAGGGAGATAGACCCGGTTGAGGGCTCTGAAGTCGTCCCCGCAATCCTGCAAGTGGTTGACGACCTGCAGCGCGTTGCAGAGCGCGTCCGAGGCCGGGTACGTCGCCGGGCTCTCCCCGTGCAGGTCGATGAGGTAGCGTCCGACAGGCGCGGCTGACAAGTTGCAGTAGCCGATCAGGTCGTTCCAGCTCTCGTAGCGCAGCTTGATTGCGTCCTGCTTGAACGCGCTGACCAAATCCAGGCAGTGCTGGTGCGGGACATCTGTAGCCGCCAGGCTTCGACGGATGGCGTGGGCCGCGTGAAGTCCCGGACTGGTGGTATCCGCGCCAGACACCGCGGCAGCGAAGCCTTCCAGACGTCGGATCTTGTCGTCCGGTTGCAGGTCCGGGTTGTCAGCGATGTCGTCGATGGCCCGGGCATACGCGTAGAATGTCGCGATATGCGGCCGGAGCCGCGCCGGCAGCAGCCAGGAACCAACCGGAAAATTCTCGTCCGCAGCGGTCTTACCGGACGGAGTTTCCATAGCGGCCGCCATTTCCTCGTTCAGCGCGTCGGGGCGTGCCCGCCCGGTTCAACCGATAATCCCGCAAAGAAGGCCCCGGGAGAAGACAGGCGCCGCCGCGCTGCCCGGCCGCCGTGGATCGCCTGGCCGATCCGCCCCGCACGCACGCTCGCCGCTCCGCGCTCAGAGCGGGTCGTCGAGCGTCGGGCGGCCGTCTCGGCGGCGGCCTGCTGTGGCTGGCCGCAGCGAAGCCCCGCCCGCCCGCTCGGAAGCGCACCGGTCCGCCGTCGGGGCTATTTCGGGCCCCGTCATCTAGTGGTCGCGCGCGAGCACGAAGTCGGCCACCGCGCGGAGGCGGTCGGCGCGCGTCCCAAAGCAGTCAAGGTGGGCCAACGCCGCATCGGACATGCGGCGTGCCTCTCGGCGAGCTCCTTCCACCCCGAGGAGCGAGACCAGCGTCGCCTTGCCGGCTTCCGCGTCCTTTGCCACCCGCTTGCCCAGGCTCTCTTCATCACCTTCAACGTCCAGCAGGTCATCCTTCATCTGGAACGCGAGCCCGAGATCGGATCCAAAGTTCCGCAGGGATTCGCGGGCCCGGGCATCTGCCTGGCCCAGGATCGCGCCAGCCATCGCCGAAAAAGTCAGCAGGGCGCCGGTCTTCAGCCGCATGATGTCACGGATCGCGGCCGCGCCCACCTGTACATGCTCGCTTTCCAGGTCAATCATCTGACCGCCCACCATTCCCCTTCCGCCCGCAGAATCCGCGAGCGAGGCCACCAGATCAGCGCGAACGCTCGCGTCGGAGTGGGTTTCAGGTGCCGCCAGCGTCTGGAACGCCAGCGTCAACAGGGCGTCGCCGGCCAGAATGGCGGTCGCCTCATCGAAGGCACGGTGGCACGTCGCCCGCCCGCGCCGCAGGTCGTCATCGTCCATGGCCGGGAGATCGTCGTGGACCAGCGAATACGCGTGAATCATTTCCACCGCCGCCCCGGTTCGCAGGCTTGCGACTTGGGGCACCTCGAAAATGTCGGCGGAAGCATCGACGATATACGGGCGAAGGTACTTTCCGCCGCCGAACAGTGCGTAACGCATAGCTTGATATAGGCGCTCGGCGCTGCCCGAGGCAGGCAAGAGGCTGTCCAGAACCGTTTCGATCCGGTCACCAAATGCGGTCAGGACGGATCCCATCTGGGTGGCCGGCGTCATCGTTTGGCTCGGCGTGTTGCGGACCGCCATGCGTCCTGCCGGGGCAGCGCCCCTTCGCACCGGCAGGACGTTGGCGCCACCGCCCGCGCGTCATCGTGCGCAAAGCCTGAACGGTCAGCTCTGCCGATGAAGTACGCGGCGGGAGGCACTATTGGCTGGCCGGTTCGATACTGCGTGCTACGGCGACTGAGAGGCCGGAATTCCGGCATCAGGCCGCACGACACTCCGGCTCGCTTCCGGCAAGCGGCGGCCGGGGCGATACCTGCCACGGAACGGGCATCGCGATAGACGGTCAACGGACGATGCCCCGTACAGCAACGGCTCGTTGGGCAACGGCATTCGCGCTCGATCAGTACTCATCAACACACGTGAACCAAATTACCTAGCCGGGGTCAAAATGTCAATGGGTACACGGCGTTGTTGATACCGACGCAGGCCGAAGTATCTCTGCGTCACGCCAGGTAAAGGGCTGGTTGACACGAACGATCGCTGTACCGACCGCCCGGGGCCAGTCCCTTGGCCGGATAGTGCAACGCAGGTTCACGCGATGGGCCCGGGGTCGGCGGGCGCCGTTCGACAATCACGCTCGATAGCGTGCCGTCAAGGGACCGGGGCCGCAGCGTGCGGTACCATCACGGCTGGCAGGGTGCAGCGTCAAGAGCCCGGGTTGCCCGGTTCGGCGAGGTGCCGAATCGCTGTTGCTGCTGCTCCTTTCGAGCCGACACCCCGGTCCGGCGCGTACGGGGGAAGGGCCTCAATAGTTGTAGCTGAGGTTTGCCCCCACGAAACTGTCGTTCTTCAGGTCACGCTGCAGGAAATCCTCTTCACCGATCTTCAGAAAGGCGGTGGCCTCCACGTTCAGTACCCAGTTGTCCGTCAGGCGCCGGTTGAACTCGAGAGAGAGTGTCCGCGTTCCGAAATCGACGTCCTCCAGCAGCCCGATCGTGACGTCCGTGCTTTGCACGTCGTTCCACGCGTAACGGGCGCCAAGAAAGATATCGTTCTGGAAGACGTTGGTGGCCCGTTCTTCGCGTTCATCGTAGTTCCATTCGGCCAACACGCTGAGGTCTGCCGGCGAGTCCCAGACAGAGTAGAAGGCGTATTCGCCGCCCACGACAAACGCGCTGTAGTTCTCCTCCACGTCGAAAAGGTTCCGAAAGCCGGTCCGCCTGATCGCCTCGAGCTTCAGCAGCCAGGCGTCGACCGTGATCTGGGAGTCCAGCCCGAATTGGCGGATCTGTTCGTAGTGCTGCGGGAGGGCACTGCCGGGGTTCGCCAGAAGACAGGGAAGGCAGAACGTGGGCTCGCGGTTGGTGCCGTCGAATGCGCTCAAGCCGACATCGACGAGGCCGAAGCTGTGCGTGTAGCGCACCGCCAGGTCCAGATGCCGCTCCTCGGCCGCACTCTCATACGTCACGTGCTCATCATCGATGATGAACACGGCACGCAGGCGGCCGTCCGCTCCGGGAAAGGTTCGCGGCCGGTGGAACGAGAGGCCGAACAGTTCCAGTACCCCCCAGTCGCCGGACCAGGTGAGATGGGCCATCGGCTGCCCCAGCTTGATTTCCTCGTTCGGGTTCTCGATCAGGTCCACCTGATTGATGATGTCGACCAGGTGCCGGGACTCCGCGACTCCCCAAAACACCTGATCGATGCCCACCCGCAGTTCCCATTCGTTGTTGCCGGCTTCACCGAAGAGCAGCACGAAGGCCTCCCGAAGGTCGGCCTTCGTGCGGCGCGGATCGGCGCTGTCATAGCGAAAAAACGGTGCGACCGTCACGCTCTTGCCGTCCGCATCCTCGAGATACAGCTTGGGATGGAGGACCACGCCGGCCGAGTGCGAGGCTTGGCCGGGATGCAGCGCCGACTCCGGGAACACCCGGGTCTCGATACCGATCCGGCCGGAGACCTCCTCGTAGGCGAACTCGGATTCTGCCCGAGCCTCCCGAGCCGTCAGTGCGAAGCAGGTGCACGCGGCTGTCCAGACGGCGGACCGAAAGAGCGCCCGGGCGGACATCAGCACGCCCGTCTCAGGCTGGTCTGCGTGAAGTCACCGTCGTCAAGACCGGTTTGAAACTCGTAGTCGGACCAGTTCAGTGCCGTGCTCTTCCCGGTCAGGTGGTCGACCATGTCCATCGTGCCCGCGAACCAACAGTGGTCCAGGTACAGCTGATAATCCGAGATGGCGAGCGTCTTCAGGTGCGCGTTCTTGCGGTCGTAGTATTCGACCTTCCATATCCGGAGTTCGTCCCGGTCCTGCCAGACGACTCGACGGCTGTAGCCTGACCCCTTGCCGACCGGGACCCGATCGGTAACCGAACAGGTCAGGTTGCCGCAGGCTTCGTCACGCAGGTACTTGTAGGTGAACTTTTCGACGTCCTGGTTCGTCATGTCCTCGTAGGCGAACTCACTCCCCACAAATGATCCGGAACGGTTGGATGAGCTAATTCGCTTCCCCCGCTTCAATGCCGGGAGGTAGAGCCACTGGTCGTCGGCATCGTGTGGATGGGCGTGGACGAGAAACGCGGTCCCTTTCACGTCGCGCGGCTGGTCGAACACGAACATGGTCTTGTCGCCGTCCCCGCCCACTTCGTGCACTTTCATGCGCAGATCGCGCTGGCTTTCCTGGCCTTGCCGATTGCGCAGGATCATGGTTTGCCGTGCGGTGAAGTCGCCGAAGCCTTCTCCACGCGCCTGCGCCTGCAGCGCGATCTGCAGGCCCATCTCCTCTGGCGTGTGGGAATCGGCGATTGCCGTCGAGGGGACAGCGAGACATGCCGGCAGCGCGATGGCCAGCGCTGCCAGAAGACGACCGGACCGCGGGAGGTGTGGACGTTGAGCCATGGCCTAGACCGATTGGACACCGGACGGAAACGTGGACTGCGACACCGAAGCGGTACCGGCGATCCTGCGGCCGGCCGCAAGTCGCGGGCGCAATCATAAGCGATGTCCCGTGTGGCTGCGGGCTCGCCGGAAACCCGCGCCCAGCAGCCGCCACCTTCCCGTGGGCGCCGGGCGCTCGCGCGTTCACTCCTTCGCTGGCGCGGAGCAGGTTGCCCCGTTTCCGTCGGGATTGATTCCCCGGCGCCAACGGGAGGCGGGCGTGGTCCCGCCCGCCCTGCGTGCACGGGACGGTCAGGTCAATCGCGTGGTCTCAGCAGGGGAGTTCTTGCCGGCTCCGATGCCCACATTCCAGACGTGTGCGGCTCGGTATCGCCAAATTCATTCTTCGTCGTTGTCAAAACCAGTCGAAGATATCCAGCCAATCGAGCAGTCCGCCCCCCTCGCTCTCCTCATCGGGTTCCGGTTGGGCAGGCGGAGTCTCCTCGGACACGTCTTCGACAGGTGTCTCCACGGACACGTCTCCGACATCGTCATCTTCGAACCAGTCGAAGACGTCCAGCATCCCCAACAAGCCTCCGTCGTCTTCCTCTTCCGCCTCTCTGAGCGCGCGGTCGCGTTCGAGCAGCTGTCGGATCTGTGGGGCGACGTCGTGGGCGGCGGCGGCATCGAGCATCGCGGCCTCGCCCCTGGAGGCTTCCGTCCCTTCCTCGACGGTCCGGCCCTCGTCCAGTTCGGACCCGGCTTCCGCCACGGTAAGCGGGGGGCGGAGCTCCAGATTGGGGGGAACCGCGAGCGGGTCCTGGCGGATCACCCTGAGCGGATTGGGTGAAATCTTGCCGATGCCGAGCGTGCCTTGGAGCCGCTCACACCCCATCAACGCAACGGACGACGCGAGAACCAACAGAATGGCAAATTTCAGATGCATTGGCTGTATCAGCGGCCGCGGGGGGGCGAACGGAGCCTAGCAACCGCCTGTTGTAGCGGCAACGCGTGAGCAATCACGCACAGCGCTCCCACGGTAATGGCGATGTCCGCAACGTTGAATGCCGGCCAGTGATAGTCCGACACGTGCACGTCGATAAAGTCGACCACGCTGCCACGCGCGAGCCGGCAGATGGCGTTGCCAACTGCACCGCTTGCAATCAGCATCAGACCGGTCGCGTAGAGCCGTGCGTCGGCGCGCGCCTGCATGACCATGAGGACGACCGCGACGGTCAGTGCGAACCCCGCCAGAGCCCACTGTTGGCCGGAGCCGCCGTCGCTCAGGAAGCCGAAACCGATTCCGTAATTCCGGACATGCACCAGGTTGAGCAGTGGCCCCAGCCTGATCGGGCCCGTCGGTTCCGACAGGTAGGCGAGCACGCCCGCCTTGGTCAGCTGGTCCAGGGCCAGAATGGCGAGAAACAGCCAAAGCCTGGCGGTGCGCGAACTCACACGGCTTCTCGGCAGCGATTGCACAGCTCGTCCGGCTTCTCTCCTACTTCAGGCAGCACGCGCCAGCACCGGGCGCACTTCGTTCCATCGGCCGTAGTGGCATGGACGGCTATTCCCGGAACGCTCGGGTCCCGATAGGCGTCCGGCGGCGCCGGCTCCTCGCTCAGCGTGATTCGGGATGCGATGGCCAGTTCCGCCAGGTCGTGCGAGGCGATTTCGGCGAGCTGGTCGGGCTCCCCGTGCACACAGGCCTGCGCCTCCAGGCTCGAGCCGATCGTGCGATCGCGCCGCATGATCTCGAGTGCGCTGGTAATGAGGTTGCGCACCCGCTGCATCCTGGTGAACGAGCGGGCGAGGGTGTCGTTGCGCCACGTCTCCGGAATTTCCGGGAACGTGCGCAGGTGCACGCTTTCGGACTCGCCGGGATGGCGTTCCAGCCACGCTTCCTCCGCCGTAAAGCACAGCACGGGCGCCAGCCAGGCCGTCAGGATGTCGTGGAGAAGCAGCAGCGTCGAGCGTGCGGCCCGTCGGCGCACGGAGTCACTCCGGTCGCAGTAGAGCGAGTCCTTGCGGACATCGAAGTAGAAGGAAGAAAGGTCATTGGCGCAGAAATTGTGGAGGGCTCGATAAAACGCCTGAAAGTCGTACGCGGCGAACGCGTGAGCCCGGACGCGCTCCAGTTCGTGAAGGCGGTGCAGGACCCAGCGCTCGAGGTCGGGCATGTCGGACGCGTCGATCTGCTCGGCGTCGGTGAAGCCGGCCAGGTTGCCGAGCACGAAGCGGAAGGTATTCCGGAAACGACGATAGGCATCCGACATGCCGGCGAGGACCTGGTCGCCGATGCGGAGGTCACCCGTGCTGTCGCTCATCGCGACCCAGAGCCGCAGGATGTCTGCTCCCTGCGTGTCGTTGATCTCCTGCGGGCGCACGACATTGCCAGCGCTCTTCGACATCTTGCGTCCGTCCCCGTCGAGGACGAACCCGTGCGTGAGGACGCTGCGGTACGGCGCCTGCCCCCGGGTGCCGCAACTGGCGAGCAGCGAGCTGTGGAACCAGCCGCGGTGCTGGTCGGTGCCTTCGAGGTACAGGTCCGCCGGCCAGTGCTGGTCCGGGTTGTTCTCGAGCACGAAGGAATGCGTGCAGCCCGAATCGAACCACACGTCCAGGATGTCGCTGGTGCGTTCGTAGTCGTCCGGATCGCGGTCCGGCCCCAGGAACTCCGAAGGCGGCCGCGTGAACCAGGCGTCGGCACCCTCCGACTCGACGGCCTCGACGACCCGGTCGAGTACGGCCGGATCCCGGAGCGGTTCACGTGTCCGGCGGTCGACAAAGACCGGTATCGGCACGCCCCAGGCGCGCTGCCGTGAGACGCACCAGTCCGGGCGGTGCTCGATCATCCCCCGGATACGGTTTCGCGAGACGCCCGGGACCCACTCTGTGGCATCGATGGCAGCCAGCGCCTTGGCTCTCAGCCCATGCGATTCCATGCTGATGAACCACTGCTGGGTAGCCCTGTAGATCACGGGCTGCTTGGACCGCCACGAGTGCGGATAGCTGTGGACGTGCCGTTCCGTGGCGAGGAGCTTTCCGCGCTCGTCGAGAGCACCCAGTACGGGTTCGTCGGCCTTGAAGACGTGGACCCCGGCGAACTGCGGGACGCTGTCGCTGTACCGGCCGTCATCGCCGACGTACTCGGTGACATCGAGGCCCGCGCGCTGGCCAAGCTCGAAGTCGTCGTCGCCGTGGGCGGGGGCGACGTGGACCAGCCCGGTGCCCTGATCCGTGCCCACGAAGTCGGCGGCATGCAGCGGCACGGGATGGTCGTATCCGGCAATCGGGTGCGAGCAGACCGTCCCCGCGAGCGATGCACCGGGCAGCGAGGCAAGCGGCTCGACCGCATGGATGCCGGCGGCCGCCGTAACCGCCGGGACCCTGGCTGCTGCCACCACCAGCCGATCGCCCGGCCGGGCGGTGGCAGTCGGGTCACATTGCTGCACTTCGAGGACCGTGTAGTCGATGTCAGTGCCGAACGCGATGGCCCGGTTGGCAGGCAGGGTCCAGGGGGTGGTGGTCCAGATCACCACATCGGCCCCAGCCAGAGCAGGCGTTGCGTCTTCCGCAATCGGAAATCGCACGAAGACGGCGTTCGACGTGATGTCCCGGTACTCGACCTCGGCCTCGGCCAGCGCGGTCCGTTCCACCGGCGACCACATGACCGGTTTCAGGCCCCGGTAAAGGCTGCCTTCGAGCAGGAACTTCCCGATTTCCCGGACGATCTGAGCCTCGGCCCGGAAGTCCATCGTGAGGTAGCGGCCGGCCCAGTCGCCGAGGACGAAGAGCCGCCGGAAATCGTCCATCTGGACGCCGATCCACTTTTCGGCAAAGGCCCGGCACTCGCGACGGAACTGCTCGATCGGCACCTCTTCGCGGGACTGCTTGCGCTTTCGGTACTCCTGCTCAATCTGCCATTCGATGGGGAGGCCGTGGCAGTCCCACCCCGGGATGTAATGGGCGTCAAAGCCCGCCATCTGTCGCGTACGGTTGACAAGGTCCTTGAGAATCTTGTTCAGCGCGGTGCCGATGTGGATCTGGCCGTTGGCGTACGGCGGCCCGTCGTGCAGGATGTACTTGGTCCGCCCTTTGGCGGATGCGCGCAGACGGGCCCAGAGGTCCATCGCCTCCCAGCGCGCGATCATCTCCGGCTCGCGCGCCGCCAGCCTCGCGCGCATCGGGAAGCCGGTGCGCGGCAGGAACAGGGTGTCGCGGTATTCGGGTCGGGAACTCATGCCGCCCCCTCCTCCGGAGATCCCATCTCGGCCGCGATGGCCCGGGTTTGGCTGACATCCTGCGCCATGGCCGCGATCAGGGCGTTCGCGTTGGCGAATCTCCGCTCAGGGCGGATCCTGCGCGAGAACGCCACGCGCAGGCGCTGCCCGTAGAGGTTGCCCTGAAAGCCGATGACGTGCGCCTCCAGGATCCGGTCCGTGCCCGCAAACTGCGGCCTGGTGCCGGTGCTGATGGCTGTCGGCAGCCAGCCGCGCTCCGGCTGGCCCTCGACCCACGTCCACCCCGCGTAAATGCCGTCGAGCGGTGCCAGCTGGGACAGGTAGTGGAGATTCGCGGTCGGGAAACCGAGCCTGCGGCCACGTGCCTGGCCGCGCCGGACGCGTCCCTCGACCTCGAAGGACGCCCCCAGGGCGCGGGCCGCCTCCTCGACGCGGCCCTCGGCGACGGCCAGCCGGATCGCGGTCGACCCGAAGGCCGTCCCCGCCTCGTCGGTGACCGGGTCGACGACGGTCAGGCCGATACCCGCCCGGGCGGCGAACTGCGCGAGCTGGTCGGCATCGCCCTTTCTTCCGGCACCGAAGCGGAAGTCATGTCCGACCACGAGGTGCCTGGCGGCAAGGGCACGGACCAGCACCTCTTCCATGAACGTGTCGGCACTCAGCGCTGCGAAAGCCCGCGAGAAGCGCTGGACGTAGAGGATGTCGACGCCGGTTCCCGCAAGCTTGCGCGCCTTGCCGCGCAGCGGGGTCAGGCGGCCAGGCGCCGATTCGGGCCTGAGGACGGCTGCCGGGTGCGGCTCGAACGTCAGGACGGCACTCCGGGTGTCGTCCGTTTCGCCCGCGGTGACGGAGGCGACGGCCAGCAATTTCTGATGCCCGAGATGCACGCCATCGAAGTTGCCGAGGGCGACCACCTGGCCCTGGCGTGAGGCGGGGCATCCCGGCTGCACGCGGACGAGTTCCATCAGCACTCACGGTCCAGAACCGAAAGGGGGACCGGCACTATAGGGGCTTAGGTTGCTGGCTAGCCAGTCGCCGGCACGGGGCCGCCACCCACCGGTGGAATGGCGTGGACCGACGGTGCCGCGAGGCGCTTTGCCCGGCATGACAGCCGCAGCAGGGGGCTGCCGCGCCGGTCCGAGGGCTAAGATGCCGCGGCCGCTTCTCGCATCCGCGCGGCGCGGCAGACGGACCCGGGGTGCCGGGCCCACCGACTTTCGATCACCGGATGATCGAGAAAGGTTTTCCTCCCGCATGCGCCCGATCGTGATAATCCCGGCTCGCATGGCGGCGAGCCGCTTGCCCGGGAAACCGCTCGCGGACATCGGCGGGGTGCCGATGGTGGTGCGCGTGTTGCGGCAGGCGGAGGCGGCGGCAGTCGGCGAGGTGGCAATAGCCTGTTGCGATTCGGAAGTGGCGGACGCGGTCATGGCCGCGGGCGGACGGGCCGTCATGACCGATCCAGACCACGCTTCGGGGTCGGACCGGGTGTGGGAGGCATGGCAGGTCCTCGATCCGGCCGGGGACTGCGACGTCGCGATCAACCTGCAGGGAGACCTGCCCGACATTGCCCCCGACATCATCGGCCGGGTGCTCGCGCCACTGCAGGTGGAGGCAGTCGATGTCGGGACGCTGGTGGCGCCGCTCGGCCCCGGCGAGCGCGAGGATCCGGCGGTGGTCAAGGCGCACCTCGCGACATCGCGGCCGGGCGCAACCGCAATGATCACCACGTTTTCGCGAAGGGTATCGGGGCCGGATGACCGCCTTCGGCACCATGTCGGGATTTATGCGTGGCGCCGCCAGGCCCTGGGCGAGTTCGTGGCGTTGCCTGCCAGCGAGCGTGAACAGGCCCTGCGCCTCGAACAGCTCAGGGCGCTGGACAACGGCATGCGGATCGACGGCGCACTGGTTGACGCGGCCCCGGCCGGGATTGACACTCCCGCCGATCTGGATTCAGTGCGCCGCCGTCTGGGCGCCTGAGACCGTGCGTAGTCCCGCGGCACCGTCGCCGCTCCCCTAACCGGCGTTGCCAATGGATCGGCCTTTGCAAATAGCGTTTCAAGGCGAGCTCGGCGCGCACTCGCACATGGCATGCCTCGACGTGTTCCCGGATTCGGAGGTCGTGCCGTGCCCGGCGTTCGAGGACTGCTTCCAGGAGGTGCGCGGTGGTCGCGCGGACCGTGCGGTTATTCCCGTGGACAACTCCGCAGCCGGGCGGGTCGCCGATATTCACCGGCTGCTGCCCGCGTCGGGCCTCCACATCATTGGTGAGCACTTCGCCAGCATCACCCATCATCTCATGGCGCCGGCCGGGACCACGCTCGCCGGCATCCGGCAAGCGGCCAGCCATTTCCATGCGCTCAGCCAGTGCCGGAAATTCCTGCAGGCCAACGGGATCGAGCCGTTCCTGTTCGAGGACACGGCCGGCGCGGCGCGCCATGTCGCCGAGGGAGACAGTCGCGCCCAGGCGGCCATCGCATCCGAGCTCGCGGCCGAGTTGTACGGTTTGGAAATCGTTGCGCGCACGATCGAGGATGATGCCGGCAACACGACCCGCTTTCTGGTGCTTGGACCCGAGTCGATCGAACCCGAGGCCGACAGCCAGCACACGATCACTTCGCTGGTGTTCCGGGTCCGCAACATTCCTGCGGCGCTGTACAAGGCGCTTGGCGGGTTCGCGACGAATCGCGTCAACATGCTCAAGCTCGAAAGTTTCATGGTGGATCGTTCGTTTGCCTCGGCCGAGTTCTACGCGGATATCGAGGGGCATCCGGAACACCCCAATGTGGCGCTGGCACTGGAAGAACTGGGTTTCTTCTCCCGGAGCGTTCGGGTGCTCGGGGTCTATCCGGCTTCCAAGTTCCGTCGCGACGAGCCCGCCTGAGCGAAGCCAGGCGCCCCCAGCGGAACGCCGCGGCGGGTGCGGCGCCTTCGTGCGAGGCGTCGGTCCCGCAACGGGATGGGGTCGAGGGGCGTGCCCGGCCTACTCGTGGAGCCCGAGGCGGACGGCGCCGCTTGGCTGGCGCTGGGACCGGCAGGCCGGTCTACCGGCGGGGTCCCGCTTACGTTCGGGCGTCAGGCGTCATTCTTCGCCGAGCCATTCTTCCACGAGCCGGCGCGCGATCGACACCTTGCCGGGCAATCGAAACGTCTCGTCCTCGGGGCTGGCGCGCAGTTCCGCGCGCGTGAACCAGCTGGCCTGCTCAAGTTCGTCGGTGTCGATGTGTAGCCGATCGTCCGCGACCTCGGCCCGAAACCCAAGCATCAGCGACGACGGAAACGGCCACGGCTGGGAGTGACGGTACTCGGGACGGCCCACGACGCGGAGCCCTACTTCTTCCGCGACCTCGCGGATCACCGTTTCTTCCATGCTCTCGCCGATCTCGACGAAGCCCGCGAGCGTGGAGTGCATGCCGGGGAGCCACGTCGCCTGGCGGCCCAGCAAACAGCGGTCCTGGTACGTCACCAGCATGATGACCGCCGGGTCGACCCGCGGAAACCAGCGTTGGCCGCAGGCGGGCCGATCGCAGATACGCGCGTGTCCGGCGTCGACGGACGAGGTCGGCGAGCCGCATTTGCCGCACCAGCGGGCCCGCCGATGCCAGAAGAGCAGCCCGCGGGCCGCGGCCATGATCGCTCCGTCGTCGCGCGTCACCAGCGGCGCCAGGGACCGCAGGTCGGCGAACACGCCGCCGCTCCCCGCCAGGATGCCCGCGAGCGGGTCGTCGGCTGCGGAAATGTCGCAGGCATAGTGCGGCACGGCGTTGCGTTCGCCCAGAAAGACGGTGTCGTCTGCTGTCTTCACGAGCCGCCGGGCAACGGTGCCCTGCTGCCACAGCGGCAACGGGGTGCTTTCGTCCTGGACGTGATGACGGTTGCGCCAGAGCGCGAGCACACGGACGTCGCGGCCGGAATGCACGGCATCCAGCCAACCGGTCTCCGCGCGCTGGGATTGGGCCCGATGGAGGGGGTATCCGCTGTAGAAGTTGGTGGCAGGCATAGGCGGGATGAAGCTACTGGAAGGACGAAAGTGTGCAAGCATCGCGAGCCGGCGGCCGCGGGCCGGGGCTGTTCCCGTCCGCCCTCGACGGCGGCGCAGCCAGCATCACGGGGCGACGGCGTCCGGTATAGTCGAAAACGGCCTGACGCGGGCCGGAATGCGAGGTTCGCGTGACAGAAACTGGCGGCTTGCTGGAGCTTGACACGGTAGGCGAGGCGGGCTCCGGGGATCCGCGGGCAGACGACCAGCGGCCGGGCGCGGAAGCCGGGCAGCCTGCGTATCTGGTGCTGGCACGGAAGTACCGGCCGACGACCTTCGACGACCTGCTGGGCCAGGAGGTGCTGGTCCGCACGCTGACCAACGCGTTCGAACGGGGCCGCATCGCCCACGCGTTTCTCTTCGTCGGCGTGCGCGGCGTGGGCAAGACCACCACTGCGCGCATCATCGCGCGCGGACTGAACTGCGTGGGTGGTACGCAACCCACGGTGCGGCCCTGCGGCGAGTGCGCCTCCTGCACGGAGGCCCTCGCGGAACGGCATCTGGACATTCTGGAGATTGACGGCGCGAGCCACACGGGCGTCGATGACGTGCGAGGCCTGACCGATGCGGCGCACTACCGCCCGACGACAGGTCGATACAAGGTGTACATCGTGGACGAGGTTCACATGCTGTCGCAGGCGGCGTTCAACGCGCTCCTGAAGACGCTCGAGGAGCCGCCCGCCCACGTCGTGTTCATCTTTTGCACGACCGAGGTGCGCCGCGTTCCGGTGACCGTGCTCTCGCGCTGCCAGCGTTTCGATCTGCTGCGGGTACCGCAGGAAGTCCTCGCAGATCATTTTCGCCGCCTCGTGGAGTTGGAGAACGCGCGCATAGACGATGAAGCCCTGCGACTCATCGCCCGGGCAGCCGACGGTTCGGTACGGGACGGTTTGTCGATCCTCGATCAGGCGATCAGCCATCAGGGCGGCGTCATCGAGGCGCCGGCGACCCGGGAGATGCTGGGCTTCGCCGACCGCACCCTGGTCTTCGACCTGTTCGAACAGGTCATGGCGGGTGAAGCGCCTGCGGCGCTTGGGCAGCTTGCGAAGTTGTATGCCGCCGGGGCGGAGCCGCGCGCCGTTCTGGAAGACCTGCTGGCGCTGACCCACTGGCTGTCGCGGATACGGGTTGCCCCGGAGAGCGCGGATGCCCCGGAAGTGCCGGAGAACGAGCGGACACGCGGTTGCGAGCTCGCGGCGAAACTGAGCGTTCCGGTGCTGGCGCGGGCCTGGCAGATGATCTTGCGTTCGCTGGAAGAGGCCGGTGCCGCCCCGGATGCACGGAGCGTGATCGAGATGGCGGTGATTCGGCTCTGTTTCGTCGCGGATATGCCGGACCCGGGCACGCTGGTGCGGCGCCTGAGCGGCGCGGACGGCACTGCCGAGGCTGGCCCGGCGTCCGGCGCG
>JAJDYI010000038.1 GCA_022825235.1 Alphaproteobacteria bacterium | reverse complement strand
TCGCTCTCGAAGCGCTTCCCCCGACGCCTATACTCCGCACGAGCGGTCTTGGTCCAAGCCACGGCATCCTCCCGATGTAGCTGCTAACCACATCGTAGGAGCCAGGATCGGGGCCGCTCAATAGTTTCCGCACAGGCTCTGAGTCCGCAATCTGCCTGGCCCTGATCATTGGCTGCGAGGGCGGGCTCGGCCCCATTCACTACGGATCCGTAAAGGATCTAGACGTCGCAGACTTCGTCTTTCTGGAACGCCGGAACGGCGTATCGCTGGCCGAAAAGACGGGGATCGCCCAGGAAACGGGCCGCCCGTCGTACCGAGCCCTCGCGGGCTGGATGGACCACAGTTTCTTCCTGATCGAGACCCCGCGTCTAGGGGTGTCGCCGGGAGGCACCGCCCCCGACCATCGCTACTACCGGGCCTATTCCGCAGGAAACACCGCGGGTACCGATCCGGACCTTTCGGGCGAGCGCGCCGTGACGTGGTCCGGAGTGATGCGGGGTCTCTTGATGACCAACCCCGACCAGTCCATGCCGGACGCCTTTGTGCATGGTGACGCGATGGTAACGGTCTCGAGCCGGCCGGGGGGTGCGGATCTGGTGGTCGATGTCGCGTTCACCAATATCAGGCACGAAGCGACCGGCGCGGGGATCGAAGACATGCGCTGGCGTGATTTGCCGTTGCGGTCCGGCGCGTTCGGAATCAGCCCTGTAAGCGCCGACGCCGCGGAGATCAGCCGGCACCCGGCCAGCCAGGGGATTTCCGGGCGGTTTTACGGCCCGAACCACGAGGAAGCCGGCGGCCTGTTCGGTCGCAGGGAAGTCTTGCTGGACGCCCATGCAGCCGCTGGCGTTCGTGCCGAGGTTTCGGGCGCATTTGGTGCGAGGCGCGACTAGCGAGGGATTGGCGCCCGCTCCTGCCGTTTGGAACGAACCGAGGCTTGTTTGTCTGCAAACGGGGGCCGGAAAACGCCCCGGCGGCATTAACCGCAAGCTAGCGGCGGAATGGGTCAGCGACCGCATTCCAGCACGCTGCCGAACAAGCTGGCTGACCGGATGGGCGAGGGTCTGCCACGCATGAACCCGCCGGAAGGCGTCTGGAACATCACTCTGTCGCCGGCGGCGATCCCGACAGCCCGACGCCACCCGGCACAACCCTTCGCCCGTACCCCCGAAGTGCGCAGTTTTCAGTTGACATGGACAGGTGGGGCAGCGGGGTCGCCCCTATCCTGATCGTGCCTGGCACAGCCGACATCTTGGGGGTGGAAGCCCTCCGTCCGGTTTGCTGGCGGCGAACAACTGGCGAAGCGCAAGTGTGTCGTCGCAATGCGGAGTACGAAGCGAGCACCTCATCCTGCGCATGCCCGTGACCGGTCCGACTGGTATGCTGAGGGTCCGGGTCTGGGCGCGTGCGGATTGCTGAATCGCGGCAGCATCGGAACTTCGACAGGACAGACAGAGAGGGCGCCGCATGTTCGTGTTCCCGGGTCCTCGGGCGGCCTCTGCTGCCCGTTTCGCGCATGGCGTCATGGCAACGGCGTGAGGGCCGCCATAGTTGTAGCTCTCGGCTTGTCCTGGCTTTCGAATGGTCAGCGCTCAGGGCGGGAATTCAGGGGCGATACGGTCCCGAGCCAACGACGTTCACATCTTCTTTCTTCTGAACGGGACTGCACGATGGATCCGAAACCATGGTCATGAACTCCGTGCGATGCGTAATGTTCGCCGCTGTCGCCATCGTGCTGACGGCCCCGCTCGGTGCCTTTGGAGAGGAAGGGGGCGACGCCTCCGTGGCGGTACCCTCGCAGGGGACTTCGGATCCTGTCGCCGCTGTCGAGGAAGCCCAGGCGCTGCTGCAGGAAGGCCGGTTTGCCGAGGCACTCGACTTGCTGCGGCCCCTGGCGCAGGGCCAGGAAATGGATGCGGGCGTCGTATTTCTTATCGGCCTTGCGGCAACTGAGCTCTCACAACACCCGGGCGTGGGAGAAGCCGGGCGTGAGGCCCTGCTGGAAGAGGCGATCGCAGCGTTCCGCTTCATGCTGATCAACCATCCGGAACTCGTGCGCGTGCGCCTGGAACTCGCCCGGGCGTTCTTCCTGAAGGGGGAAGACGACCTGTCGCGCGAGCAATTCGAGCGCGTGCTCGCCGGGAATCCGCCTGCGCCGGTCGTGGCCAACGTCCGGCGGTTCCTCGCGCAGATCCAGGCCCGGCGGCGCTGGACCCTGCGCGGGGGTTTCTCCCTGGCGCCCGACACCAACATCGGCGCCACGTCGGAAGAGCGCATCATCTATATCGCTGGCCTGCCATTCGAGCGAGATGCGCAGGAACTGTCGACGTCGGGAATTGGTCTCTCCGCGTGGCTGAGTGGCGAATACCAGTACCCGTTGGGTGAGCGCCGCCGCCTTCGGACTGGCGCAGACATCTCCCGGCGCGATTACGCGGGGAGTCGCTTCGACCAGACGTTCGTTTCAGTGCACGGTGGGCCGCGCTGGCTTGTCGGTGCGAATGCCGAGGCGAGCGTGCTGGCCAGCGTGCAACGGCGCTGGATGGCCGGCGACCAGCTGTACGATGCACTCGGCGCCCGGCTCGAGGGCGCACGCAGAGTGAGCCGCCGGGTCACGACGAACGCCCGGGCGTCGTTTCACGAGCGAAGCTACCGCACGCAAACCTTCCTCGACGGCCCGGTTGCGGACGTCATGCTGGGTGGCATCTGGATTGTGAGTGCGACGGTCCGGGCCGATGCGGCGCTCGGCTGGGGAAAGGAGCGCACGGAGCTGGAGCGGTGGCGCCACGAACGGAAGTGGCTGCGGCTGGGATTGTCGATGGCGCTGCCCCGGGGGTTCACCGTAGGTGGCAGCGCCGAGATGCGCTGGACGGACTACGAGGGGAACTGGTTCCCGCATACCGCCGGGGAGCCGCGCGAGGACCGGACCCGTTCTCTCCGCCTCTCTGTCTTCAACCGGGCCTTCGCGTGGAGGGGCTTCAGCCCGCGCCTGTCGCTGGTGCACGAAGTACGCGACACCAACGCGCAGCTCTACGACTACCGGCGTACCGGCGGCGAACTCAGCTTCGTGCGGGTATTCTGACGGTCCCCTGATGGGTCGGGTCCGACCAATGCAGCGCGTCAATCAGGGTGAGACGGTGATCGCGGGGCTGGCACGGAGCATCCGGGTTCTCGTTGATTCCGAACAGCTCCCGGAACTGAAATGAACGCGCCTCAGAGTTGACTGCGGCATTACCTGACAAGAGCACCGTACCTGTGTGGTACGGCTTGTGTCATGCCTCATCCTGCTCATGATCTTCCCGAAATCTGCCGATCTGGTGCATGCGCTCGTGCAGCACAGTGACGATACCGATATCACCATTGTCCAGCCTCTTCCAGTAGACGTAATGCTTCTCGTAGCGGAAGACGCAGCCGTCCACGCCGAATTCCGCCGGAACCGGCCGCGAGGCAATGCCGCCGGCCGCGAGGCTCTCGAACGCCTCGAACAGGCCTGTGACGTAGGCATTCGTCTTGGCCTCCCCCCAACGGTCCCGGGAATAGCGATAGATTTCGTCGATACGCAGCGCGGCCGCTTCCTGAACGCGGACCGCCGTCATGTGCCGGGCAGCACCCTGTTCCTCCCGATGACGTCGGAAGCCGAGAGCGGATGGTACGAACTGTCCGGAGCTGCGAAGGCACGCGTCAGTTCGGCCTTGAGGCGCTCGAACGCCTCACGCTCGGAACGCTCCTTGTCGCGACGAATCAGATCGCGGATGTATTCGCTGACGTTCTCGTAGGACCCGGTGTCTCCGACGTTGGCCGACACGAAGTCGCTGAGCCCGCCGCTGACACGGACGGTCATTGTGGTCGTGCGCCGCATGGCCGATTCTCCTTGCCGCCAACGCATTCAATATGCACAATATCGAATGCATCGGCAAGCGGGCGCGGCGACGGCCCATGGGTTGTGCCCCTCGGCGTGGTGTAGCAGCGGCAAGCCTGCGCGGCCCGCCGCCGCACCTAAAAGGCGCAGGTGACGCCAGGCTCCAGCGCCGAGCGGGTTCCGACCTCGATCTTCACGCGCGGGACCGCATTTGCCAATCCGGCGCCCGTCCGCCGCCACGATGCGGCTCAAGCGCTCGGTCGAGGCTCCGACTGGACGGCACCGAGGATGGCTTCCATCGGGCCTGAACACGTCAACCGATCCGGAGACATTTCCTGCGGATTCAGCCGGTGACCGTAGGGCCGGTCCCGCTGGTCGAGAGGCACGATCGGTTTCCCGCCGGAAGAGTCAGCTCAGGGAAAGGCAGCGCCGGCGGTTTCTTGCAAGATGATAAGCGGGTGGTTACACTTTACACATGATACAAGGCTTCCGCCATAAGGGCGTCAAGCTGCTGTTCGAGAGGGACGACCGGCGGAAGGTACCAGCCGACTACGCGGACAAGATCGTGCGTATTCTCGCACGTCTCGAAGAAGCGTCGGAGGCGGGCGACATGGACCTATCCGGCTTTCGGTTGCACCGCCTCGAGGGCCCACTCGAAGATTTCTGGTCGGTCGCTGTGTCCGGCAACTGGCGCGTCATCTTCCGCTTCGAGGGTAGTCACGCCAGCAGTATTGATCTGGTCGACTATCATTAGAGGGAACGAGCTATGCCGATGAAGAACTCACCGCATCCAGGCCTTTCGGTGCGGCACGACTGCCTGGAGCCTCTGGGGCTGAATGTCACCGAAGCCGCTAGGCGCCTGGGCATCAGCCGTAAGCAGCTTTCCGACATTGTGAACGGTCGCGCGGGCATTTCACCTGCAATGGCCATTCGGCTCGACAAGGCATTCGGGGGCGGTGCCCACACGTGGCTGCGGCTCCAGACCGCCTACGACCTGGCGCAAGCGATGAAGCGTGCTGATGAGATCAAGATCGAGCGGGTGTCGCCAGCGGCCTGATCCTGCGAAGCGCCGGCGTGGCCAGGTCGCGCTGCTGTCCGCCGAGACGATCTCCTCCATTCTCCTCACGCTAACCAGTGTCGCTGACGTTCAGCGGTTGAAGAGCAGCTTCGGGTGGCCAATGGGCAGCCCGTTGAAGAGCGCATTGAGGACCAAAGAGGCCCTGAAATCCTTCTCGATGTAGCCGGGCACGGTGTCACGGCGGCGGGCCGCGGCGGCGAACACGTCGGGGTGTTCCTATCCCGGCAGGGCGGGAGAGGATGCAAAGGCGTCCGCCGACATGCCGCCCGGGGGCCGTTCGGCCGCGAAGTCGCGCGCGAGCGGCAGCGCCCAGCCGGGAAGGTCCCGCCCGTCCCGGGACAGGTCGCGCCTTGCCGCGTCGGCCAAGTGGCGCCGCAGGGTCGCGAAGACCCTTGGGTCGCGGGCGGCATCGGGCCCGGGTCATCGCAGCGCCTGGACCACCGGCGAAGCTTGCGCTCGAATTGGCGGTTTGATAACAATATGCTATCAGATGCTTGAGGACTGGCCAATGGTGACGATCAATGTGCGCAGGCTCGATAAGGACGTGGTGGACCGCCTCAAGCGGCGCGCCTCGCTGAACAACCGCTCTCTGGAGGGCGAGGCGCGCCACATTCTGCAATGCGCGGCCGACGACAACATGGCGGCAAAGCGCGCCACGTTCCTGGACGCCATGGAACGGCTGCGCCCGTTGACCGAAGGTCGCAAGCACACGCCGGCGGAAGTGCTGATCAGGGAGGACCGCGACAAGGGTCATCGCGACAACTACTGATGCGCTACGTTGTCGATGCGGGCGTGGCGGTCAATTGGCTGGTCGTCGAGGAAGATGCGGACGTTGCGCAAGAACTGGCGACGAGCGGCCAGGAGTTGCACGCGCCACGCCTGATGGCTTCCGAAGTCGCCAATGCGCTGTGGCGCAAGGCGCGGCTGGGTGAGATTGGGCGCGGTGCTGCGGGCATTCTGCTGGCCAGCGTGCGTGACATGCCCGTGCACTGGGGCGCCGACGAGACTCTCTCCGCCGATGCAGCGCGGCTGGCATTAGTGCTCGACCACCCGATTTACGATTGCGTTTATCTTGCGCTCGCGCATCGCATCGGTGCGGTGATGCTGACGGCGGACCTCCGTTTCGCGAACGCCATGGCCCCGACCGAGCATGGCAAGGCCGTCCTGGCGCTGGCCGACTACGCTAGGACACGATGACGGAATTTCTTCGATCACCCTCCAGAGAGCGCATGTGTCCCCTGGAGCGGCCAGCAGGGACCAACGGTACGATTTTACTTTGGAAATCACTGTGCTCGGGGGTCTGACAAGCCCGAATCGCTGCGACAAATCCGCTCTCCGGGACACGGTTGTGCGGGGGAGCGGCAGGCTTGGAGACAGGCAGCGACGACGGCGCCGGGGACGGGGCAACGGGACGGCAAGAAGCGCTGGCGCCGGCCACGCCGCAGTCCCGTCAGCCGGTATCGGATGCCGCCTGAACTGACGGTACTTGCGCACGTAAGTCCCTTCCTGAACCCGTGCGATCCGGACTTGCGAAGTCCGGGATTTCGGCTGTTTGGCTTCCAATTGCCAGTGCGCTGAAATCCAGTGGTCACGCACTAGACCGAAGGTAACTGTTTCGACAAGACCGCCATGCAGTTGCGGCATTGAAGGGTTTGGTTGCGTCCCGGTGTCGGAGCGCCTGCCCTCGGGCGCACGGTTCCAGCCCGGCGAAGGATCGACGCAGCAGCGCCGGGCACCCCCAGATGGTGGCCCAAGTCTCGGGTAGCCCGCCTGTCGCAGATCCGATGTCTCGGGACCGGACGCTTTCGGTGCTCCACGCAACCATGCACACGCTGGCTGGGCGGTTCGTCTACGAGGAGCTTCGCGAACTCGATGCCCTTTGGCTTCGCGGCCGCTACCCCGACGCTTTCACGGCCCGGAGTGACGCGGCCAGCTCGCGCTGGCGATTCAACTTCACTCGCACGTACCTCGAGCGCGACATCCCGCAGTCCGGGGTGCGGGTCCCGGCCCAGACCCTGCGGCGTTTCTGGACCATGTTGGCCCGCCATCAGGGCGGGCTGCTGAACGCCTCGGAGCTTGCCCGCAGTCTGGGCGTCTCGGTGCCCGCGGTGACGCGCTACGTGGATCTGCTGTCGGACCTGATGCTGGTGCGCCGTCTGCCCGCGTACTTCGTCAACGTTGGAAAGCGCCTCGTCAAGAGCCCCAAGGTTTACATCCGCGACAGTGGGGTCTCCTGCACTCGCTGCTGGGCCTCGGCGCCCTAGAGACGTGCTCTCGCATCCGGTGGCGGGAACGAGTTGGGAAGGGTTCGTGATCGAGAACCTGATCGCCGCCGCGTTTTTCGGGACGGACACCTGGTTCTATCGCACGCGGGCCGGGGCGGAGATTGACCTGCTGCTGCAACTGCCGGACCGCCAGCTGTGGGCAATCGAGATCAAGCGAAGCACGGCGCCCAGGGCGGCCAGGGGCTTGAACTCGCCGCCTCCGATCTCGGGGCGGCGGAGCGGTTTGCGGTCCATCCCGGCCGCTAGCCGTTTCCACTATCCGGGACCACGACTGCGATCCCGCTGACGGACCTGATGGAGCGGCTCGATGCGCTCGCCTGATCACCGTCCGGGGGACGCATCAGCGGGCGGAGCAATGTCGTCGTGCCCGCGGTCGACATGCGAGGGGCACTGCAACGTGTGGTCCGACGCCGCCGGTCGCGCCGAGGCCGGGGAGATGCCGTATAGCCGTGGAATAGCATATAGACATAGGTGATCAGGAATTGATATAGATTGATCTCCCTTCAAGAATAACCTAAGCTAGAAGCATGAAAACAACAGTTGATATTCCAGATAGCGAGCTTGAGGATGCCATCCGGTTCACTGGAGCGAAGACCAAGCGGGAAGCCGTGGTTGGCGCCATCGCCGACTTCAATCGACGCATGCGGTTGGCTGAACTCATCAAATACGCCGGCACGTGTACCGAGTTGACCACGCCGGATGAACTCCAGTCCAGCCGTCGCCAGGGCGGAACCGTTGATCCTGGTTGATACTTCGTCCTGGATTCACATGCTCCGGAGTAGCGGCGATCCAGCCATACGGGCTCGTGTAGAGGCCGCGCTGGCAAGCGGCCAGGCGTGCTGGTGTCCGCTTGTGCAACTGGAACTCTGGAACGGAGCACGAGGGCGCCACGAGCAGAACGTTCTCCGGCATTTCGCCGAAGTCCTGCCGGAACTCCCGATTGACCAGGAGGTGTGGTCGTCGGCGTTCGATCTGGCGCGCCGCGCGCGCTCACACGGCGTCACGGTTCCAACTACCGACCTGGTGATTGCCGGCTGTGCCAGACGCCATGGTGTCGCCTTGGAAACAGCCGACTCAGATTTCGATTTGCTGGATCGAGTGCGTTAGCGGCCGGTTCATTGCTCGGACTGCTGCAAGCCCGAGAGCGCCAGTGGGGTAGTCGTTTGGGTCGATCCAAAACGCGCCAGCACAGCATGCTCGGGTCGCGGCAACGCGCAATCCATGCCGCCTGTCCGGGAGTGTCGCCGCGGGGCCTGTGGTCACACGAGGGACCGTGACACCAATGCGGCGGTGAAGGTCCTCAACCGCGAAAGCGCGGTTGCCAGGCGGGGAATCGGATTGGTTTCGGAGACTGCACCGCAACGCTCCGGCGATTCCCGGGGGTATTGCGCACCGATGCGTCGTCGCGGTCGTGGAGCAGGACGCGGCACGGAACGCCGGAGCGCGCGACGGCCATCGAGCCGTCGGATAATCAAATGTATGAGTTCCGTCTCATTGACCTGCGAGCAGGTCTGCAGCAGAATGATTGCATTGCAATCGACACGTAGCTTCGGTGTCCAAACGATTCGAACGGCATGGATCATGGCGAGCATCACGATCCGCAATCTCGATGACGAGGTGAAAACTCGCCTGAGGATGCGCGCGGCCGAGCACCATCGGTCCATGGAAGAGGAAGCGCGGGTGATCTTGCGCGAGGCTGTGGGGCGTAAGCCGAGTTCCCGCAATCTTGCGGAGATAACCCGAGCCTATTTTGGGCCGGACAACGGCGTCGACCTGGAGTTGCCATCGCGCGGGCCGGGACGAGAACCCCCGTCTTTCGATTGAGCCCTAAGCTGTGTCAATACTGTTGGACAGCAACGTAGTATCCGAGCTGATCCGCAAGGCGCGCGATCCTGCCGTCGCGACCTGGGTAGCCGGCTGGCCCCTGGAAGATCTGTTTTTTTCGGCGGTGGGCGAGGCGGAGCTGCGTTATGGCGCAGCGATTCTACCGCCGGGCCGCCGCCGGCGGGCGCTGCTGGCGAACATCGAAGGGATGCTGCGCGACGCTTTCGGGGATCGTGTGCTGCCATTCGATAGAGAGGCGGCGTGCGAGTACGCGGACATCGCGGCGGGGCGCCGGTCCGCCGGCCGGCCTGTCGCACCGGTCGACTGCCAGATCGCCGCGATCGCCCGTTCGCGGCGTATGACGGTGGCGACGCGCAATGTCCGAGACTTTGGCGACACGGGTGTCAACGTCGTCAACCCCTGGACAGCGGCATGAACCGCAGGAACGAAGCCATTGCGCGCGACAAGTCAAGATCAACTGCCTGCTTGAGGGCGCTCGCTGGAAGCTGACGAATAGTTCGGGTGTGCCGTTCGCGCACACCCCTCGCGGATACGCTGGTTCGACTACGGGCTTGGCGGCCGACAGGGCGAGTGGATGGCTGACCCGAGCCGTACACCGTCCAGCGCATGCGGTCGGGGGTCGCCGTGGTGTTCCGTAAGTCAGGGACGGACACGGAGACCGTCGCGCGGCTGCCGCCGACGGCTTTGCTGGTGCCACCAGACTCGTCCATCGTCGGGCCGCCTGCATCGTAGTTGTTTGCTGTGTGTGGAAGGAAGCGTCCTCTTCGACCGCCTCAGGCAGTGCGCTCCTGTCGTCGCGTCGGCAGAGGAACGCCAACGTCTGACGCACGTGCGGACCCGTTCGTTGACAGTGAGCTGGCGATCCGCTTAGCGCGCGCACCGCACGTGGCCGCGCCGTCACCACAGGTGACGACACCGCTCGACCTCCCGCCTACGTGGGTTTCCCCTGCTTTTCCGACCGTGTTTTCTTCCGTTCGGGAGGCATGAACATGACACGTTCGCAACGCGTACAAATGTCTTGACGTTCTATATCCGGTAGTGTTAAATGGAAATTGCACATGATATAGCGCACGCGACCACACCATTAGCGTGCTGGAGCGACCTCCAATGGACATCTAGTCTCTGTCGAGACGACCACCCACCCTTCTCGGGAGCCGACTCGTAACGCATCGGCTGCAGGTTTTCCTCCCGATCTGCTCCGGGCAACCTACGGTCAGCGGCGTCTGGACGAGAAGGGGCTTTGGTCGCGGTCGGCGGCTCTACCCCTCGCGGGCCTTGTGCCAGCTCGTGAGAGGGCAATTTTCGGAACGATCGTTCGAAATGTCAGATCGGGTGACCGCCGGATTTCCGGGCGGGAGCCGTCGACCGCCTTTGTTGTCAGCACTCCCTGAATCAAGTTGCTGGCGACTTGCCAACCAGCATCCTGGGTTTCTGCAGTTGGCGCAATTGAACACAGATCACGGTGTGGCAGCGGACACCTGCACCCGCTCGCCCGGTTGCCGCTTCGCAACGACTACTCTTCGCGCAGGTCCGGGCTCAACGCCACGAAGGTTCCAACGAAGACCCCTTCGACGCCGTTTTCGTCCTGGAACCCCGCGGAGCTGAAGCCCGCCGCCAGCCGGGGCAGCCCGGCCACGTCCGGCCGTTCGGAGAACTGTCCGCCCCAGTCCCCATCCGATTCGACAATCTCCAGGTCGGGATGGACCACCGTTGCCCCGTCCCCGGAGAACTGGCCGGTCAGCTCGTCGAATTCGAGGGCTCCGAGGTGGATCTCATGGTCCAGGACCAGGGATTCCGTATCGATGATCTCTTCCCCGAGAAACTCGCTGAAATGCGCCCGCCTGGTCACCAGGTCGCCCAGGCACCCGATGCAGCCTTCGATCGTCTGGTCCGCGAAATCGACCTGCAGGTTGATCATCCCCTCGTATTCGTCGATCACGCTGTCTTCGGCGCTGTACCGATACAGGCCACCGGCGGGGCCGACGTAGGACGCGCTGCCGCCGGCAGGAAACTGCGACCGGGACAACGGGGTCATCTCCGGGCCGTCCACGAGGGCGTATTGCTCGGAGTTGGCGAACGACAGCTCGGACGGATGCTGCCCGGGGAATTCGGCCCACCAGCCGGCCATCAGGTAGTCCCCCGGATCCTCCGGATCCCAGCTCAGCGCGGCATGGGCCACGCTGGTTCCGCTCTCGTCGACCTTCAGGAATGTCAGGGCCGTCCCTTCGTGGCCCGGAATTGGCGTCTCGAACGGCCTCTGGGCGTAGACGTCGGTCAGGGAATGGACCGTGCGGAACTCCCCGGTTTCGAGGACGAGGAAGACTGCCAGGTGACCGCCTGCAAACGAGCTGTTCCGGCCGAATTCGATCGCTCCCAGATCCTCATCCGCGGCCACCGGTGACGATTGGCTGTTGCAACCGGCGAGTCCCAGGCAGGCGCACAATGCCAGGGCGAGTACGGGGAAAAGACGCTTGATCATCTCGGGCCAGTCCTGAACAGCGGGTTGGAATCGAGGGTGCTTAGGATACCTATCGGTAAAGTCGTCGCTCCATTGAGCGCCTCAGTCCCCCAGATGGAGTTCCGCCATCTCTCCGACCTGCGGAAGGGCTCGGGCTGGATGGCGCTGGAACGTGGACCGCTGCGGCGCAGCGCTCGCAAGCGCGCAGATGGCCGCCAGGTGTTCCCGGCGCTGGGGGCATGGGGCCAGCAGCCCTTCGCCGGGCAACCGAAGGCGGTGGCTGCACTTACACTTGCGTCTGCGCTCGCCATGCCGCGTCTCTTTCCGCTTGAGCTCACCCGGCAGCGAGATATCGTGAGATAGTGCAACGCGGGGAGGTCGTCCTGACCGGCACGCCCGATTATCACGGAATTGCCAAAGTGTTCTGGAGCGGTCACAGCCAGGCGGTTCGCCTTCCGGCTGCGTGCCGTTTCGCGACTTCCGAGGTCGAAGTGATCAAGCAAGGGGACCGAGTCACACTGCGCCCGCGCGGCAGGAGTTGGGCGGCCTACTTTGATTCCGAATCTCGTGGATCGTTGCCGCAGCGCCAACAGCCGCCCCTTGAGGAGCGCGATAAGGTCGGCTGATGTTCATGCTTGACACGGACACATGCATCAATCTCATCAACGAAGGTCACCAGGCACCGCGAGCGAAATTCGAAACGAACGCGCTTGCGAGCTTGCCTCTGGCGTCGAACCGCCTGCAGGGAGAAAATCGCGGCTGATCCGCCTCAGGGCCGGCACGGCCAAGGCGGCGGTGTCCAGCTTGACAGCAAACGACGGGTCACCAGTACTGGTCACATGGAAACCATCAATGCCTCGGACTTCAGGGCGCGTTGCCTGGCCATCCTCGATCACGTCTCTGCTACCGGAGAGCGCGTGGTCATCCCGAAGCGCGGTCGGCCGGTGGCCGAACTCGGTCCGGTACGCAGCGTTGCTGTCCGGTATCCGCAGGCGGGGCTGGAGCGTTCAGTTACCGTGGTCGGAGACATCGTGGAGCCTGCGCTGGCTGCAGAGGAGTGGGAAGCGGCCACGCCGTGAGGGCTTTGCCGAATACCGACGCACTGATCAAATGGTCCAGTGATCGGCCCCGGCTGTCGCCCCGGCCAGCGGCAGGCTCCCGAATGGGCGATCCCGGGGCTCCATGCGTGGTATCGGAGATTTCGCTCCGGGAAGCGGCGACGCTGCCTGACCTCGACCGAGTTTGCCACTGCCCACGGAGACGCGCGGAGTGCCACGGCTCGAGGACTGGCGGATGGTTTCGGGGATGGCGCCCGTATGGCGCGGCGGTCGCCGCCGCGCCGCGCCGGCCGCCTACCCTCTCGGCTGGCCTGTCGAGCGGCCGGCGTGAGCTGAGCACCCGGGTGTCCGAGAGCGCGGAAACCGATCGGTGGCAGGTGCGTGACTGACAACCAACCGAATCGCCGGATCGCCGTGGACGTCGGCGGGACCTTCACCGACGTCGCGCTCGAGCTCGATGACGGCCGGGTGGTCACCGCCAAGGTGCTGACCACGCCGTCCGCGCCCGAGGAGGCGGTGGTCGCGGCCGTCGGCCAGGCGGTCCGCGAGGCAGGCGTCGAGCCGGCCACCGTCGGCCTGATCATCCATGGCACCACCCTTGCCACCAACGCCCTGATCGAGCGCACCGGCGCGAGGACGGCGCTCATCGTCACCGAGGGCTTCCGGGATTCGGTCGAGATGGCGCTCGAGAACCGTTTCGAGCAGTACGACATCTCGATCGACCGGCCGGCGCCGCTCGTGCCCCGGTACCTGCGCTGGCCGGTGACCGAGCGCATGAACTATGCCGGCCGCGTCCTGGTTCCCCTCGACGAGGACACCGTTCGTGCCCTCCTGCCGCGTTTCGAGCAGCACGAGATCAAGGCGGTGGCGGTCGGCCTGCTCCATGCCTACGCGAACCCCGCCCACGAACATCGCGTCGGCGAGATTCTCCGGGACGCCCTGCCGGACCTTCCCGTTACGCTGTCGAGCGAAGTGTGCCCCGAGATCCGGGAGTACGAGCGCCAGTCCACGGCCTGCGCCAACGCCTATGTCCAGCCGCGGATGTCGGGGTACCTGGCGCGCCTCGCCGCGGCGCTCCGCGATCTCGGATTCGGCTGCCCGCTGCTTCTCATGACCTCGGGCGGCGGGCTCACCACGCTCGAGATCGCGACCCGATTTCCCATTCGCCTGGTCGAATCGGGCCCTGCCGGCGGCGCGATCCTGGCTGCGGAGATCGCCCGCGAGTGCGACTGCGAGAACGCGCTCTCCTTCGACATGGGGGGAACGACCGCCAAGCTCGCCCTGATCGATGCGTTCCAGCCGCAGGCGACCCGCACGTTCGAGGTCGCCCGCGCCTATCGCAACCTCAAGGGGAGCGGCTTGCCGGTCCGCGTTCCCGCCATCGAAATGGTCGAGATCGGTGCCGGCGGCGGCTCGATTGCCGACGTCGACGCGATGGGCCGCCTCCACGTGGGCCCGGCGAGCGCCGGCGCCGACCCGGGCCCGGCCTGCTACGGCCGAGGCGGCATGCGGCCGACAGTGACCGACGCGGACGTGGTACTGGGACGCATCGATCCGGCGGATTTCGCAGGTGGTTCGTTGCCGCTGGCCCCGGATCGTGCGGCAGAGTCGATCAACCGTGCGGTGGGGCGGCCGCTTGAGCTCGCCGATCCGGAGGCGGCGCTTGCCATTTCCGAGGTCGTGGACGAGAACATGGCGAATGCCGCTCGCGTGCATGCCATCGAGTGGGGGAAGGACATCTCCGTCCGGACGATGATCGCGTTTGGCGGCGCCGCGCCGCTGCACGCGGCGTGCCTTGCCGAGAAACTCGATGTCAGCCGGGTGATCGTGCCGACCGGGGCCGGGGTCGGCTCCGCGATCGGAATGCTCCGGGCGGCGGTGTCGTACGAGGTTGTGCGAAGCCGCTACATGCGTCTGACCGAGTTTGATTCGGGGGCCGCGAATGCGCTGCTGGCGGAGATGCGAGCGGAGGCGCGGGCGGTTGTGCGGGCCGGGGCCGGAGACGATGCAGCACTCGGGGAAACCCGGCACGCTCACATGCGCTATGTGGGCCAGGGGCACGAGATCGTAGTGCCGCTCCCGGTCCGTGCCCTGGAGGCCCCGGACCGTGAGATCCTGGCCGGCTCCTTCGATGCCGAGTACGCGCGCCTCTTCAGCCGGACCCTTCCTGACCAGGAACGCGAAATCCTGAGCTGGACGCTCACCGTGACAGCGCGAAGGGAGCCTGCCGTTCCTTCCGCAGAAGGGGGTGCGGTCTCATCCTCGTCGGTAGGCGGCGGCGGATCGACCGAACTTCAGCCCGGGGAAGGCCCCCGAGCGGCGCCGGCCGCACGCCGACGGCTCTTCGACGCGATGCGCGCCGACTACGTGACGGCGGCGGCGTACCGGCGCCGGGAGCTGGCCCGGGGCGTTGCGGTGGTTGGCCCGGCCGTCATCGTCGAGGACCAGACCACGACCGTGGTGCCGGACGGGTTCCGGGTCGTGGTCAATCACTTGGGCTACCTGGTGCTCGAACGACGGGATAAGCCGGTTGACGGTCGGTGACGGAAGGGCTGGGAGCTGCAAATGGTCCGCTTCCAAACCAGATGCTCCTGATGAAAGGCTCCTTCAAGGGAACCCGTGCCCCGGCGGGGTTGGCGCGTTTTTGGGTGCCTGATTCGATGCTGGCCGGCAGTTTCTGGTAAGGGCGTTCACGACGGCCCGCCACCGGATTGTGCCGGGCGCAGTTGCTGGCAGCCTGGCATGAGCCGTCGGACGTTCAGCGGGGAGAAAGGCGCGGGACGACTCGAGCACTTCCGCTATAGGTGGAACCAACGCCAGAGTTGCGCATGTAGTTCTGGCATTCCTGAGGTTCGATGGTGGCGAGGAGTGCCCCGAGAAGCCTCCAGAACGCCCCCGAACGCAATCGGTAGCTTTCGTCTTTGGTGCGGTCGTTGCCGGGAATTGACGTGTCCCGACCGCCGTGGTGTTGGTTGCGGACGGCGGTGCAATTGCGCTGGGACCGCGTTCGCGTGTCAACTCGGTCTGCTGCGTTTCGTTGTCGTGGAAACCGCTGCCAGTACCTCTTGTACGATGATATGGCTGAGCCATATGTATGCGACGGCGGGATGGTGACGAAAACGACCCTCAATCTGAACGATCAGGTTCTGCGCCGGGCCAAGGCTCTGGCGGCCCGAGAAGGGATCACGCTGACGAGACTCGTCGAAGACGCTCTGCGTGCACGGATTGAGGTGATGCGTGACGGTAAGGCGCCGTTCCGCATGCGGCTGAAGTCCGTCAAGGGGGATCGACCGCCCAATGTCGATATCAGCGATCGGGACGCGCTCCACGATGTGACCGATCAGCCGTGACTGCGGTTGACACAATCGCCTTCGCACCGGCCCAACCTAAGGCCACAGAGCGTTCTCGGTGAGTGCCTGTTGCAGCCGGTCGGTGGACCACACGTCGATGCCGTCGCCGGTTTGGAAGGACCGCCGGCCCCCGTAGACCAGCACGCGTCGCGCCATTCCCGGGAGCTCCCCGATTACGCGCAGCCCCTGCAGCATGCCGGTGTGATATCGCGGCTGCGACTTGACCTCGATTGCCGCCAGCTCGCCTCCCCGGCGCAGCAGGAAGTCGACCTCGGTGCGGTTGGCCGGATGCGGGGCCCAGTAATGTAGTTCGTCATACAGCCCACCCTCACCGCCATGTGCCCGCAGGAGGTGCAGGATCCAGCCTTCAAGTAGCGCGCCGCGTTCCTCGGGCGCGATCGGTCCGTGTAGCTTCTTCACCGCACGGACCAGGCCCGGATCGACCCAGTAGAGCTTCGGATGGCGTCGTTCCCGCACCCGTAGCCGCGGTTGGAATGCGGGCAGACGGATCGAGAGCAGGGTGTCCTCAAGAATATCCAGATAGCCCTGCACCGTGGTACGTGCGACGCCGCAGTCGCGTGCGATGCCGGAGATGTTGACCACCTGGCCGTGATGGAGGGCGGCAATCGGCAGGAAGCGCGCAAATCCCGGAAGGTTTCGGACCAACCCCTCCGCTCGAACCTCCTCGCGGAGATAGAGCCGGACATAGCTCTCGAGCGCCTGGCGCCGTTCGCCCGCGACCCAGACCAGGGGGATGGTTCCCGTATCCAGGGCGGCTTCAAGGTCGAAGTCGTCGCCAAGTTCGCCCGGGGTCAGGGGATGCATGGTCTTGTGCAGTGCCCGGCCGGCAAGGAGGTTGACGCCTGCTGCCTTCAGCTTTCGCGCGCTCGATCCGAGCAGTGCGAAGTTGAGGTGCCGATCCTCGATGTGGCGGTGCACTTCGTTGAGGAGGTTGGGAAGACGCTGGATTTCGTCCACCATCACCCAGCCCCCCGGCGGGGCGGTCTGGAGATCCGCGGCGAAGAGCGATGGATCGGCGAGGTAGTCCTGGTAGCGGGCCTCGTCGAGCAGATCGATGCACAGCGCATCGGGAAACTGTGCCCGCGCCCAGGTGCTCTTGCCGACCCCGCGGACGCCGAGGAGGAAGAAGCTCTGCCGGGGCTGCCGCGTCAGCCGGGGATACGTTGTCGCCGCCATGTCGCCATCAGTTTTCGAAGAAATATGATGACATACTGTCAGTACAACTGCGGCGCGTCAATGACGGGACCCAGCCACCTCGCACCGACAACCCCTTCCTCCCATCCGTAAAATCAACCAAGTCGATTGCGGTGAAGCGGAGAGATTTCGTCCCGACCCGGACGGCGATGGCGAACTCCGGAGGGAGAGCGGGACCAGCCGTTTACTCGAGGGCGTCGATGCGCAGCCTCGTGTGCCGCGCCAGGACATCGAAATCGTTGTCGTTGTGAAGCATTGTCGCGCCGGCGCGGATGGCGATTGAGCCGATCAGGCAGTCGATCAGCTTCCGGACGGTCTCTCCTTCGCCGCGGCAGGTACGATACAGGGCGGCCGCCTCGTCGAAGTCGCCGGGGGTGATCGGTAGGAGAATCGCCCGCGCGAGCAAACCGCGGAGGTCCCGCAGGTGGCGTTCATTCTTGGCGCCGGCGAGCACCTCCATGCGGACCGGATCACAGACGGCAATCTCGCTTTCGATCAATTCCTCGACCCGATTGCAGACGCTGGAGCCCGTGTCGCGGAGGAATTCGATCCATGCCGACGTGTCGACCAGGATCACTTCGCGCGTCCGGAACGCATCTCGTTGAGGTCGCCCTCCCAACCCGATCCCCGGAGTCCCCTGGCTTCGTCGGGCCCGAGAGGCTCCGCCGCCACCATGCGCAACGCGAAATTGACCGCTTCGCGTTTTGTTGAGAGCTGGTAGCGACGCATGACCTCGGCGCAGGCCTCGTCGTCAATGTCGACGTTGGTGCGTCCCATGTGCATCAAATACACCAACGATCGACCGAACCCAAGCCGTGGGCCGTATCCCGTCAAGTTTCCTGTCTCGGCGGTCCCGCGCTTGGTCTGGCCTCCGCGGAGTGCGCCGGGTCGGAAAGCGGGCAGACGGATCGCGAGCAGGGTGTCCTCAAGAATGACCAGGTAGCCTTGCACCGTGGTACACGCAATGCCGCAGTCGCGCGCGATGCCGGAGATGTTGACCACCTGGCCGTCGTGGAGGGCGGCAATCGGCAGGAAGCGCGCAAATCCCGGAAGGTTTCGGACCAACCCCTCCGCCCGAACCTCCTCGCGGAGATAGAACTGGACATAGCTCTCGAGCGCCTGGCGCCGCTCGCACGCGACCCAGACCGGGGGGACGGTTCCCGTATCAAGGGCGGTTTCGAGGTCGAAGTTGTTGCCAAGTTCGCCTGGGGTCGGGGGATGCATGGTCCTGTGCAGTGCCCGGTCGGCGAGGAGGTTGACGCTTGCTGCCTTCAGCTCTTGCGCGCTCGATCCGAGCGGTGCGAAGTTGAGATTCCGATCCTCAATGAGGCGGTGCACTTCGTTGAGGAGGTTTGGGGAAACGCTGGATTTCGTCGACCACCACCCAGCTCCCCGGCGGGGCGGTCCGGAGTTCCGCAGCGAAGAGCGATGGATCGGCGAGGTAGTCTTGGTAGCGAGACTCGTCGAGCAAATCGATGCGCGGCGCATCGGGAAACTGCGCCCGTGCCCAGGTGCTCTTGCCGACCCCGCGGGCGAGGAGGAGGAAGAAGCTCTGCCGGGGCTGCCGTGTCAGCCGGGGTATGTTGCCTCCGCCATGTCGCCATCATTTTTCGACGAACTATGACGGCGTATTGTCAGCAACGCCCCGGCGCGTCAATGATGGGTTCCAGGTCCCTCGCGCGGATAACCCCTTCCTTCCATCCGTAAAATCAGCCAAATCAATTGCGGCGAGGCGGAGAGGTTCCGTCTCGACCCATGTGACGAACGTTGGGAAGCTCTTGGCGAGACACGCGGGGACTCCCATGCGAAGGTATGCCCGGCCGTTGACCATGACCGGCGTATCGATCCGACTTCCGGGGGGCAGGTCATCTGAATTGATCCGAGACCTATTGGCTGTCTTCGAGTTACTGCCAGGGATCGAGCAACCGAATATCGAAGCTTCGAAAGTCCTTCACATTACGGGTGACAAGGGTCAAGTCATGCTGAAGGGCAGCGGCCGCGATCTGCGCATCGGCTGCGGAAGGGCGACGGCCGGTACGATCCCCGTCTCCCATGAGTCGCCCCCAGATTGCCGCGGTAGACGCGTCAAACGGCAAGATGCGCCCGTCGAATTGCCGGGTGAGATCTTGTTCTATCCATCTCTCAAATCGTTCACGACGGGCTCGTTCTCTTACCTTCCGCGCGCCTCTGACGAGCTCCCCAATCGTTTGTGCCGCTAGGAAAAGGTCTCTTGGGATCTGTGATTCAATCCAATTGAGCACGGTTTTGTCAGGTCTTGGTTTGACGGTTTCGCTGATCACATTGGTGTCCAGGAGAAAGGCCATCAGGCGAGATCGGCAGATCGGCCCGTGGAGCGGTCGCGCTCAATCTTGAGCTCAGCGTCGGTTAGCGGCGAAGCACGGAAGAAGGCGACCAACTCGGCGCCTGTCTTTGCCCTTGGGGCGGTCAGCCTGGGTTGCAGGGTTCGACGGATCAGCTCGGCGTCCTCGTCGCCGGAGCGAAGGGCGCTAGCAATTGCCTTGACGAGGGGTGCATCTTGGAGGGGTACTGTGACTTCGACGCGCTTGGCGCCGGCAGTAGCCATCCTCTTGCGGTGACGGGAAACGCGGGACCCCTGTTGAGCGTTCCGATCTGAGGGGTTCACGGCAGCTGATCCAGTCCGGTAACGTTACCGGATATTTGAAAAAATCAGCTCGTTTGTCAAGTGCGACCCAAACACAATTCCGCAGTCTTCGAAATGGCGGAGCGAAGTAGCGAAGGAACCGGTCTCCCCGACTTTGCGCAGGTGCGGGAATCTGCAATGGCGCCGGAACTCGCGGCGAGGCACCGCAGGATGTGCAGACGCGACGAGCTTTGTCGCGCAAATGACGCAATTGGCGTCGAGGTCGCTATTGGATCTGTTGCAAGAATGGGGCAGCGATAGAGGAAGCATGATCGTGTCATGTACTGGACCAGCATCGTCCGATCTGGAGTCGACACAGAATGTCCCCGGGAGCGTCTTCCGGCGGCAGCTGCCTCATGACCGACGCCCGCCAAGCCGTCACGGCAACGCTGTCCGATCAAGTCCTGACTTCTACGAGTCGGCGCCGCCCGGTGTGCGTCCGTCAACTCCCGCAGCCGCGCACATTTCTCGCCCCGCCTGTCAATGACAACCGAAAACTGCACACTTTCGCGTGGCCGGGAGGGAGGGCCGCAAGCGCCTGCGGGACATTGCCGTTGACTGGTTCCGCGCGGAACGAGCGGCTTTCGAACGGCCTCCGCCCCGCCCCGGCCCGAACTCCGGCGCCGGCTACGCGCCCGCGCCTCGCCCCCTCGAAAGGCGAGGACGATCGATCCGCGACGAAGCCCCTTCGCTCGACCTCGAACGCGACGACGGATTCGAGCCGCTCCTCGCCACCGGCCTCCATGCCGGACGCAAAACAAAGTTGTCAGATTGATGATGGCATCATCAAGCTGACAAAGACCGTCCATTCATCGAGCATCATCGCATGCTCGCACGACACCTGACACCTGCGCTGCGCAAAGCCGCCGCGTCCTATCCGGTCGTGACGCTCACCGGTCCCCGGCAGTCCGGCAAGACCACGCTGGTTCGCGCGGAATTCGGCGACCATCTGTACGTTTCCCTGGAGGCACCCGACCTGCGGTTGCAGGCTCTGGAGGACCCTCGCAGCTTGCTGGCGCAGTCGGACCGCATGGTGATCGACGAGATCCAGCGGGCACCCGCCCTGCTGTCGTACATCCAAGTTCTGGTGGACGAAGACCGGCGCGCGAGGCGCTTCATCGTCACCGGCTCGCACAACCTGCTGCTGATGAAGTCCGTGGCCGAGACCCTGGCCGGACGCACCGCGGTGCTGACCCTGCACCCGCTCTTGCTCGCGGAGCTTCGCGGCAAGCAGAACATCGATGCCGCGAACTTGGACCGGATCGATACTGCCGGCTGGGAGGCACCGGCCGGCTGCCTATGGGAGACCCTTGTGACGGGCTTCTATCCCTGCATCCACGACCGTCGGGTCGATGCCGGCGACTGGCTCGCCGGCTACTTCCGGACCTACGTCGAACGCGACCTGCGCGAGGTGGAGCGGGTATCGGACCTGCCCATGTTCGAGAACTTCGTCCGTCTGGCGGCCGCCCGCACCGGGCAGGGGCTGAACCTCTCGGCGCTGGCCAACGACGTAGGTGTCACGCAGCAGACGGTACGTCGTTGGCTCGACGCCCTTCAGGTGGGCTTTCTCGTCACCACGCTTCCGGCGCACTTCGCGAGCTACCGCAAGCGCGTCCGCAAGCGTCCCCGGCCGCACTTCATGGACACCGGTCTCGCCTGCTACCTGCTCGGGGTCCGCGACGCGACGACGCTGGAGCGGTATGCGCTGCGCGGCAGCATCTTCGGTCGTTCGTGGTCTCGGACCTCGTCAAGCACCTCACCACCGTGCTCCGCGACGCGCCGCCGTATCACTGGCGCGACGCCACCGGCCACGAGATTGACGTGCTGATCGACACCGGCGATCGCCTGATTCCGGTGGAAGCAAAGTCCGGCAGCACGGTCGCCGCCACGGTATGCGACACCATCAACTGGTGGACCTCGCTGCCCGGGAATCCCAACCGGGGCGGCGTGCTCGCGCACGGCGGCGACCGGAGTCTCGACTTCAAGGGCGTTCGGGTCCTGCCCTGGTTCATCGGCGGTTGAAGGGCGCGCGTCGGCCCCTGCGACCAGCCGTGATCTCTCGACAGGTTGTCCGGCGGGGACGGACCTCGGAAGCTGACGGGTGACGAAATCCTGTCAGCGAACCGATACCAGCGGCGCTGGTTCCTGACTCATGACGGGGATTCCCAGACGGTCGGATTTCTGATTCAAGGTCGAGGTCTTGAATTCGAGGTTGGTGATGGGAGCGGCGATCCGCTTGCGTGGGGATTGCGATGCGGCCGACTGGCGTCGTCTTGCGAAGCGGGGCCGGGACGGGGCGCAGAGCCGCCGTTTTCTGGTGCATGCGATGATCTATGACGGTCATCGCCGTTCGGACGCGGCGCGCTTTGCGGGGGCGGGGCTGCAGATCGTGCGGGACTGGGTGCCGCGCTTCAACGCGGAAGGGCCGGCGGGTTCGGTGAGCCGGGTCGCGGACTTCATCAAGGCGGCGGACAGGGCAGTCGAGCGCACCGTTCCGGGCGCCCGACCGTGCCCGTTCGGCCATGTCGGCGACGGCAACATCCACTACAATGTCTCGCAGCCCCCCGGTGCCGACACGCAGGCCTGTCTCGCACGCCGGGAAGAGCTGACCACCGCCGTCCACGACATCGCGCAGGCCGCTCGACGGCTCGGTTTCGGCCGAGCACGGCGTCGGACGGCTCAAGGTGGAGGAGATCACCCACTACAAGCCCGGCCCCGAGATCGAGATGATGCAGGCGGTTAAGCGCGCCCTCGCCCCCGACGGCCTGATGAACCCCGGCAAGGTGGTGGTGTGAGCGCTGTCGCCCGTTGTCGGGCAACCCGTTCGCGGCATAGCTTGACTCCTGTTATGAATGCGGGTAAATGAGGTGATAACTCAATAGGGAGAATTCCGATGGCTGGCAACGCTCCGTCAGACCGCCACAGCCTCCAGGAAAGAGCGTCCTACTTTCCCGCCGAAAGCGACACCGCCCCCGCTCGGCTTGTCAGCAGCCCGGAAAAAGCCGTTGAAAACATTGCGCGGTATCAGAGCGAAATCGAGGATGCTCTCTTCGGGACCGAACTCAAGAGGCGGATGAAGCGCGTGAATGCCTGGTATGCGGCTCGCTCCGGAGACGGCTCGTGGCTTTTTGCCCCCTCCAAATATGTCGGCTATTCGCAGAACACTGCCGCCGCCTATCTGTCGGAGTCGGGCGAGAGGGACGGCCGGAAGACCGAGCGCGTCCTTGCGGACTGGTTCCATGTCGTATCGGCCGACAGCCGCCGCGGCAGCGAACTGGCCGCTGCGCTGCAACGATTCATGGAGGCGCATGGCCATTCGGGACCGAAGCGGGACGCTCGCATATGCGTTCTGAGGGAGGTTCTCGAAGAGTTGGACGAGGCGCCGGAGGCTCACGGGCGTATACGGGTGGACCCGGAGATTTGCGGGGGGCGGCCGCATGTCCGGGGAACCAGGGTGCGGGTTTCCGACATCCTGCAGCTCATGGCGGCCGGGGTTTCGCCCCCGGAAATTCTCGCCGACTACCCTTATCTGGAGGAGGCCGATCTTCGCGCGGCACTCTCCTGGGGGGCGGCCGCCAGCGAACACCGAATCGTCCACGCCGCCTGAGCCTTGCGCTTCCTCATCGATGCGCAATTGCCGCCGGGCCTCGCCCGCTGGCTTACCGCCGAGGGCTATCCGTCCGACCATGTGAACGACCTCGGCATCGGCCCGGCCACGGATACCCGGATCGAGGCCGAGGCGCGCCGACTGCGGGCTGTTATCTGGTCGAAGGACGTGGATTTTGCTCAGCGCGCACGTTTGACACCGGGGCTCCAGGTCGTATGGATACGCCTTGGCAACACGACCAACGCCGCGCTCCGGGAGCAGCTGGCCCCGCGTCTGGAAACCGTGGCCGCCGCGCTTGCAGCGGGAGAGACTCTGGTCGAAATCCGCTGAGCGCGGCCGCTCATACCGGCGGCGCCAAGCCTCGACGCGCGCCTCGAGGGCGGCGTTGTAGAGCTGCCGCGTGAGCGCGAGCACCTCGCCGAGGCGGCGGTGGCCGGCCGGCGTGATGCGGGCACGGCAGACGAACGTGCGGTGCAGGAGGACGCGGTCACGTGCCGGTGGTATCGCTGGAGTTCCTGACACAACCGTAATGCGTACTGTTAACGTTCTTTAATGATTCATATGTAGAACAAATGGGCACGTGTCATCAATCCAGGGATGTAAGTCCCCAAACTATCGGTATCGCCATCTTGTTGATCGGCCCCGTCCGGTTCTACAACGATGCCGCCCCCGGCGCCTGTACGACCCCACGGCAGCGGCGCCACCCGGTGCCGGAACCGAAGGGCCTCGGATCTAAATTGCGATGCAGCATCGCTCGTCCTCAACCCCAATTGCAGTAGCCCAAACGTAGTAGGAGGATTCGACCGCACAATCCTTCAATTGGGGTATGCCGCGCTCCGCTTTGCTGTGAGACGCTGTCCCTTAGCCCGACGAATCACCCGCGCCCTCCTTGCCTGAACGTTCGGCCTCCGCAAGGCGCCGCTGAAGGCGTCCCGCCGCTGGAGCGCGCCCGCGGTCTCCCCGCTGAGGTCTCGCACCGTCTACCGCGCCATTCCGCATGCCTTGAACACAGCAGGATCCGCGCCTTCGCATCCTTGTCCGATGTCGCGGCTGCGGCTGGAGCCGGGCGCCTTCCCCGTTTCGCCCAATCGGCGCCGAGCAGGCAGTCGGGCAAGGTCCTTCCTTGTGTGCCGACCCAGCGCTTGTCGTCGTCGCCATCTGGTTTTCGGACACCGGGATGCAGCCGCCTAGCGATCGACGGCAGGCAAGCCGATGGCGCGCCCGCCGCCGCACCCGGCCCGAACCGGGCGCGACCAATCCCTTCCAGGGGACGGAATCCGGTACCCTGACGGCACCCCGCCAATCGAGCGAGCCAACGGGCGCCGAACGTCCACGACTGGAGGAGCGAGCATGGGCAACGGGACCGCGCTTGACCGGATCCGGATGCAGATCCAGTGGAACCGGCTGCTGTCGGTGGTGGAGGAGCAGGCCCAGGCGCTGGTCCGGACCGCGTTCAGCACGTCCGCGCGGGAAGCCGGCGACATCTCGGCCGGAGTGTTCGACACGTCCGGGCGCATGCTCGCCCAAGCCGTCACCGGCACCCCGGGGCACGTGAATGCGATGGCCGCGTCGGTGAAGAGCTTCCTCGCGAAGTATCCGATCGCCACCATGGAGGAAGGCGACGTCTTTCTCACCAACGATCCCTGGCTCGGCACCGGCCACCTCAACGATTTCACGGCGGTGACCCCGACGTTCCGCGAAGGCCGCATCGTCGCCCTGTTCGCCGCCACCACCCACGTGGCCGACATCGGTGGACGCGGCTTCGGGCCCGACGGGCGCCAGGTCTATGAAGAGGGGCTCAACATCCCGATCCTGCCACTGGCCAAGCGGGGAGAGTTCAACGCTCTCGTGCTTGAGATCGTGCGGGCGAACGTCCGCAACCCGATCGAGGTGGAAGGCGACCTCTATTCGCTCGCAGCCTGCAACGAGGTTGGGGGACGACGCCTCGTCGGCATGATGAACGAGTTTGGGCTCGCCGATCTGGAAGACCTGTCCCGCTACATCATCGACACGTCGCACGAGGGGATGCTGGCTGAAATCCGCGCGCTCCCCCACGGCACCTACCGCAACTCGATGCGGATCGACGGCTACGAGCGGGAGCTGGATCTGGTCGGCGCCGTCACCATCGACGACACCGGCCTGTCGGTCAGCTTCGACGGCACGTCGCCGGTATCGAGCTACGGTATCAACGTGCCGGTCACCTACACCGAGGCCTATGCGAGCTTCGGCGTGCGCTGCGTGATTGGCTCGCGCGTTCCGAACAACGCCGGATCCCTTGCGGCGATCCGGGTGACCGCTCCGCTGGGAACCATCCTCAACGCACCGCCGCCTTGCGCGGTGACCGCGCGCCACGTCATCGGTCAAATGCTCCCCGACGTGATGCTCGGATGCCTCGGCCAGGTGATTCCGGACCAGGTCCCGGCGGAAGGTACGTCCTGTCTGTGGAACCCGGTCTTTCTCGGCGGACACGGCATGACCGGGGACGACCTGCAGAGTGGCCCGATCTTTGCCATGAACTCGTTTCACGCCGGCGGGACCGGAGCACGCCCGGGGAAGGACGGCCTTGATGCCACCGCGTTCCCCTCCGGGGTGCGCAACACGCCGATCGAGGTGAACGAGACGATTGCGCCGCTCGTCTTCTGGCGCAAGGAGTACCGCGAGGACTCCGGCGGCGCCGGCACGTTCCGCGGCGGCACGGGACAGGTCATGGAGGTTGGCTACGCCGGCGATCGCGCATTCGCGATCAACACGATGTTCGATCGGGTGGTGCATCCGCCGCGAGGCCGAAACGGCGGCGGACCCGGCCGGGTGGGGCGCGTCTACCTCAAGTCGGGAGCGGCGGAGTTCAGGGGCAAAGGGCGCCAGACCATCCCGCGGGGCGAGCGCCTGGTGCTCGAGATGCCGGGTGGGGGCGGACTGGGCGATCCTCTGCAGCGCGAGCCGGAGCGGGTAGCCAAGGATGTGCGGGACGGCTTTGTGTCGGTCGAGCGGGCGCGGGCGGACTACGGCGTGGTTCTGGACTCCGACCGTCGGCCGGACCGCGTACGCACCCGAAAGGAGCGCCGCGCTCGGGGGTCTGCCAAAGCGTGACGGTCAGGGCGCAAGTGACCGCCTCGTTGAACATTGGGCCACGGCTGATCTGAACTCCTAGGTAGCCGCGACTTGTTCAAACTGGATGGCCTCCTCAAGGTGGCGCGATTGCGCCAGCTCGAAGGCCAGCTGCATTCTCAGCCAGGTTTCGGGAGTGGACCCAAACGCCTTGGACAGGCGATAGGCCATTTCGATGGAAATGGCAGCCTTCTCGTTCACAAGATCGGACAGTGTCTGTCGACCGACACACCTAGGTGCCGCGCTCCTTGGGTCACAGACAAGCCCAAGGGCTTCAGGCAGTCCTCGCGCACAATCGCGCCGGGGTGCACCGGGTTGCGCATGGCCGAGTCGGAACCTCTTGGCGGGAATTCAGATGGTCGACATCCACCGCATCATCGTCTTCGAAGGGAGTGTTCAGGTCGGCCGACTCCCGTGATCCGCGAAACGGATCGGAAGCTGGCAGCGCGGGCTGTCAGCTATTCGACATAAGTCGGCCAACCTAGCGGCGGCAGGGCTGCAACGCTCCTCAGCAACAGGAGCCGGACCGCCGGGAGCAGTGTCGGACCGGTTTCGGAAACGACACCGATTCGTCCCGGTGCATCCGGGGGTAATCCGCTTCGACGAGTAGCTGCTGCGGCGGGGAGGACGCAGAACGGCATGCCGGATTGCTCGACAGCTCAAACCGTAGCGAGGAGGGACGCCAGCTCCCCTAGACCGATCACTTCGACGTCCTCGCCTTTGGGGTATCGCTCGACGCCCGAATACACGACGAAGGAGCGCTTCGGATTGAGGTCCTGCCGCGCGTGGTGAAACCCCTTGTCGAGCCTCGGGGCGAGACCGCGCTTGATTTCCACCGCCCACAGGTCGCCGCCAGGCATCTGGAGCACTAGGTCGATTTCGGCGCCGGCAGCGGTTCGGTAGAACCATGGCTTTACACGCTCCGGGGCTACGCTAAGGAGGTTTTCCAGCACAAACCCCTCCCAACTCCCACCAGCGACCGGGTGCCCCAGTACGGCATCCCGGTCATCGAGGCCGAGCAGCGTGTGGACGATACCGCTGTCGCGTACGTAGACCTTCGGGGATTTCACCAGGCGCTTGCCGACATTGACGTGGAAGGGTTGCAGGCGTCGTACCAGCAGGAGATCGACAAGCAGGTCGAGATAGCGGGCGACCGTCTTGCCATCGACGGCAAGCCCACGTGCGAGCTGGGCCGCGTTGAGCAAGCCGCCCTGCATATGGGCCAGCATGGTCCAGAAGCGGCGCAGCGTTTCCGCCGGCACGCGCGGCCCCAGCTGCGGAATGTCGCGCTCCAGGTACGTGCGGACGAAATTCGACCGCCAGACTACGCTGGCTTCGTCGCTTTTGGCGAGAAAGCTGTCCGGGAAACCGCCTCGGACCCAGAGCTTCTCGTGCGCAGCGGCGTCGACTTCGAGAACATTGAACGGCCCCAGCTCGATATAGGCGATACGGCCAGCAAGGGATTCTCCCGATTGCTTGAGCAGGTCGATTGAGGCCGAACCGAGAAGCAGAAACCGGCCCGCGCGGATGTTGCGGCGGCGCCCCTTGTCAATTAGGCCGCGAAGAGTCTGGAACAGTTCCGGCACCCGCTGCACCTCGTCGAGGACCACCAGTTCCTCTTCGTGCCCGGACAGGTAAAATGCGGCATCGCTCAGCTTCTCGCGGTCCGCTGTGTTCTCAAGGTCGAGATAGGTGCTCGCTCGCTCTTCGGCGACAAGCCCGGCCAGCGTGGTCTTGCCTGTTTGGCGCGGGCCGAGGAGAGCTACGGCCGGGAACTGATCCAGCCGAGCGCAAACGAGTTGCGATTTCTGACGCGGTATCATCCTCGTATATATGGCATGTCATGACAATAATGCAAGGATAGATGCAGGGGCAGGCTGGTTATATCCTGGCGAAATATCGCTGGGTGAAGGCCCCGTCCGGGATGCGTGCCCGCCGGAATATCCGCCTTTCACATCAGCCTGTGTCGTGAAGTAGATGGGTTGGCGTTGGTGAGTTTCAGATGTCTTTGACCCCTTGTGCGCGGACAGCGTTGGATGACAGTCAGGTTTCTCCCACTAAACTCGCGCCTTCGTTTTTCCGAATTGCTCAGGTGATGTTCGCGTGGCCTCCATTTTTGTCACACCCTGGCGGCGGCAGAGCGCGCGCCGCAGAGCCCGAAATGCTAATGGCGACGGCGAGGCCACGAAGCAATTAATCATGTCGGCACAGACGGTCGAAGAAGCGGAAATTATCTTCGAGGTGTTCGCGGGCACGCCGACCAAGTCGAAGCCGCTGTTGCCGCAAGCGGCTATGGCGAAGGTCTATCGATGGGCGGGCATGTGGGACCGAATGCTCCGGTTGAAAGACGAATTGCAGGACCCTGACCACCCGGTGCCGGATCGCGATGAAGCCGCATCGTTCCTCGAGGACGATAATGCCAAGCCGGCTTCCAGTCGACGGTAGAGCGAGGTCTGGGCAGCGTCCTTCCGGAAGCCTCGTGAACGCGCATCCTGGGCGCGTTCGGTGCCGTGCCCGCCGACCCGAGACGCCTCCGGACCCGATCGAGCAGCGGAGCGTACGTGCGGCTCGTCTGTCCCTCGGGCCAAGTTCTCGTGGTTCACCGCTTCGCCATTACGGCGGGTGCTGAATCAGTTTCGCCATAAGCGGCTTTTGTTTGAGCGATTTCTTGATCGAATCCCGCCGTTTGGGGCCTGCGGCCATGGCGAGTTGGAAGGCTTCGTCAAGCGCGAACGGGCGATCTTCGGCTAGGGCCTTGACCAGCAGTTCTGCCTGAGCAACGTCTTTTTGGCCTTCGCTTCTGAGCCGATGGGCCGGTGTTGGGCGACGATCAGCTTGTGGACGGCATAACGTTCCGGTCGTGGAATTTGAACGAGAACGCCGTTTCGATAGAGGCTGACCGCGGAGATGGGTTCGGCAATCAGAAAATTCAGGAAGGAGAGTGCCTGTGCATAGACCCCAAGGGGTTCCAGCATGAGGATGTCGTCGGTTTCACGCTTTTTTGGCGCGAGAAATTCCACCATGGTACCGCCCCCCTCCATCGCCCACCACGTCGGTCTGTTCCTGCGGTCGAGGCTCGGAGCCGGTGAGAGCTTGAGATCCCTGAAGGTATCCGCGAGCGATGGATTGACCTGGTCATGAATGACGAGTTTGAGTCCTTCAAGAGCGGGGACGTCGACATCCTCAGTGACGGCCAGTGCTTCGGCCAGGCTCACGCCAAGCTCTGCGCTGCAGAGGCGAAATGCGTGGGTTCCAACTAGCGTGCCGCCCAGACGAAACGTGCCGACTCGTGCCATGGCGTGCAGGACCTTTCCGGTTTGGCGATCCAGGGCCGGGAGGGCTGCAGCACGTAGTTGCGCGACCAAGCTGGCACATCGCTTAGCGAGTGCCTTTTGATGTTCGCGCTGTGTTTCGGCGGCCTCGATACGCGTGCGGAGTTCAGGTGTGTCCCGGCCGATGTAGCGGTCGACAACGCGGTTCCCGATTCGCTGGCAGGAGTACCAGTAGTGCCCATGGGTGCCCTGATCCTTAGTCCGTATGATCGATTCCTCGGGTACTTGCGGGGGCAAACCAGTGCGGGTCTCGGTTAGCGAAGCGAAAGCACGACTGACTGCCTTGGTCCGCCGTGCCGAGGCGGGCGACAAGGTGGTGCTTACCCGCCATGGCAAGCCGGCGGTCAGGCTGGTTCCGGTACAGTCGCCTCCCCACGCGAAGGTTCGGCGCGCGGCAATTGCGGCTATGCAGGCTGCGGCCGAGGAGAAACGTACCGAAGGTGCCGATGCGGCTCGCAGCCAGGACTTCCTTTACGACGATGACGGCCTGCCGAGGTGATCGCAACCGAAATGTCAGCCTTGATGGCCGTCCCACTGAATGAGCCGGAGACTGCCATCTGTGCTGAAGCATTGGCTGCGGAAGCCAGCTCGTCCTGTCGGTGGTGACGGTTGCCGAGGCACTGGTGGTTGCGGAACGGCGGGGTCGTGGCAGCGAAACGGCTGGGTTGATCGATGGTCTGGCCCTGGAAGTCGTGAGCGTGTCGCTGACGGTGGCCAAACGGGCTGCAGAGAGCTACGCGCGGTGGGGCAGGGGTGTGATCCTGCCGGTCGTCAGGGTCAGGGCACGGCAGTTTTGCGGCGCCGCATGGCAGGCGGGGAAAGCGGGCTGGCGCAGGTTGCGGTCGAGCCGCGCCCGTCCCGCGACCGGGTGGTCTATCGTCCCTCTTCTCAGCCGAAGCAACGCCAGGGAGAACAGCCGCGGTGATCACCGATCCTTATGCCGGTCAGAGATGCCGTGCCGTCCCCGCGCCGCCGACATCCGGCCCGGGAACGTCGCGGACGCGATGGCGCCCACGCCTGCGGGCCGCCGTCATTCTCGGGGTGTGGCTCGGGTTGCCAGGGGCGCCCGCCGCCGATGGCCTCGGTGCCGAATCGTTCGTGCTGGCCAACGGTATGCGGGTGGTGGCCGTGCCTATGGAACGGCCCGGCGTGGTGCACCACGCGGTGTACTACGCGTTTGGCGCGGCCGACGACCCGCCTGGGCAATCAGGCATGGCGCACTTCATCGAACATCTGATGTTCAATGGCACGTCCAGCACCGAGGAGGGGGAGTACAAGCGGATCATTGGCCGGAACGGAGGCAGCACGAATGCCTACACGGCGGCCGACGTCACCGCCTATTACGCCACCATCGCGCGTGACCGCCTGGAGACCGTGATGCGCCTCGAGGCCGATCGCATGACCGGGGTGGTGTTCGAGACGGAGAACTTCGAGGCCGAACGGCAGGTCGTCCTCGAGGAGCGCCTGCAACGGACCGAAAACTCGCCGTCGGGCCTGTTTCGGGAGCAGCTCCGCGCAGCGTCGTGGCAGGCCCATCCCTACGGCCGCCCACTCATCGGCTGGCGCCACGAGATCGAAGCCCTCACCCAGGAACAGGTGGAGACGTACTATCGCCGCCACTACGGACCGGCCAACGCCCTGCTGGTCGTTGCGGGCGACATCGACGCGGAGTCGCTGCGCCCGCTTGCCGAACGGACGTTCGGCGCCGTGCCGGCGGGCGGTGAGCCGGTGCCGTCGAGGCCGGCGGAACCCCCGCATCGGGCTCGCGTGACCGTCGAGATGGAAGACCCACGGATCGTCCGCCCCCGGTGGTCGCGGCAGTATCAGGCGAAGGGCTACTTCGCGGGTGCCGAACGCGAGGCGGCCACCCTCGACGTCCTCGCGGCGGTGCTTGGCGGGGCTTCCGGCCGCCTTCGCCGGGCGCTCGTCGTCGACCGCAAGATCGCCCTGTCGGCCGGCGCCTACTTTGGCGGCGACAACCGGGACGGAGGGTTTTTCCTCGTGTACGCGATGCCCACGGACGGTACGGACCTCGCGGACCTCGAGGCCGCGGTGAACGCCGAGCTCGAGCGGGTGGCCGAGGCGGGCGTGGCGCAACGGGAGGTCGAGCGCGCCGCCTACCGGTTTGCCGCCGGGGAGATCTACGCCCGCGACGATGTCTCCGGCACCGCCGATTTCGTCGGGAGAACCCTCATCAAGGGTGGCACGCTGGAGGACATCGACGGCTACATTGATCTGGTTCGCTCGATCACGGTCGCCGAGGTGGCCGACGCCGCCCGCAACCTCCTGGACGATCCGGTAACGGTGACGGGCATTCTCAGGCCGGAGCGTGCCGAGTGATGCGCCGCGGGCAAACCCTCGCTGCGGTCGTGCTCGCGGGAAGCCTCGCCTTTCCGTGCGCAGGCGTGGCGGCCGATTCCGCCCCGAACGAGGTGGTGGTATCGCCGCTGGGGACCGAGGCCTGGCTGCGCCGGGATTCGTCGCTCCCGATCGTTTCCCTGGCGTTTCGCTTTGCCGGCGGCGCGGCTCTCGACGCGCCCGGCCAGGAGGGACTGTCACAGTTCATGACCGCGCTGCTCGACGAGGGCGCCGGTCCCTACGACTCGGTCGCGTTTCGCGAGCGCCTGGACGATCGGGCGATCGGGCTATCCGTCTCGGCGGGACGCGACAGCTTGTACGGTACCCTGCACACGCTGAGCGAGAACGTCATGGAGGCCGCGGAGTTGCTCGGGCACGCGCTGGCGCGGCCGCGTTTTGACCACGAACCGGTCGCCCGCATCCGCAGCCAGCTCGAGGCCGTCCGCGCCCAGAACGAAACCCGTCCCGGGAGCCTCGGGCGTGCCCGCTGGTTTTCCCTGGTGTTCGGTGACGGGCCGTACGGTCGCCCGACCGACGGGACGCAGGCGAGTCTTGCGGAAATCGGCGTGGAAGATCTGCGCGCGGCGGCGGAGGAGCGCCTGGTCCGCGGGCGGCTGACCGTCGGTGTTGCGGGCGACATTGACGCGGCGGCATTGGCTCAGGTGCTCGATCTCGCCTTCGGCGATCTTGCAGTCGGTGGTCTGCCGGAGGACATGCCAGAACCCGGGAGCTTCGAGGGGCAGAGCGTGTACGTCCCGATGGACATCCCGCAGACGGAGCTCGTGTTTGGACTCTCCGGGATCGCCCGCAACGACGCGGATTTCTTCCCGGCCTTCGTGCTGAATGCAGTCTTGGGCGGCAGCATGCCGGAGACGCGGCTAGAACGCGAAGTCAGGGGAAAACGCGGTCTCGCCTACAGCATCTACACGTACTTGGCCGACGCGAAGCGCGCCCCCCTCTTGATTGGCGCCACCTCGACGCGTGATCAGAGCGCCGGGGAGACGGTTGCGGTGGTGCGGGACGTGATCCGGCGAACGGCGACGGAGGGCCTGACCGCCGAGGAGCTTGCCGATGCCAAGCGCTACATCACAGGCTCGTTTCCGCTGGCGCTCGACAGCACGTCCGAGATCGCCGGTTTCCTCGTGGCGATGCAGACGAACGATTTGGGTATCGACTACCTCGAGCGCCGTAACGGACTGGTAGAAGGCGTCACGGTCGAGGAGGTCCGCCGCGTGGCCCGGCGTCTCCTCATCGAGGACGCCATGGTCTGGGTCGCGGTGGGACGGAGCGACCCATTTCCCTAGCGGGTGACGTGCGCCCCTTGCCGGCGGGGGCTGTGTGCCACCGCCGGGAACCCGCGACCAACTTCAGCTGGCATCGATAACCGGGGAAGTCGAAGTCCAGAATTTGCGTTCGGCAAGTCATTTCGTAGCCGGAAGGCTCTGCCGTTTCGTGCCCGTACTCGCAAAGGTGCCGTGCCATTAGGAACTTGCTGACGTACCTCGGCCTGAGTGTTGTCGTCTCTCTGGCCGCCTGCGCCGAACGGATGGAAGATGCATCCGTTTCGGGCAGTCCCGAGCTGCCGCTCCAAACGCCGCTCCAGGCGGGCCAGGCGCCGGTCGTGCCGCTGGAGAGCTCGCTGCACGTGGGGGCCGACGTCGGGCCACCGGCCGGCGCGTTGGCGCAGGCTGCCCGTCACGGCGACGTCAGGATCTCTCACGGCTCGGTGCAGGATGGCGTCGGAGCCGCCGAGCTGATCGCCTACCTGGAAGCGGATTCCTCCCTGCCCCCGACCAGGGAAGAGGAGGGCATGCCCGTCGATACGATTCTCGAGGTCCCGCTCCTGCGTTTCCGCCCCGAGCCACCGACTGTCTACGTGGCTGATGGCACCCCGCCGGCGCTGGTCGACGAGACGGTTCGCGTGGTCCAGGCGATCAACGCGGCCCTGCCCCCGAACTGGCAATTGCAGTTCAGCCCGGTCCCTGCACCCGCCGGCGCGCTTCAACCTGCAGATGGCTGGATACATGTCACGTTCGCACCGCAGGAGGACTGGCCGGTGAATGCCATGCCGTCGAACGGCGAGGACATCGGCTTGGCGGAACCGGTCATTTCGGCGGTGCCGACCGGGGATCCGGCGGTGCCCGTCAGATTCGAATATGTGGCCGGCCGGGTCCTGGTGGACCACACCCGAACCTCGGGGCTCAAGAGGCTGGGCGTCATCGCGCACGAGCTCATTCACTTGCTGGGCCGCAACCATGTGGACCCCGCCCGCTTCCCGGAGACGATCATGGTGGGTGGAGGCAGCGAGGAACTGACGGAACACATCCTGCACCCGCTCGATCGCGAAGCCCTGCTGGCAGCGTACGGCCACCTCAAGCCGAAAACCACGCAAAACGGCATTGCTGAGGACCTGGAGAACTGGGCCGACACCTCCCTGCACGTGCGCGGCGCGCTCGGCTCGGAAGGTGGCGAGATCGCATTTGGCGCCGCGCTCAGGAACGGCCTGTCGCAGCCCTGGGCGACCGGACCGACACCCGGCACCGCTATCAAGGACAACACCGCACTCTCGGGCAGCGTCAACTGGTCCGGCCGGCTGGTCGGCTTCACGCCCGGGGTGGAGGCCGTCGCCGGCGCCGCCGATCTGTCAGTCGATTTGACGTCGATGCTCGGTACGGCTGTCTTCACAGGGCTGGAGCAGTGGGCGGCCGATGCGGCGCCGGGCGCGCTTGGCACCGGCACCGTCTGGAACGACGGCGATCTGCGCTACGTCATCGAGGTGCAGGGCAACACTTTCGTGCAGACCGGTGGCGACGCCGGCACGGTGACGGGCGCGTTCTTTGGTCCGGCCCACGAAGGCATGGGTGGCGTGCTGCGACGCGACGATCTGAGCGCCGGCTTCGGCGGGAAACGCTAGCGCGCGAGCATCCTGAGCTTGCCTGCAGTGGAACAGTGTGCCGGATCGCACGAGAGCCGCCGGGCTGTTGGGTAATCGGGTATGTGAGCCCCAGACGTTGAAAAAATCTTGAACCCTCTCCATATATTAGACTAGTCGATCAGACTAGTGGGAAACAGGGCGAAACGCATGGAGAAGATCGGCGCATACGAGGCCAAGACCCACCTTCCGAGCTTGCTTGATCGGGTGGCACGCGGTGAGAGCCTGACCATCACGCGTCATGGCAAGCCGGTCGCCCGCCTTGTCCCGGTGGCCGGAAGCCGGGCATTGGCGCAACAGGCGGCAGCACGGATCGAGGAACGCCGTCGACACCTGCGGGGTGTACCACTGGCCGATCTCGTCACATCGGTCCATGAGGGACACCGCTATTGATGTCCGTCGTGGTGGACTGCTCGGTGTTCCTGGCTTGGTCTCTGGCCGATGAGGATGAGCCGGTCGCAACTGAGGCCATGCGCCGTGTCGTCAGCGACGGTGGCGTGGCGCCCGTGATTTGGTGGTATGAACTGCGCAATGCGTTGCTGACGAACGAACGTCGCGGACGGATCACCGCACAGCAGGTTGCGGAGACGCTTGCAGACTGCGCGGCCCTTGGCATCGCGACTGACCATGGCCACGATGAGGCTCTGGTTCTGGGGCTTGCGCGTGAACATGCTCTGAGCGTCTACGACGCCGCCTACCTGGAAGTTGCGAGCCGACGCGGACTGCCGTTGGCCACGCTCGACCAGCGGCTCTCAGGGGCGGCAGGGGCCGTCGGAGTTCCCGTGATTGGCAGGCAATGCTGAGTCGCTACCGGCTCCGACTGATGTGCCCAGGTTGACCGGAATCCCGTCGGCCGTTTCCGTCCTCTGCTTCCTTAGATCAACGCGTTCGCGACGAACAGCCGTCCGATCCGGGGTCCTGTCCGGAGATCCTCGGTGAGCAGCGTGCCACCACCAGCTTCCAGAGCCACGGCAATGATCAGCGAATTGTGGAAACCCTATCCGTAGCTATCCGCCAGAGACATCGCCGTCTCCTGTTTCCGAAACAGGGAGATCGGATTCCCTGGCGCAACACGCAGGACTACCTGGCAGACAGGAAGATCGTGAAACGTACGCCGATCGAAGACGGCGTGCTCGAACTCTCCCATCCACGAGCCCCGGCAGGCGCACACGGACGAAGACGGGCTGAGGTCGTCCGCGCCGCCTGACGCGGCGCGAGACAAAGCCAACCAACGCCGCCGCCGAGCACCGTACAGGGCTCGCACTCAACCCCAACGGCGAACGGGTGGAGGTTTCTCCGCTGAGGTCTATTGGGGTCTTGCCGCCCGGAAGCGAGTACCGCGACGTCCGCCCGGGCCCATAGCCACTCGACGAAGCGGGCCGGCGACGATGCCGTTCGTCGCTCAGGCGCTATCGCACGCGCTGGAGCGCCGTCCGGGTGAAATCGCGAGCATCAAGGTCAGTCCCGAACTCGTAGTCCGACCAGACCAGCACGGTGCTCTTGCCCGTGAGATGGTTGGTCATCGTGATCCTGCTGCTCCGCCAGAAACGATCCAGGTATTGCGCGTAGTCTTCGATGGCCATCGTCTTGAAATGCTCGTTCCTGCGGTCGAAGTACTGGACCTGCATGGAGCGCAGCTCGTCCTTGTCAAGCCAAACCAGCTGACGGGAGTACCCTGAATCCTCGCTCACCGGGATTCGCTCGAGAACAAAGCACTGGAGTTCGCCGCAAGGCTCGTCCTGCAGGTAGCGATGCGTGTATTTCTCGACTTCCGCGGCACCGAGATCCTCGTACGAGAACTCGCTCCCCATGAATGAGCCGGATTGATTGGCGGAGCTGATGCGCTTGACCCGTTTCAGGGCGGGAAGATAGAGCCACTGATCGTCCGGCCCGTCCTTGTGGGCGTGCACGAGAAATGCCGTACCCTTGACGTCGCGCGGGCGGTCGAACACGAACACGCTGCGATCCCCGTCGTCTTCGACCTCCATGACCTTGAGGCGCATTTCGCGATTGCTTTCCTGTCCCCGCTTTGTGCGCAGGGTCATGGTCATGTTGGAAGTGAAGTTGCCGAAACCCTTTTGCCGGTCACGGGCTTCGGTTGCGATCCGGAGACCGGCTTCTTCGGCAGTTTCCGCCTGCCCGACCGGAGGCCCGACCGTCCAGGCGAAGATGGCAACCAGGATCCCAGCAGACGCCAGGACCGAGTGGGGAAGAGAAGCGCGAATGACCGTTGCCTCCTGTCGACCGCCGTGGCCACACCACGGAACGTAGGAACTCGACGGAACAGCCCGAGCAGCGAGCGGATCACATCGACTCCTGCGCCTGTATGAGCATGGTAGCACGATTTCTGCCATGTGCCCGGCTGCCCGCCCCGGGACAGCCGAACGTGTCAAGCAGGAAGTGGGTCTGCTCGGATACCGAGGTGGGCTGGCGGGGCGGTAGCCCGGAACACCAGCCGGCCGCTGCCGCAGGCGCCTGATCCCGCCTGCGGGCACGGCATCTGCAGGCGGATTGCGACTGGCGCGACAGCGTTCCGATCCTATCCGGTCGATCGGCTCAGGCGTTCCCTGATCTGTGCAGTCGTTTCCTTCGTCGCATCGAGCGCCATCAGTAGCGGCGGGAGGAACAGGAAGTCCGCCAGCAGCGCAATGATGACGGTGATCCCCACGAGCAGGCCGAGCGCTTGGTTGGTCACCAGTCCCGACGCTGCGAACACCATGAATCCCAGTGCGAACACGACCGTCGTCGCCGTCAGTGCCTTGCCGACCGCGCCAAAGGCGGACTGGACGGACTCGGAGGGCAACAGCCCGCGTTTCCTGGCGCCGACATACTTGGTCATGAAGTGGATCGTGTCGTCCACGATGATGCCGAACGCGATTGCGGTGACGACTGACGCTGCAACGCCGACTTCTCCCACCAGATATCCCCAAAGGCCCATCGCCATGGCAGCTGGCGCGAAATTTGGGACCAGGCTGATCAGGCCGAGACGTATGCTTCGGAAGACAAAGAGCAGGAGCAGGGACACGATGGCCATTGCCGCGATCGTGCCCCGCAGCATGCCCTCGATGTTCCGTTGGATTGAATGGGCCCCGACCACGGAAACGCCGGTAGCCTGGGTTTCCAGATCAGGCGCGTTCTGCCGGAACCAGGCTTGCGTGCGATTGTCAAGGTCGACCTTTTCTCGGGTGGTGAGGCTCTTGAGCACGACCGACACGCGCGTCGACGACCGTTCCACATCGATGAGGTTGTTCAGGTCGCGACCGACCGGCAGGGAGAACTCGTAGAGCAGCAGGTACTGCGCAGCGAGGTCGGAGTCGTCCGGGAGCACGTAGAAGTCGGGATCGTCACCATGCAGATTCTTGTTCAGGCGCTTCATGATGTCGGAGATGGCGAAGACGTGGGCAACCTCCGGCTGTGACCGACTCCACTCCGCAAAAGCATCCACCTGCCGGAGGTATTCAACATCCGTGATGCCGCCCTCCCGCCCGGAGTTGAGCGAGTACTCATACGTTTCCACGCCCGTAAAATTCTCGCTCACGAAATCCGTGGAGCGCCGGAACTCGTAGCTCTCGTCGAGCAGCTCCAGCCAGTTCTCCTGCAGCTCAATCCGCGAGATTCCGGCGATGAGCACGACCATCACGGCGGCGACGGACCAAAGCAGGATCGTGCGGTAGGAAATCACGAACCGCGCCAGGCGATCGAAGAGGTCTGCCTTTCCCGGAGGTGCGGACCCGCCACGCATTGGCACGACGGTCAGAAACGCGGGCAGAAGCGTGACCGAAAAGACGAAGGCGGCCATCGCGCCGAACGCCACCATGTTGCCCATCACCCGGAAAGGCGGCATCTCCGCGAAATTGAGGCTGAGGAAGCCGATTGCGGTCGTCACCGACGTCAGGAGAACTGGCCACACATTGGCCTGCAGGGAATGAACCGCCGCCTGCGGACGGTCCATGCTCTGGCGCAGCCCCGCCCGCATCCCCTCGATGATGTGCACCGAATGCGCGACGGTGACCGCCATCAACACGAACAGCGCCGCGCCGCTCTCGCCGTACAGCTTCAGGCCGACCCAGCCGGTGAAGCCCAGCGCGGACAGCATGACCGCGATCAGCATCACGAGAATCGCCACCATTCCCCACAGCGAGCGCAGCAGGACGATGGCGACGAGCAGCATGGTGCCGAGCGTGATGGGCGCGAGGACACCCATGTCATCGTCGATCGCCTGTTTCATGGCGCGGTTGAGGATGAGTTCGCCGGTCAGGTGGTAGTCGATGGTCGGATACTGCTCTCTCGCCTCGGCGGCGGTGCCGTGGAGGAAGTCGGTGACCTCGAATCTTCCCAGCTGTCGGTCCTCGGGAAGCGCCACGCTGACGACCAACCCGGCGACGCGACCGTCCCGGGAGACGAAGCGCCCTGCGACTTCTTCGGTACCGAGTGCAATTTCCCGGATTCGTTCGATATCGCTGTCGCTGAGGGAATTGGCGTCGTCGATCAGGGGTGCGACGATCAGCTCGTCCTCGAGACCTTCGCTGTGCGAATAGTTGGTGATCGAGTCAACGCGCGTGACGTAGGGCGTCCGCCATAACCGGTCGGTGAGCTCTTCGATGGCGACGAGTGCTTCCGGCGTGAAGGCGGTACCGCTTTGCGGCGCCACGACGATCAACGCGGCGTCGGAGAGCGAGTAGGTGGCTTCCAACTGGTCGAGCGCGACGATGTGCGGATCGTCTTTGCTGAAGTGATTCCGAACGTCGACGTCAACGACCGTGATGTATTGGGCGCCCGCGGCAAGGGCCAGCATTGCAACTAAGGAGAGCACGATGGTCAGCCACCGGCGACCGACGACGAGCGCAATGCAGGAATCTAGTGTCATGACCGGATGCTGGCCCGGGAGCGAGTTTCAGGTATAGCATCTTGCCCACAGCCCTGCCACGAACGACCGCGTGCAGCCTTTACAGAAAGCATATCGCCAAGAAACGTTCGCAAGGGGCGTAGCTCAGACGCTGAGGGCGACCATGTGTCGTGAACGGCGCGTACTTGGGGTTCGAATCGGCTTGGACTGCGCGCGAGGGACGCGAGCGGCGGGTGTGCGCTCCAGTGCGGTCGAGAGGGGCTGTCGGGTGGCGGCCCAGGTGCATGCCGGGCGTTCCGGGACCGGTTGTCGGTGCGGCGGCCGTCTGTTCGCAAGCGAGCCGGGGTTCCGTGCCTCCGCCAGACGCAGCGGGATGTCAGCGGGTTTCCGTTCCGGAGATGAACATATAAAGAGGATTCCCCGGGGTGCCGCCACAACCGTTGGCACTGTCAACGAACTGGACGTCGGCGGGTTCCCCGATGGATCATGTGCTGCTGAACTGGCGGCCCGTACCCGGCTCCGACCGCCGCTTGGAAGTTGCCCCTCTCTGGTCATTGTTTGGTTGTTGTCATGCCGTGTCGGTGCTATTTGGAGTCGTGTGAACAGCAACGGGCCAACCCGATGACCGGAAGTCGGGTTCACCGGCGGGGGAGCACGCCCTCAACTTGGATTGACACGGCGGTGATAGAATGCCAGCGCGTCAGGGACGGGAGCGATCGCCTGCTTCGCTCTGACCGGTCGTGGGCGATCATGGCGTCAACCTAGCCAGGAACATGTCAAGACAGAAACGGCGAGCACAGCGTGGGTGACGGGACGGCTGCGCTCTTCCCATTTCCCGAGGGGTGGTACTTCGTAGCGAGTCAGCACGCCTTGGCCAAGGGGGAATTGCTTGAACGGCAATGGCTTGGGCAAAACATCGTCGCGTGGAGCGACGACGACGGAGGCGTCTGCGTGGCCGAATCGGTATGCCCGCACATGGGTTCCGCCCTGGGCCCGGCCGTCGGCGGCCGTGTGCGCAAAGGCTGTCTCGTCTGCCCCTTTCACGGCTTCACGTACGATATCGCCGGCAACTGTGTCGCAACCCCCTATGCACCGCCGCCGCGATCCGTGCGGCTCAACGTCTATGATACGCGGGTCATTCAAGGCCTCGTCTTTGCCTGGTGGAGTGCCGCTGGCCGCCCGCCGCAATGGCACTTGCCGGAAGCGCCGCCGGTCGAAGAGGCATGGTGCGACTTGGAAATCCGGACCGTCCGGTTTCCCGGCCACGTGCAGGAAATCGCGGAGAACTCCGTGGACCTGGCCCACCTGCGACATGTGCACGGCTACGACAACGTGCAGCCTGTCGGTTCCACGACGGTTGACGGTTCCTATCTTCTCGCCCGTTTCGATTTCGTCCGCCACCGCCCCATCGCGGGTTTCATCGACAGCGTCTATCGCATTTCGGCCGCAGCCCACGTCCACGGGCTGGGTTACTCGTTCGTCGATGTCCAGGAGCATTCCATTGGCATGGATCTCCGCTTGTGGGTCCTCGCCACACCCGTCGACGGCACGTTGGTTGATCTGTCGCTGGCCAGTCAGATTCGGGAAATACGAAGGCCCAAGCGGCTGATCGTTGGTCTCGGCTTCCTGCCACCCAGGTTCCGCACCAGGGTCATGAACAGGCTGGTGGTTTCCGCGCAAATGCAGGATGTGCAGCAGGATGTCGTCATCTGGCAACGACGGCAGCACCGACCGAATCCCCGGCTGTCTCGTTCCGACGGCGACATCGGCAGATATCGACGCTATTGCAGGCAGTTTTACCCCGACGACTCCGTCGGCGAGAAAGGCTAGCGGCACGCATGGTCGCCGGGAGGCCGGTGCCGGTTGCCCGCCATGCGGAGCAGCGAGCGGCGGGACCCGTCAACGGCTACGTTCGCCGGAAGCGCGATCCGTCCAGGATGCTTCCGTAGTAGTTGAACGACCGCCCTGTGGCGGGGTCGCTGAACGGGTAATCGGCACCCGGCTGTCTGGCGACCGTCCGCTCGCCGATTGGGCATCCGGGCGCATCGTCAACCCAGCCGAATCATCAAGGAATTTTGCAAGAGCATCGATAGCATCGTCGTGTCTATAATCGATAGCATCGCTATGTCTATAATTGTGTCCAGAATCCTCGCAATCTGGCGGGGGGAAGGACAGTTGGTCCATTGGTGACTCACGAAACAGCGGTTGGAGCGGGCCAGGGGGCGTCCGCGCTGAGTCTGCCGGAAGAGCTGCTGCTGGCGCTGCTGGACGAAGAGAGAGGTTATTTTCGTCAGGTACCCGGCTGGAACCTGAACTGCGCGATGGTCGGCGCCGCGCTGGGTGAACTGTCGCTGCTGGGTCGCATCGACACCGATCTGGAGTCGCTGACCCTGTTGGATGCGACCGACACGGGTCGGCCGCTGCTCGACCCGATCTTGCGGGAGATCGCGACCGAAACGGAACGGCACGATGCCCGCTACTGGATTGAGCGGCTTGCCCCACAGTCCGAGTCGGTGATCTCCGAAGCGCTGGACGGGCTCGTCCGGCGGCAGATTCTCAACGTCGACCCGGGCGGTTTCTACACCTTTGCCAGGCGCCAGCGGTCGGGCGAAACGCCGTCAGGAGAAGACCACCTATCGGGCGAGTTCGTGAAGGACCAGCTGACCAGGATCATCTTCACGGACGAGATCCCGAGTCCGCGCGACGTGATCATCACCGGCCTCGTCAATGCCTGCCATGTGTTCCACTTGATGTATCAGATCGACGAGGAGGCGGAAGAACGGATTCGGTTCGTCAGCCAGATGGACCTGATCGGCCAGGCGATTGCGGCAGCGGTGAGCCAGAGCATCCTCGCGCCCTCGCTTCGCCGGCCCTCGCTGACCAAGCCGATTCCAACCGTGTCCCTGCGTGATCTGGTGTTCAATCGCGAACTGCGAGAGGGAAGGCTGCCGGCAGGGTTCGCCAATCTGGCCGACAAGTACGGTCCGGTGTTCGAGCTTCGGCTCCCGTTCCGCCAGAACCTGATTGTCCTGGCAGGGTTGAAGACGAATGAATGGGCCCATCGCAAGGGGCGGGTGTACTTGCGGTCGAAGGAGTACTTCGAGGGCGTCGACAAGGCGTATGGCGTGTCGCGCTCAATGCACTCGATTGACGGTGCCGACCACTTTCGCTTTCGCAAGTCGCTGAATACCGCCTACTCTCGCAAGACTTTGACCAAGCGTCTGGACGAGGTCTATCACTTAGCTCGCACGCACATGGCGAGTTGGGACGTCGGCACCACGATGCCGGTGCAGGTGATGCTGCGGCCATTTGTGAATGCGCAGACATCGCCGCTCCTGGCAAACATTGACACCCAGGCCGAGATTGTCGAAGCGCTCGAATACAAGGTACGGGTGCTCAATGTAGGCATCATCAAGATGATGCCGCGATTCATGCTCAAGACCCCGTCGATGCGCCGCCGGGCGAAGGCCATGCAACGGATCGTGGACCGCATGCAAAGGACGCATACGGCCGCGCAGCGGGTCGGGAAGCATGAGGACGTGGTGGACGCGTATCTGGCCCTGCACGCGTCCGATCCCCAATTCCTGCCCGAATCGGACCTGTCGCTGCCGCTTGGGGCGATCTTGATGACCGCCATGTACATGGGCGATCAGATTGGCTTCGCCCTTTACTGGCTGCTGCAAAATCCCGAGTTGTACGAGCGAGTCACGGCTGAAGCGGATGCGTTGTGGGCCGAGGGCGACCCCAGCAAGGATGACTTCAGTCCGGACCGGATCGACGTGACCCACCGAGTGCTGATGGAGGCTCTGCGGATGTCGCCGATCGTGCCCATGTCGATGCGCACGGTGATGAATACCTGCGTAGTGGAGGGTTACGAATTGCCGGTCGGGGCGCAGCTCGTGATTGCGCAGACGGCCACGCACTACTCGGAAGAG
>JAJDYI010000060.1 GCA_022825235.1 Alphaproteobacteria bacterium | reverse complement strand
GCGCCAACGGCGCAGGGGCGCGGAATTGCACAAAATCTACGAACAGAACACCGGCACGTCAGCGGCGAGTTTTCCACAGAAACCGCGCCCCCAGCCACTGTTGATAACTTCTTGCCCTTCGGGCTATCTGCCCCATACAAGTGACTTTGGCCGTGCTGACTGTCCGCAACCTGTCCGACGAGGTGCATCGCGCCCTGCGTGTGCGCGCCGCCCTGAGGGGCCGCAGCATCGAAGCTGAGGTACGCTCGATTCTGGAGGAAACGGTTCTGCCGGAAGGGCGGGCCACGCTGGGGACGCTGCTGACCGCCATCGGCCGGCGCGCCGGGTTGACAGACGGGGAGTTCGCGGGCTTCGCGCAACGCGATATCGCTCCGGCCCGGCCGATCAATCTGGAATGATTCTGGTAGACACGAACGTGGTGCCGGAGCCGCTGCGCTCGGCTCCGGAACCACGCGTCGCCGAATGGCTCGACGCGCAGGCGCTGGAAACGCTTTATCTGCCTGCCATCACCGTCGCCGAACTGCGATTCGAGGTCCGGTCGCTGCCGGCCGGCCACCGCCGGAACCGACTGCACGAGGATCTGGAGGGGAAAGTGTTGCCCATGTTTGCCGGGCGGGTCCTGCTCTTCGATCTTGCAGCCTCGCAGGCCTATGCGGAGCTGATGGCGGAAGCACCATCCGGGGGGCAAACGATCCAGATCTCCGACGGTTACATTGCGGCGACCGCTGCGGCCACGGCATGATGGTGGCGACGCGGGACATCGCGCAGTTCGAGGCGGCGGGACTGAAGACTGTCGATCCGTGGACGCAGTAGAAAACTGCCGGAGGACCGTGCGGCGGCCCGACTGCAAGGCCCACACCAGGATTGACCAGCGGTTCCGTCTGATCCGCTGTCGGGATGTCACCGACGTCAGCCGGTACGACGGCAGGCTCCTGTGCAAAGACTCCTCGATCCCACGAACACCGTAACCGCGGTACTCTGATCTGCCCTGGAGCTGGACCCCCCATTGCGAGAAATTTCTCCGATAGGTTTGCCTGGCCCCATAGGGGGCAGTTCACGCCGTGCGATAAGAACACTGGCATACTTGATTCTTCGGGTCCGAATCACCATTTGAACTCGCGTACTGCCTAACGATAGCGTGACGCGCCGGATACCAGCGGCGCCATTCCCCGGGCAAAACCAAACCCATGTTTCCGCTCCTGCCGCGTCCGGGACGGATCATCTCGGCCCGACCAAGCCACGCGCGCTGGTTGTGCCGCAAAGAAGGACACTTGTTGACCCAACCCAAGTTCTCGGACCTCGGTCTAGCCGGGCCGATACAACGTGCATTGGCCGCCAGAAACCATGTCCAGCCGACACCTATCCAGGCACGCGCCATTCCCGATCTTCTCACCGGCCGCGACCTGGTGGGCATCGCCCAGACCGGTACGGGCAAGACAGCGGCCTTCGCACTTCCCATTCTCGACCGACTTGCCCGCAACCGCCGTCAGTCTGATCGGCGCCGGCCACGCGCGCTCGTCCTTGCGCCTACCCGCGAACTCGCAATCCAGATCGGCGAGGAATTCAGCGCCTACGCCAAATACCTCCGTTTACGCCAATCGATAATTTTCGGTGGGGTCGGGCAGAAGCCCCAAGTCGATGCGCTGCGGCGCGGGGTCGACATCGTGACAGCCACGCCAGGTCGCCTACTCGACCTTGTGAACCAGCGTCTGCTGGCGCTCGACGCGGTCGAAGTGTTTGTCCTGGACGAGGCAGACCGCATGCTCGACATGGGCTTTGTGCGCGATGTCAGAAAAATAATCTCGAGCTTACCTGTCGGCCGCCAGTCGCTGCTGTTCTCGGCCACCATGCCGGCCGAGATAGCCCGTCTGTCTGGCGATATCCTGACCGATCCCGTGCATGTCGAGGTCACCCCCCGAGCCACGCCGGCAACGCGTGTCGAACAGCGCGTCTTCCACGTCGCTGCGCAGGGAAAGCGGGCCTTGCTGACCCGTATTCTGGACGATCCGGCGCTGTCGCGCGTCCTGGTGTTTTCGAGAACCAAACATCGTGCCAACCGGATCGCGCAGCAGCTCGACCAGGCCGGCGTCGACGCCGAAGTGATCCACGGGAACAAATCCCAAGGCGCTCGCCAGCGGGTGCTAAAACGGTTTCGGGCTGGCGAAACCCGCGTCCTCGTCGCGACTGATATCGCTGCGCGCGGCATTGATGTAGACGGCATAAGCCACGTCATCAATTACGAACTGCCCAACGAGGCGGAAAGCTATGTCCATCGAATCGGCCGCACGGCGCGGGCTGGTGCCGGCGGGTTCGCGTTCTCGTTCTGCGACCCGACGGAACGGAAGTACCTCAACGCCATCGAACGCCTGATCCGTTCCCGTCTTACGGTGGTTGGAGACGGTCCCGTGCCTGGCACGCCGAACCATGCACCCAAGCCCAGAAGAAACGGATATCACCAATCACGAAGAGCCCGCGACCGGAACCGACGTCGGGGCCGCGCCTCGGCGTTGCAGTCGGAGACATCGAGCCTTGCCTAGGATTGCTCGATCGTCGCATGCCCGTAACCCGTTCTCCCCCGCTGCGCCCGGGCCCCGGGATGCGCTGAGCGGGCCGCCGTAGAGTCGCTGGAACATGCCGTCCAGTAACAATGATGGCTATTGGTATTCCCGACACGTCTCGTCCTTGACACAAATCCGGGAGCGGTTGAAACGACTGACGGAAGGACCATTGCCATGAGCGAGGACGCATTCGAGTTGGTCAATGGAAGCGGCAATGTCTTCCATGACCTAGGAGCCTCCACCTCGTATAGGGGAGTGATGCCCACCCGACTGGGCCGGTCATCACGTGCCTACGCGTAGAATTCCGTCACAGTTCGACTATCGCCGACGGTGGGTTGACGGAGGTTCGACACCAGCCGGGCAAATGGGGCGATCAACGATCACCGCCCGCTCCCTGATTACCGGTTCCTTGATGTGGTGACGGTCCCGGGCAATTCCCGACCGTCAGGGAGCCATCGCAGTTCATCAGGCTGGCAACATCGGCCAGGGAATACGTCCCGCTGGTGTCTTTGTTGCCGTAATTGATCGGGTTGTGCCAGAAATAGCATGAAGCCTCGATACGGCACTGTTCAGCCTGCACCGAAATTACGGTATTCGAGCACGACTGCTGCGCGCCGCTTTGGTCCCATTGGTCCTGGCACGCATCCGCGGTAACCGTTTGCTCCGAAGTCGATTGCGCCTCGGCATCTCTTCCGGTCAGACCGGCAGCCGAAAGAACGAGAACAACCGCGCCGGCGAGACAGGAATAGCGGATAGCGTGAAGCAGGTAGTTCATCGGAGCCTCCTCCAGATTGGGAAAGTCATGCCGAATCGCTCAGCACGCGCCTACCTGCAGATTTCCGTCGCGATTGTGCAGGTCATCGACGTCGACGAGGGGGACCGTCAGGTCATTGATTTGTGCTGCAATTGAACGACGCCGAAATCGGTTATTCCGTAGAACTGGCAGCTCTTCTTGATGCGGCATTGGTCGCTCGACAGAAGGATGTCGTTCGGCGTGCTCGAACACGTCGGGCGAGCGGAGGCGCTGTTCCGGGCATTCCTGCAGGCCTGCACGGTGACGGCTTCGTCGGATTGGGCCTTCGTCACCGGGATCACCGGGCCGGCTAGCGCGAGTGCAAGAACGGCGAAGACAAGCCATACGCGGGTAGAACGAATGGCACTGCAAGTCGTTGGCTTGGCTTCTGTCTGTAGCTCGAATCGCTTCCGTACCGAGGTCCGTTCGGGGCGAGACAGTCTTCCTCGCACACAGGGAAAGGTGCGAGGGCGGATGTGCGGTGATGGCCATCGCCATGGGGCGAGGATCGGAGTGCCGGGGGTCGCCGAGAGGGGCAAAGCGCCGACGCACCGGCCAGTCGGGTCAGCACGACGAGGCGGACACCGTCAGGGTGCCGTTGCAGTTCCGCAACTGCGGGAATTGGCCGAGCTCCACCCCCTCGATGACCGTGTCCTGCTTCTTTCCGTCAGAAGACTCGCACAAGGCGGAGACCTTGCACGACGTGCCGGTCGAGCTGACCGCCTGTTGGGAGCACGTCGAAGCCGCCGGCGAAGTCTTCCAGGCGTCTTCGCATTGCACGTGGGTGGGGCCCTCGGTGGCGCGCGCGTCGTGAACCGCCGGAGCGGTCAACGCCAAGGTAACGGCGGCCAGAACGAGCAAGGCAAGAGTGCGCAAACGGTCGGCGGTGGAGATCATTGGCCTGTCTCCTTTCCTGCGCATGGATTCTCTCTTCCGGGCTGGGGCGGCAGGGGCGGCGCGCAGCGGGATGCCCCGCCCCTAGTCAACATTGAGATAACTTCAGGAAGCCGTTGCAGTTCACGTAATACGGGACAAAGTCTGGGTCCCTGTTGACCTGCTGATTGTGAAAGCCGCCGGAACCTGTGGTGCAGCCCACGAAGATCGTGCATTTCCCACTGCTGCTCGACCACGAGATGGAGAGGTTGTGGGTGCAAGAGTCTGATGCTGAACTGGCGTTCCATTGGTTGGTGCAATGCTGAACGCTGTTGGCCGAAGCGCTGCCAGGCAATGCCGCCAGCAGTAGCGCGATGGCGGCGACCGCCAAAGAGATTTGAAGATTTCGCATGGATTCTCTCCTCCGGGCTGGAGTGGCAGGGACGAGGCGGGAACAGGCCTGCGGGTCAGCATGACGACTGCGACAACGTCAGTTCGCCGTCGCAGTTCCGCAACGTCGGGAACTGTTCGACATTCAGTGATATGGAGGTGTGGTGCGAATTGCCGTCGTCGCCGGTGCATGTGCCGGAGATCTTGCACCCCCAGGTCAGAGCAACGACCCCGCCTGTATTCGCGATGCACGACGAATACGCCGGTGCGCTCTGCCAGCCGTTTTCGCATTGGTCCTGATGCGCTTCAGGGGGATTCTGGGCGCCAGCTGGGGTAGCCTGAACTGCGAGAGCAGCCGGGAACAGCGCGAAAACGAACGACACAGCGAGTATCGGCCGAGCGCGGCGTGCGAGGGCGAAGTATCGGTTCGTCATCGGAGTACCCCCATTTCTAAGGGCGGCGCTTCGTGCGCCGGGTCTATAGGGACGATCAACGCTAACCCGCCAACCTCCCAAAGTCCTATACTGTTTTCTTAGGGGTGATATATGGATAAGTAATAGGGGTGTCGAGCGTAACGATTCTCAAACTGCCCGCCGCAATAGACGTCACAGTAATGTTGCTGATGGAAACAGTTCCTTCGCGGAGAGGCTCACCGGGGCGAGCGCGACATCCGATCATCCCGATGAGAGCTCGAGCCGGGCGCGTCGGTCAGCGCCCGCGCAGCGCCGCCACCGGATCGAGCCGGGAGGCCTGCCGGGCCGGATAGAGGCCGAACAGGACGCCGCAAGCGGCGGTGACCGCCAATGCAAGGCCGGCCGCCTCGGTCGAAACACGATATGGCCACTCGGCGAACTGGCAGATAGCGTAGGTCGCGCCGGCGCCGAGCCCGATCCCGAGCATGCCGCCAAGCAGCACCAGCACGACAGACTCGATCAGGAACTGCCATTGGACATGGCTTCGGCGCGCGCCGATTGCGCGCCTGATGCCGATCTCCAGGCGCCGCTGGCTGACGGAGACGAGCATGACGTTCATGACGCCGATGCCGCCGACCAGCAACGAGATGCCGCCCACCATGCCCAGCAGAAGGGTGAACAGCCGCGATTGCTGCTGCATCTTCTCGATCAGCTCCTTTGGGCTTTCCACGTGGATGACGAGGCCCTCCGACTGGCGGCGAAAGTAGTCGCGCACCTGCGTGCCGGCCGCCAGGTAGTGGGCGCCGGGGACCATGCGCGCCATGACGGTACGGATGTCCGGGTCGCGAAACACCCGTTGCGCCGTGCCGACGGGAACGAAGACAGCGCGGTCTACCCGGATCTCGCGCGGGCCTGCGAGCCCGCTCCGCAGCACGCCCACGACGGTGTAGACGTGATCGTCGATCCTGATGGTTTCGCCGACGGCGCGCTCGATTCCGGCCCGGCGCATCGACGCGGCGATCCCTGCCCCGATCACGCCGTAGTACTGCCGGCCATCGAGATCGGATAGAAACCGACCCTCCTCGACATGCAGCCCGGCAAGGTCGGCGAGCGTTCTGGTCGCGCCGACGAGGGCTATGCGCGAGTCTTCCTCGCCCGCGAGGAGGACCTGCGCCGGAGAAACCATGTACGGCGCTACCCCGCTGACGGCGGGGACCGTCGCGAGCCCGGCGGCTTCCTCTAAGGCGATGGTGGCCCGGCTTCGGCCGTCCGGCCCGCCGGGAGGCGAGAGGTTGTGGATCAACAGAATGTCGGTTCCCAGTTCCGCGAACTGCCTGAGGGACTGCCGCTCGACGATCTCGCCCACCGAGACCATTGCGATCACCGAACCGATACCGATCGCGATACCGATCAGCGCGAGCAGACTGCGTTGCCGGGCGGCGGACAGGCTCCGCGCCGCTTCCCTGAGATTGGTCTGAAGCAGCAGGGCCATCCGCCTGCGCCTACGCAAGCACCGGCGCCAGCCCCGGCGCGGTTGCCCCCTCCGACACGGCCGGAAACTCCCGCAGGACGCCGTCCTGCATGCGGACGTTCCGCACGCACTGCCGGGCGACCTGCCGGTCATGGGTGATGATGACGAGGGTCAGTTCCCGGGCGGCGTTCAGATCGAGCAGCAGCCGCATGATCTCCCGGCCCGTGTCGCCGTCCAGTGCGCCCGTCGGCTCGTCCGCCAGCACCATTGCCGGATCACCGACCAGCGCCCGGGCGATGGCCACCCGTTGCTGCTGGCCGCCGGAGAGCTGGTTCGGCCTGTGCCTGGCGCGTTCTCCCATCCCCACGCTATCCAGCGTATCCAGCGCCCGCCGCCTGATGACCGAGCCGCTCAAGCCACGATAGACCAGGGGCAGGGCCACGTTCTCCCATGCCGTCAGACGCGGCAGCAGATGAAACGACTGGAACACGAAACCGATGCTGGCGTTGCGGACGTCTGACAGCTCGTTGTCGCTCATCCCCGAGATATCCTGCCCGTCGAGGAAGCAGGAACCGCCGGTGGGCCGATCCAGAAGGCCCATGATGTTCATCAGCGTTGACTTGCCGCAGCCGGACGGCCCCGTGATCGACATCAGGTCGCCCCGATTCACGTCGAGCCGGACGCCCTGGAGAACGTCGACGGTAACCGGGCCCGCCACGTACTGCTTGCGGATATCTACCAGGCTGAGCATCGGCAGCGCGGTCGGCTGCGGCTCAGGACCGCGATCCGGCACTGCTAGAGCACGATTTCGTCGCCGGGGCCGATCCCGTCGACGATTTCCACTGAATCCACGGTGGTCACGCCGGTCGCTACCGGCACCTCTTTCACCGCACCGGTGTCCGTGTCCCTCACCCGCAGTCGGGCCTGCCCGTCGCGAAGGGTCACGGCGTCAAGCGGGACGAGTAACGCATCGGCTCTCTCGTAGACCGTCACCTCGACAGTGGCCGACATGCCGAGGCGCAGCAGCCGACGCTGCTCGTCGGACAGCGCTTCAACGACGGCAGTCACCTCGAAGGACGGCAGTCCGCGCCCGGAGCGGTCCCGTTTTGCCTGCGAGGAGACCTGCGCGATCTCCCCGTTCAGCGTGATGCCCGGGAAGGCGTCGCCCGCCACGCTGACGCGATGCCCGGGCCGGATGCGCACCACGTCTACCTCGTCCACCCTGCCGACAACCGCGATACCGTCGAGGTCGCCGATGGTGAGAAGACGTTCCCCCTGCTCGACGGGCACCCCCTTCGCGAGCGTCTTCTCGTTGTTGTCGCTGCCCCGTTCCACCTGGTCGATTTTCGGATCGATGACGACCCCGGCCGACGGCGCATACACGACCGCGTTGCGCAGCGTCTCTTCGAGGGTCTCTAACTTGGCCCGGGCATTGTCGAGCTCCAGCCGCGCGACCGTCCCCTCGGCGGCGCCCTTGGCGAGGGCTGCCCGCAGATCTTCCTCCGCCGCCCGGAGATCGAACTGCCGGCTCTGGAACTCGCGTTCCGCAGCCTCGTGCTCCGAAGCCGGAATCACGCCCCGCTCGAGCAGGAATGATGTCTTCTCGAGCGTGTTCCTCGCAGTCTCCAGCGCGGCATTGGATTTGCTCACGGCCCGCCGCGCCTGCGTCACGTCGACGTGATCCTCCCAGTTCGCGAGTTCCTGCACGCGGTCGCGGGCCCTGATGAAGGCGACCTCCGCGTCGCGTCGCTCGATTTGCACCTCGGTCACGTCCAGCTCAACCAGCCGTTGGCCCTCGGCCACCCGTTCGCCGTGCTGGAAGTGCACCGCCGCCACCTTGCCCTTGATCGGGCTGGTCACCTCGACTTGCCGCGACGGCGCGAGTCGCCCGGTCATGAAGAGCGATGCGGAGACCGCCTGCGGCGTGACCGTCAACGTGCGCGGCACGCCGTCGGCGGCGTGCACGCCACCCGCAGCCGTACCACCGGCAGCCGTGCCGCCGGCCGGCGGATCCGCGTTCCAGAAATAGAGGCCGACCGCGAGAAACATGGTCATCACGCCGATCGTTGCGCCCAATCTCAGGGCGTTGACCCTCTTCGCCGCGGAGGCGAGCTCGCGGTTCCGTGTTTCCAGCGTGACATAGGCGTCGCGCAGCTCGCCGTGCTTCGCCTCCAGGTCCTTCGCCAGGCGGACTTCCTTTTCCCGAAGTTCCGAGATCTCGGATATGTCGCTGAACACGGCGACCACGCCCACCCCGACGGTCTTGCCGTCGCGCTCTTCGGTCAGATAGGACGTGACCACCGAGAGCAGGCGGCGCTTGCCGGCCAGGGTCGCTTCCACGACGTGCTGGTCGCCCGTGGAAGCCTCGTAGGTGGCGTTGAGAACAGTGTCGATGAACGCGTCCGCACCCTCCATGCGCAGGAGCACGTCCGCGAGTGTGTGTCCGACGACGGAATCGGCGGACAGGCCGAAAATCTCCGAGGCAGCGGGGTTGAAGCTGGTGATCACCCCGCTCCGGTCGAGCGACATGATCCCGCTCGAGACGTTATCCAGAATGCTTCGGTGCAGCAGGGAGGCATCGGCCAGTCGTACCTGCCGCAGGATCGGCCGATCCCGGACGGGTGTCGGCTTCCCGGTGTGACCGCCTCCTTTATTCTTGACGGGGCCCTGGATTTTCGATGCGTCAGTGATGGCTCGAACTCCCGAAACCGCGTCCTACCAGGCTGGCGGGGCTTCCGAGCGCTCCAAGCGATCGAAATTGATGCCCCAGCTTTCCAGCGTGACGCCTAGTGTCCGGTCCAGGACCGTCGTGGCGTCGTGATACGAAACGATCGCTTCCAGCTCCTGGTTCTGGGCGGCGACCAGATCGTTCTCGAACGCAACCAGCTGGAAATTGGTCGACAGCCCCAGGAGCAGCTTTTCCCTTTCGATCTCAGACTTCTGCTCCGCGAGATGTCGTGCGGTTTGCGCAAGCGAGACCTGCCGAGCCGATAACGCCACCGCGCGGACGGCATTGCTGACCTCGATGTCGACGCGCTGGCGGATCTCGTCGAGATTGGTCCGTGCCTGCCTCAATGCGGCGACGGCATTCACATGGGCGAGGTCGGCGACGTCCTGAGCCGCACCGTTCGGAACCTCGAGCGCAAACGTCACGCCGTAGTCGTCGCGATCAAGGCCGCTCAGCGCGCCACCGATCGTTCCGTCGGCGTGGGACGCGCTGGCCGACAGCTGCAGGGAGAGATCCCACAGGCGTTCATTCCTGGCGACCATCACCTGCGTCTCGGCGTTCGTGACGCCGAGAAGAGCCTGAAGGTAGTCAGGGCGGTTGAGCAGGGCCGTCTCGATGCCGTCCGTCTCATCGACGGGCACCGGTTCCGGCGCTTCCTCCAGCCTCTCGGTAAGCCGCAGGCGGGTTCCGCCGTCGATGTCGAGAATGTCGATCAGCGCCAGGCGAGAGGCTTCCAGATCGTCCTCTGCAGAGATCAGATTCAGTTCGCGACGGGCGATATCGGCCTGCGTCTGCACGATGTCACGCTCGGCCATGCGGCCAGCCTCGATCAGGGCCTCGTCAACCTTCAGCAGTTCCCGGGCCCGGTCCAGGGACCCGGCGGCAATATCCGCACGGCGTTCGGCGCGAATGTGGCGGTGGTAGCTCTGCACGATCGCGGTGATCACGTCGGTGACCGTGGCCTTCAAGGCGAGAAGGCTGATCTCTTCCTGGAGGCGGGCGGTCTTGACCGAGGCCGTGCTGACGGCTACCCCGGCGCCTCGCAACAGAGGTTGCGTAAACGTCAGGGTCAACTCGTTGGTGTATCGCGGCTGCTGCGGCAAGGTGCCGGTCTCCTCATCCGCCCCCTGCCAGCGGAGTGCGAACTCTCCTCCAGTCGGTACGCGCAACGTCATGGTCGCCCCGATACCCAACGCTCTCGATTCAGCGGCCGCCCGACCGTCCGACCAGTCGAAATAGGGGCCGAACGTAACGTGCGGCGTGAACTTGTTCTCAGCCACCTCCAGGGCGAATCGTTCGGCGACCCTCGCGGTCTGTGCGTTGATCAGCGAGCGGTTGTTCTGGAGACCGAGCAGGATGCTGTCCTGCAGAGAGAGTTCCCGGAAGTCGCCGGAACGAGTCGGCTCGGCTCCATCCCCCTCCTCGCCATGCCCGCCGGCGGCCGCCTGCAAAGCGCCGTAAGACATCGCGAGGACGACGATGAGATGGCCGAATCTCACAGCAGTGCGAAGGATGCGTGATATCCGTCCCGGTGGCCGGATCAGAGTCCTGCCCATGGGTCGCTATCACCGACCCGGGACTTTTCGTGTCAGTGCCATGAGTCCCACTCCAAGGCGAAGCGATGACGGCCTGACAGACGCGGGTTCCGCCTTGCAGCCTTGCTGCACGCAGAGACGGGATCGGGCTTCGAGCCGCCCCGGTTCGCGGTGCATGGCCGACGGTGTCTTCGAACGCATGAACCGCACGAAACTGCTGCGTCGGCGGTGCGTGGCCGGGCTCCATCGCCCCGGTACGGCCTCTTGTCGCACAACGCGACATGGATGGCCCGCAACATCCATTTCTGAGGGATCGCGACGATGGACCGCTTGTAGCCGCGCCACACCATCATCGCTGATAGCCCTGGAACAGACAGCCATTGGCTCTACCGCCCCTTGCCGCACGTCCACCAACACCGGCTGCCGACCCACGGCACTCCGCTCTAGCGAGTCGGCAGACGCAATCTTACCTTATCGTAGGACATGATTAGTAAAATGTGTATGTGTACACCGAAATTATGATGTCAATTCAATTAACTCTTGGCCCACCCTGTAATCTGCGCAAGGGTCACACTCTCGATTTGGGGCAATTGACGAATCGCTGGCAGCCCATGCTGTCAGTCGTCGATCCGTTTCACGGATCGCCGGAGTCGGCCAACCCGAACGCTCCCCATGCGCCAGTCCCGGACGCCGGATGTTGCAAGCCGCATTCAGATCCGCGTGCTCCTCGTACGCAGAGCACACGGAGTGGAATTGCGCCCGCGACCACCGTGAGCGAGCGTCAACGTGTCCGCACGTGGCGCGGGTCCGGCTCGTGCGCCGGGGATGGGCCTCCGCCGGGCACGGCGGCGAAGGCCGTTGGATGGACATTCGGCACGCGAGGCCCGTGCCGCCGCCCCGAGAAAGACGAGAGAAGGCCGTGCCGAAACGCCAAGCCCGGCAGCCGCGCACCGTCAGTCCGCCGGACACCATGTGTGGTGCAGACTGCCGTCGCAGTTGTGCAGGTTCGAAATGCCGCCGCAAGCAACGCGGATCGAGGTATCCATGAAGTTGAAGTCGTAGTGACCGAAATTGCATTCCGCGGAAACATCTATGAGGCAAACTGTTCCAGCGACCGGAGCGAAAGTCGGGTTCTTGCACGAAGCCGCCGCAGAACTCGTGTTCCACTCCTGCTTGCGCTCATTGATCCAATTCTGTGCAACGGCATCCAGCAAATCCGAGACGGAGCCCGAAGAATTGGTTGCGAGCGCGGTCCGGTCCGGCGCGCCGATCAGAGCCGAACCGAGCGCAAGCGAGAGCACGACGACCAGGGCGGCACGACGGCGGATCGCGAAGCGGCAGTACGGCACGGGTTCTCTCCTTCCACGGGAAAGCAGCGTTGACTGTGTCCGTATCGGACTCCGGCATCCATGCTAAAGCGGGATATCAAAACCTGTCAAAGGTGCGCCTATTACTACTATTCCTGCGCTGTGGAATGGCCATTGTCGCTGAGAGGGATTGGCGAAGGGATCCGACGGCAGGCCCCTAGAGGGAATCAGCACATCCGCGCCACGTCAGGGTCGGCTGGGCCAGAGGGATGCGCACGCTGGTCGGCGCCGTCCCCGACACCGGATCGTCCTGCAGCGGGTGGGTTGCAGCCAGATACCTCCAGCCCGGGTACCGAAACCGACACTGGATCGTCCTGCAGACCCGTGCGAACAACTCCCCGAGTCCTCCCCGGCAGGGACCTGCGATCACGGCAGTTCGGATCCTCGCGCGGACGCCTGGCAAAGCCCCGGGGGCCTGGAGTTCACCCGCCTCCGCAAACCGGGGCAAGAGTTGGACAGCTCTCCAATGCCCACCCGGCGGCCGGACAACTCCGCTGTCTAGGGCTTGATCCCGAACACGAATTTCACACCCTCGGGGCCTGCTCGTTCGGTATGCGGGATGTTGGGCGCAAGGGTGAACTCGTCGCCCTTTCCGCAAGTCGTCACTTCGGCGCCACAATCCACCGTGAGCGTGCCGGACACGATGTACGCGCGCGCCGTATACGGATGACTGTGCGTCTCGTTGAACCGATCCGCTTCCCATTCCAGAACGCCGATCTCCTGGAATCCATCGGTGGCAAGCTTTTCCTTCAAGGCCGCAATGTTCATGTTCAATCCCGCTCCTGACCGACTCGCGGCCACCATAAGGGGCGCCCGCCATCGCCGCAATCGATGAATCGACGTCATGGCAACGTGCTGGCGATACCGGTTCTCGTCATCCCGCAGCTCCGCCTGATCCCACGAGACCTGCCCGCCATTCAGTTCGCCCTGGGAAGGACGACCCGCCTCTCGCGCCGCTCCGCGTTCGGGAACGGGCAGTCGACGACTTGAGAGGTGAGGTTGTGGATGGCCCCGTGGGGAACGTGCCAGACGTCGTCCTGTCCACGGAATCGATACCGATCGAGCTGGCGGGGCCGCCGGGCCTGTCGGTCGCAGACGTTCGTACCTAGACTCCGATGGCCATGCCCGCCCCACCTTCCCACGCGTCCATCGTCATCGTTGGCGGCGGCATCATCGGGTTGAGCCTCGCCTACCATCTGGCGCGCCTAGGCCGTGAAGGCGTAGTGCTGCTGGAGCGCCGGCAATTCACGTGCGGCACCACCTGGCACGCTGCCGGCCTCGTGCGCTCCGCTGCTCCGTACCCGGCGCTCGCCGGGATCCTGGCCGATTCGGCGCGCCTCTACGCCGAACTGGAGGCGGAGACCGGTCAAGCGACCGGGTTCCGCCAGACCGGCTCGATCTACACCGCCAGCAACTCGGAACGCTGGGCCGAGTTGCAACGCGCGGCCGCCAGCGCGCGTGCCCTGGGGGCCGAAGTGGAGCTCTGCACGCCGGAGGATCTCAAGCGAGTCTGGCCGCTCCTCCAGGTGGACGATCTGATCGGCGGGAGCTTCGTTGCCGGCGATGGACAGACCAACCCCGCCGACACCGCCGCAGCCCTCGCCAAGGGTGCCCGACAGGCCGGCGCGCAACTGCTGGAGAACACGGCGGTCACCGGGATTCGCTCGGCAGACGGCCGCGTCACCGGCGTCGAGACGGAGGGCGGCACGATCGCGACCGACTGCGTCGCCAACTGCGCCGGCATGTGGGCGCGCGAGGTCGGGCTCATGGCCGGTACCGCCGTGCCGCTGCACGCGGCCGAACACTTCTATGTCGTGACGGAGCCGATGCCGGAGATCGAGCCAGGTCTCCCGGTCATGCGGGACCAGGACGGATCCATCTATTTCAAGGAGGACGCCGGCAAGCTGCTGATCGGGGCCTTCGAGCCGGTTGCCAAGCCCTGGGGCATGGACGGCATTCCGGAGGATTTCTGCTTCGACCAGCTTCCCGATGACTGGGACCATTTCGAGCCGATGCTCGAGGCGGCGCTGCATCGGGTTCCGGCGCTCCACGACATCGGCATCCGCACGTTCTTCAACGGGCCGGAGAGCTTCACGCCGGATCAGGCGTTTCATCTGGGCCCTGCCGGCAACGTCGAGGGCTTCTGGATCGCCGCCGGCTTCAATTCAATCGGAATCCAAGCGGCTGGGGGCGTCGGCCGCCGGCTCGCGGAATGGATCGAGGAAGGCGTGCCTCCCTGTGACCTCTCGGCCTTCGATCCGCGCCGGATGGAGCCGTTTCAGAATACCAAGTCCTACCTGAAGACCCGTGTGAGCGAGGCGCTCGGGCTGCTCTATGCCATGCATTGGCCCTACCGCCAGTTCGAGACCGGGCGTGGCCAGCGGCAATCTCCCGTGCATGAGGTGCTGGCGCAAGCCGGCGCATGTTTCGGCGAGGTTGCCGGCTGGGAGCGCGCCAACTGGTTCGCACCGCCCGGCGACAAACCGGCCTACGTCTACAGCTACGGCCGCCAGAACTGGTTCGGGGCGAGCGCTGCCGAGCACCGTTGCGTCCGCGAGGCCACCGGCGTCTTCGACCTCACGTCTTTCGGCAAGTTCCTGGTGGAAGGCCCGGATGCCGAGGCGCTGCTGCAATGGGTTTCCGCGAACGACGTGGGCGGCCCGCCGGGAAGCGTAGTCTACACGCAATGGCTGAATGCCGCGGCCGGGATCGAGGCGGACCTGACGGTCACCCGCTTCACCGACACGCGGTACCTGGTCGTGACCGCGGCCGCCACCGCGGCACGCGACCTCGCCCGGCTGCGCATGGAGGCGCGCGACCGGCGCGTGGAAATCACCGACGCGACCAAAGCCTGGGCGGTGTTCGCCGTGATGGGGCCCGAGTCGCGCGCACTCCTGCAGCCGCTGACATCGGCTGGCCTTTTCGGCCCGGCGTTTCCCTTCGCCTCTTCACGAAAGATCGAGCTGGCCGGTATCCCGCTCCGCGCATCGCGAATCAGCTATGTGGGCGAGCTCGGCTGGGAGCTCTACGTGCCATGGGATGAAGCCGAGCGCGTGTTCGCAGCGCTGCGGGAGAGTGGAGCGACACCAGCGGGCATGCATGCGCTCGACAGCCTGCGCATCGAGAAGGCCTACCGGCACTGGGGTCACGACATCGCCCCTTCCGACAATCCGCTCGAGGCCGGCCTCGGGTTTGCGGTGAAACCCGATGCGAAGGAGTTCCTCGGGCGTGACGCCTATCTCCGCGCCCGGGATGCCGGCCCCGCCCGGAGACTGATGCAATTCCGGCTGCAGGATCCGGAGCCCCTGCTGTTTGGCCACGAGCCGATCATCGCGGATGGCCGGACGGTGGGCACGCTCACCTCCGGAAATTACGGGCACGTGCTGGGCGGTGCCGTTGGCTTGGGCTACGTCCCCGCGGAGATGCTCGACGTCACGGACTTCGCCATCAATGTCGCCGGCGCCATCGTTCCCGCGGAGGCCTCGCTCCGCCCCCTGTACGACCCGAACGGGCTCCGAATGCGGGATACCTGAACCACCCCCGCCCCGATCGGCAATGCTCCTCCGCACGGCTGTGCAGGCACGCCCTGCCCTATCCGGATTTGGCCGCGACCACGGTCATCCCTCAATCGGGCCACACCTCCCAGCCCACCCCCAATCACTTGTGCTCCGGTCGGCGACCGGAAACTCTCGGATGCGCAGAACCGCGCGCTGCTATGTTTCACCTGAGGCGTTTCCCGAACCGAGGACCGGGAAACCTAACTGCAGGAGAGAGACATGGTTCGCAATACCTTCAAGAGCGCGGCCATCGCGGCGACGATCGTGCTGGCCGCTCCCGCTTTCGCGCAGGACGCTGACCGAGAACTCGGAGAGCGATGGCGGGACTGCGAGGGCTGTCCTGAAATGGTTGTCGTTCCGGCCGGCACCTTCGTCATGGGATCGCCCGAATCGGAGTCGGGGCGGTATGAGCGGGAAGGTCCGGTGCGGGAAATCGCGGTTCCGGGGCCATTCGCAATGAGCGTCTACGAAATTACGCGCGGCGAATACGCGAGATTTGTCCGCGCCACGAACTATCTGGGCGGAAACTCCTGCGTGGTGAACGAAGGCTACGGCTGGGAGCGACACGCCGGGCTGGATTGGGAAAGCCCCGGCTTTCCGCAAACTCCGCGTCACCCCGTCGTCTGCATCAGTTGGGACGACGCATCTGCTTATGTTGAGTGGCTGACCCAACGGACCGGCATCGACTACCGACTGCCAAGTGCCGCCGAGTGGGAATACGCCGCGCGGGCCGGGACCAGCACGCCTTGGTACTGGGGTATCGACACCAGTATGCAGTGTCATTACGCCAATGGAGCCGACGTGGCCAGCGGGTTCCCCTGGGGCACGGGCTGTGATGACGGCTATGCGAAGACCGCCCTGGTCGGATTGTTTCGAGCCAACGCCTTCGGGCTCAATGACATGCTGGGAAACGCCTGGGAGTGGGTTCAGGATTGCTTCAACTGGAGCTACGAGGATGCGCCAACAACCAGTGACGCCTGGGAAGAGGGCGACTGCACGACCAGGGTGATGCGAGGCGCTTCATGGGCCAGTACGCCCACGTACCTGAGGGCGGCCCACCGTGCCGGAGAGCAAAGCACGTTCCGTAGCGACTACACGGGGTTCAGAGTGGTTCGGGAAATGTAGATATCTTGGCAGTCGTCCCGGCATCTGGTCGGGACGCTCGAGCTCACCGGTCATCGGTCAGCCGCTGCACGGTCCGCCCGGCCCACGCGGAAACGCGCTGTGCCAGGTCACGCGCCTGTCGAGCCCAGTCCCTAATTTCCTCGGACACGCGCCCGACTAACTCACTGCTCTCCGATCCTTCCGTCTGTGCGACATCGGGAATCTCGTCGGCCTGAGGGGTAAGCGTCGGCATCGGGCTCGCTTGTTCCCCCGGCGCAGGCGTCGGCATCGGCGCCACTGATTCTCCTGGCGCGGGCGTCGGCATCGGCTCCATCGCTTCTTCGGTCGGCGCCGGCGCAATCTCACCGCGCGGCGCAGGCGTCGGCATCGGCTCCATTGCCTCCTCGGCTGGCGGCGCCAGCGCGACCACACCACGCGGCGCAGGCGTCGGCATCGGCTCCATCGCCTCCTCTGCCGGTGGCGACAGCGCGACCTCACCACGCGGCGCAGGCGTCGGCATCGGCTCCATCGCCTCCTCAGCTGGCGGCGCCAGCGCGACCTCCCCGCGCGGGGCAGGCGTTGGCATCGGCTCCATCGCCTGTTCGGCCGACGGCGCCAGCGCGACCTCGCCACGCGGCGCGGGCGTTGGCATTGGCTCCATCGCTTCTTCGGTCGGCGCCGGCGCGATCTCACCACGCGGCGCGGGCGTCGGCATCGGCTCCATCGCCTCCTCGGCCGGCGGCGCCAGCACGATCTCACCGCGCGGGGCTGGCGTTGGCATCGGCTCCATCGCATCCTCGGCCGGCGGCGCCGACACGATCTCGCCACGCGGAGCGGGCGTCGGCATCGGCTCCATCGCATCCTCGGCCGGCGGCGCCAGAGCGACCTCACCGCGCGGCGCAGGCGTCGGCATCGGCTCCACCGCATCCTCGGCCGGCGGCGCCGGCGCGACTTCGCCACGCGGCGCGGGCGACGGCATCGGTTCCATCGCCTCCTCGGCCGGCGGCGCCGGCGCGACCTCGCCACGCGGCGCAGGCGTC
>JAJDYI010000047.1 GCA_022825235.1 Alphaproteobacteria bacterium | reverse complement strand
TCAGCAAGGACCAGATCCTCACGCTGGTGTCGATCTACTGGCACACGCGGACCATCGGCACCAGCGTCCGCTACTACCACGCCAACGGGCTCGGCAGCCCCGGGCCGCGGCCGGCGCCGGAGCCGGTGCGCGTCCCGCAGGGCTTTGCGGCGTTCCCCGGCATGCCGAACCGCGTCCGCATGCCGCGCTCGTACGTCGACGAGCTGCCGGACAACGTGACGCACTGGACGGAGTACGACAGCGGCGGGCACTTCCCGGCGATCGAGGAGCCCGACCTGCTCGTCGACGACCTGCGGGACTTCTTCCGCCCGCTCCGCTCCGCCCAGGAGTCTGCGCCGTAGAACGGCGTGGACTCCTGCAGGGTTGGTTGGGCGCCGAGCGGAGCCGTCAGGCGACGCTTGGCGGGCTAGGAGTCTGCGCCGCAGAAAATCAGTGCGACAATCATAGGCGAGCACTCGACGCTGGAAGGACTTGATGTCGACGACGTTTCGCCCCTACTCGCCGGACCAATCGCTGCTGTTGCCGCCGGACGTGCGGGCGTGGCTGCCGGAAGGCCACTTGGCGCACCACGTCAGCGATCTGGTGGACGGTTTGGATCTGACGGCGTTCTACGCCCCGTATGAGGGAGACGGTCGTCGCAACGCGCCGTATGACCCGCGGATGATGGTGAAGGTGCTGCTCTACGCCTACGCGACCGGGGTGTTCTCGTCGCGTGGGATCGCCCGGGCGCTGGAAGAGGACGTGGCGTTCCGGGTGTTGGCGGCGGGCAACTTTCCGCAGCACCGGACGCTGTGCGAATTTCGGCGCCGGCACCTGGAGGATTTCCAGGCGCTGTTCGTGGAAGTGGTGCGTCTGGCACAGGAGTTGGGTCTTGCTCGCCTCGGCAAGCTGTCGGTCGACGGGACGAAGGTACGCGCGAACGCGAGCAAGCGCAAGGCGATGAGCTACGACCGGATGGCGGAGGCGGAACGGCGGCTGGAAGGCGAGATCGCGGCTTTGTTGCGCCAGGCGGACGAGACCGACGAGACCGAGGACGCGTGCTTGGGCGCGGAGGTTCGCGGCGATGAGTTGCCGGCGGAGTTGCGTCGGCGGGAGGAGCGTCTGGCGGCGATCCGGGCGGCGAAGGCGCGGTTGGAAGCGGCGGCTCGGGCGGCGGACGACGCGCGGGGTCGGCAGCCGGGTCAGGACCGGAACCCGAAGGGCGGGCCGCCGTACAAGCGGGCGTATGGCGAGCCGGACGAGAAGGCGCAGAGCAACTTCACGGACCCGGAAAGCTCGATCATGATGACGAGCAACGAGGGATTCCAGCAGTGCTACAACGCGCAGGTGGCGGTGGATGCTGAGCACCAGTTGGTGGTGGCGACGGGTCTGACGGCGAACGCGAGCGACCAGGGTGAGTTGCCGGTGTTGCTCGACACGGTCAAGGAGACGTTCGACGCGCAGCCGGCGACGGTGCTGGCCGACGCGGGGTACTGCAACGAGCGGGACTTGACGGACCTGGAACAGCGGGGCATTGACGGGTATGTGGCGGCGGGCCGGGAGGGCAAGCAGGCGGCTACCCGCAATCTGGAGGAACATCCGGCGACGGGTCGGATGTTGGACAAGCTGGCGACGCCTGCAGGCCGGGCGGTGTATGCGCAGCGCAAGTGGTTGTCGGAGGCTCCCAACGGCTGGATCAAGCACGTGCTGGGATTCCGGCGCTTCAGCCTGCGTGGACTGGCGAAGGCGCGGTGCGAGTGGGACTTGGTGTGCCTGGCGCTCAACGTCAAGCGCCTGCACGTGCTGAAGGCGGCGTAGAGGGCGGGGCATGAGGCTCGCAACGGCGACAAATCGACGGGCATCGCGGCCTCTGGCGGGCCATGTGGCCCGCGATGACCGATTTTCGCCTTCGGTTCGTCAACGGCCGATAATCTACCGCGCTCTGCCGACCGGCAACATTGCCCCGGCACGTGACCCAGGTCGTGAACTCACGACCCTTCTCGTGCCGCAAATCTCCTGCGGCGCAGACTCCTAGTATGTACGAAGCGGAACGCGGGCTGTTCGATCTGCAGCGCGGCAGGCCCCTCTACGTGACGCCTTCCGGCGGGTCGGCCGCGGCGCCGGGCGCGTTGCTCGCCGCGGTCGAGGGCTTGGCCACGTCCACCGTCGAGCGGCTCGGCCGCATCGCCGGCGGGCCGTTGCGGCTGGTGATCACCCACCACCGGGCGCACGCCATGGGGCTGTCGAACGGCGTCGGCCGCGTGCCGCTCAGCCTGTTGCTCGACGGCGCGTCCGGCCGCGACGAGATCCTGCGCCTGTCGACCGCGCCGGGGGCCGAGGCAGCCCGGGTGCGCGACGTGCGGGAGGCGTCGGAGCCCGAGATCGGCGGGCTGAAGCTGGTGCGGCTGGGCCGGCTGATCCCGGCGGTGGTGAGTGTCCCGATCGACCCGGTCGCCGCGCCGGAGCTGCACCGGGGCATCGAGAGCGGCGCCATCCTCGCGGTGACGACGGCGCAGATCGACGCGATGGCCCGCGACACGCGGCTCGAGTTGACGTACGTCAGCGAC
>JAJDYI010000054.1 GCA_022825235.1 Alphaproteobacteria bacterium | reverse complement strand
TCGCACCGCCACCGCCGCCCAAGCGACGCGGCCGGCCACCCAAACCACGGAGGAGCGACGACTGAACTGGCTCGTCACCAACCCCCACAACTGGGGAAAATTACTTCGGCGCTTCTGGGGAAATTTACTTCGGTATTGACACTCACGAGGCTTTCTTGGTTTCGGGGGCAGGAATTGAGTCTGCAGCCAGCAGGGAATTGGCCTGGATATCACCAACGCCGGACTCTGGCTCGTGGGAGCTCACGCTCGCTCGGAAAGCCAGGTCGCCAGGCGGGTCGACGCGCACCGATCGCCTGAGCACCCGGTGTCCCGGCGCGGCCGCAGCCCCCTCCGCGCGCGCAGTGTCCCGGTGCCCGAGTTCATCCGCGCGGAATTCACGGATCTTCGCCCGGAGCTCCGGCTCTTCGCCGCCGAGCGCCCGCTCCTGCCGCGCGTGGTGCCCGTCGATCACCTTCTCGACGGCCTCCGCGACGGCGTGGCGGCACCAGGCGCAAAGAGACTCAGTATGGACCGATTTCAAGCCAACTTACTGTGGTTTATCCAAATTCGATAATCTGGGGTAACTTCGATAACAATTATTCGCCCTGCCCGACATTCACGGTTTTCGGAAGCTGCCTTCATCGGAAATCCAGGCACGCTCCGGCGGACCCGCCCGAGACCGATCCGATCGACCGCCATGCGATGAAGATGATGATCCGCAGGCGGCCAAAAGATCTTTACCGAAGTTCAGATACGCTCCGATAGCCGGATCGCAAAAAAGGGGCGGCGCGCGCACCAATCGACATGCCACCCGGGCGAAAGGGCACACAACCTGACAGATGCCCGAACAGGCGCACGCCCGCATGGGTGACCACATCACCCAGCCCAAATAGGCACCTCGACGACCTGGCCCGGACGCACGGCGGCAATCACGCGGCTAATCTCCTGAACCCGGCGGCGAATCGCCGGCCAGTTGGACGAGAGCAGAACGACGATGCCGATATGCCGATTCTTCAAGTCTTGCTGGTAACTCAGGCTCTGGTCGGTCGTGACGAGAACGTCGTACCCCTCGCGTTCCGCCAAGTCGAGCAGGACGCCGTCGTCCTTGTCCGACCAGCCTCTCTCTGCCAGCGTGTCCACGGATTGGACGGAAATATGGTCGCGTAGCGGGGCGGGCGTTCCCTGATCGAACAAGTACCTTCAACGCGACGGGGCCGCCCGGAGCGCCCTGGCCTCGTGTTCAAGCACCGAGCGAACCTGCTGCGCATCCACGCCGGGGAACCATGCGACGAACTCATCGACCGTGGCGCCGCCCGCCAGGTTTTCATAGAGCGCCGACAGGGGGACCCGCGTGCCCGCAAAGACCCAGGCGCCGCTGACCTTGCCGGGTGTGCGCTCCACCGCCGGACATGCGTCCCAGTTTGTCATCTCCGCCATCTCCCGTGGGATTGCGGCGCCGCCTTTGACAGCATTTCAAGGGGCACGCTGCGTCCCAATCGACGCGTCGTACGATGCCCCGAAATGTACTTCGTGATCCCCGTCACGTCGCCGTCCATCATTGCACATGCATGTCCCGGTGGCCCGCAACAGCGGCCGGAGGCGTACCGGCCAATCTGACCCAGACTGAGTCGCCGCCGGTGACCGCGATCCAGTCGACCACCGCAACTGGATCAAGTGGCCATGTCGCAGCGCCCACAGAATCGCTTGAAGCGCGAAGGCAATTCACTTCCAGCGGCTGCATAGGCAGGATTTGGGTCCGCAGCCGGCAGGGAATTGGCCTGGATATCACCAACGCCGGACTCTGGCACGTGGGAGTTCACACCCGCTCGGAAAGCCAGATCGCAAGGCGGGTCGACGCCCGCACCGAGCGCCTGAGCACCCGGTATCCCGGCGCGGCCGCAGCCCCTTCCGCGCGGGCGGTGTCCCGGTGCCCGAGCTCGTCCGCGCGGAATTCACGGATCTTCTCCCTGAGTTCCGGCTCCGATTCGCCCAGCGCCCGCTCCTGGCGGGCGTAGTGCCCGTCGATCACCTCCTCGACGGCCTCGGTGCACGCCATGGCCCCCTCCCGCCCCAGCAGCGCGGTCGCCGCACCCAGCGCGTACCCGGCCACGTGCCAGACCGGCAGCAGCACGGTCGGCCTCACCTCGCGGTGCGCGAGGTCCTCCGCGAAGGAGGCGAGATGCCGCCGCTCCCCCTCGGCCATCTCCCGGATGACCGGCCCCGCGGACGTCTCGCCGAGAACGGCGAGCTGGCCCTCGTAGATGCGCTTCGCCCCGTACTCGCCCGCGTGATCCACCCGGAGGATCCGCGCGACCCGCTGCGCCGGCGTCGGATCGCCGGGGAGGCGCGGCGCCTGCCGTCGCCCTGGTCGCCGCCGCTCCGTCACCGCGCAGCCCTCCGGCTCCGGGCGAGCGCCACGGCGGCAAGGGCCGCCATCGCCAGCGCGCTCACCACCACCCAGCCCGCGATCGAGAGGCCGAGGAGGCTCGCCGGGATCTCGTCGCAGCGGACCAGGGGCGCGTTCATGATCGCCTCCAGCAGCTCGTCGGTCGTCGCCGCGTCTGCGCCGGTCGCGGTGCAGGTATCGGGTCCCGGCCACCACTGCTGCTCCACGCCCACGTGCCGGAAGCCGAGCCCCGCGGTCACCAGGAACGCCACCCCGACCGCGGCCACCATCGCGCGTCGCGACATGCCCACGCGGTGCGCGAAGAGGCCGCCCGCCGCGAGTGCGCCGGCGCCCGCGAACCCCCAGCGCTGCTCGATGCAGAGGTCGCACGGCGGGAGCCCGAAGCCGTACTGCATCACCAGCGCCGATGCCAATGCCACGACCGAGGCGGCCGCGGCCAGCGCGAGGTACCCCGGCGCCGTGCCCGTCGCCCAGCGCACGGCCGACACTGCCAGATCAGCCCGCACGGCCCGCCCCTACGCCAGCGCCGCTGCGACCACGACGGCTGCCGCCAGCGCGAGGCCGGCCCAGGTCGCTAGGCGCGCGTGCCGGCGGATCAGGAGCTCGGCCCGGACCCCGAGGAAGGCCGGGAGCGCCGCCACCACGAAGAACCTGAGGCCCCGGCCCGCGGCCGACGCCAGCCCGAACGCCAGGAGGTCCATGCCCACGACCCCGCTCGCGATCGTGACGGCCTTGTACGGGAGCGGCGTGAACGCGGCGAGGAACACGATCAGGGCACCCTCGTCGGCGTACCAGCCCTGGAACTCGGCGAACGCGTCCCCCATCCGGTAGAACGCGAGGATCGCCTCGCCGACCGCGTCCCAGAGCAGGTACCCGATCGTGTACCCCAGGAAGCCGCCGGCCACCGAGCCTGCGAGCGCGATCAGCGCGATCCGGACCCAGCGCTCGCGGCGCGCGAGCGCCATCGGCACGATCATGGCGTCGGGCGGGACGGGGAAGAAGGAGCTCTCCGTGAACGCCACGGCCGCCAGCGCCGGCTCCGCGTGGCGGTGGCCCGCGAGCCGGATGACCCACGCGTAGAGGCGTCCCATGGCGGCGATGAGGCGGTCCAGCATCGTCAGAGCCGCCCGCGCCCGGGTGCTGCCGCCAGGAGCGCCCTGGAGTACGGGTGCTGCGGATTCCCGAAGACGTCGGCCACGGGCCCAGTCTCCACGATCTCCCCCTTCGACATCACCGCGACCCGGTCGGCGACCTGCGCCGCCACGCGGAGGTCGTGCGTGATGAAGAGCATCGCGAGCTCGAACCGCTCGCGCACGTCGGCCAGCAGGTCGAGCACCTGCGCCTGCACCGAGACGTCGAGCGCGGAGACCGGCTCGTCGGCGATCAGCACGTCGGGCTCGAGGGCGAGCGCGCGGGCGATGCAGATGCGCTGGCGCTGCCCGCCCGAGAACTGGTGCGGGTAGCGCCCGAGCGCATCGTCGCCGAGCCCGACGAGCCCCAGGAGCCGCTTCGCGCGCGCCAGCGCCTCCGGCCTCGGCACCCCGTAGTTGACGGGCCCCTCGACCAGTGCCGCCGCCACCGTCCGGCGCGGGTTGAGCGAGCGGAAGGGGTCCTGGAAGACCATCTGGATCCGCCGCCGGTAGGGCCGGAGCGCCCCGGTCTCGAGTTGCGCGATGTCCTCGCCGGCGAGCAGCACCTCGCCGCTGCTCGCCCGCGTGAGCCGCACCGCGCACCGCGCGAGCGTCGACTTCCCCGAGCCCGATTCACCCACGACCGCGAGCGTCTCGCCCTTCCGCACGACGAGCGAGACGTCGCGCACCGCCTCGACGGTCCGCCCGCGCCGGAACCAGCCGCCGCCTGCGAACGTCTTCGAGAGGTTCCGCACCTCAAGTGCGGCCGCGCTCGCCGACGCCCCGTCGTCCGCGTCCGGGTCGAGGCTCGGCACGGCCTCGAGCAGCATGCGCGTGTAGGGATGCTGGGGGTTCTTCAGGATCTCGTCGCGCGGCCCCTGCTCCACCACCTTCCCGGTCCGCATCACGACCACGCGGTCGGCGATGTCGGCCACCACCCCGAAGTCATGGGTGATGAAGAGAACGGCGCTCCCGCGGGCGCGCTGGATGGTGCGCATGATCTCGAGGATCCGCGCCTGGGTCGTGACGTCGAGCGCGGTCGTGGGCTCGTCCGCCACCAGGAGCGCGGGCTCCAGCGCGAACGCCATCGCGATCATCACGCGCTGGCGCTGCCCGCCCGAGAGCTGGTGCGGGTACGTGTTGACGAGGCGCTCGGGCTCCGGGAGCTGCACCGAGCGGAAGAGCTCGATCACCCGCTCGCGCCGCTCGGCGGGCGAGAGGAGACCGTGCGTCTCGAACACCTCGCGGACCTGTTCGCCCACCGTGAGGACGGGATTGAGCGCGGTCATCGGCTCCTGGAAGATCATCGCCATCGCGCGCCCGCGGAGCGAGCGGAGCCGGGCCGCGGGTGCGGCGCGGAGGTCCTCGCCCTCGAGCTCGATCGCCCCGCCCGTGACCCGGAGCTGCCCCGGCGGGAGGAGCCCCAGCACCGCCTGCGCCGTCACCGACTTCCCCGAGCCCGATTCGCCCACGAGGCAGACGATCTCGCCGGCCTCGACGTCAAACGACACGCCCTCGACGGCATGCGCGCGCTCCGCATCCACCGGGAGCGCCACCGTGAGGTCCCGGATCGCGAGGACCGGGCGCCCGGGCGCGGCCGTCACTGGAACCGCCCCCGGAGCCTCGGGTCGAGCGTGTCGCGGAGCCCGTCGCCCAGGAGGTTGACCGAGAGCACCGTCACCGCGAGGAAGGCGCCCGGGAAGAAGAGGATCCAGGGCGCGATCTGGAAGAAGGTGCGCCCCTCGGCCATCACGTTCCCCCAGCTCGGGACCTCGGGCGGCATGCCGGCGCCCAGGAACCCGAGGATCGATTCGACGATCATCGCGGACGCGCAGACGTAGCTCCCCTGCACGATGAGCGGGGCCAGCGTGTTGGGGAGCACGTGGCGCACGAGGAGCCTCGGCAGGCGGGCGCCGGCGGCGACCGCCGCCTCGACGTAGGGTTCCTCGCGCACCGCGAGCACGACGCTTCGCACCAGGCGCACCACGCGCGGCACCTCCGGCACCGCGATCGCGACGACGACCGTCCCGAGGGTGGCGCCCGAGAGCGCGATCAGCGCGATCGCGAGCAGGATCCCGGGGATCGCCATGATGCCGTCCATGATCCGCATCACGATCCGGTCGACCGCCCGGACGTACCCCGCGACGAGGCCGATCCCGAGCCCGGCGGCGAGCGCCACGGCCGCCACCGCGAGCCCGACGCTGAGCGAGACCCGCCCGCCGTGGAGCGTCCGCGCCAGGATGTCGCGCCCGAACATGTCGGTCCCGAAGGGGTGCGCCGCGACGGGGCTGCTGAGGCGGTCCTCGGGCGTCATCCGGAGCGGGTCCATCCCGGCGAGCGGCGGCGCCAGCACCGCGGTCGCCGCGACCAGCACCAGGAGCGCCATCCCGATCTGGACGGAGCGGTTCCGGCGGATCGCGTTCATCCGCGGATCCTCGGGTCGAGCACGCTGTAGAGGAGGTCCACGACCAGGTTGGTGATCACGTAGGCGGCGCTGAAGACCAGGATCAGCCCCTGGATCACCGGGTAGTCGCGCCGGAGCACCGAATCGACCGTGAGCCGCCCGAGGCCCGGGATGTTGAAGACGCTCTCGGTCACCACGACCCCGCCCACGAGCAGCGCGAACGCGATCCCGATCACCGTCACCACCGGCACCAGCGCCGGGCGGAGCGCGTGCCGGCGGAGCAGCCGGAACGTCGTCACCCCCTTGGCGCGGGCCGTGCGGATGTAGTCCTCGCCCAGCACCTCGAGCACGCTCGCGCGCGTGACCCGGGCGATCAGCGCGATGAAGACGAACGAGAGTGCGACCACCGGCAGCACCAGGTGGCGGAGGAAGGGCCCCGCCCCGTCGGCCAGCGGGCGGTACCCCTGCACCGGGAGCCAGCCGAGCTTGATCGCGAAGACGTAGATCAGGATGTAGCCGATCACGAAGACCGGCACCGCGAACGCGAGCGCGGCACCTCCCATGAGGCACCGGTCGAGCCAGGCCCCGGCCCGCCAGGCGGCGGCCACGCCGAGCGGCACCGCGACCACGACGGTGACCAGCAGGGTGCCGAGCGAGAGGGCGAGCGTCGGCTCGACGCGCTGCGCGATCAGCTGCGCGACCGGCAGGTTCGAGAAGATCGAGATCCCGAGGTCGCCCGTCAGCACCTGGCCGATCCAGGTCAGGAACTGCACGTGGAGCGGCTCGTTGAGCCCGAGCCGGTCGCGGATCCGCTCGATGTCCTCGGGCGTCGCGTAGTCGCCGGCGATCACCGCGGCCGGGTCGCCCGGGCCCAGGTGCAGGAGCAGGAAGACGACGACGGCCACCACCGCCATCACCGGGATGGTGGCCAGCAGCCGCTGCAGCAGGAAGCCGGTCACCGGACGGCGCGTCCGATCAACGCTTCGCGATGTTCCAGAAGAGCGGGATCGGCGATTCGAGGATGCCCTCCAGGTCCGAGCGGAAGGCCACGGGATTGAACCACTCGCCGAAGTTCACGTACGGCACCAGGGCGAACGCCTGCTGCTGGACCGCCTCGGCGCGCGCGAACCGCTGCCCCGGGTCGTTCTCGAACGCGAACGCCTCGCGGAGCTCCTCCATGACCGGGTCGCACGGCCAGCCGAACCACGCCCGCTCCCGGCAGCCGCCGCTCGTCACCACGCTCGCGAGCGGGTGGACGACGTCCATGCCGATGAACCAGGTCGGGAAGATGTTCCAGCCGTTCTCCTCCGGCGGCGCGTCGAGCGCGCGACGGCTCGTGAGCGTGCTCCAGTCCATCGCCTGGAGCTCCACGTTCACCCCGGCGTCCCGGAGCACGCCCGCCAGCATCAGGGCGGCGCCGCTCAGGATCGCAACGTCGGTCGGCTGCATCAGCACGACCGGCCGGCCGTCGTAGCCCGCCTCCTCGAGGAGGGCCTGCGCCCGCCCGGGATCGAACCCCATCAGCGCCTCCGCGCCGGCGTCGGTCTCGAAGGGGCTGCCGCAGCCGAAGTACGCCGGGCACGGGCGCCAGTGCTCCTCGTTCCCCACGACAGCGCGGAGGAAGCGCGGCTGCTCCACCAGCCACAGCATCGCCTCGCGGGCCTTCGGGTGGTCGAACGGCGGGTAGAGATGATTGAGGCGGATGTGCCCCTGCACGCCGACCGGGTCGAGGCGCTTCACCGTGACGTCGGGCGAAGCCTCCATGATCGGGAGGAGGTCGTGCGGCGGGAGCTCGAAGTAGTCGATCTCCCCGGCGAGGAGCGCGTTCATGGCCGTGGCGGTGTCGGGGACGTAGAGCCACTCCACCCGGTCGACCTTGGCCACCTTGCTGCCCGCACCCCAGCTCGGCGGCTCGGCGCGCGGCACGTAGGCCTCGTTCCGGACGTAGACGACCCTGGCGCCCGGGACCCACTCGTCGGCCACGAACACGAACGGGCCGGACCCGACCACCTCGGGCACCTGCTCGAAGGGGTCGGTCAGCGCGTGCCGCTCCGGCATGATGAAGAGCACGTTGGAGCTCGCCTTCGAAAGCGACTCCAGCACCAGGCCGTAGGGCTGCGTCAGCGTGAGGCGGAACTCCCTGTCGTCGAGCGCCTCGAGCGCCGCGGTGACGTCCATGAGCTTCTGGCCCATGCCGTCGCGCGCGCCCCAGCGGCGGATCGAGGCGACGCAGTCGGCCGCCGTCACCGGCGCGCCGTCGTGCCACGCGAGCCCGTCCCGGAGCCGGAACGTCCAGGTCATCCCGTCGTCGGACACCTCCCAGGTGTCGACCATCTGCGGCTGCACGTTGAACTCGGCATCGACCGCGAACAGCGTGTCGTAGACCATGTACCCGTGGTTGCGGGTGATGTAGGCGGTGGTCCAGATCGGGTCGATGTTCTTGAGGTCGGCGTGCACCACCGCCCGGAGCACGGTCTCGGCGCTGGCCGGGAGGGCCAGCGCGATCGAGGCCGCGAGCGCGAGGGCGCTAGTCCGTCGCACGGAGCGCATCTTCGGCGATGCGCGCGAGGAAGCTTGCGCCGATCGCCAGGTTGTCGTCGTCGAAGTCGTAGCTCGGGTTGTGGAGCGAGGCCGAATCGCCGTTCCCGATCCAGGCGTAGGCGCCCGGGCGCTCCTGCAGGAAGAACGAGAAGTCCTCCGAGCCCATCACCCGCATCTGCTCCGTGGTCACCGCCTCGCCGGTGATCTCGGAGGCGATCCGCCCGGCGAACGCCGTCTCGTCGGCGTGGTTCACGGTGGGGGGATACCCCCGCTGGTAGTCGACGTCGGCGCTCGCCCCCAGCCCCCGCGCCACGGTCTCGCAGACCTCGGGGAAGCGCTTCCGGACCATCTCGCCGGTCTCGGGCGCGAAGTACCGGATCGTCCCGCAGAGCTCGGCGCTGTCGGGGATCACGTTGTAGGCGTCGCCCGCGTGGAACCGGGTCACTGAGATCACGAGCGTCTGCTTGGGATCGCTGGTCCGCGAGACCAGCGTCTGCACCGCCTGCACGATCGCCGCGCCGGCGATGATCGGGTCGACCGACTGGTGGGGCATCGCGCCGTGCGCGCCCTTCCCCTGCACCGTGACCTTGAAGTTGTCGGCCGCCGCCATGATCGGCCCGGGCGCCACCCGGAGCTTCCCCTGCTCGAGGCCCGGCATGTTGTGCATGCCGAAGATGTTGCGCACCGGGAACCGCTCGAAGAGGCCGTCGTCGAGCATCGCCCTGGCGCCCGCGAAGCCCTCTTCCGCCGGCTGGAAGACCAGCACCACGTCGCCCTGGAAGTTCCGCGTCTCCGAAAGGTACCGGGCCGCGCCCAGCAGCATGGCGGTGTGCCCGTCGTGGCCGCAGGCATGCATCACCCCGTCGGCCGAGGAGGCGTGCTCGCACGTGTTCTGCTCGTGGATCGGCAGCGCGTCCATGTCGGCCCGCAGCCCCACCGAGGGCCCCGCGCCGTTCCGGATCCGGCCGACCACGCCGGTCCCCCCGATCCCCTCGACGACCTCGTCCACGCCGAAGGAGCGGAGCAGCTCGGCCACCTTGCCGGCGGTCCGGTGCTCCTTGTAGGCAAGCTCGGGATGGCGGTGGATGTCCCGGCGCCACTCGGTCATGGCGTCGCTGATGCCCGCGATTCGATTGATGACCGGCATGAGGCCTCCTTTTTTGCTGCACGGTACCATACCCGAGCCCGGCGGCCGTGAGGCGGAAACCGGCCCCGGGCCGACCCCGGCCGGTATTGAATCTCCTAATTTCGGCTCATGGTCGGTATTAGATATCCTAACTGCAGACCTGCAGACGGTGTAAGCTGAGGGGCCCGCAACCCCGCACGCGACGGAGGCCGGATGGCGCGCGACCCGTCCACGGTAGTCCGGCTCGACCGCATCTACACGCGGGGCGGCGACCAGGGCCGGACGTCGCTCGGCAACGGGCAGCGGGTCACCAAGCACGCGCTCCGGATCCGGGCGGGCGGCACGATCGACGAGGCCAACGCGCACATCGGCATCGCCCGGCTCCACGTCTCGCGGGCGGCCGACGCCTTGCTGGCGCGCATCCAGAACGACCTCTTCGACGCCGGCGCCGACCTCACCATGCCCGCGCGGCGCGGGCGACGGGCCCGCAATCTCCGGATCTCGACGGTCCAGGTGCAGCGGCTCGAGGACGAGATCGACGCCCTCAACGCCCGGCTGGCGCCGCTGACCTCGTTCATCCTGCCGGGCGGCACCAGCGCGGCGGCGCATCTTCACGTCGCGCGCTCCATCGTCCGCCGGGCCGAAGTCGAACTGAGCGCACTCGCCGCCCGCGCCGTGGTGCGGAACGAGATCCTCGCCTACATGAACCGTCTCTCCGACCATCTCTTCGTCCTGGCGCGCACCGAAGCGGCGCGCGGCGGCGGCGACGTCCTCTGGGTGCCGGGCGCCAACCAGTGAGCCCATCCAAGCCGAGGCGCTTCCGGCGCCTCCTCCTGACCGGCGCCGCGGGCGCCCTCGGCACGGTGCTCCGCGACCACCTTCCGGCCCTCGCCGACGTCCTCCGGGTGTCGGATCGGGCACCGCTCGGCGAGGCGCGGGACCGCGAGGAGGTCGTGCCGTGCGACCTCGGCGACGCCGCCGGGATGCTCGATCTCACCCGCGACGTCGACGCCGTCGTCCACATGGGCGGGGTCTCCGGCGAGAACCGCTTCGCCGACCTCCACCACGCCAACATCCTCGGGATGTACCACCTGTTCGAGGGCTGCCGGAAGAACGGCGTCGCGCGCGTCGTCTGGGCGAGCTCCAACCACGCGATCGGCTTCTACCCGCGCACCCGGACCATCGATGCGACGGTCCCCCAGCGGCCCGACACCGCGTACGGGCTCACCAAGGCATTCGGCGAGGACCTCGCGCAGTACTACCAGGACAAGTACGGGATCGAGGCCGTGTCGCTCCGGATCGGCTCGTGCTTCCCGAAGCCCGTTGACCGGCGGATGCTCGCGACGTGGCTCTCGTACCCGGACCTTGTCCACCTCGTGGAGCGCTCGCTCCTCGCGCCCGCGGTCGGCCACACGGTGGTCTTCGGGGTGTCGGCCAACCAGGAGTCGTTCTGGGACAACCGCGCCGCGTCCGCGCTCGGTTTCCGGCCCGGGGACAACGCCGAGGACTACCGCGCGGAGATCGAGGCCTCGACCCCGCTCGTCGGCCCCGACGACCCGCTCGTCAGGTACCAGGGCGGCCAGTTCACGGCCATGCCGCACGCCGACGACGAGCCGGACTGAGCCCGCTACATTGGTCGGCCACCGCGCCATTTCGGCGCCGATCTAAAGAGGGCATCCGCATGCCAGCCGACACCGCCGCACCGGGCCCGGAGCAGGCCTACTTCGACGCCCTGGCCGACGGGCGCTTCATGCTGCAGCACTGCGGCGCCTGTGGCGAGAGCGTCTTCTACCCGCGCGCGCTCTGCCCCCACTGCGGCGCCGATGCACTCACCTGGCGGGAAGCGTCCGGGCGCGGCACCGTCCATGCGACGAGCGTGGTGCGCCGCCGCCCCGAACAGGGGCCGCCCTACAACGTGGCGCTGATCGACCTCGAGGAAGGGCCGCGCATGATGAGCCGGGTCGAGACCGTCGCCCCCGAGGCGGTACGGATCGGCATGGCCGTCACCGCCGTGGTCGACCGTTCCGGCGACGATCCCGTGGTCGTGTTCCACCCGGCGGGAGGAGGCGCGTGAGCGGCCTCCGGGGAGCGGCGTCGATCGCCGGCGCGGGAACGTACGGCCTCGGCGAAGCCCCGGGGCAGAGCGAGCTCGAGATCACCGCCGGCGCCGTCAAGGCCGCGCTCGACGACGCGGGCCTCAAGGCGGCCGACGTCGACGGGGTGTTCTGCGCCTCGATGACCTACAACATGGGCTCGCTCACGCTGTGCGAGTACCTGGGGATCGCGCCGAGGTTCTCGGATTCGTCGATGATCGGCGGCTCGTCGAGCCTGGCGCACCTCCTGACCGCGATGATGGCGATCGCGACGGGTCAGTGCGACGTCGCCCTGGTCGCCTACGGGAGCAACCAGCGCTCCGTCTCCGGCCGCCTCGTGTCGACGTCGCGGCCCGACCCGTTCGAGAGCCCGTACGGGCCGCGCCAGCCGATCACCTCGTACGCGCTCGCCGCTTCGCGCCACATGCACGAGTACGGCACCACCCGCGAGCAGCTCGCCGAGGTGGCGACGGCGGCCCGCGCCTGGGCGGCCATGAATCCGGACGCCTTCCTGCGCGACCCTCTCTCGATCGGCGACGTGCTGAATGCGCGGCCGATCAGCGACCCGTTCACGGTGCGCGACTGCTGCCTGGTCACCGACGGAGGCGGCGCGGTGATCCTCACCTCGCCCGAGCGCGCCCGCGACCTGAAGCGTCCCCCGGTCCCGATGCTGGGCGGCGCGATGGCCCACTGGCACCGCGCGATCACCAACATGCCGGACCTCACCGTGACGGCCGCGAGCGAATCGGGGCCTCGCGCCTACGCGATGGCGGGCGTCTCGGTGGAAGACATCGATCTCGTGCAGGTGTACGACGCGTTCACGATCAACACGGTGGTGTTCCTGGAGGATCTCGGCTTCTGCGCCAAGGGCGAAGGCGGCGCCTTCGTGGAGAACGGCGCAATCGCGCCGGGCGGCAGGCTCGTGGTCAACACCAACGGCGGCGGCCTCTCGTGCTGCCATCCCGGCATGTACGGGATCTTTCCGCTCATCGAGGCGGTGCGGCAGCTGCGCGGCGACTGCGGCGAGCGCCAGCAGCCGAACCCGGAGATCGCTCTCGCGCACGGGAACGGCGGCCTGTTCTCAAGCCAGGTCACGTTGATCCTGGGTACGGACGGGACCCTGTAGGCGAGTGATCGGCAACGGCCGCGGCACCCGGTCGCCTGGATTGGACCGGTTGGCGAAGCGGATCGTCTGATCGGCGGGCGGTGTCGCCGCCGGCACGCCCCGGGCTGCTCTTGTCCGAACCGTCAACAACGGTCACCCGCTGCCATCCGTTGGACATGGAAGAAGCTGGTCCCGTTCCGGACACACCGACGCGACCTGTTCGATTGGGAAGCGGGATCGTCGACAGCGATCCCCGGATCTGGGTGCGGATCAAGCACCCCCTTAACCGGATTCAAAAGCGGTCTTTGAAACGGCCTTCCTAGGATCTTTCATCCTCTCAATAATATGTTAATATTGGTTCTTTAGATAGTTTGAGAAGCGGCCATGATACCGGTCAATCCTGCGGTCTCAGGAGAGATCGAGGACCATGGCGAACGCACCGCACTGATGGGCCCGCTGGTCATCGCCGAGGGCTCCAGGCACCGTGCGGAACTCACCGACCTGGTCGTCGAGCTGGCGACCCGGTCGGCCGGCTTCCGGCGCAGCCTGCCAGGCGGTGTGCTGACGGGGCTCGCCACGCTCGTCCGCGCGATGAACTGCTACTACAGCAACCTGATCGAAGGGCACAACACCCACCCGGTCGACATCGAACGCGCGCTCCAGGGCGACTACAGCGCGGAGCCCGAACAACGCGACCTCCAGCTTGAGGCCAAGGCCCACATCGAGGTCCAGGAATGGATCGACAGCGGCGGCCTGAAGGGCCGCGCAGTGACGGTCGCAGGGCTCACGGAAACCCACCGGCGATTTTGCCAGATGCTCCCTGATGCCCTGCGCTGGATCGAAGAGCCCGACACGAAGGAGCGGGCTGCCGTTATCCCGGGCGCCTTGCGCGAACGCCACGTGCGAGTGGGTCGGCATTCCCCTGTCAGCCCCGGTGCTGTGCCACGTTTCCTCGACCGGTTCGAGGCCGTCTACAGCCGCCTCGGCACAACGGACACGATCCTGGCCTCCGCCGCCGCCCATCACCGCCTTCTCTGGATTCATCCGTTCCTGGACGGCAATGGGCGGGTCGCACGCCTGATGTCGTACGCCATGCTCCGGGATGCACTCGACACCGGTGGCGTCTGGTCGATCGCCAGGGGGCTTGGGCGGCAAGCCGACAACTACAAGGCGCACCTGGCAGCTTGCGACCTGTCCCGCCGGAACGATCTCGACGGACGGGGAAACCTGAGCGAAGAGGCGCTGGCGGAATTCACGCAGTTCTTTCTCCGCTTGTGCATCGACCAGGTGCGGTTCATGGAAGGGCTGGTCGCCCCCGGCCGCCTGCACGGCAGGATCATGGTCTGGGCGGAAGAGGAGGCGCGCGCGGGCACCCTGCCTCCCAAGTCAGGCGCCGTGCTGGAGGCGGTGTTGTTCCGAGGCGAACTGCCGCGCGGCGATCTCCCCAACCTGCTGGGAATCAAGGAGCGGCAAGCCCGCCGGGTGACCTCAGCGCTGCTGAAACACGGGGTGCTGCAGTCCGATTCGTCGCGCGCCCCCCTTCGGCTCGCGTTCCCGGCGCGGCTGGCTTCACGCTGGCTGCCGGGACTGTTCCCGGAGGCCGCGGACTGATCCGAAATCGCTGCCTGTGGACCTCCAGTTGACCTCCGGGCTGGAACACCAGCGAATAGGCTCCGAGATTGCAGCGGTGTAGCGGACGAACGCCCCGTCCAACCCCCAACATCGCCCAGCTTGGCTTAGGGCCCCCTCTCACTCTCGAACGTCGGCGCAAACCGTCCTGTGGGCTCGCCAGGGTTCGGGTGCCGCTCAGCCGTCGTTCGCGCCATCGACCCGGCGGCGGATCAGGCAGTCTCTCCGGCGCTATGGCGCCAGCAACGATTCAAGGCGGGTGGAAGCGCCTGTCGCGAAGGGGTTGACGAACTCGACGCCGCCCAGGCGCCGGCCATCCTGCATGTCCTCGCTGAGAATCGCCGAGCAACCGCCCTGCCGCGCCGTGGCCCAGAGCATCGCATCCCAGAACGACAGCCGGTGCTCCCCGACTGCATCCATCGCGGTCGACGGCGTAGACGAGAATGTTCGTGTCGAGGGCGAAGCGAGCGGCCCTTAACGGTCATAGAGCTCTTCGCGCCGGATTTTCAGGCCGCCGAGCGAGGCACCCTCTTCCAGCCGAGCCATCATGCGCGGGTACGCAGCCGTCCACGCCGGGTCCGCCGTCCGATCACCCCGATGCGGGAGGAGCCTCGCAACGGGCAGACCGCGCCGGGTGATGACCAATTCCTCGCCGCGCTCCACCTCCCGAATCAGCTTCGAGAAATCCTGGTTGGCGGTCGTGAGGGAGACGGTTCGCATGGGCTCCACCTCTATTGCAGGCCAGTGTTCTGGTCTCGTGCCGTCAACTCGTCCAGCGACAAACGGCGGCGGGCTTCCGTCTCGCGGCGGTAGGCCACGATGTCCGCCGCACGGAGACGGCGGTGTGCGCCCACCATCCGGCAGGGAATCCGCCCGTCGTCGAGCAACTGCACCAGATGCGTCCGCGAGACCTGCAGCAGGTCCGCCGCCTCCCCCGTCGTCAACTCCGCGTGGATTGGCATCAATGCGACACCGTGCCCGTGCGCCATCTGGGCCAGGATTTCCCTGAGCAACCGCACCGCCGTCGTCGGAATGTCTACCGGCTCAGCAGCGGCCGCACCAAAACGAGCCGGTACCGGTCCGGTGTCGTCGGCCAAGTCCGCCAGCTTCCGGACCGCGCGCTCCGCGAGCGCGGCATCCCGGGTGTTGGGAATGCCGGATTCCGTGTGCGCTGCGGATTTGCCAGCCGTTTCAGCGTCTCCTTCCGACACGCACAAGATAGGCTACAAACGCTGCAACTCCAACAAACCCCGCAAACGCCACACATGCAGCGTGTCCGCGCGAGGCACGCGCGATGGTAGCGCCGATCGGTGTCGTCGCCTCGCTATCGCAGGGAGCCAGCTAATACGAAAAGGACTATTACTGCGCCAAGGACGATCCCGCACACAGGGAGGCGAGCGCCTCAGCCGGGAAGGGCGCGGAAGTCCTCATGCTCGTAGGCCCGGTGGTCGGGACACCTTCCTGCACATCCCGTCCTGTAGGTTCGCCACAGAGGAATAAGCCGCGCGCGTATTCCCCGTGAGCGCGATCAAGGCCGCGCTCGCCTAACGTATCTTGCGACGCTACATCGCGTGATAATTCTTGAGGATTGGCCATGCAGTTCAAGAAACTCGTCGAGGGCCAAGTCTTCTCGCCAACTCTCATTGCCAATGCGCTACGGACCACCAAGTCGGAAATCGCGGGAACGCTCGGGCTCGGGAAGGATGCGCTCTCGCGCCAGACGCGAATCCGAGCGCGGAAGACCCAAACCCGTTTGCGCGAGATGCTGGAGATCCTCAACCGCGTTGAACCCGAGATCGGATCAACGATCGGAGCCTATGCCTGGTTCCGGGGAGAGCCATTGCCCGGCTTCGGAGGCATGACACCAGACCAGCTGGTACGCGATGGCAGGGCCGACCACGTCCATGCGTACCTCGACCGCGTCGTGGCCGGTGGCTACGCGTAAGTTTGTCGCCGACCAATGCGCATCAATTCGACGGTTTGGACACCTGCGAGAATGCCAGCAGCGCGCAATTCGTACTCGAATGCGAATGCGTGCCAGTTCATATTTGGCAGCCTCTTTGACGCCATATTTGACAGCCTGCGTTGCGGACATCACGCATGATTTTCAAGGTGATGTACAAACGTCCCGTTTCTAAAGTACGCCTTATTTGGCATCATTTTGGAGCGCCAGAAAGCCTGCCAGCGTGAATTCAGTCAAGCAACTTGTGCGTCATGAACAAACCGCTCTTCGAAGACCCACCCCCTGAAAGGGCCGCTCCCAGTCAACACGACTGCACGGCGCATCATTCTCACTCGGCAGGACCACAACGCTCCGCCCCCCGCCAGACCGACCGACGCGATCCATCGTGCATTGTCGGTGCCGGATGAAAGCTCCCAGGTAGTGCCGAAGTAAAATTCCCCAGTCTGCTGGCCGGGCGTATCGGCCCGGTCTCGGGCATCCACTAGCGCCAATCGCACCAGCCGGACGGTTACGTCGTCCTCGTGCGCGAGCGCCACCTACGCCGTCAGCGCTGCCTCGAGCCAAAGCAGCTTGCGGGAGGCCGGTGACACCCTCTACGTGGATCGTCACCGTTGCCGATCAGCGTGGGGGCATTTAGGGTAGAAAGAATTGCTACTTTCTACCGGACAAAGGCAATGGGCCTCAATATCAAGAACGACGAGACATGCAGGCTGGCCGGCGAACTGGCGCAACTTACCGGCGAAACGAAGACCGGGGCAATTACGGTAGCGCTACGCGAACGACTGGAACGCGAAAGACGGCAGCGCGGAGCGAATGATCTCGCGAAGGACTTGCATGCCATTGGTCAGCGCTGTTCACAACTCCTCGAGCCCGGACCCGCAGCCGTCGATCATGGCGACGTGCTCTATGACGATGAAGGTCTCCCCAGGTGATCATCGATACCTCGGCCATCCTCGCCATCCTGTTCGGGGAAGCGGATGCTGCCCGCTACGAACATGCCATCGCGGCGGCATCCCCTCGTCGGATGTCCGCCGTCGCGGTCCTGGAAGCTGCCATGGTCATCGAAGGCAGGGGCGGCGCCCAGGCGGGCCTCGAGCTAGATGCGTTGCTGGAGAGAGCGGCGATCGAATTGGTCCCTGTGACATCCGAGCAGGTAGCTGTCGCGCGCCAGGCTTGGAGACAGTTCGGCAAGGGCCAGCATCCGGCCGGATTGAATTTCGGGGACTGCATTGCCTACGCACTCGCGAAGGTCACAGGCGAACCACTGCTCTACAAGGGAGCGGACTTCATGCGTACCGATATCGAGGCAGCGTGAACACAGAGCAACCGCGCCGTCACCCTGGCACGGGTGGGCTGCAGGCCGGGCCCATCGACCGCGGTGCACGCGGCCAACGCTCCACGGGAACATGCATCGACGCGCGCATGTAGCTGCCGGGTCGCCACAGGATCGTCTCGGTCGACGAGCCCCGCTGCGCGACGGAAACCGCTGGCCGGTTCGGCCCCGTCTGACAGGCTCTGGCAGACCGGCTGATCGCGACTGAACACGCGAGTGTGCGGGTCCAGAGCTTTGTCATTGGCAGCAGTCCCGACGAAAGCAATCTTGTCTTGTGGAAATGGGGCGCCAGCCGACCTCCAAAGCTGACACTGATCGATGACGACGGGTGCCTCTCCGGACGTTGACCCCGCTTACCGGAGATTCAACCAGCCGACTGCCCCACTGCGGGCAATCTCGGCGAATTACCCCGAACGGGTTTGGCGCAGGTTCACGGCAGGTAGCGAAGACACAGGACCACTGACTGCGGCGGGCGACTGACCGGGCAACCCGGCGCATTCCCGTCTGACCCGGTCGTCAGGCATCGCCCGCACCCTGCCGCCGTCGGCGGACGTCCATGCCGCTGTTGGAGTGCGCGACCTTGCGGGCCTGACGCCTCATTGCCTCCGTGACGAGATCCGCGCGCGAACGCGGTCCCCGGAACAGGTCCCCTTCCGCGCGCAGGTCGAACTTCTCGACCAGGCGATCCATCGCGTCGGCATGGCGTTCCAGCCTCCCGTCCGCGTGGATGTGGAGGATCTCCAGGCGCCGCAGATCCAATGCCCTGGCGACGAGCAGCGTTCGGTGGCAGTCCAGCGGCTCCCGTTCCGCGCACATGAGAACGATCGAATGTTTCGACGCTCCCCGCACGACACGGTCGATCCCTGCCCGGAACTGCTCGGTGCACAGGATCCGCTCATAGCTGACACGCCCATGCTCGTGGAGAGCGGGATCGCTGGTGCGCCCACCCAGTTCCCGGCCAAGGAACACGTAATCGATGCTGCGCGCCCCGAGCGCCGCGGCCAGGGCCGCACGATTGAAGTGCGGGTAGCGCCGGCTGTGGGGCACCGAGCGCACGTCGGCGAGCGCGGTGACGCCATGTTGCAGCAGAAGCGCCACGAACCCTTCCAAGGGGTGGTTGGAGTGGCCGACCGTGAACACGGCCTTCGCGGTCGTGCCGCCCACTGCCATCTCGCCGCTGACCGCCATTGGGAATTCCGGCTACCCGCTCCCGGCACCCCGGCCGACAGGCCTGCAGCGCCCGCTCACCGGAGGGTACTTCCTCGCCCCCGCAAACGCCGCCCGCGGTCCCGCGGCCAGCGCACCGGGAGACCGGCGCCGACGCGCTTCCGACCCGGCGTTTCCGCATTGCGAGTTTGCGCCCTGTCCGCGTGCAGCCGTCCGGCATCTCCGGGGGCAATCCGCCGGCAGCGGAGCCGCGGAAGGGACCGCCAGGCGGCGCCGGGCAGCGTATGCTCGGGCGATTGCCGTGGGCCGGCCAGGTCGCCCCGCTGGTTGATACGAACCCGGGGAGGCCCTCGTGACCAGACCACTCGCCTATTGCGCCATCGCGGCGCTCTCGATCTCGCTTGCCGTTCCGAACGCCGTCCACGCGCAGGCAACATACGACGATGAGGCCCGGAAACGCGTGGCTGCCTGGAATGATCGGTGCGGCACGCTCTGGGCGGAACTCCAGCCGTGGGGGACGGCTCGTCTTCACAGCCCCGACGAGGAGATTGCCCGCGGATTTGTCGCTGTCCTCGCAGGGCGAGGGGGGCCGGTCCGAATGGCCGAGGAGTACCTGGATACCTGCGTGCCCGTGATCGACCAGGTCTTTCGTTCTGAAGTCGGCGGACAGTGCCGGCAATGGATGCGCGAGCTCGCCCGAGGTCCGGGTGGCGGTCACAACGCCCTGTTGAGTGAACCGGAGCAGGCTCTGGCAGGGTTGGCATCCAATGACGACCTCCAGCAGGCGGCAGAGCAGTATCTCGGCACCTGCGTCCCCCAATACGCCGCGGCCATCGACAGCGTCCCCTCCTACTCCGAATAGCGCCGCCGGGCGTTCCGGTTCGGCCGCCCCCCGCGCCAGGAAACGGAGCCCAGGCCCAGCGGCGGGCCCAAGGTACTCACCGGGAAGCGCCAATCCGGACGGCCGTCCAAGCGCCTGCCACCGGTACCAGACCGAACGGGTGGCGGAACGGCTGCCCGCCGGTGCGTGTGCCTGGCACGCCCCTCGCCGCTTCCGGGTTGCTTCCGGTACCCTGTCCGACGACGCGCGAGTCATCGCCGACACCGGCACGCCGGAAGGCAGCCTGGCGCTGAGAAGGGGCAAGAAGGAACCGCCATGGACAAAGCACGGCGCCACCACGACATGGGCGGCCTCGAAGCCGGTCCTGTCGACCGCGACGAGCATGATCACGCGCCGTGGGAAAAACGGGTGGATGCGCTCATGGTGCTCCTGGGACGCGAGGGGATCCTGACGGTCGACGAGCTTCGCCGCGGGATCGAGGAGCTCGGAGCCGACGCCTACGATCGCTACTGCTACTACGAGCGGTGGATGGCCTCGATGACAAACCTCCTGCTCGAAAAGAGGATCATCGAGGTCGACGAGCTCGGAGAACGCATGGCGGAGATCGAAACCGGCCGCCGGGAAGCCCTTCCGTGAGCCGCCCGGCGCCGCTTTTCACGCCGGGTACCCGGGTCCGGGTCCACGAGCGATTCCCTCCGGGGCACGTCCGCACCCCTTGGTACTGCCGTGGAAAAACCGGCGAGGTGGAACGGATCTGTGGACGCTTCCGCAATCCGGAGCAGCTCGCCTACGGGAACCGCGAGGCGACCCCGGAAGTCCTGTACCGGGTCGGTTTCGCCAGCACCTCGCTCTGGCCCGACTACGGGGGCAGCAAACACGACCGCGTCGAAATCGAGATCTACGAGCACTGGCTGGAGCCGGTGTCGGGAGACCCGGCATGAACGAGCCCGCCGGCGGGCATTCGCACGAGCACGACCACGGCGGCTATGACGTGGACCCGACGCACCGCCATCCTCCGCAACCGGACCTCGAGGACACCCCGCTCGCCCGCCACCAGGTGATGCAGATGGCGGTAACCTCGCTCCTGATCGAGAAGGGGATCTTCAGCGGCGATGACATGCGGGCCCAGGTCGAGCGGATGGACGGCCTCAACCCGGGCATCGGCGCGCGCCTCGTGGCCCGGGCATGGACCGACGAGGGGTTTCGCCAGCGCCTGCTGGCCGATTCCAGGGCGGCGGCGGCGGAACTGGGCATCGACACCGGGCCCATCCCCATCCTCGTGATGGAGAACACCCCCGAAACCCACAACCTGGTGGTGTGCACCCTGTGCTCGTGCTACCCGAAGTTCCTGCTCGGAGTGCCGCCCGACTGGTACAAGTCGCGGAACTACCGGCGCCGGGCCGTGCGCGAGCCCCGCACGGTGCTCGCCGAGTTCGGAACCGAGCTTGACCCGAACGTTGCCGTCCGGGTGCACGACAGTACCGCCGACATGCGGTACATGATCCTCCCGGCGCGACCGGCCGGCACCGAAGGCATGAGCGAGGAAGAGCTGGCCGGACTGGTGACCAGGGACAGCCTCATCGGCGTGACGGTACCGCGCGCGGGTTGACGGCGCCTTCACCTGATCGTTCGGAAGTGAAGCGTCAAGCCCGTGGCTCTGGATTCTGGTTCGGTTGTTCGGGCAGAAATCCGCAAGAGCCACAAGACGTTGGCCGGTCCACGCGCTGCCGAAGTGACGCCCCGCTCGGGGCCTGGGGGCAGCGGTCGTGTCCTCCCTGGGGCGAGCAGTTCGTCCCGTCCCACGTGCGGCGTGCTCTCAGCCCTTATGCTACGTCTGGCTGAGGATGGATGCTCATCCTCGATGGGAGGAAACCACAATGACTACTCGAACCGTTGGGACGACCGGCTCGCTCATCCTGGGAGCAGTCGTTGCCGGTGTGTTGGCACTGGTTGCGGGTCCGGCCTCGGCGCAGGACTACGTCACCGACGAGATGCTGCTCGAAGCGGGTCAGGACCCCAACAACTGGCTCATGGCGCCGCGGGACTACTCGGGCACCCGGTACAGCCCGCTTTCCCAGATCAACACCAAGTCCATCAAGCGGCTGGTGCCCAAGTGGACATTCTCGTTCGGCGTTCTTGACGCCCAGAACACGACTCCGCTCGTGAACAATGGCGTGATGTACGCGACCGCGTCGCACGGCCGGACGTTTGCCATCGACGCCCGCACGGGAGACGAGATCTGGCGGTACTACGACGAGATTCCCGAGGGTGTTGCCGGCAACATGTGCTGCGACATCGGCAACCGGGGGGTCGCCCTGTACCACGACAAGGTCTTCGTCGCGACGCCGGACTCGGACGTGGTGGCCCTCGACGCCAAGACCGGCGAAGTCGTCTGGCACAGGAACATCGGAAACTGGGAAGAGGCCTACACGATGACCGTCGCCCCGCTCGTCGTGAAGGGCAACGTGATCGTGGGGATGTCCGGAGCGGAATACCCGACCCGGCTCTACATCGAGGCCCTCGACTCGGCAACCGGTGAACAGGTCTGGCGGCGCTACACCATCCCCGCGCCGGGTGAGCCGAACCACGACAGCTGGGGCAGTGCGGAAGCCGCCGCGTACGGCGGGGCCTCGGCATGGATCACCGGTGCGTACGATCCGGAACTCGACACCCTCTACTGGGGCGTTGGCAACCCGAACCCCGACTGGGACGGCGTCGACCGCCCGGGGGACAACCTCTACTCCAACACCACCCTGGCCCTTGATCCCTCCACCGGAGAGATCAAGCACTGGTACCAGTACACCCCGCACGACGTGTGGGACTACGACGGCAACAACGAGCCGGTCCTGATGGATGTGGACGGGCGCCAACTCTACTTCCACGGCGACCGCAACGGGCTCCTGTACGCGATCGATCGGACGGACAGCAGCTTCGTCTGGGGCGTTCCGATCTCCAAGGTGAACTGGATGACCGGGTTCACCCCGGAGGGGCGGCCCATCGTCAATCCGGAAAAGGTGCCGACCTACGACTACGAGGCGAAGGACATCTGTCCGGCGTCCGAAGGCGGCAAGTGGTGGAACCCGATGTCGGTCAATCCGCATACGAAGATGATCTTCGTGCCGAGCCGCGAGATCTGCGTGGACATCAAGAGCGCGCCGCTCGGCGAGGGGCTGAACCCGCCCGAACGCACGGTCGGCAAGCCCTACTGGGGCATTGGCACGATCGGCTGGAACCCGGGCTACGGGCAGTTGGTGGCGTTCGACGGACGGACCGGTGAGAAGGTCTGGACCGTCAAGGCGCCTTCCCCGTACACGAGCGGGCTGCTCACCACGGGCGGTGGCCTGGTGTTTGCGGGAACGCCTGAGGGTCAGTTCAAGGCGTACAAGCAGGACACTGGTGAAGAGCTCTTCTCCTACAACATCGGCACCGGCATTTTCGGCAGCCCGATGACCTACGCCATCGACGGCCGGCAGTACGTCGCCGTACCGGCAGGTTTCGGCGGCTGGACCGGCTGGGCCATCTTCGGAAAGGGCGGCGCACCGCAGCTGAAGGACAGCCGCAAGGGCGGCTACCTGATGGTGTTCGGCCTCTTCGACCGGTAGGCCGGCGACCGCAGTCGGAACCGACTCGCGGTATTCTGAGGTCCCCGGGGGAGAGCGCCACGCTCTCCCCCGGGGCTACTTCTTCCCTTGTCCCACCAGAGCCGTCATGCGCTTCAAGCTCTTCGCGAACTCTCTCCTGGTGACCGGCCTGGCTGCCGTTCTCTGGACTGCATTACCGGCCCCGGCCCAGGGTGACACCAATCCGTTTACAGGCGACCCCGACGCGATCGCCCAGGGCAAGCGGCTGTGGGCCGAGACCGGCTGCTACGCCTGCCACGGGAAGGAGGCCGGCGGAGCGGTCGGCCCTGATCTGACCGACGACCAGTGGGTCTACCGGCCGACGGACGCGACGATCTTCAAGGCCATCGCCAAGGGCCGGAAGGGCACCACGATGGTGGGCTGGTCCAGCAGCCTGACCGACGAGCAAATCTGGAAGGTCATCGCCTATATCCGCTCGCTCTACAAGGGCGATCCGGGCAAGGTCATCTGGTAGCAGCGCCCGCGGGCGCTACCCCCCAATCGACGGCAGGCCGCGCGGGGCCAAGGGGTCGGACGGCCGGGCGTACCCGAGCGCCGAGGCATGAAGCCCGCCATCAGGCGGACGTGACCTCGCGGAGCATCATTCCGCGGGCCCGCCGGCCGGTCACGGGAATCATCGAAGCGCACGATCCGGCTTCGAAGCCAGAAAGCCATCCAACAAGGCGGTGCGGAACCGAGTTTCCCGCAAGGCACCTGTCGACCGGGACGCCGCGATCCCGAACTGCCGTGTCGTGTCCTAAGGTAATGATTCGATGAACCAGGCAGAGGCATCCGCGGTCGCACTGGCCCTGAAGCCGCCCTTTTGCACGTAGCCTCGGATGCAGAGCCCGCTTGCCGTGATGCTGCCTTCGCCCATGAACAACTCACCGGCAACATCGGGCAGGCCAGTGACACATCCATCCGAATGAATTTCGAAGACCCCGCCGCCGGAGACGCTGCAACGCTCGCCGGCGTTCAGTGCCAGTCCGACGCTGCAGGCGAGGGTCGGTCCGCGTCGGGTGATCGTGACTGTGTAGGTGTTTGAAGCCTGACCGTCCTCGGTCGCCACCCGCACGATGATCTCGAAGAGCCCGCGCGTGGTCATGTTGGAAAACGCATGTCGATAAGTGACCACCGCCCCTTGGTCCTGGGCCTCTCTCGTAAGGTCGACGTAGCGCGACATCGTCATGCCGCCGGCCATGACTTGAAACGCGAGGCCCGCCCGGGTGCCGTGTCCGGCGCTCATCTCCAGCGCGATGGCGCTCGCGTTCTCGTCAAGCACGACCGCGTAAGACGTCGTTTCCCGATCGAATGCCGGACTGGTGGCAATCGCATTGCCGTTTTCGTCCAAGATCTGCAGCGAGTGCAGGTAGGCCATGTCGCCTTCGACGCCATCCGCCCCCACGCCACGGCCGGCATCGGCGGCCGAATCCCCTGAATGGTCACTGGCGCCCGTTGCAGTGTGGGATGCCGACGCCCACAGTGTGACCGCGATGATGATCCCGAAGACCCGATACATGTTGCTGGTTTCCTTTGGGCCAGAAGCGGCGACGAGCTTGCCGGCGAAGGTTTCTGGCATCACGCCGCTAGTGTCAAGAAACTAGCGTGCTGCGGCCCCCTTCCGCCGTGCGACAACCTGCAAATTCCGTTGTGCATTTCTGACCTGTTGACCTTGCCCTATTTTCTGTAGTTACATTAACTATGCGGATCGCCTACGACCCGGCGAAGCGTGACGTCACGCTACGCGACGACGCACGCCGCATCATCAGCATGAGAAAGGCCAACGCACGTGAACGCGCACTCTACGAGCACCGGCTCCGATGACGATCTCCCCGATCTCAGCACGCCGGAATGGCAGGCAAGATTTTCCATGGCACCGGTTCGACGCGGCCGGCCGAAAGCGAAAGTGACCAAGATCTCCACCACGCTCCGTCTCGACCCCGACGTCCTCGCTGCATTCCGTGCCAGCGGCCCCGGCTGGCAAAGCCGCATCAACGCGGCGCTGCGCAAGGCCGCTGGCCTCCCGTGACCTTCGGCCACACGCACCACACCCGTCGGCTCCGCCTACAACGGCTCCGTTGCCGATGAAGCAGACCAGCAGGGAGTCCTCGCAGATTGGTTTGAGCTCCCTGTCAAAACCTGACCGAACGTTTACTCACGGACTCACGCCGGATCGAAGTGGATCCGAGCCGTATTCGGGACTCTCGTACTCCGCCTGCGTTCCTCAGTGCCAGCTCGATAGGCCCTTGCGCGGACAGGCCGCGCCGGCTTCAGGTCAGTGATTCCACCAGGGCAGGTCCGAGAATGCCCGAAGATCCAGCTCGTGCGTCCAGGCCGAGCGGTGCTGGTGCGCGAGGTGGAAGTACGTCTCGGCAATCTTGGCGGGCACCAGCAGCCCGTCGTGTTCCAGCCCCCTTTCCTCGCGGAGCTTCTGGAAGGCCTCCGGCCCGAGCATCTTCCCGAGAGTGTCCGGTGCATCCACCGCCCCGTCGATGAGGATGTGGACCACGTGGATCCCCCTGGCGCTGAACTCCGCGTTGAGGGACTGGCACAGCATGCGCCGACCGCCCATGGCCGCGGCGTGCGAGTGCTGCTCCTTGTTCCCGCGCATCGCCGCCGTGGCCGAGGTCACGAGGATGGTCCCCTTGCCGCGCTCCACCATGTGCGGGCACACGCTGCTCGCCGTGCGGAACAGGCCGAACGTGGCCATGCGCCAGCCGCGCTCGAATGCCTTGTAGCTCGTGTCCGCGAGGGTCCGGTTGCCGATCTGGGCGCCGAGGTTGTAGACCACGACCTCGATCGGGCCGATGTTCGCCTCCACGTCCGCGACCCGTTGCTCGATGCTGTCGGGCTCGACGGCGTTCAGCAGGAAGCCTGATGCGCTCCCGCCGTCGGCCGTGATGCCCGCGACCAGTGTCTTCAGGCCCTCTTCGTCGGTTCGTCGGCACAGCACCGCGTGGTAGCCGTCGCGGGCAAAGCGCCGCGCGACATTGCCGCCGATTCCGGCACCGGCGCCGATCACGAGACAAACTGGTTGCATGGACTTCGGGCTCCCTCTGGGTGCGACGCCGGGTGGACCCTCGACACCGCCCGCCGCACACCCCGGCAGCGCGTCCCGACGGGGCGAGCCGTCACGGCCGGCGGCACGCCGGTGGTACACTCGCGGGCCGCACCTTACAGCACGCGGCGGCCGACGCCTCCGGTCGGCAGCACCCCCCCGCGACCCCCGGACGTGCCGGCGGGCCGACGCCGGCCCTTCCGGACCACACACGTCGTCCCCCGCTCCCGAGGACCCGCCGATGCACGTTCATCTCGATGCAGTAGGAGGGGCGGCCGGCGACATGTTCGCGGCATCGATGGTCGACGCCCGTCCCGACTACGCAGAAGCCGTGGAGGCGGCCGTCCAGGCCCTCGGGCTCGGTGACCGGGTGTCGATAGCGTTCGAGACGCACAGCGACGGCGTGCTGTGCGGGCGCCGCTTCCGGGTCACGTCCCCCGCGCCGCCGCACGCGACGCCGGCAGACGTCGTCCGTGAATGGATCGCACGGGCGTCGCTCGCACGGGCGGTGCGCATGCGGGCCCTCGACATTCTGGCGCTGCTGATCGAGGCGGAAGCCGGCGTGCACGGAATCCCGGAGACCGCGGTGTCGTTTCACGAACTGGGCGGCCTCGACACGCCGGTCGACCTGGTCGCCGCGGCGGCGCTGATCGAGGCCGCCGGGTCGCCCAGCTGGTCGTGCGGCGCGCTGCCCCGGGGCCGCGGCATGGTCCGGACCGAGCACGGCATGCTTCCGATTCCCGCCCCGGCGACCAGCCGGCTGCTGGACGGCATGGTGCTGGTCGACGACGGGATCGACGGCGAGCGCATCACGCCGACCGGGGCCGCCATCCTCCGCCATCTGGCACCGGAACAGGCGGCGGATTTCGTCCCGCGGCGGCTGCGCGCCACCGGGCACGGGTTCGGAAGCAGCACGTTCGAAGGTCGGAGCAACGTCCTTCGGGCGCAGTTCTACGAGCCAGCGGCCGAAAACCCGGAGGCGGACCGGGTCGCCGTGCTGACCTTCGAGGTGGACGACCAGTCGCCGGAGGATCTCGCGGTCGGTCTCGAGCGCCTGCGCGCGGCGGACGGCGTCCTCGACGTCTCCCAGCACGCCGTCAGCGGCAAGGAGAACCGGCTGGCCGCCCGTATCCAGGTGCTGGCCCGTCCCGAACAGGCCCGCGCCGTGTCCGACCGGTGCTTCCGCGAGACCACCACCCTCGGGCTCCGCTGGACGCTCACGGAGCGCTTCCTCCTGCCGCGCACCATGATGAGCGTTGATGGTGCAGAGCATCCGATCCGCGTTAAGGTGGCGACGCGCCCCGACGGCGCGCGTTCAGCGAAGGCGGAACTTGCCGATCTCCGGGCCGCCGGCGTCGGGCAGGCGGGGCGGGCGGAACTGCGTGCCCGGGCCGAACGGCAGGCGCTCGGCGACACCCACGAAGACCACGTTGGAAGCGAGCGTGACCACGACAACGACTGACTTGCTGGATGCCCTCCACGGCGTGCTGGACACGCTGGGGCCCGTGGCCGTGGCCGTGAGCGGCGGCGTCGACAGCACCACCCTGGGAGCGCTCGCGCTGGCCCGGAACCCCTCCGAGACGCGGCTGTTCCACGCCGTCTCTCCGGCTGTCCCCCCCGAGGCGACCGAGCGGCTGCGGGCGCGCGCCGAGCCCGAGGGCTGGCCGCTCAGCATCATCGACGCCGGCGAATTCGCTGACCCGAACTACCTCCGCAACCCCGTCAACCGCTGCTTCTACTGCAAGCAGAACCTCTACCAGACAGTCCGCGAGCACACCGCGTCGACCGTGCTCTCCGGGGCCAACCTCGACGACCTCGACGACTTTCGGCCCGGGCTCAAGGCCGCCGCCGACCACGCCGTGCGCCATCCGTGGATCGAGGCCCGCATCGACAAGGCCGGGATCCGCCGGCTCGCGGTCGCCCACGGCCTGCACGAGTTCGCCGACCTGCCGGCTTCACCCTGCCTCTCGAGCCGCGTCGAGACCGGGATCGGCATCGCCGGCGACGACCTGCGCGCCGTCGATGCTGCCGAGCGCCTGCTCCGGCGGGAACTCGCGCCGGAGACGGTCCGCTGCCGGGTGCGCGCGGGCGGTGTCGTGATCGAACTGGACCCGCCGACCCTCGCCGGAATCGACCGGCACGAGCAGAGCGTATGGGGCGAGCGCGTCCGCGCCCTCTTCGCGCCGGCCGGGCGACCGGGAGCCGTGGGCTTCGCGCCGTACCGGCGCGGGAGCGCCGTGGTCGGCAAGGACGCACCGTGAACGACGCCAGCCGCGAGGTCCGGCTCGACGTCGGCCGGCGCGCCCGCATCGGTCTCGAGGAGGCGGTCCTCTGCGAGACGAAGACCCCAGCGCAGCTCGCACACATCCTCAAACAAGCGGCCGACAGCGGCCGCAGCATGCTCCTGACCCGCCTGTCGGAGCCGCAGTTTCAGGCGTTGCGCGCCGAGCACGCGGCTGTGCTCGACTACCACGCCCTCTCGCAGACCGGGATCTTCGGAGCCGTCGCACCGCCGGAAGGGCCTGCCCGGATTGCCATCGTGACGGCCGGGTCGTCCGATGCGCGCGTGGCCCACGAGGCGACCCGGACCCTCGCCTACGCGGGCGTCGCTTGCGAACTGGTGTGCGACGTGGGCGTCGCCGGACTGTGGCGGGTACTCGAGCAGGTGGACCGGCTCGCGGAAATGGACGTGGTCATCGCGGTTGCCGGCATGGACGGGGCGATGGTGAGCGTCATCGGCGGGCTCGTCCCGGGACTGGTGATCGCCGTCCCCGTCTCCACCGGCTACGGCGCCGCCCGGCGCGGGGAGACCGCGCTGAACAGTGCGCTCACCAGCTGCAGCCCCGGGGTCGTGGTCGTGAACATCGATAACGGCTTCGGTGCCGCCTGCGCCGCGTTGCGCGCGGTCGGCTACGCTCGTGCTAACCGGGCCGACCCGGTCGGAGCCGCCCATGCGCGTTGACTTGAACTACGACCGCGGATCCCTCGGCGTCGCAGTCGCGGACGCGTGGCGCGCCACCGTGCTCCGGAAGCCTGAGATGCCGGTGCTGGCCGATCCGTCACATGCGGTCGCCGCCGCGCTCGCCGCGCCGGTCGGCGCGCCGCCGCTCCACGAAGCCGCGGCCGCCGCCCGGTCGGCCTGCGTCCTGATCTGCGACATCACCCGTCCCGTTCCCAACGGCGACATCCTGCCGGCGGTGCTGCGCACACTGCTCGCGGGCGGGCTGCCGGCCGAGGCAATCACGGTGCTCGTGGCGACCGGGCTCCATCGACCGAACGAGGGCGACGAACTCCTCGAAGTGGTGGGTGACGCGTGGGTCCTCGACACGTTCCGGGTGGTGAACCACTTCGCGCGCCGCGACGCCGACCACGTCGAGGCGGGGACGACCCGGCGCGGCAACGTCATCAAGCTCGACCGGCGGTTCGTCGAGGCGGACCTGCGCCTCGCGATCGGCCTGGTGGAACCGCACTTCATGGCGGGCTACTCGGGCGGGCGCAAGATCATCGCGCCCGGCGTCGCGCACGCCGACACCATCACCACGTTCCACAGCGCCCGCTACATGGAAAACCCGCACGCCGCCAACTGCGTCCTCACGGACAACCCGCTGCACGAGGACCAGCTCGAGGTCGTCCGGATGATCGGCGGCGCCTACGCGATCAACACGGTCCTGGACGACGAACGCCGGATGTCCTTCGTCAACTACGGCGAGATCGTGGAAAGCCACCTGCAGGCGGTGGCGTTCACGCGCGCGTACACGGAGCTTCCGGTATCCGAGCGCTTTCCGACGATCGTCACGTCAAGCGCCGGCTACCCGCTCGACAAGACCTACTACCAGACGGTCAAGGGCATGGTCGGGCCGCTGGACATCCTGTCGCCGAAGGGGAACCTCATCGTCGTCTCCGCCTGCTCGGAAGGCATGGGGTCGCCCGAGTACGTGGATGCCCAGCGGCGTCTCATCGCGTTGGGGCCCGACCGGTTCCTGGAGAGCCTTCTCGACAAGCGGCATGCAGACGTCGACGAATGGCAGGCCGAAAAGCAGCTCGCCCCCATGCGGGCCGGCACCGTCTCGCTCTACACGACGGGCCTCAGCGAAGAGGAGCGCAGTCTGACCGGAGTCGCGATGATCGATTCGGTCGAGGACGCTATTGCCCGGAGTGTGACCGAAGCCGGCGATCCCCGGGTGGCGTTCGTGCCGGAGGGCCCCTACGTCGTGCCGCATTACACGCCCTGAAGGGCTGCCGGGCGCCCGTCACCAGCCTCCCTGCCCGTCCGAACGCGTCGCCGGCGCGAAGGCACACGCGGCCTCGGGGGCGGGCGACCGTTGATCCCGGGCGCCGGAACCCCAAGTAGTATGCGCTGAGGCCCAACCGCGAACGATCAGCGATGCAGCGAGAAACCGAACGACGACTTGCCGCCGAGGCACTTGATCGCGTCGAGCGGCGCGCCATCCCGCAGGCCGAGAGCACGATGGTGATCGACGGCGCCCGCTACACCGCAGACACCGCGCTGGCAGCCGAGAGCACCGCCCTCTTCCGTCGCCACCCGCTGCTCGTCGCGCTCGGATGCGAGATCCCGCAACCTGGCAACTACCTGGCGTTCGACATCGCCGGGGTACCGGTGCTTCTCGTGCGCGATGACGAGGGTTCCGTGCGCGGCCTCCTCAATACCTGCCGGCACCGGGGCGCCCGCCTGCTGTCTGGCGAAGGCACGGTCGGCAAGGCGTTCGCGTGCCCCTATCACGGCTGGGCGTACGACCGTTGCGGCGTGCTGCGCGCGCTCCCGGAAAGCGAGCACTTCCCGGAAGTCGACGTCGACGACACGCGCCTCATGCGGTTTCCGACGGAGGAGCGCGACGGCCTGATCTGGCTGCTGCTCGATCCCACGGCCGCGAAGGTGCCGGACCCCGGTCTCGAGGCGCTCGGCCGCGAACTCGCCGGCTACCGGCTCTCAGACCACGTCCGGCGGGGCAGCCACACCTGGACCAAGCGGATGAACTGGAAGCTCGGCGTCGACACGTTCCTGGAGCTCCACCACGTGGCCGTCCTCCACCGGCGGACGATCGCCAAGACGATCCTGCGGCAGGCGTTCCTGTACGAACCGTTCGGGCGGCACGCGCGCCTCGTGGCCCCGCGCCGCAGCATCGAGGACCAGCGCTGCGAAGATCCCGCAAACTGGCGGCTGGTCCCGCACGCGACCATCATCTATCGCCTGTTTCCCAACGCGGTACTGCTCAGCCAGGGCCCGCACATGGAACTGTACCGCTTCTTTCCCGACCCGGAACAGCCCGGCACGACGGAATGCCGCATCACTTTCTCGTCACCGGCCGACGATGATGCCGTGCGCGACTGGGACGAGGTGCTCGGGCTCGTCCTCGGCGTGCTCGACCGCGAGGACTTCGCCATGATGGAGAGCGTGCAGTCAAACCTCGCCGCCGGCCTCCAGCGGGAAGTCATGTTCGGTCGGAACGAGATCGGTCTGCAGAACTTTCACCGCGTGCGCGACGCGGCCCTGATCGAGTAGCCGCGCCCCGGCGATCGACGCGGACCGGGCAACCGCCGGCCGGCCCCCGGCGGGCCGGCCGGCAGCCCGACGCTTAACCCGAAGTTCCCCGGGCCGGAAGACAGCAAGTCGTTGACCCTGCGGGGGGTTTTCCGGTTCAGGCGGTTCCCGGTACTGGGAACGTTTCGATCAGCTCGGCGGCGCGTCGCTGGGTGGCGGTGGGCTGCGTGACCAG
>JAJDYI010000070.1 GCA_022825235.1 Alphaproteobacteria bacterium | reverse complement strand
ATCCTGCCGGAACACCGCAGTCATGTCAAGCCTATATCCGCGTATTACATGGGAACATATGGACTCACTGCGCGCACCCTTTGACCATGCGGAACCGCACCTTACCGGCAAATCTGATGCTTACACGGCCGGGAACTTCGGCTTAACGTACGGCCATGGCCGTGCTGCCCGGGGCGCCGCCCAGGCCCTTGATCGGCAGGGGCGAGAACACGAACAGGAATTCGTGCGGGTTCGCATCGCCGCCAACATCGGCAGCGACCGCCGCCGCCAGCTCACCGAGGCGCATCCATTCCAGCAGGTGGATGCCGTGCTGGGTGATCAGGATGAAATGCGCGCTGTTGAAGATGAACCCGTATTCCTCGCCCAGAAGGTAGGGGTCTTCAAGCAGCTCCGTGCTGCGTCCGCCGACCGCGGCTTCCGAATGCTGCGTGTCGGTGCCGAGCATGGCGATGCCCCGCTCCGCCAGCCACCAGGCAACCTCGCTGCCGATGCCCGGGGAATTGAAGTGCCGTTCGTTGTCGATCCCGAACAGGGCATCCCATCCGGTATGGATCAGCACCACGTCCCCGACGCCGGGCCCTTCAACGCCCTGCTTCGCCAGTACCGCCTCCACGTCGGCAACCGTGATCGTGTAGGAATCCTCGACGATCTGCTGGCCGTTGAAGTCGACTTTCGGCACGTCGGAATTGTTGACGAAATCGAGCAGGATCGCGCGCGTGAAGAACGGCTTCACTAGCTCGACCCCCAGCGCCTTGGTGCGCCCGAGCTCGTCCGGCCCGATGTCCTCGTGCGTGAAGCAGTTGTAGTAGCCAAGGTCATGCCCGGCATGGGCAAGCCCGTCGAACTGCGTAGCGATCTGGCCGATCGACGCCACCACCCCGCCGGAGTAGAACGACTGGGAATTCTCCTCTTCGTCCGGGAAGCTGAACGGGGCGATCGTGACGTCGAACACGCGACCGAACGGCGGCGTGCCAAGGGTGACCTCGTCGTACACGTGACCGAGCCGGATGATCTCGCCCGTGCGCACCAGCTTGATGGACTCCAGGACGTTTTCAGGGGTCTGGGTGCGCGTGGCACCGATCTGGTCCTCCGGATCGTCCTGCTGCCAGGGGCAGCGTTTGTCCGCAGCTTCGGCGGTTCCGACCCAGGCGATGACGACCGCTAAGATCAGTCGTTTCATTTTGCATTCCTCCCTCTTTACGGACAGCAAACTGTCGTAAGAGCAAACAGCTTAGTCGGCAGAAAAGAACATTGCAAATAAACACGCCTGATCCCGTCAACATTGCTGTCATATCTTTTCAAGCAGCTGCAGATCCATGACCAAACGTAAAGACTTCCGACTGCGACCAAAGAACAGTTTGCAAATACGATATCCCGCTTACAACTGGTAATCTGAACACAGTCCATGTACTGTCAGCCTCACTTGAGATCAGGAAGAGCTGTTATTGATCTACATTCAATTGCACAGTTGTGATTCCGACCACCCTGCAGTTGCGGATCCTTCGGATCCTGCTGATCTTCATTTGGACACTCGGTCCTGGACGGACGGATTTGCCTTTGCCCGGCAAGGTGCCCCGCCACGGTCGAGACAGCCGCACACGGGCGTCCCCGCTCCCGTTCGTCTGTCCGCCGGCGCCCACGAACCCCCCGGCCAGCGCGGGGCGCGTTGCGGTCGGGCGAAGGGAGGCCGTTATGATGCGCCCGCACACCGACTGCGGCGACGGAGGCTCTCGATGGCAATGGATGATTACGGGACAGCCCTGGTGACGGGCGCGTCCGCCGGCATCGGCCAGGCGACTGTCCGCGCCCTGTGCAAGGCCGGCCTCGCCGTCACCGCCGTGGCAAGACGCGCCGAGCGCCTGGAAGAACTGGCCGAGGAAACCGGGGCAACTCCCATGGTGCTCGACCTGTGCGACACCGACGCGCTGTACGCCGCGCTCGGACCGCTCGATGTCGACGTCCTGGTCGCCAACGCCGGCCTCGGGCGGGGCATGGCGAGCTTCGTCGACGCTGACCCCGGCGACATCGACCTGACGATCGACACCAACGTCACCGCCTTCCTGCACACGCTCCGCGCCGTGCTCCCGGGGATGCGCGAGCGCAAGCGCGGGCATGTGGTCGGGATCGGTTCGGTGGCCGGCCTGTATCCGCTCCAGTCACCGATCTACGGCGGCTCGAAAGGCGCGGTCCGACTCGCCTCGCAGAACCTGCGGCTGGACCTGGCGGGCACCGGCATCCGCGTCACCGAGATCTGTCCCGGCCGCGTCGTCACCGAGTTCGTGGCGGGCGCCGCGGGCGAGGAAGCGGCCCGAAAGACGTACGGGTCGTTCGACGAACTGCAGCCGGAAGACGTGGCCGAGGCGATCCTCTATGCCGTCGGCGCGCCCTGGCGGGTGAACGTCTCCACGATCGAGATCGTGCCCACCGAACAGGCCTTCGGCGGGATCAAGTTCACGGCCGTCGAGCGCTGATCGCTCCCCCGCCAGCCGTCCGGACGGCACTTCGGAAGGAACCAAATGCATGCAGAAACGGCTGAACGGCAACTGCCATTGCGGCGCCATCCGGGTCGCGCTGACGATGGACGAGAGCGCCTCCCTGTCGCCGCGCCACTGCGGGTGCGACTTCTGCCAACGGCATGCTGCGCTCTACGTCTCGGTTCCCGCGGGCCAGCTCACGCTCACCCTGGCTGAGCCCGACCGCGTCAGCCGGTACCGGTTTGGCCATGAGACCGCCACGTTCCTCCTGTGCCAGCAATGCGGCGTGCTCGCGGCCGCGACCTGCGAGCTCGAGGGACAGCTCTATGCCGTCCTCAACGCCAATGTGCTGGCGCCCCCACTGACCGTCGACAAGGGTTCCGTTCCGGTGGCCGACTACGAGGCCGAGGGCATCGACGTCCGGCTCGACCGGCGCCGGCAACGCTGGATCTCCCGGGTCACCGTGGTGGAGGGATCGCCGGCCTGACCGGCGGCGCCGTCTCCCCGCGACCGGCAAGGCCGATCCCGGCGGCTCCGCGAAGGTCGCCCGAAGGCCGGCGGCCCGCTGGGCGGGTCGGGACGGAGCCGGCCACCCGTTGAGCGCCCGCCCTGATCTGGTAGAAGTCCCGACGGCCTGTCCGCTGACACCACTGCGAGTACCGAATGATGACCGCCACCCCTCTGCCCGGATACCGTGCGCCCGGCGATGCCTGAGCCCCTGATCGCGTTCCTCTGGCCGGAAGCCGATTTCCGGGCGACCGGCCTCGCGGTACCCGACGGCTTCGCCATCCGGTTCGGACGGGCGACCGTTCGCGCCGAAGTGGAAGCCGGCGCCGACGGCGCCGACTACATCCTGATCGGGTCCGGCTTCGGACGCGTGGACAAGGCGCTGCTCGACCTGGCGCCGGACGTCCGCCTCGTGCAGCTGACCGGGGCCGGGTATGACAACGTCGACCATGCCGAGTGCGCGCGGCGCGGGATTCCCGTCTGCCACGTTCCCGGTCTCAATGCACCCTCGGTCGCGCAGCTGGCGGTCCAGCTCGCGTTTCGGCTGACCCGGCCGCTCACAATGCTGGAAACCGGCGGCGAGCCGGAGTGGCTCGCCGCGCGGAAGGCGCATGCGGACATGGCCCGGGAACTCTCGGGCCGCGTCGGTGTCGTCGGCTACGGCCACATCGGCAAGCAGATCGCGCGGATGTTCCGGGGGCTCGGGCTCGACGTGGTGCGGGCCGCGCACCGGGACCAGCAGGACCCGGAGGTGCCGGCGCTGCCGATCGACGAGCTGCTCGCGACCTGCGACATCGTCGCGGTAGCGCTGCCGGGACGCAGCGATACCCGTCACGTGCTCGACCGCCGCCGCGTCGGCCTCCTGAAGCCAGGCGCGATGCTCATTCACGTGGGCCGGGGCGGGGTCGTCGATGACGGCGCCGTCGCCGAGGCCCTGGAGTCCGGCCGGCTCGGGGCGGCCGGCTTCGACGTGTTCGAGTCGGAGCCGCTGCCCCCCGATCATCCGTTTCTCAAGCTGTCCGGCCCGGCGCGGCAGCGCCTGCTCGTCACGCCGCACGTCGGCGGCCAGACCTTCCAGTCCAAGCGGCGGAACTTCGAGGTCGCCCTCGCCAACGTGGTCCGCGTCTCGCGGGGCGAGGAGCCGATCAACCGCGCCCCGTACCGCGGCTCCTGAGGGTCACGGACCGCGCAGGTCCGGCGGGCGACTAGGCCCCGACCTTCTCTCCGCTCAGCACGAAGCCCTCGTACCCCTTGGCGACGACGTCGTCGCAGACCTTCTTGTACGTGTGAACGCCGCCCACGTAGGGCATGAAGACACGGGGCTTGCCCGGAATGTTGGCGCCCATGTACCAGGAGTTTGCCTGGGGATAGAGCGTCGCCTCCGCCACCTCGCGGACGTGGTCCACCCAGTCCTCCTGCGCCTTCGCGGTCGCGGCGATCCGCCGTTGACCGTTGCGCCGCATCCGCTCGAGGCACCCGGCGATCCAGTCCACGTGCATTTCGATCGACAGGATCATCTGGCTCTTGACACCTGGGCTCTGCGGACCGGTGACCATGAAGAGGTTGGGGAGCCCGGCGACCATGAGGCCGAGGTAGGTGCGCGGCCCGCCCGTCCACTGCTCCTCCAGGGTCACCCCGTCCTTTACGCGGATGTCGATCGCGAGCATCGCGCCGGTCATGGCGTCGAAGCCGGTCGCAAACACGATCGCGTCCAGGTCGAACTCCGCGTCCGTCGTCCGGATCCCCCGCGGCGTGATCGTCTCGATCGGGGTGCCCCGGAGGTCCACGAGCGACACGTGCGGCTGGTTGTAGGTCTCGAAGTAGTTGGTGTCGAGAATCAGGCGTTTCGTGCCCATCGGATGGTTATCCGGACACAGGCGCTCCGCGGTCACCGGGTCCTGCACCGTCTGCCGGATCTTCTCGCGCACGAACTCCGCCGCCGTTTCGTTGGCCTCGCTGTCCTGCAGGAGATCGGTGTACGAGAAAAGGAAGCTGATGCTGCCGCCCTCCTGCCATTTCGCCTCGTACTGGGCGCGCCGCTCCTCGGCCGTGGCCTCCAGCGCCTTCTTGGTCGGCGGGGGATACCCCGCGATCCCGAACGGCGTGTCGAACGCGGCGTGCCGGCGCTCGGCGTAGACGGCCTTGTGCCGGCGCACCTTCTCGGGGTCGTGCGGGTGGTTGCGGGCCGGCAGGATGAAATTCGCCGTGCGCTGGAACACGGTCAGCTCGGCAGCCTGCGCGGCGATGTGCGGAATCGACTGGACACCCGACGAGCCCGTGCCGACGACGCCCACCCGCAGGCCCGTGAAGTCGACGCCTTCCTTCGGCCAGAGGCCGGTGTGGTAGCACCGGCCCGCGAACGCATCGAGCCCGGGATAGTCGGGCCGGCGCGGGGTCGAGAGATTGCCGGCCGCCATGATGCAGACCGGCGCGGTGACCCGCTCGCCGGACGCCGTCGTCAGCGTCCACAGCAGCGTGTCCTCGTCGAACTCCGCCGCCGCGATCCGCGTGTTCAGCTGGACATCCCGCATCAGGTCGAAGCGCTCGACCACGTGCTCGACGTACTTCAGAATCTCGGGCTGGGTGCCGTACCGCTCCGGCCACTCCCATTCCTGCTGCAGGTCCTCGTCGAACGAGAAGGAGTATTCGAAGCTCTCGACGTCGCAGCGGCACCCCGGGTAGCGGTTCCAGAACCAGGTGCCGCCGACCCCGTCCCCGGTCTCGTAGGCCCGGACCCTGAGCCCCATCTTGCGCAGGCGGTAGATCGCGTAGAGGCCAGCCACCCCGGCGCCCACGATGACTACGTCGAAGTCGGCGCCCCGATCCGACAGGAACGGACTGGCTGCGTCGTCCGGCATCACGTGTCTCCTCGACGCCTCCAGGCGGACATCGTCCCGGAGAAGGCGTCGGCAGTTTCGACCCGCGACACTATAGGGGTGCCGGCGGGCGCGGGCGGGGACGCCTAGTCGCCGGTCTGCAGGCGGGCGACCAGCTGGCGGACGGTCGGGATGAAGCCGTCCCGGTAGAACGGATCCTCGGCAAACCGCCACGCGTTGTGGCCCGCGAACATGAGCTGCGTGTCCACGTCGGCGTCGTGGGCGATCTGCTGCAACGTCTTCTGGATGCAGAAGCTCCGCGGATCGGCCTTCCGGCCGGTGCGGTGATCCTCGTTGTCGGCCCAGTTCGAGAACAGGCACTGGGAGAGGCAGCCCATGCAATCGGTCTGGTCCTGCCGAATCGTCCGGGCCCGCTCCGGCGTGACGAACACCATCGTCTGCGCCGGGGTCCTGAGCCCCTCGGTGTACCCAGCCGCCATCCACTCGCGTGCCCGGACCGCATCCGCCGGGGCCATCCATGCCCGGCGCTTTCGCGCCCCGACCTCCACGGCCTCGGTGTGTTCGCCCTCCGGTGTGTGCGCAAACGGCACCTGGCGGCGGCTCCGCTCGTCGAGCTCCTCCAGGAACTTGTTCCGGACCGCCGACGAATAGAACCCGGTCGGGCTGTGGCGGTGGAGGCCGACGTCACCGGCCTTGAGCGTGAGCAGGCGCTTCTTCCACTGCGGCGAGATCGGGCTCTCGGTCGTCAGCAGGGGCCGCGTGCCGAACTGGAACGCGACCGGCCCCAGCTCGGGGTTGTCGATCCAGTCCGCCCAGTCGCGGAGATACCAGACCCCGCCCGCGATGATGATGGGCGTGTCCACGAGACCGACCGCCGACATCTCCCGGCGGAGCGCCGACACGCGGGGATACGGCGGTTCCGGCTGCTTCGGGTCCTCGGCGTTCGACAGCCCGTTGTGGCCGCCGGCCAGCCACGGATCCTCGTAGACGACGCCGCCCAGCCATTCCGGGTTGCGGTGGTACGAGCGCTTGAACAGCACGCGGAAGGCGCGCGCCGAGCTCACGATCGGGTAGTAGTACACCCCGAACCGGGCCGCGATCTCGCTCAGCTTGTACGGCATGCCCGCGCCGCACGTCACGCCGTGGATCAGCCCCTTGGCGCGCGCCAGGATGCCCTCGAGAACCCGGCGGGCGCCGCCCATTTCCCAGAGGATGTTGACGTGGAGCCGGCCTTCGCCGCGCCGCTCCTCATGGGCGATCTGCGCCTGGGCCACGCCCCCGTCGATCGCGTACCGGACCAGCTCTTCGTGGCGGTCGGCGCGGGTCCGGCCCGAATAGACCTGCGGGATGATGCGCCCTTTCGCGTCCAGCGAATCCGCGTTCACGCCGGAGAACGTGCCGACCCCGCCGGCGAACGCCCACGCCCCCGCGCTCCTGCCGTTGGTCACCGAGATGCCCTTGCCCCCCTCGATCAGGGGCAGGATCTCCCGGCCGGCCATGCGGATCGCATTCAAGGGCTTCATGCGTCGACCTCCCGGGCGCGGGGCTCCCAGTCTACTCCCAAGCCGGCGGACGGCGGCGGCGGGCGGGCTCCGGCGCCGGCTTGGCGCGGTTGGCCAGGTCCTCGCCGGTCTCCTGATCCACCGCCTTCATCGAGAGGCGGACCCGGCCGCGGTCATCGACCTCGATCACCTTGACCTTCACCTCGTCGCCCTCCTGGACGACGTCCGTCACCGAGCGCACGCGCCGAGGCACCAGCTCGCTGATGTGGACCAGGCCGTCGCGCTTCCCGAAGAAGTTCACGAACGCCCCGAAATCCACCACCTTCACGACCGTTCCATCGTAGATGCCCCCGATTTCGGGCTCGGCCACGATGCTGTTGATTTCCTTGAGCGCGATGTCGATCGACTCCTGGCTGTTGGAGGCGATCTGGACGGCGCCGTCGTCGCTCACGTCGACGGTGGCGCCCGACGTCGCACAGATCTCGCGGATGATCTTGCCGCCCGGGCCGATGATCTCGCGGATCCGGTCGACCGGGATCTTGATGCTGACGATCTTGGGCGCGTGGGCGCTCATCTGCGAGCGGGCGCTGCCCAGCGCCCCTTCCATCGCATCCAGGATGTGGAAACGCCCGTCGCGCGCCTGGCCGAGCGCCGTCTGCATGATCTCCTCGGTGATGCCGGTGATCTTGATGTCCATCTGCAGCGAGGTGATCCCGTCGCGGGTCCCGGCCACCTTGAAGTCCATGTCACCGAGGTGGTCCTCGTCGCCCAGGATGTCCGACAGGACAGCGAACCGGTCGCCTTCCTTGATCAGCCCCATCGCGATCCCCGCCACCGGACGCGTCACGGGGACGCCGGCGTCCATCAGGGCCAGCGAGGATCCGCAGACGGTCGCCATCGAGGACGATCCGTTCGATTCGGTGATCTCGGAAATCACGCGGATCGTGTAGGGGAACGTCTCGGCGTCCGGCAGCAGCGGCCGAAGGGCCCGCCACGCGAGCTTGCCGTGGCCGATTTCCCGGCGGCCGGGGCCGAACATCCGGCCGGTCTCGCCGACCGAGTACGGCGGGAAGTTGTAGTGGAGCATGAACCGCTCGCGGGCGACTCCGTCCAGCGATTCCACCACCTGCTCGTCGGGCGTGGTGCCGAGGGTGACGCTGACCAGCGCCTGCGTCTCGCCACGCGTGAACAGCGCCGAACCGTGCGTGCGCGTGAGCAGGCCGGCCAGGCATTCGATCGGGCGGACGGTCCGCACGTCGCGCCCGTCGATCCGGGTGCCGGTGTCGAGGATGGCGGAGCGGACGATGTCCTTCTCGAGCTTCTTCAGCGCGTCCGCCACCGCTGTCGCGTCGTGATCCTCGCCCGCCCGCTCAGAGACGTCGGCGCGCACCGCCGCCACCTGCTCGACGCGCTTCTGCTTTTCCTGCACCTGGTAGGCGGCCTGCAGTCCCTCGCCCCCGGCCTCGGCGACGAACGCCTGCACGGCGCTGTGATCGTCCGCCTCCTCGGCCGCCCAGGGCTCCCGGGCCGCCCGCTCGGCGAGGCGCACGATGGCGTCGATCACTGGCTGCATCTGCTCGTGGCCGAACATCACGGCCCCCAGCATGGTCTCCTCGGACAGCTCGTCGGCCTGCGATTCCACCATCAGCACGCCGTCGCGGGTGCCCGCCACGACCAGGTCGAGATGACCGTCGGCAAGCTCGGCAATCGGCGGGTTGAGCACGTACGCGCCGCCCGCAAAGCCGACCCGGGCACCGGCGATCGGACCCAGGAACGGTGCGCCCGAGAGCGACAGCGCCGCGGATGCGCCGACCATGGCCGGGATGTCGGGGTCGTTCTCGAGGTCGGCGCTCAGCACGGTGCAGATGATCTGCGTCTCGTTGCGGAATCCCGCCGGGAAGAGGGGGCGAATGGGCCGGTCGATGAGTCGCGAGGTCAGCGTCTCCTTCTCCGACGGCCGCCCTTCGCGCTTGAAGAACCCGCCGGGAATGCGGCCGGCGGCCGACATCTTCTCCTGATAGTTGACCGTGAGCGGAAAGAAGTCGGCGCCTTCGCGGACTTCCTTCCGCGCCACGGCGGTGCACAGCACCTGGGTTTCCCCGTACGTGACCAGAACCGCTCCGTCTGCCTGCCGGGCCACCTGCCCGGTCTCGATTACGAGGGGGCGTCCGCCCCAATCGATTTCCTCACGCTGGATATTGAACATGGAATTGAACGCTCCTCTTCACGTTTCGGGTCCAGACCATCTGCGTCCGGCAGGCAGGCGTTTCGTCCGGTCGCCTGATCCGGACGCGCCCGCGACATGTGCGTGCCGGCGCACAATCCGCCGGCATCCGGAGAGACGCACGCCGGTCACGGCCGGCCCGGTCTTTCACGGACTGCTATTTCCTCAGATTGAGACGGCGAAGGATTTCCTGGTACTTGGCCTCGTCGGCCCGCTGCAGGTAGTCGAGCAACCGGCGGCGCGAGTTCACCATGCCGACCAGTCCCCGTCGGGAGTCGGCGTCCTTGTGATTCGCCTTGCAGTGCTCGGTGAGATTGTTGATCCGTTCCGTGAGGATCGCGATCTGGACTTCGGGCGAGCCCGTGTCGGACCCGTCCCGGCCGTAGTCGGAGATGAGCGCCGTCTTGCGCTCGGCTGTAATCGACATCAACTGTTCCCTTCGGACCGATTGCGCATCCCCGGATCCGTCCGGAAGACCCGCCGGGGAGAAAACTCCCGGTTGCTCCACTGGCCGATCGCCACGGCCCGGCCGGCGCAAGCGGCGACGATCGCGCCTTCCCCGATGGACTTGCAGGGGACTTGCTCCGGACAGACGCGGCGACCCTGCCGGGCGCGTGCCGCTTCCCTCTCCGTCATTTCCAGCACCGGGATGCCGGCCAGTGCTGCCTCGAGGGGCAGTAGTTCCGCACCAACCCCCCCTTTATCCGCGATTGCGGCAAGTTCTGCAACCGTCACCGCCTCGTCCTCGCCGAAGCGGCCGGCCCGGGTCCGCCGCAGCGTCGCCACGTGGCCTTCGGTCCCGAGCGCCCGGGCGAGGTCCCGCGCGAGGCTCCGGACATAGGTCCCCTTGCCGCAGACCAGGCGGAAATCCGCATGATCCACGTCCGGCACCGCGACCAGCTCCAGCTCGTGCACGTCGACCTGCCGCGCCGCCGGCTCGACCGCCGTCCCCGCCCGGGCCAGGGCGTACGCCCGGCGCCCGCCGACGTGGATCGCCGAGTACGCCGGCGGAATCTGTGAGATGGTGCCCGTGAACGCCGGCAACGCCCGGCGGATCGCCGCCGGTTCGGGCCGGTCCGCGCTGCGGGCCGTCACCGCACCGCCGGCGTCGAGGGTATCGCGGGCTTCGCCCCAGCGGAGGCGGAACCGGTAGGCCTTGGTGCCCGCCATCGCCCACTGCACCGTCTTGGTGGCCTCGCCGAGCGCGATCGGCAGGACCCCCGTGGCGAGCGGATCGAGGGTGCCCGCGTGGCCCGCCTTCGCGGCGCCGAGCAGCCGCTTGACCTGCGCCACCGCCCGGGCGGAGGACATTCCGGCAGGCTTGTCGAGAACGAGCCAGCCGGTCGGCTCAGGCGGCATCGGCCGCTGGCGGCGGATCGAGCAGGCGGTCGAGGTCGGCGGCCCGGTCCAGCTGCTGGTCCAGCCGGAAATGAAGTTTCGGCGCATAGCGCAGGCGCGCCTGGCGCGCGACCGCTCCCGCGATGTACGGCGCCGCCCGGTCAAGGCGCTCGAGCAGTTCCGCCGGCGCATCTGCCCGGTCCGCGCCGAACGGCAGGATGAAGACATCGGCGTGCCGAAGGTCGGCGCTCATGCGGACCTCGAGAACGGTGACGTTGGTGGCGCGCAGCACCGGATCCCGGAGCGAATCGCCCCTGAACACGTGGGCCAGGGCTTCCTGGACCGCGCGCCCCACCCGGTACTTCCGGGCGCTCTCCCATCGACCTGCCGCCACGGCCGTCAGTCTCCCAGGGTGCGCCGTTCCTCGCGGGCCACGAAGCACTCGATGACGTCGTCGGCCCGGATGTCCTCGTAGTTCTCGAACGACATGCCGCATTCGGTGCCGGAGCGCACCTCGTCCACGTCGTCCTTGAAGCGCTTGAGGGTGGCCAGCGTGCCGGTGTGGATGACGACGTTGTCGCGGAGCAGGCGCACCTTGGCACCGCGCCGGACCACGCCCTCGGTCACCTCGCAGCCCGCCACGTTGCCGATCTTGCTGACCTGGAACACCTGCTTGATGCGGGCGTAGCCGAGGAAGTCCTCGCGGATCTCGGGCGCAAGCAGGTCGGAGAGCATGGAGCGGACATCGTCGATCAGTTCGTGGATGAGCCCGAAGTAGCGGATGTCGACACCCTGGCGACGCGCCAGCTGCCGCGACACTGCGTCCGCCCGGACGTTGAAGCCGATCACCAGCGCGGGCGTCGCGGCCGCCAGCGTCACGTCCGATTCGGTGATCGCGCCGACCCCCTGGAACAGGATCTGGCAGCCCACCTCCTCGGTGGTCAGCGCCCCCAGCGCCTGGGCGATTGCCTGCAGCGATCCGTGGGCGTCCGCCTTGATGATGACGGCCACCGTCTGGCGCTGGTCGGTGCCCATGCTCTGGAGCATCTCCTCGACGGTGGCCCCCTTCGCCAGCGCCGCCACCCGCTTCTGCTTCTCGATCCGCTCGCGGTACTCGCTGACTTCCCGGGCCCTGGCGTCGCTCTTGACCACGACGAACTCGTCGCCCGCTTCGGGGACCTCGCTCAGGCCCAGCATCTCGACCGGCACCGACGGCGCCGCTCCCTGGACCTTCGCACCGCGTTCGTCGGCGAGGGCCCGCACCCGGCCCCACTTCGATCCCGCCACCACGATGTCGCCCACCCGGAGGGTCCCGCGCTGCACCAGCAGCGTCGCGACCACGCCCCGGCCCCGGTCGAGCCGGGCCTCGATGACGACGCCCTCGGCGGTGCGCTCGGGGTTGGCCTTGAGGTCGGCCATCTCCGCCTGGAGCAGGATCGCGTTGGTCAGGCCGTCGAGGTTGATCTGCTTGGTCGCCGAGACCTCGACCGGAATGACGTCGCCGCCATGGTCCTCGGTGATGATCTCGTGCTGCAACAGCTGGCTCTTCACCCGCTCCGGATCGGCACCCGGGGTGTCGATCTTGTTGATCGCGAGCACGATCTGCTTCTCGGCGGCACGGGCATGCTGTGCGGCCTCGATCGTCTGGGCCATCACCCCGTCGTCGGCGGCCACGACCAGCACGACGATATCCGTCACGTCGGCCCCGCGTGCCCGCATCGCGGTGAAGGCGGCGTGCCCCGGGGTGTCGATGAAAGTGATCTTCTGGCCACTGTCCGTCGTCACCTGATACGCGCCGACGTGCTGCGTGATCCCGCCAGCTTCCTTGGCCGCCACGTCCGTCGAGCGGAGGGCGTCGAGGATCGAAGTCTTGCCGTGATCGACATGGCCCATCACGGTGACAACGGGGCTGCGTGCGATCAGATCCTCGGGCCGGTCGTCCGCCGCCTTGAGACCGATCTCGACGTCCGCGGCCGACACCCGCTTCACGCGGTGGCCGAGTTCGCCGACCACGAGCTCCGCCGTGTCGGCATCGATGGTCTGGGTGACCGTCGCCATGACGCCAAGGCCCATCAGGGTCTTGACCACCTCGGCACTCCGCACGGCCATCCGGTTGGCCAACTCCTGCACGGTGATGGCTTCCGGGACCACGACCTCGCGGACGACCTTCTGGGCGGCGCTGCCCTGCGCCCGGCGCTGGGCCTGCCGCTCACGCTCGCGCGCCCGTCGGACCGAGGCCAGCGAGCGCTGCCGCTCCGTGTCGTCGAGCGCCTGCTGGACGGTGATCTTGCCGGAGCGCCGACGCTCGGCCTGCTCGGCCCGGTTCGCCTGTTTGCGGGCCTCCCGGCGGGGCCGGCTGCGAGGCTTGCGGGTGCGCTCGGTCGTTTCCGGCGGGCGCGGCCCGGTCGGCCGGGGTGCGCCCGAGCGCGGAGCAGCGGGAC
>JAJDYI010000066.1 GCA_022825235.1 Alphaproteobacteria bacterium | reverse complement strand
CTGGCCGATGCGGCCCGAGACCGCATCGACCGTGCTCGCCGTCATGGCCCGCATGACCTGTGGAAGGATGGACTCGACAACCGTGTCGTGGTCCCCCGCCACCCCCTCGGGCGCGGTGCCGTAGAAGCCCGAGCCGACGATCAGGCTGACCGGAATGACGCTTCCGTCCGTTCTGACGATTTGGCTGGTGAACTGTCTCGCGTAGCCCACCTTGGGGATGTCGGCGCGGTCGGTGTCGTCGGTGGGATCATCCCAGTAGTACTCGAGGAAGCCGCCTTCCGGGCTGCTCTTCGCCGCCGCGATGACCTGCGGCAGAACAAGTTCTCTGGTCACCGCGTCGCGGACGGTCGGCACCAGAGGCCGACTCTCGTATCTGTCCGGAAACGCTGCGTGAAACGTGATGATGTTGCTGACCGTATCCAGCAGGTAAAGGTACACGGAGCCCTGCCTCCACGGCCCGTTCGGATCACGCAGGGCGATCCTGGCTTTCGAGGCCGCGGTCGGATCGCCGGACCGCTGGATTTCAAGCACGTAGTTGCCCGCCTGCGTGACGAAGGCCTTCAGGCTCTCTCGGTCTACCACGTCCCTGGCGGTAATGGCCGGGTCGCCGTAATCGATGGCTTCAGCGCTAATGGGAACCAGGTGAGATTCACCGAGATCGAAGCCGGCGAGCAGCACGATCGGACCCCCGAGATTCGACGATAGATACACGCTGGCGTAGCCGGAAGCACCGGGAATTGCGGTATCGAAGGGAGCATCCGGTTCGCTCGACAATGTGGCGAAAGTCGCGGCGATAGCGCTGTTGCGCGTATCAGGGTCGGGAGACGCCAGATTGGCCAAGTCGACTGGAGAGACGCCCAGCGCCGCAACGATCGCCCCGTAGATCAAGGGGTTCAGTTGCCTGCCCGCCAAGGCCATGTCCTTTGCGTGAAGGAACACCCGGCCGTCGGGCGTCAGGCTCACGATGTAGGTGGAACCGGAACGCCAGACACTCCCCTCCTGCCGTATGAGGCATCCGATATAGAGCCCTTGCTCCACTGTCGTGGCCTGCCGGGAATGTTCCCTGGACCGTTCCCTCACGGACAGCGCAAAATCCCTCAGGAGGCCGGCCTCGTTTTTGTTGTTTTCCACCTGCTGCGCCGTCACGGACGGGTCCGGGGGAGGAGTCACGCCAGCGGGCAGGGGACACGCCTCCTGCGCTAGGGCCGGGCCCGCGCTGACAAAGACGAAGCCCAGCATGATGAGGCGACATGCGACAGATGCCGATGTCCTGACTTGCCACGCTCCGGTATTCATTGCGCGTGCCCCACCCAGCTCAGTACGGGCAGGATACGTTGATCGTTGCCAGACCACGAAGCGTCTGGCCGGGCTGGTACTTATGAACGACCGGCGCCTGGAGACAATGCTGCGGATTCGGTGCTCTGTCCCAGGCGTCGACTTCTCGGATGCCCGACGCGCCGTCCTTGGTTCGGTCTGTCCGTGTTCGGAGCGTTCGGGACGTGACCTGATCAAGCCGACAAGCTCTTGTGTCCGAATCTGCTGGGGTCGAAGGCGGGATCGAGCTTGCGCATGTGGGCTCCCACCGCCGACGGGGGTGCCCACCCATCCATCCGCCCGTCGGTTCCGTCGGTCGCCTCGATCGCCTTCATCACGATCGGGGCCCAGTTGCTGCCGTTCCCCGATTTGCGGGATGCGGATGCGGCTTGCCTTTCTGGCCGAGGTTGCTTGTGCTGACGAACAGCTCGCACGCGTTGATGAACGAACTCGGTGTATCCGGCCAGCCGATCCCCATCGCGAACAGTCCTTGCTCACGTATGCGCGTCGCGAGGCGCGTGAAATCGCTGTTGCGCGAAACGACGCAGAATCCGCCGACCACACCCGAACGCAGGAGGTCCATCGCGTCGATGATGGGCGCACTGTCCGTCGTGTTCTTGCCGGTCGTGTACCGGAACTGCTGTAGCGGCTGAATGGCGTCCTCCTGCAGGGCCTTCTTCCATCCGGACATCTGGGGTGTCGTCCAGTCGCCGTAGATGCGCCGCACCGTTAACGTTCCGTATTTCGCCGCCTCGGCCAGCACCGCCGCAATTAGGGAAGGCTGGGCGTTATCGCCGTCGATCATCAGCGCCGTGTTGGGCGGCGGGCCTGATAGATCCCGAGAATCGGCCATGAAGCGAGCCATCTTACTTGTTGCGTTGGCGGCCAAGATTTGCCGAGCCTGAGCGTACCTGAGTGTACTGCTGTCTGTATCGCCGTACAGGGAGCTGCGTGCAAGAGGCTCGAGAACTCAACCCGATGGTATGAGGCGTCTGTCGCTTCGGTAGCTTCGTTTGCAACCGGTGTCTTGAGCGACCCCGTGCGCGGTCCCGGAAGACCCTCTGCTGGCATCTTCAGTGATACCGCCGATCAGCACGCCGACCGGTTGATTTTCGTTGGCCCGGAGCGGTCAATCTTGGGCACCCAACCTTAAGAAGTCAGCGCCGGCGCGAGCGTCATCGCGTTGTGCCGCATCATGTCGGGGTAGGTCGGTGCTGGGCCGTCCAGGCCAGACAGAGCGTCGGGATAGAGCATGCCGCTAATGATGGCGCCCGTCGGCTCACGCCGCGCCGGATCAGACAGACGGTGAGCGGGGCGTCGTCCGACGGTCCTTCAGCAGGGTCTCCTCACCAGCGAGATCCGGCTCCCCGCAACCGGCCAAGATCGCTGCCCGCGCCGCGTCGCGGAGTGCGATCGCGGCGTCGAATCCGTCCTGCTCCGCCAAGAGGCGCCGGCCCACCGTGACCTGCACGTTGCCGGGGCGGGGAAACCACTGGCCGCCGCGCAGCACCGACCGCGTCCCGCGTAGCGTAACCGGCACCACGGGCACCCTGGCGGCGGCGGCGGCGGCGAAGGCGCCGAGCTTGAAGGCGAGGAGGCCGGGGCGGCGGGTGAGGGTCCCTTCCGGATAGACCGCCAGCCGGCGACCCGCCCGCGCAGCCTTGGTGACGTCGTCCATGTCGCCCAAGCCGCGGGCATCGTCAAACCGCTCCACGAACAGCACGCCGATCCGGCGCAGGAATGTCCCGGCGATCAGCTGCGGCGCCAGCTCCGCCTTGGCGACAAAGGCGGTCTCGCCGGGCAGTGCCGCGACGAGCACCAAACTGTCCAGGTAGCTGCAGTGGTTCGCAACCAGGATGGCGTCGCGTTCCGGAATAGTTTCGCCGCTCACGGTCAACCGTGTGCCGGTGAGCTTCAGCATGACGTGCGCGGCCGCCTGGAGCACTCGCCAGCGCCAGGTGCGCCGGGGCAGCACGACCATGAGCGGCCATACGGCCAGCGCCAGCGACACAACCACCGCCCACCAGTATCCGGCGAATGCGTGGCCGAGGGTCCGGCGTCCTCCGGCAAGAAGTCCGGCCGCCCTCGTCGAGAGCCACAGGCCGAGCAGTTGCCGCCACGGTGCGGGGCCGGGCTCGTGGAGGCGGCCATCAAGGTAGCGCGAACGGGTGGCGGCGCGCCGGAGCTTGCCGCTCGAGGTCTTGAGCACTGCGCGAGGCGGCGCCAGGACGACATCGTCGGGTGCAATGCCCGCGACGTCGACCGCCGCCGCCTCGATGCTGCGCCTCATCCGGTCACGGGCGAGCCCGTCCTCCAGGCGGCTTTCGGCAACCACCACCAGCTTGTCGGCCTGGCCCGGTCCGGCGGCTGCAAAAACCGCGACACAGCCGTGCCGGATGCCGGGAAGGTCGCCGATGGCGGCTTCCAGCTCGTGCGGATGGATATTGCGGCCGCCGCGGATGATGACGTCCTTGATCCGGCCCGTCGGATAGACCTCGCCCCCGGCGACGTAGGCCAGGTCACCGGTCTCCAGCCAGTCGCCGTCGAACAGGTCTCGCGTCGCCTGAGCGTTCTCGTGGTAGCCGACGGTCGACGAGGGGCCGGTGAATTGCAGCCTCCCCTGGCTGCGCTCGGGCACTTCGCGCCCGGATTCGTCTATCACCCGGAACTGATGCCCGGGGAGCGGCGAACCGCACGCTACGACCTCGATCGCATCGCTGTGCTCGGTCGTCACCGGCACCGCGCGCGACCGCTCCGTCAGCTCGGTCCGGTCGACTCGTTCGGCGAGCAGCCCCCGGCCGGTCTTGGGAAAGGCCAGCCCCACGCTGCTCTCGGCGAGACCGTAAACCGGGGCGAGCGCCCCGGGATCGAAGCCATGGGCCGCGAAACGCTCGCAGAACGCCCGCACGGATGCTGCTCGCACCGGCTCGGCCCCGTTGACGACCATACGGGCCGAGCTGAGATCCAGGCCCTCGATCGCGGCGTCGTCAATCCGTCCGACACACAGGTCGAAGGCGAAGTTGGGCGCACCCGAAAGAGTCGCCCGCCGGGCGTGGATCTCCCACAGCCAGCTCTCGGGGCGGGCCAGGAAGATAAGCGGCGACATGATCGAGACCGGCACTGCGAAATGGAGACTGCCGAGCCACGCGCCGATCAGGCCCATATCGTGGTAGAGGGGCAGCCAGCTCACGAATAGGTCGCGGCCGGGTTCGACTTCCATGGCCCGGCCCATGGCGCGAATGTTGGCCAGCAGATTTGCGTGGCTAAGCACCACGCCCTTCGGATCGCCGGTGCTGCCCGAAGTGTACTGAAGAAACGCGACGTCTCTCGCGGCGCGTGCCGGGGCGGCTTCGCTTCCGCCGCGTCCGCGGAGTCCCTCGACGGTCTCGACGGAGCGAAGGCTCGCGACCTTCGAGCGCAGGAAGTCTGCGAGAACGCGCGCCTCCGGTACGGTGACCAGGAATTCGGCTCCTGCGTTGGCGAGTATCACGGCTTGACGGCGCAGATGATCCTCGAGCTGGGAAGGCCGCGCCGGGGGATAGATCGGAACCGGTACGCATCCGGCGTAGAGGATCCCGAAGAAGGCATGAAGGAAACCGGCGCAGGTGGGCAGCATCAACGCGACGCGGCTGCCCGGCATCGGTTCGGCATCGAGGATGCCGCCGGAGACGGCCAGCGCCGTCTCGCGGAGTTGCGCGTAGGTGATGGGTTCGACGTGCTCTTCCCGTTCCCTGAGCCAGGCGTGGACGCGGTCGGGGTGCGCATCGGCGTGCCAGTCGAGCACCTCGGTCAAGGTTGCCGCGGCGCTCGGTATCGATTCAACGGGGCCTTGGGCGGCCTCCGCCGGAAGCTGCAGGGTCGTGTGCCCGCGTCGCACGCCAGCCGCTTCCATCGCGCGCCAGAGATCAGCCGGGGTTTCAGCTTCCGCCAGCGTCGATCCGGGAAGACTGACCGAGAACGTCTGCTCGATGCGCAGGAGCAGCTCCGTGCGCCCCAGGCTGTCGAAACCCAGGTCCTCGCCCAGCCTGCTCTCCAGGGACACGCGCGGGAGATCGCGCGCGGAACGGAGCTCGCGCGACAGGGTCGCGATCAGGTGCAGCAGATGCGCCGCATCGTCGGGGCCGGTCGCGCCGTTACGCGGGCTTGTGCCGCCGTTCTCCATGGCGAAGCCAATCTGGCATTTCCGACCGGCCTGTCAACAACCATTGACGGTGGGATGGATGCTCAGCGGCCTTCGCCCTGGCCGAATCGCATCAGGCCGGCACGGCATGTTGCTTGGTTTCGTCCCGCGCGGCATCCAACCCGCCTCTAGCGATAGGCGCGAAATCTCACTGCGGGATCACGCTTGACTTGCTCGAGCAGCGCCACTTCCCAGGTCAGGTAATTCCGAGCGTGCTTCTCGTAGTCCTCCGCATGTTCGTACGGCCTGTACCACATGTCATCCAGCGTCGTCGTGATTCGGTCGGTACCGCTCTCGAACGACAATCCCCCATCGAGCCAACCGAAGTTCCCGTCCTCCAGCACCCTGATGCACGAAGATTGCCAGAGCTTCGCCGCCTCGGGCGCTGCGTAATGAGCGAGCACGCCATCAGGAGAGGTGAGCACCAGGTGCTTCACTGCCGGCAGGGCCGCATGGGCCTTATCCAGACGAGATCGCACGCCCCACCACGCCCCCGGGACGTGACCATTCCGAAAACCCAGGCTGCGGGACAGGTCGATCACCGCGACATCGTCGCTGCCCAGCATCCCGTCGAGCTCCGCGGCCGGCAGTGTTCGCCAATGCGCGAACCCGAGGCGCGCCGGCTGGCGTCGGCCCCGCTCGGTGGCAAAGCCGGCAAATTCGTCGTCGCCTTCGGGTTGCAGGACATGGACGTCGTTCAGTCCCATCTGGTTGAGCCAGGAGGCCGTCAACACCGAGCGGATCCCGGCAGGATCGATCAGCACGACCCTGGCGTTGCGCACCCCGATGTATTCGTCGGTCGCCTGGACCAGCTGCCCGCCCGGTGCATGGCGCGAGCCTGCAATCCGGAGGGCTTCGAACTCCTCCTCCGTGCGCACGTCCAGCAGAAACAGCGTGCGTGCAGTGTCCTGCTGCCAGGCACGAACGATCTCGCCGCTGACGAATTCAACTCCAAAGCGCCGCGCGACCCGGTCTGCGCCGGCCACTGCCTTGGCGTATCCCCGTGCGGACGGAGGGGCTGCCACGCGCGTTGCGCCCCGCTCGCAGGCGAAGCCAGCAATCTCCCATCCCATGGTTCCGTTCGCCAAGGCGACGATACGGTTGGGCAGGCCCGCGTTCCGCAGCGACTGGCAGCCGATGATGCTTCGGGTGCGCCCGGCGCAATTCACAACGACCAGCGCGTCCGCGTCCGGCACGAGATCATGCACGCGGTACACGAGTTCGGCCCCCGGGACATCTGTGCTCTGTGGAATGGTCATACGGTGGTACTCGTCGTACGGCCGCGAGTCGAGAACGACCACAGGCTCCCCGCGATCGAGCATCGCCTTGAGGTCCTCGGGACGGATTGCAGGCGTTTGGAATTGATGCTCGATGTATTCGCCAAACGCCTTGGACGGCACGTTTATCCCGCTGAACAGTTCGCCGCCGTCCGTCTTCCACCCGGCGCATCCACCTTCAAGCACCGAAAGGTCGGAAAATCCCGCGTCGACCAGCTTGCCCGCCGCACGATCGGCCAAGCCGTCGTCACCGTGGTCGAGCAGGATGACCGGAACCGTGCGTCGGGGCACGAGATCGGCCACCATCATCTCAAGGTGCGAAAGCGGCACCGAGCAGGCGTAGAACGGGTGTCCCTGCGCATGCACACCCTGTTCGCGGACGTCGAGAAACGCGAATTCGCCCTGTCCCGAGAGCACCTTCCGCAATCTTGCCGGCGATAGGCGCCGTGTCACGACATGACCCCGGGCCAGATCCGGATGATGGCTCGATCCTGCATGCGCATCCGTTCCAGTGGTGCTCTCGAAGCGTCGTGTCTTCCTGCGTCCCGCGGTCGCCGTCGCGAGCACCTGGAACGCTCGGCGCAGTACCGCGGCGCGCGTGAACTGAGGATGCCCGGAACCATACCCGTCGGAAACCGCCGGCTCACCGGAGCCCTCTGATTCGGCAGTCTGGAACGCGGGTCGCGGCCTTGTGTCGCTGCAATGCCGGGCGGGCGGCAAGTCGCCGGTTGCGACGACCCGTTATGGTGCCTCGAGATCATCCCGGATGCACGCCGGCGAACCGCCGCCGCATGACTGCCCTTGCCGTCGGCAGGATCCCATTGCGTGGTTGCTGCATGGGTTGGATGGGGGTGGATTGGCGCCGTTGTTGCCCGCCACACATACTGTGTTCTCGGTCCGGTGCGGGGGAAGTGCTCGCAGGGAGAAGGCCATGGCGTACGAACTTGAGCAGTTGGCGACAGATTGCCGGGAGTCACTTCGGCGGGACCCAGGCCAGTTCGGGCTAGAGGAGGTCCGCAAACACATCGAGCGGGCCTGCGCCGATCGGGAGTTCGTGCAAGCCCACCTTGGGCCAGCGAACGAGGATGCGCGCAAGATCCTCTACGAGGATCCGGATCTTGGATTCTGCATTTTGGCTCATGTTCACTTGGGCGTCGCGAACAGCCAACCCCACGACCATGGTCCGAGCTGGGCCGTCTACGGACAGGTTGCCGGCGAAACCGAGATGATCGAATGGAAGGAAGTGTCGCCGGGCCGCGTGGAGAAGTTGCGCCAGTACCGCCTGCGTCCGGGTCAGGCCGTGGTCTACCTAAAGGGGGATATCCATTCGCCGCGGCGCGAGGGCGAGACCCGGCTGCTGCGGGTGGAGGGCGTCAACATGGATAACGTCGGCCGGCGCCGTTTCAGTCCCGTCGAGCCGGCATAGTCGGGCATAAGTCTGACGGTCAGCGTTGATTGGCAGGTTCCCGCGGACCTGCCCCCCACGCCGGCCCGCCTGGCGCGAGGAATCGTGGCTGATTTGCCTCGGGGCCGGCATGCTGGCGGTCTCCGTCCGTCAACAATCGGCCCGTGGGCATGCGTGCGCGTCCGCCGACGTCCCCGCGTCCATTGCGACCATCGTGCTGGTCGTGGCCCGAGGCGGATTGCTACCGTCCAGCGGTCCTCGCAACCGGCCGCTGTTCGGCGTGGTATGGTGCCAGTGCTGGAACGCTTTCTCGTACACCTGCAGCCATCTCCGGACACGATGCCGAGGGTGGTTGCCGCATTGGACTTCCGGAGTATCGGAGGCATCGGGCGAGACCGCGCCTTGTGCCAGCAGAACACTTGAAGGAGGCAGTGAGTGCGGTATGAGGCACCCGAATCCGTCGAGGGAGCAGTAGCGCTCCTTGCGGGCGGAGGCCCGAGGGGGCGCGTGCTGGCCGGCGGGACGGATCTGCTCGTGCAACTCCGCGCCGGCATGATGGCGCCGGAGCTCGTGGTCGACATCAAGCGAATCGCCGAAACCCGGCAGATTCGCGAAGCAGACGGCATGCTCGTCATCGGGGCCGCGGTGAGCGGGGCCGAGCTCGGTGAACACGCCGTCGCCAAGGTGCTGTGGCCGGGCGTGGTCGAATCGGCCGAGCTGATCGGATCGACCCAGATCCAGGGCCGGGCCAGCCTGGCCGGCAACCTCTGCAACGCATCGCCGGCGGCGGACACGGTTCCGGCCCTGGTGGCGGCCGCCGCCACGTGCAAGGTCGCGGGGCCAGACGGCGTGCGCCGCATCCCCGTCGAAGACGTCTGCACGGGGCCGGGCCAGCTCTCGCTACGTGACGGCGAATTCGTCGTCGCGTTCGAATTTCCCAAGCGGTCGCCACGGTCGGCAGACGCCTACCTGCGCTTCATCCCCCGCACCGAGATGGACATCGCGGTGGTCGGCGCCGGGGTGAATCTCGCGTTCGACGACGGTGGACGCTGCGTCGCCGCCCGGGTGGCCCTCGGTGCCGTGGCGCCGACGGTCATCCTCGTCGAGGAGGCCGGTGAGGCGCTGGTCGGTACCACCTGCGATGCCGCCGCGCTTCAGGACATGGCTGCGGCGGCGAGCGCGGCGTGCCGCCCCATCGATGACAAGCGCGGTACCGTCGAGTACCGAACCAAGGTTGCCGGCGTGCTGGCAACGCGGGCGGCAGGGATTGCGGCACAGCGGGCGAAGGGGAGCCAATAATGGCCAAGGCACACGTCACGACCACCGTCAATGGCGATGCGGTCGAGTTTCTCTGCGATGCCGAGCAGACCCTGCTCGACGTGCTCCGAGACGAGCTGTATCTCACCGGGAGCAAGGAAGGTTGCGCATCCGGCGACTGCGGGGCATGTAGCGTCATTGTCGACGGACGGCTCGTTTGCGCCTGCCTGATGCTGGGCGTGGAGGCCGAGGGCCTGACCATCGAGACGATCGAGGGCATGGCCGACGGGGATCAGCTGCACCCGCTGCAAACCAAGTTCCTCGAACACGCGGCGCTGCAATGCGGGGTGTGTACGCCCGGCTTTCTGGTAGCCGCCAAGTCCCTGCTCGAACGTAACCCCGACCCGACGGAGATCGAGGTCCGATACTGGCTGGCGGGCAACCTGTGCCGCTGCACCGGTTATGACAAGATCGTCCGCGCCGTGTTAGATACGGCGGAAGAGATGCGAGGAGGCTGACCCATGGCGGCGAATTCTCACGGCAAAACGAACGGCAGCACGCGGTGGGTAGGAACCCGGCCAGTGCGCCCCGATGGCGTCGACAAGGTGACGGGCCGGGCCCGGTTCGGGGCCGACGTGCACCTCCCCAACATGCTGGTGGGCAAGGTGCTCCGCAGCCCTCATGCGCATGCGCGGATTCGCGCGATCGACATGTCTGCGGCGCTCGCGCTGCCCGGCGTGAAGACGGTGGTGACCCGCGACGACTTCAACGACCTCTCCTCCGAATTCGTGCCAGCGGGGGAGATGCTGGTCAACTACCGCGACGTGGTTCGCAACGTGATGGCGCGCGAGAAAGCGCTCTTCGAGGGGCATCCGGTCGCCGCGGTGGCGGCCGTCAGCGAGAAGGTGGCGCGCGAGGCGCTGGCGCTCATCAAGGTCGACTACGAGGTGCTCCCGCATGTCCTCGATGTGGTCGAAGCGATGGCACCGGATGCGCCGCTGCTGCATGAGGACATGATCACTGCCGGCGTCGATCCGGCGCCGGCGAAGCCATCCAATGTCGCCAAGGTGGTTGAGTTCAAGCTTGGCGACGTCGAGGCTGGCTTCGCCGAGGCGGACATCGTGATCGAGCGCGAGTTCAGCACTCAGCCCGTCCATCAGGGCTACATCGAGCCGCACTCCTGCATCGCGAACTACTCGGAGGACGGGCAGGCCGAACTCTGGTGCACCACCCAGGGGCACTTCGTCGTGCGTGGCCACTGCGCGAAGCTCCTCGGCATGGACGTCTCCAAGCTTCGTGTCACTGCATCCGAGATCGGCGGCGGCTTCGGCGGCAAGACCGTCGTGTACCTGGAACCGGTCGCGTTGATGCTCTCGCGGAAGTCCGGCCAGCCCGTGAAGATGACGATGACACGCGAGGAGGTGTTCCAGGCCTCCGGTCCTGCGGCGGGCACGCGCGTGTGGGCGAAGGTCGGCATGACGAACGAGGGGCGGATCACCGCTGGGGAGGCCGTGCTGAAATATCAGGCCGGCGCCTTCCAGGGATCGCCGGTGCAGCCAGGCTGCATGTGCGCGTTCGCCCCCTACGATCTCGCACATGTGAAAGTGGTGGGCTACGACGTGGTGGTCAACCGGCCCAAGGTGGCCGCGTATCGTGCGCCCGGCGCCCCCCAGTCGGAGTTTGCCGTCGAGTCGATCATCGACGAACTTGCAAAGCGGATCGGCATCGATCCCGTTGAGCTCAGGTTGAAGAACGCGGCAAAGGAAGGCACCAAGGCAGCCTACGGCCCAACATTCGGACCGGTGGGGCTCGTGGAGACCCTGGAAGAGGCCAAGGCTCACGACCACTACCGCGCGCCGTTGAAGCCGGGTCAGGGCCGGGGCGTGGCATCCGGTTTCTGGTTCAACATCGGCGGCGAGACCTGTGCGACGCTCAATCTCGGCGAGGACGGCACCATTGCGCTCGTTGCCGGGACGCCGGACATCGGTGGCTCGCGGGCGTCCCTGTGCCTGCAGGCGGCCGAGACACTGGGCGTGGACGTCGAGCGCATCCGCCCCCTGATCGGCGACACCAGCACGCTGGGATACACCTTCCTTACAGGCGGGAGCCGTACGGCATTCGCCAGCGGTATGGCCGTCATCGAGGCGGCGAGGGACATGATCCGGCAATTGTGCGAGCGCGCCGCCAAGATCTGGGACATCCCTGCCGACGCGGTGGAATGGATCGATGGTGAGGCGCGTCCTGCGGGCTCCAATGCCGGCGAGTTCGAACCGCTGTCGCTTGCCGACCTTGCCCGGCTTGCCGGCAAGAGCGGTGGCCCGTTCGTCGGGCGCGCGCAGATCAACGCTCAGGGAGCTGGGCCGAGCTTCGGCACGCATATCGTCGACGTCGACGTCGACCGCGACACCGGACGGGTGACGATCGAGCGCTACACCGTCATTCAGGACGCCGGCAAGGCCGTGCATCCGAGTTACGTGGAAGGGCAGCTGCAGGGCGGGGCGGTCCAGGGAATCGGCTGGGCCCTGAACGAGGAATACATCTACGATGACAAGGGGCGGCTCCAGAACCCCGGATTCCTCGACTACCGGGTCCCGGTGTGCTCGGACGTCCCCATGATCGACACGGTCATCGTGGAAGTGCCGAACCCGACGCATCCCTACGGGGTGCGCGGCGTGGGCGAGACGCCGATCGTGCCGCCGATGGCGGCCATCGCCAACGCAGTGGAAAGTGCGCTGGGGCTGCGGTTCACGGATCTTCCGATGTCGCCGCCGCGGGTGCTAAAGGCGCTGGGGGACGCGCGCGTTCCAGAGGCGGCCTGACCGCCATCGCGATGGCGCGCGTGGTCTTCATCGGCAACTTCCGGCAACTGGCGGGGGGAGACACGGAGGCGGAGATCGCTGCCTCCAACGTGCGCGACCTGCTTCGCCGGCTGGGCGAGCGCTACCCGGCGCTCGCCCCTCACCTCGATGAGGGGATTGCGCTCGCCATCGACGGCGAGATCCACCAGGACGCGCTGTTTTCGCCCGTCGGGCCGGACAGCGAAGTGTGCCTGATGCCCAAGATCGCAGGTGGCTGACGCACCCGACCTCGGGCGCGCATCCACTACCTGGCGGCGCATTGCCGCTCGGGGTCAGACGCGAACGACCCGGTGACGACCGGGGGCGTGCGCGCCGGCGGTAATGGCCCTACAAGGAACAGATGTCGGGCGTGAGCCGCGACTCGTTCTGACGTGCGCATTGGGCCCCCGCTGGTTGCTGCGGAGTGTCGTGACCCAGGCTGCCATCCGGCAACGATGTCGCCGGATTTCCGCGCCCCGACGCCGACACATGGTCTCCGGGGTCTGACTTCTTCAGAACCTCCCAGTCCCCGAGCACTGCGGAGGGATCCGTCCCGGCAGTGCAGCGAAGCGGTTGCAGTGCGCCGTCGCTCGTCGCCTGTGCCACGACCGACGCCATCCGGATGCCGGGACCGTCCGAACCTTCACGACCGCACAGCAAGGCGGGCGCCACAGCCCGGTTTCCCGCAGTGAACGTCGCTTCGACCCACGCCACGGGTCTGCCGACGACCGCTCCCTGCAGCATGTCCGGAAGGCCCGCAGATGCGCGCTGCAGCTCCGAGATCGTCGCTTCCAGGAGGTTCCCTCGGTCGCGGAGCCACGTGAGGTCAGCCTGCAGCTGACGAAAGATACCGGGATGGGCCACGATTCGCCGCGGCTCGCTCAGGAACCGGTCAAGCTCCCGCTCCGTCCCGGTGATTGCCCGGCTGATGCCCGCTGCCTGTGCCTCCAGCGTTGCCTGGTCCCCGGGAAGCCGCCCAGGGGATGGAGGTTCGAGCTGAAGGACGGTTCCCATGGCTACCAGCACGGCGCACGCCAGAGCGACTCCACGGGTTCCGAGTGTGTCGGCGAGGGCGCCAGGTCGCCCTGTTCCCCCGCGCGTCATGATTCCGGCCGGATGATGCCCTCTGGTCTCGCTCAAGATTTGGCGATCGGCCATGCTTCCTGCTCCCTTTCGTGTCGCTCCGGCATCCGGGCCGGCCTCCGCGTATCCGCAGCCTCGGCGTATGCACCGGTCGGCGACGGTGCGCCGCCAGGTTCCCCGACGGGCTGCCGCTGGCATGCCATGATTGGTGCCGGCGGTAGTTGATGCTGAAGGGAATTGACTGGCCGTGGAGATGGTTGTCCGAAGGCCCGTGCTCGGGTTCGCAAAGTGTTTTTACTGACCCTAATAAGATAAAGTCGATGAGATGGTTTCTGCATGTCTTGAATATAGGACGAGTCCTGACAGTTTGCAAGTTAACACGCTTCATCTATGCAGTTACATCATGTCCCATCATTACGTTTCTTCGCCAGTTCCTTTCGAATCTGTGTGCTACGCCGCCCCGGTCTACAAACCACTGGCGTTGTATAAGTATAGCACAGGTTTACACTATATTTAATCTTATCAACAGTCGTGCGGCACACAACTTGCGGCACGTTCCCATTCCCTCAGGGCCGGTCGGGCTGGTCCCCGCGCCGCCCGGGACCGCGTTTGCTCAGTAATTGATGAGATTCGGCAGCCAGAGCACGATCCCAGGCCACACCGAGACGATCACAATGACGCCGAGGTGACCGGCGTAAAACGGCAGCGAAGCGCGGATCGCGCGCTCGTACGTGACGCCCGCAAGGTGCGAGGCCGTCATCAGGGTCATGCCCACGGGGGGCGTGATGTTGGCGACATTCAGGGTCACGATCATGACGATCGCGAAGTGCAGCGGGTCGAAGCCAAGGCTGAGCATGGCCGGCACCAGGACCGGGGCCACCACGATGAGTGCGGGCAGCACGTCGAGAACGGTGCCCACGGCGATGAGGAACAGGTCCACCAGCAGGATCTGGACGGTCGGCTCGGTGCTGATACTCGCGATGAAACCGGCCGCCTCCCGGGCCACCCCGGAACGCGTGACGAACCATCCAAGCACCGTTGACGTCGCGAGCAGGAAGAACACCACGCCGCTGTAGCGTACGGTTACGTGCAGCGCCCTTCGGATCTTCTGGAAATCGAGCGTCCGATAACCGAACAGGCCGATCAACAGCGCGTACACGGCGGCGAACGCCGAGGCCTCGGTGATCGTGGTGAAGCCGCCGAGAATGCCGCCCAGGATGATGAGCGGCACCAGCAGGGCCGGTACCGATGCGAAGAAGGCGAGGACAGCGACCCGGAACGGGGCCCCCGGATGCTTCGGATGACCGCCGAGGTAGGCGAGCACGACACTCGTCACGAGCAGCAGCCCGGCCATGAGCAGACCGGGGAGCAGCCCGCCCGCGAACAGGTCCAGGACGGAGACGTCGCGCAGGATGGATGCGTACACCACCATGACGACGCTGGGTGGAATGATGGGACCGATGATGGACGAGCAGGCGGTCACGGCCGCGGCGTAGGCAGCGTCGTACCCCTCGCGCTTCATGGCGGGGATCAGCAGCCGTCCGATCGCCACCGCGTCGGTGATGGCGGCACCGGTGAGTCCGGCAAAGAACACACTGGTCGTGATGTTCACGTGGCTCAGGGCGCCGCGGACCCGGCCGAGCAGGGCGTTGTTGAACGCGACCAGCTTCTGGGTAAGTCCGGCCTGATTCATCAGCTCGGCGGTGAAGATGAAGTACGGAACCGCGATCAGCACGAAGCCCGAAACGCCGGAGAACATGCGATCAGCAAGCATGCCGCGGAGATCCAGTCCGCCGAGCGAGACGGCGCCCGCGAGGCCCGAGAACGCCATGACCAGTGCGACCGGCGCGCCGACGACGAGCAGCAGGAGGAAGACCGCAGCAGCGGTCACGCGTCACGTTCCCCGATGATGCTGTCCCGCGATCCGTCGAGGAGCGCTTTCCCGTGGGCGAGATGCACCAGCATGATCAGGCCGGTGATGGGTACCGCTGCCGCAATCCAGCGGTGGTGAACCTGGAACTGGTCGGACACCATGTAGTACTGGGTGGAATTAAGGAAAAAGTCCCAGCCGGTCTCGACGAGCAGCAGGCCGAGGAGCGCTACCGCACCGAGCACCAGCCACTGCGTAGCGGCCGCCCAAGGCCGGGGGAGTTTTCTGGAGACCAGCGTCATGGCGACGTGCTCTCCGTAGCGCAGCGCGACGGTCGAGCTGAGCAGGCCGATCCAGGGCACGAAGAGGCGGGCGAGCGAGTAGGTCCAGCTCAGCGAATCGCCCGTGATCACCATGTAGAAGGAGCCGGCGAACGAGATCGCCAGCATGACGCCGAAGAGGGCGATGCAGACGTAGATGACGACGGCATTCAGCCCGTTGCTGAGGCGGCGCATCCCGGCCATCGGGTCGGCGTTCCGGTCTGGGCTGCGCCGGGGCAGTCGGCGAACGACGCGTCAGGTCGCGGACCGGAGCCGTGCGGGCCTATTCGCCGTAGCGCTCCATGTCGGTCACGGCGAGTTCCTGATCGATTCGGCCGACTTCGGCCCACAGCGCATCGACCAGGGCGGCATCGACGCCGAAGTCCTCCGTAATCCACCGCTTCCAGGCGGGCCGCGCGACAGCGGCCATCCTCTGCTTCTCCTCGCTCCCCAGGATGTGGCATTCCACGAATTCCTGGCAGGATGCCACCCAGCCCCGGACCGCTGCGAGCGTGGCAAAGCCGTGCGACATCTGGATGGCCTCGCGCGCCGACTGGACGACAATGCGCCGGTAGTCCTCGGGCAGCGACTGGTACCACTGTTCGCTCACCATCCAGGAAATCGAGTTGTACACGTGGCCGCTCCAGGTCGTGTAGTCGTTCACTTCCCAGAGTTTGAACGCGAGGCTCGCCCCCGGGGCGTTGAACTGACCGTCGGCAAGGCCGGTACTGAGTGCGGTGATGACTTCGCCCCAGGGCAACGGCGTGGCCGATGCGCCAAGTGCCTTCATGGTCGCGACGTGGGCCGGGTTCTCTTCGACGCGGATGCGCAGTCCCTGGATGTCGTCCACCGTGCGGATGAGCCGCTTGTTGTTGGTGAAGGCGACGAACCCACCCCCGTCGTCGAACGTGCCGAGGTAGCGCAGTCCCGAGGATTCGATGGCGCCCCGCATGAAGTTCGCGTGCCAGGCCCCGTCGAAGTAGGCCCGCGCCACCTGGTAGCTCGGGAACAGGAACGGAGTGGTGATGATCTGGTACTCCTTGAAGAACGACGACATGGCGCCAGACGACATGACCGCCGCCTGCACCGTCTTGCCGATCTGCGCTTCCTTGCCGTTCTCCACTTCGGTACCCAGCTGACCGCCGCCGAAGATCTCCACTTCGATGCCGCCGGCCGTGCGCGCTTCCACGAGCGACTCGAAATGCACGAGCGCGGGCTGGACCTCGTTGTTGGTCAGGTCCACGGGGAGCAGGTGCGGAATCACCATGGTGTATTCAGCTGCTTGAGCGCGCGGTGCCGCGCCAAGCGCCGTGACGCCGACGATGACAGCGACCGCCACGGCCGGCAGACCGGTGCGATACCCGGCCGTCGTGTCAGATGTCGTCATGCTGCCCTCCGTGTGGGATGTTGACGCCTCGACGAAGTGGGGGCGTCCGGCGCGCTGCGCGGCCAGTTTCGCCGGGCCGGCAACCGAAGGACCGGCCCTCCCGGGGGGGCGTCGGCCGGCCCCGTTCAAAGAGTCCCATTCGATTCCGCGCGGCCCGGGCGAAGATGCGCTCGCGGCGGTGCGGTCAACTGGTTGACTCCCGGGTTGTCGCCGGTTTTCCGGCCGGGGCGACGAGGATCCCGGCCGTGCTTCGACCGGGAACTTCGATGACCCACGATGTCGGGAACGTCCGCCGCAAACCGTCCGTGTGTCGCTCTGAAACATGTCTCCGAAGCGTACCATGCAGCCCGGAAACCGTCATGTCGAGCCGCCCGCGGGCGCCTGAATTGCTCCCGGTTAGCGGCGACCGTTGCGCTGACCACGGCTTCAGCAATCCGCTGCCTTGGCATCCGCCGGCGGGGCCTGTCGCCGGTTCGGTCAGTGCCGGTGGACGGGGCTCCGTTCCGAGCGCGGTCAAGTCTTGGTCGCCATCATCCGTCCGCGCCAGCGCGACCGGGCGCCGTGCCTCGCCCCGTCTGGATCCAGCCAGCAGACGCAAACAGGCGCCGAACGGCGTCAACCAACGACGAATGCACCCCAATTACATGAGCTAAGGTCATAAAACTATTGCAAAAATGAATTTCCCATTGCACTTGCGGGGCGCTAAATGGGGAAGTCAGTGGAATGGCTGGTCCGCATGCGAGGCGTGCGGGTGGGAACATGACCGCGGGGTCGGCAAACAACGGAGAGCACTTGGCCCGGCCGCCAGGGTCCCGGCGGGTCGCGCTGAATCTGCGGGGTCTGGCGGGCTACGCAGTCGGTCGATTGCACTCCCCCGGAACGAGGAGAACATGATGAACGAGATGCCCAGGTACCTGACACCGCGTCAGGCGGCCGACTGGTTTGGGCTGTCGGTGCGGACGCTTGATCGGTATCGGGCATCGGGTGAAGGTCCGGCGTTCCACCGATTTGGGGGCCGGATCCGCTATCTTCGCGAGGATCTTCAGGCCTGGGCAGATGCACGTCGGCGTACGTCTACCGTTGACGACGGGGGTGTTGGCCGGCCGAAATCCTGACCGGCAACAGCGAGTGCAACTGGTCCGGTATCGGACGCGGAGACCGGCGCCGGCCAGGGCCGTTGACCGGCGAAATGCGAGAATGCGGCCTCGCCGCGGCCGGCAAGCGGCGTGCGGCCAAGCCCGCCGGTCGACACGGATGAGGACTGTGGCCGAAGGGCCGCTGGCCAGGCTCCTGCGAGTGTTGCATCGCCCTGCGGTGGGCGTTTAGGTTCCGCAGTCGGGGCAGGCGTATCTCGACCAGGGATTTGGCTACCGCCGGAACTCCCGACCAGCCCCCGATCCCCGTCGTGAGAACTGAGCGATGCTCCGCAGTCAGACCGGTTGCGATCCCGCCGCTGCCGATGCTCGCCGCACGGTCGGAGCGGACAGGTTCGTTACCGAATCCGGTGCTACGTATGCGGGACGGCACCTGATCGCCGACTTCTGGGGTGCCGCCTCGCTGGCTGACACCGATGCAATCCGGACGGCCATTCGGGATGCCGCCCGTGCGGCGGGTGCCACCATCCTCCACCTTCACCTGCACCGGTTCGGCACTGGACAGGGGGTGTCGGGCATCGCCGTGCTGGCAGAGTCGCACATCAGTGTGCACACGTGGCCCGAACGAGGGTATGCGGCGTTCGATGCGTTTCTCTGCGGTGACACCGATGCGAACGCCGCGCTGGCGGAGCTGGAGCGGCATCTTCGCCCCACCCGCAAGGACGTCCAGGTGCTCAGGCGCGGCAGTCACCCCGGCAACGGCAGTTCCGCGTGAGCGCGGCTGCGGAGCGGTTTCTCGACACCCGTCGCCGCATCACGCCGTGTCTGGTCATCGACCTCGGCGCTGTCGCGGACGCCTACCGGCGGGTCTCGAGCTGCTTCCCGGGTGTGCGGGTGCACTATTCGGTAAAGGCCAATCCCGCGCCGGAGATCGTCAGCTGCCTCCAGCGGCTTGGTGCCTCCTTTGATGTGACCAGCCGTTCCGAAATCGGGCTCTGCCTTCGCCTCGGCGTCCCGCCGGCCCGTCTCGCCTACGGCAGCACGGTCAAGAAGGCCGCCGACATCGCCTGGTCATGGCGCCGCGGCATTCGCACCTTCGCGTTCGATTCGCTGCCGGAGCTCAAGAAAATCGCGCGGCACGCGCCCGGTGCCGCGGTCGTCGCAAGACTGGCCGTCGACAACGCCGGGGCGGCCTGGCCGCTCGACCGGAAATTCGGATGCGTCCCGGAGGCGGCCGTCGACCTCCTGCGCCACGCCGCCGTGGCTGGTCTCCGACCCCGCGGGCTGTCGTTCCACGTCGGCTCCCAGCAGACCGATCCGTCGAGTTGGGACCGTGCGGCTGCGGTCGCCGCCCGCGCGGCGGGGGGACTTGCTGCCCTTGGCCTCCCCGTCAAGTCACTGAATGTCGGCGGCGGGCTGCCGGTCCAGTACCACGACGGGATCCCGGGTTTGGAGGAATGCGCGCGGGCAATTCGGTCAGCCGTGACCCAGTATTTCGGAGCCGCTGCGCCGGCTCTCGAGATCGAACCCGGCCGGTATCTGGTCGCTGCCGCGGGAGTCATCGAGTCGGAGGTGGTGCTCGTGACCCGGAAGTCGCCCGCGGAAGGGCGCCGCTGGGTCTTTCTCGATATCGGCCGGTTCGGCGGACTTGCCGAGACGGAGGGCGACGCGATCCGCTATCCCATCACGGCGAGGGGCATGGACGAACCGTCTGGACCGGTGGTGCTCGCCGGCCCCACATGCGACAGCGCCGACATCCTGTACGAATCGGTCGAGTACCGGCTGCCGCTGGGGCTTGCCGCCGGTGACCGGGTTCGGATCCGCTGCGCGGGCGCCTACACCAGCGTGTATGCATCGCGGTTCAACGGGTTTCCGGCCCTGCGAAGCCACTTCATCGACCCGGGTCGGTAGGCGGGCTACGACACGTCGGTGATCGCGCGCATCCAGGCTGGCAGCGCATAAGCGGCCCGGTGCACATCGGGCGTGTAGGTTCGGGTCGAGGGAGGATCGCGTCGGCACCGTTTGACCGCGACATCCAGTGCGGTTTCGCTCAACGGTTCCCGGCAGCCCCGCGTGATCGCCATGAGGCCCCCGGTATAGGTGGGGGTGACGGCGAGGTACGTCGATACGCCCGCCCAGACCGAGCGCATACTGCGGCAGACTTCCCGGAGTTCGTCCTCCTGAAAAAAGGGCACGCCACTCTGAAAGACGGCGATGCCGGCACCGCGAAGTGCCGCGGCCACCGTCCGGTAGAACGCCTCCGTGAAGAGGCTTGCCGCCGCGCCTACGGGGTCGGGGCGGTCGGCAATGATCAGGTCGTAGATGTTCTGGCGCGTCTCGAGAAACCGTGCCGCATCGTCGAAGTGCACCCGGAGGCGCGAATCCGAGAACGCGTCTCCGTGCACGGACCCAAGGAACTCGCGCGCGAGTTCCACCACCCGCCGATCGATGTCCACCAGGTCCACGGACCGGACGGACGGATGCTTGAGGACCTCCTCCGCCACGGCGCCATCACCGCCGCCGGCGATCATCACGCGCTCGACCCGGCCGTGCTCGTAGATGGGTGGATGCGCCATCATTTCCGAGTACGTGTGCTCGTCGCGTTCGGTGATCTGGACGATGCCGTCAAGCGCCAGCACCCGTCCGAAGGCGGGGTTCTCGAACAGCTGAATGTGCTGGAAGTCGCTGCGTTCGTCGGCCAGCACCCGGGTGACTGCGAAGGTCTGGGTATAGCCCGCGTGCAGGGTCTCGGCGAATTCGCTTGTCATGGGCCTGCCGTCCCGCGACCGCGGACGCCCGGGCGCCTGGTCGAGGTGCCGCCGATATACTGACGGCCCGTTGGTGTCACGGGCTGCGCAGGGGCTCTCATGAACAGCCTTATCTTGCTGATCGACAAGATTCTGAACCTGGTCATCTGGATCGTGGTGATCCAGGCGGTGCTGAGCTGGCTGATCGCGTTCGACGTGATCAATTTCCGGAACCGGTTCGTCTTCAGTGTGCACCAGACCCTTGGGCGCCTGACCGAACCGATGCTGCGCCCGATTCGACGGATACTGCCTGATACCGGCACCATCGATATCTCACCGGTCGTCCTCATTCTGGCGGTCTGGTTTCTTCGCAGCCTGCTCGTGGAACTTACACTGGGCTAGTGATCGCCCTGGGCGCGTCGTCGCTGCCGGAGGCGGAGCGCGTTCAGGCGGATGAAACCCTCGGCATCCTTCTGGTCGTACACCGAGTCGGCCTCGAACGTCGCGATGCTCTCGCTGTAGAGGCTTCTCGGTGACCGGCGCCCCACGACCCGGGCGGACCCGCGGTAGAGCTTGAGACGGGCGGTGCCGGTGACGTGGCGCTGCGCCTCGTCGATCAGGGCCTGCAGCATCTCCCGCTCGGGCGCGAACCAGAAACCGTTGTAGACGAGCGATGCATAGCGCGGCATGACCTCGTCGCGGGTGCGCATGGCCGGTCCGTCCATGGTCAGCGACTCGACGGCCCGGTGGGCGGTCTGGAGCAGCGTGCCGCCGGGCGTTTCGTAGACGCCCCTGGATTTCATGCCGACGAACCGGTTCTCCACCAGGTCAAGTCTGCCGACCCCGTGCGCCCCTCCCAGTTCGTTGAGCCGTTCGAGGAGTCGGGCGGGGGAAAGGCGCGTCCCGTCGACCGCGACCGGATCGCCTTCCTCGAAGTCGATATCCACATAGTGTGGAGCATCAGGCGCCGCTTCCGGTGCAACCGTCCGCTGAAACATCGCCTCGTCGGGCTCGCGCCACGGGTCCTCGAGCGCCTTGCCCTCGTAGGAGGTGTGCAACAGGTTGGAATCGGTGGAATAGGGAGGCTCGCCGGCGCTCGCGTTGTCGATGGGGATTTGGTGCGCTTCCGCGTACGCGAGCAGGTCGGTTCGTGACTGCAGGTCCCAGGTCCGCCAGGGAGCGATAACGCGGATATCCGGATTGAGCGCGTAGTAGCTGAGCTCGAACCGGACCTGGTCGTTGCCCTTGCCGGTCGCGCCATGCGCGACCGCGTCCGCCCCGGCTTCGCGGGCGATCTCGACCTGCCGGCGGGCGATCAGCGGTCGGGCGATCGACGTTCCGAGCAGGTAGGTCCCTTCGTACAGCGCGTTGGCGCGGAACATCGGGAACACGTAATCGCGGACAAAGGTCTCGCGCAGGTCCTCGATGCGGATGTCGCGGACCCCCATCTGCTCTGCCTTGGTGCGGGCCCGCTCCACGCTCTCGTAACCGAGGTCCGCCGAGAAGGCGACCACTTCGCACTGGTAGGTCTCCTGCAACCAGCGCAGGATCACCGAGGTGTCGAGGCCGCCCGAATAGGCGAGCACGATCTTGTTCACGTCCGACATGCGGGACTCCGAGACTGGACACAAGGCGAGGGTTACGGGCCGGGGATCGTTGGATGCGGCGCTGGAAGGTGGATATAGCACGCTGGCGGGTGTTCATAGGCCGTGTACGCCCGCTGGTGCGGGCGGCGCCGCATCCCGTCGGCGACCCAGGATTTGACACCTTCCCGGTCACATGCCAGACAATGCCGCCGGCGGGGCCGTAGCTCAGTTGGGAGAGCGTCGCGTTCGCAATGCGAAGGTCAGGGGTTCGAATCCCCTCGGCTCCACCATTCGCCCAGCAATACTCCTGCCAGCAGTGGACGGTCGCGTGTTCCCGCATCCGGGCCGGTCAGGCCGGCGGGGAAAGGCGGAACCCGACAGGGGCGCTCGCGCCGTCCCGAGCCGCGGCGCTGCCGCGCCAGCCGGCGCCCCCTTTCATTGCCGAGCCCTGCGGCACGTTCAGGTCAGTCCGGAGGCGGCTGTTCCACCAGGGCATCGAGTGCCGCAGGGTCCATGGCCTCATAGCGCCGATAGAGCTGGAGCACGGCTCGGCTGAACGTAGGACCTGCTTCGACCAGGCCGGCGTATGGCGCCGGAACACCGGGATCCAGGATTTCTGCCGGACTTTCGCCGGTGAGGACGGCGTCGGCGACGCGCCGGTGCAAAAACCGAATCCAGTCCCGCGTGTCCGCAAACGATGCAGGATCTTCGAGGACCGGACCGTGACCCGGCACGCCTTTCGTCCAGGGCAGTGCCTCCAGCCGGTCAAGGTGAGTAAGCCAGATGCCGATGTCCGCATGCGGCACTGTGGCCGCCCGTTCGACGAACAGCAGGTCCCCGAAGAACGTGACGCCCGACGTCCGGTCATGGACGACGAGGTCGCCCTTCGTGTGCCCCCCTTCGAACACGAGAATGTCCACCGGGCGTTTCCCGAGGTCCACCAGGCGGTCTTCCTCCACCATGCTCGACGGGGCTTCGGTGGATGTCCCCTCGGTCCATTCCGCGCCCACGAGCACGGTCATGAGATCGAGAAGCGCCGGACCTTCGCGGGCGAGGCCTGCCGCCTCGGCAGGATGCATGAGTACCTCGACTCCGGCATCGACGAGGGCGCCGAGCCCGAAGGAGTGGTCCGGATGACGATGCGTGATCACGGCGTACCGGACGGGCAGGTCCGTCACGGACCGGATGGCGACGAGCATCTCCTGGCCGTACCGATGGGTGGGGCCGGCCTCGATGGCCAGCACCTCGCGGGAACCCACGATGAAGCCCGCGTTCGCAATGTTGGCGCCGTTCTCCGGAGTGAGACCGTCCTGGGAGCCGGGAAACAGGTAGACGCCCGGTGCGAGCAGCTGGGGCTCCAGTTCGTAGGACGCGCCCGACGCCTCCCACGCAAGCGTGGTGAGGACGGCGAGACACGCAGCAGCCGGAGCAAGTCCGGCTGCACGTCGGCTACATGACAGGGGCGTTCTCGGAACCTTCGAATGACAGACCCTGCGAGTCGTTGCCCGACACGCGTACCGACTGGCCCTCGGTGGGAAGATCAATGGTGATGGTCGGGTCCCGCGACATGGCGGCCCAGGTCAGCATGTCGGCGATCACGCCCTGCGCATCCTCGATCCGGACCGTCTCGACGTAGTACGGCGGGACCACGTCACCGTCGTCCAGGACGACGAACCCGGTGTCCATGGGATGATGGATCCGGACCTTGAGCCGGCTGGCGCCGCCGTGCCGCTCGAACTGCTTGATCTTGACGTCGCCCACCGCCGCAATCACGGCCCCGTCGGGCGGCGGCGAGGAGCATCCGCCCGCACTCATGACCAGCACGGATTTCGTGGCGACGTGCCAGATTCCCGATTGATCGAGGATGGCGGCGCGCACGGGGGTAGACTCTTCCAGCCGGATGTTCATGCCGACGGATTCGATCCGGCGGTGCGGTGTGATCCGGGCGACCTGCTGGATCGGGTTGCGGTCCACCAGCAGCACGAGTTCCTGCATGTCCCGCAGCTCGTGCGGCACCTTGACCATGATCGGGACCTCATGGGCGCTCTCGACGCGGTCAGCCATCATGAGGCGGATGGAATCGTCGAACCTAACTTCGGCATTCTCGCCGAGGTAGGCACCGCTCAGGTCTTCCCACAGCTCGGACCCGGCGGGATCCACCTCGCGCGCGTTGGCAGCCGTGATCAGCAGCGCGGCGACGGCAAACAACATCGTTGAACGCATCGGATTCTCCAGTACCCGGTGGCGACGCGCAGTGTAAAGGTGATTCGACGCGTACCCAAATGCCGTCCGGCGGTGCCGGACCCCACGCTGAACCAGGAAAGGACGGTGGCGCGGTTTCGCAGCCCACTGGCCTCCGGGCCACCCGGGTCAGGCGCCCCGGCAGACTAGATGACCTGCAGCGATCGAAGCTCGGCGATCTCGGTTGGAGAGAACTCGAATTCGGCCAGGATCTCGTCCGTGTGCTCGCCGAGGAGGGGGGCCGGGTGAGGGGTCCGGTCGACCTCACGCGTACCGTGGAAGGCCACATCCACGTACCGCCAGTCACCTTCCCCGACGGCGCGCTGGCGGGGCACCGAGCGGAAGGTGCCACGATGGGCCAGTTGCGCGTTCTCCTGCCACACCTGCGGGATCGTGGCCACGCGTGCGGCCGGAATGCCGGCGTTCATCAGACGTTCTTCCCAGACCGCTGCGCGTTCGCGGGAGAACGCGTCGCCCAGCAGGGCGTGTAACGTCTCGGCGTTCGCGATTCGGTCGGAGAGGGTGACGAAGCGCGGGTCGACGGTCAGGTCCTCGCGCCCGAGCAGCTTCGCCAGCAACAGGAATTGATTTTGGGTGGCAGCCGCGATCATGACGTGTCCATCACTGGCCGGGAAGACGTCCGCGACCGGATTGCCGGTCTGCGAACGGTTGCCTGAGGGACTGGGGGCCGTTCCGTTCGTCGCATAGATCGCGAGGTTCGGCGCCATGATCCCGGCGGCGGTATCCAGCATGGAGAGGTCAAGATAGTCGCCCTCGCCCGTGCGTTCGCGGCGGTAGAGCGAGGCCGAGATCGCGAAGCAGGCCTGGGTTGCGGTGGCCATGTCAACCGGCCAGTAACCGGTCTTGACCGGCCCCGATTCCGGCGTGCCGGTGACGGACATCATTCCGGACGTCGCCTGGATCGCGGCGTCGTACGCGGCGGCTGGCGAACGGGGACCCGTCTGACCGTAACCGGAGATTGAACAGTAGATCAGCCGCGGATTGACCGCGCTCATCGCTCCGAAGCCGAATCCCATGCGATCCATGGTCCCGGCCTTGAAATTCTCGACGAGCACGTCCGCCGAAGCCGCCAGGCGGCGGACGACGTCGCCGGCCCGGCTGTGCTTCAGATCCAAGGTGAGCGATCGTTTGCCGGTGTTGACGGCCAGAAACAGCGGCGAGCAACCAAGCGCGTCCAGGTGCGGATCGGTTGCCGGCAGGGTCTGGCGCGCCTGGTCACCGCCGATGCGGTTTTCCACCTTGACCACGTCGGCACCGAGCAGCGCCAACTGCTGGGTGCAGAACGGCCCGGCCAGGACCTGGGTGAAGTCGAGGATTCGAATGCCGTCGAGGGTGTCTTGCACGGGCGCTCCGGAACTGGCTGACCATGGTCTGGCTCGGCTGGCCGGGGCGGAGTTTACAGAGCACACGGCCATCCGCGAGACGTGACAGATCCGGCCTCGTCCTGACCTCTGGGCAGGCGGCTGGTCGGCCCGGCCGCGGCCCGAGCCTATGCTTGCCCGGTCCACGCAACGGGCGTCCGGAAGGCGCTCACCGCCATGGGCGCATCATGGTCCGATCGGACGAGAGGGGGAACGCCATGAGCCAGAACAAGCCGAGCCTCGGATACATCGGTCTAGGGCTGATGGGGGCGCCGATGGCCATGCGCCTCCTCGAAGCGGGTTACCGCGTGGTCATCTGGGGACGCAATCCTGCCAAGCTACGCGGACTCGTGGACCGTGGTGCGGTGCAGCAGCCAACCGCGGCGGATGTCACGCGCTCGGCCGATGTGGTCTTTACCTGCCTCTCGGATACGGCAGCGGTGGAGGCCGTTGTGTTCGGGAGCGAGGGCATCGCGGCGGGGGGCGCGGAAGGCAAGCTGCTGGTCGACATGTCCTCCATCCGCCCGGACGCTTGCGAGGAAATGGCGTCGCGCCTGTTGCGGGAGACGGGCATGCACTGGATGGATGCCCCCGTTTCGGGCGGAGTGGTCGGTGCAGAGACCGGGAACCTCACCGTGATGGCGGGGGGAAGTGAGGCGGACTTCGAGCAGGTGCAAGAGGTCGTGGGCGTGCTGGCGCGTCGGTTTACGCTGATGGGACCGATTGGCGCAGGGCAGACCACCAAGCTGATCAACCAGGCGATCGTGGGTTGCGGGGTCGCCGTCCTTGCCGAGGCGGCGGCGCTGGCCTCACGCGCCGGCATCGATGCCGCCCGGCTGCCCGATGCCTTGGCCGGCGGGCGGGCGGATTCGCTCCTGCTGCAGCAGTTCTTTCCCAAGATGGTGTCAGGCGACCAGTCGGTGGAGTCGCACATCCGCACCATGCTCAAGGACCTCGATACGGTATCCGACCTCGCCCGCGCGACCGCGTCCGCCATGCCCATGGCCGTAACGGCGGCCGAGCTGCATCGCTTGATGGTCCAGCGGGGCCACGCCGAGGCCGACGGTACCGCGGTCGCGGCGCTGTACCGGGGCGACCCGGTCTGAACGCAGCAGGCCCGTGGTGATCAGCTGTCGGGTTGCCGGCGTCGGTGGTTCTCACTGATCCAAATGCCCGGGGCGGGCGGGCTGGCCGGCGAGCAACCGGGCGTGGCGCGGCCGCGGTGCCGGGACGTTCGGATGGCGCCGGACTGTGCGGCCCGGCGGTCGCAGGGCGTGATCACCCGGCCCGCTGCACGGGAGGTCGCTTGCGGTGCTGAACGAGAACGGCAAGGCCGGCGGCGCGCAGGTCGGGGTCGTGTTCTTCTTCTGCATGCTCCTTTCGTTCTCGACCATGGAGGCGTACGGGAAGTGGCTCTCCCAGACGTTTCCCGTGCTGCAGGTGGTGTGGGCCCGCTACACCTTTCACTTCGTCCTGATCGTTGCGGTGATGATCGTTCTCCGCGTGCTCGGACGCGGGCCCCGCTTTCACCGGAGCCATCGGCCACGCGCCCAGATCGTCCGCTCGATATTCCTGTTCGGCATGACGTTCTTCTACTTTCACGCGTTGGCGCGGTTGCCCATCGCGGAAGCGACGGCGATCATCTTCACCGCTCCCCTGATCATGACGGTGCTGTCGGGCGTGACCCTGGGAGAGCGCGTCGGCTGGCAGGAATGGTGCGCTGCGCTGGTCGGCTTCATCGGCGTCCTGATCGTCGTCCAGCCGCTTGCACTCATCGCGACGTTGACCGGGGATGGCAACGCCCTGCCCCCGGGAACGCTCACCGGCGTGGCGGCGGGGATCACCGGCGCATTCCTCTTCGCGTTCTACATGCTCTCCAGCCGATTCGTCTCGGTGGTCGATCCGCCCGAGACGGGTCTGCTGTATTCCTCGCTGGCGGGTGTCGTGGTCACCAGCACGACCGTCCCGTTCGAATGGCAAACGCCGGATGCCGCCGGCTGGGGGATGCTGGCAGTGATCGGTGGTTTCGGGGCGCTCGGGCAGTACCTGGCGGGTTTCGCGTTTGCCCGGGTTCAGGCGAGCAAGCTGGCGCCCCTGACGTATGTACAACTCCTGTTCGCGGTCAGTTACGGGATCCTTCTGTTCGGAACGGTTCCGGGTCTCAACACCCTGGCCGGCGCGGGCCTGATTGTTCTCGCCGGCATCTACACTTACCGGCGCACCGCCGGCGCCAAATAGCTGAAATCGCACCGGCGTATTATCGCGACTGCAAGCCCAAAGCATCGCAGCGCGGTGCGGCGTAGGTTGGCGCCCGGGAACGCGACGGGGCCGAGCGTTATTGCGGAACGCGTGTCGGCCAGCGGCGCGGGCTGGGGACGGGCACGTCCACGCGCGTCAGTCGGCTGCGGCTTGAACGGCAACGCTGGGATGGGAGCCACATGGACGTACGGGGAAAAGTGATCTCTGCGGATTGCCATATCGACCTGATCTGGCTGCCGCCTGACCTGTTCACCGAACGGGCGCCGAAGCGTCTCAGGGACCGCATGCCGTACGTGGACCGGGACGAGCGCAGACGACCTGTGTGGGTGTCCAGGGGCGGAGCCAACTTTGGCCTCGTGAATGGAATGGGGTCGGCGGGCAGAGAGTACGTGCCCGACGAGATCCACCGTTCCGACCGCATGGCCGCCCAGGGTCTCTACCGGGACGGGGAGCAGGGAATTCGCCGCCTGACGGATCCAGCGCTCCGGGTGCGGGACCAGGACCTGGACGGCGTGCGGGGCGAGGTCCTCTACGGGATCCTGGGGGCCGCGAACCGGTTGAACGATCCGGAGGCGGCGGCGGAGGTGATGCGGATCTACAACGCCTGGCTCGCGGATTTCTGTGCGGCGAGTCCGGAGCGTTTCGCGGGCATCGCGTGCATTCCCAACCACGACATCGACGCGGCGGTCGCCGAGGTAGAGCAGGTCACGAAGCGCGGTGCCGTCCGCGGTCTCGAGATCGCGAACACCCTCGACATGAAGCCGCTCTACCACCATCACTGGAACCCGCTCTGGGAAGCCGTCAGCGCGAGCGGGCTCCCCGTCCACATCCACACCATCGGCGGGAAGCAGCCCGACCCCGAAGGCCTCACACGGCTGGAATGGCGGGCCGCCTTCGCCACCTTCATTACGGGATTCCAGCTGAAGATGGCGGACAAGCTGATGGAAGCGATCTACGGCGGGGTGCTCGAGCGGTATCCCGGCCTGAGACTCGTGATCGGGGAAGCCGGGATCGGCTGGATCCCGTACGTGCTCGAACACATGGACCTCGAGTGGGAGGACCAGTTTCAAGATCTTGAGCTCCAGATGAAGCCGTCGGACTACTGGCACCGGCAATGCTATGCGACCTACCAGAGTGATCCGATCGGACTTCGCCTGATCGATGTGCTCGGCGAGGACAACGTGATGTGGGGGTCGGACTTCCCGCACCCGGACGGGGTGTGGCCGGACAGTCAGGAGTTCATCGCCCGCGAAATGGCAGGGGTGCCTGAACGGGTCCAGCGGAAAGTGCTATGGGAGAACGCTGCCCGGCTCTACGGTCTGCCGATCGACTCGAGTCGCCTGAGCGCGGCTCAGGTCGAGGCCCAGGCAGGCGGCTAGAAAAAGGGCTTCTGCCGATGATGACGCTGGGCCGTGGCCTGTCGCTTGCGGCTCAGGCGTCCAGGCCTCGATCGACGAGCTGCAACGTCAAGTCCCGGTATCGAAGCGTCCATCGCGGCGGTGCGCCTGGCGCCGCACGGGCTTTTGGCTGTCGGTGAGTCGTTTCCTGCGGTCGGCGGCATCGCATGACAACCGGTTCGAGCTAGTCCCAACTGCACCCGGCGGGAAGGCGCCGGTGCGCCGGCCCCTCGACGGTTGGCGCCAGGGAACCCGTTCGTGAGGAGGTGCCGGCCGCCGGATCGGCGAACGGACGGACGGGTTCCCTGGTCGCGTGATTGCGATCCGGGTAGATCGCGGTGTGCATCCCTCCGTCGCTGACTGCTACGCAGTCCGGACGGAACGCACCGTAGCAGGGTATAGATGCAAATGCAAATCATTTGCATTCGCACTGTGGGCGATGCGCGGGTGGCGTGCCGGCGGCCGCTTATCCCGCGCCGTTGAGCGCCTCCTGCACGACGGCGGCGATGTGCGCGCTGTCCAGCCCGGCGCGCTGGACCTGTGCTGCGGGCGTGTCGTGATCAAGGAATCGGTCAGGCATGACCATTGGCCGGAAGGTCAGGCCGGAGTCGAACACGCCCTCCCGGATGAGCAGGTGCATCACCTGGGAGGCAAAGCCGCCGATTGATCCCTCCTCAACGGTGACGAGCGCCTGATGGTGGGCGGCTAATCGCTTGATCAGGTCCTCGTCGAGCGGCTTGGCGAAGCGGGCATCCGCCACGGTCGTCGAGAGACCGCTGGCTTCGAGCTCTTCGGCTGCCCTGAGGCAGTCCTGGAGCCGTGCTCCGTAGGAGAGCAGAGCGATCTTCGTTCCCTCCCGGACAATGCGGCCCCGGCCCAGGGGCAATGCCTCGGGAGTTTCCGGAAGCGTCACCCCGACCCCGCTTCCGCGGGGGTACCGGAATGCGCACGGCCGGTCATCAATGGCCGCCGCGGTGGTGACCATGTGGACCAGCTCGGCTTCATCGGCCGCGGCCATGAGCACGATGTCGGGAAGGCACCCCAGGTAGGCGATGTCGAAGGCGCCGCAGTGGGTCTGTCCATCCGCTCCCACGTATCCGGCCCGGTCGATGGCGAATCGCACGGGCAGACGCTGAATCGCCACGTCGTGCACGATCTGGTCGAACGCCCGCTGCAGGAAGGTCGAATAGATGGCTGCGAAAGGCCGCATCCCCTCGGCAGCGAGGCCGGCCGCGAAGGTCACGGCGTGCTGTTCGGACAGACCGACGTCGAACGTCCGGTCCGGGAAGACGTCTCCGAAGCGGTCGACGCCGGTCCCGGACGGCATCGCTGCCGTGATGGCCACGATCCGGTCGTCGCGGCGGGCTTCCTCGATTAGCGCGTCCGCGAACACGCGCGTGTAGCTCGGAGGGGCGTTGGAGCCGGCGCTGGTTTTGGGCGCGCCGCTCGCTACATCGAACTTGCCGACGCCGTGTCCCTTGTCGTCCGAATGCTCCGCAGGTGCGTAGCCCTTGCCCTTCTGGGTCGCGACATGAACGAGAATGGGCCCTTGAGCTTCATCGTCGCGCACGTTGCGCAGCACGGGGACGAGGTGGTCGAGGTTGTGGCCGTCGATCGGTCCGACGTAGAACATGCCGAGCTGCTCGAACAGGGTGCCGCCGGTCAGCAGGCTTCGCGCATAGCTCTCGGCCCGTCGGGCCGAGCGATGCAGCGTGTCCGGGAACCGCTTCGACATCTCCAGCCCGAAATCGCGCAGGGACCGGTACGACTTGGAGGAAATCAGGCGCGATAGATAGGCCGACAGGGCGCCGACCGGTGGCGCAATCGACATTTCGTTGTCATTGAGGATCACGATCAGCTTGTTGGCCATGGCGCCGGCGTTGTTCAGACCCTCGAAGGCCATGCCGCCGGTCATCGCTCCATCGCCGATCACGGCGATCACCCTGTGGTCCTTTCCCTGCAGGTCGCGGGCCACGGAAAACCCGAGAGCGGACGAAATGGACGTCGACGCGTGCGCGGCGCCAAACGGGTCGTACTCGCTTTCGGAGCGCTTGGTGAAGCCCGACAGCCCCCCACCCTGGCGGAGCGTACGGATGCGCCCGCGGCGGCCCGTCAGGATCTTGTGCGGGTACACCTGATGCCCCACATCCCAGATGATGCGATCCGCCGGCGTGTCGAACAGGTAGTGCAGCGCTACTGTGAGTTCGACGACGCCCAGCCCTGCGCCGAGATGCCCGCCGGTCACCGACACCGCATCGATCGTTTCGGCTCTGAGCTCGTCCGCGACCTGCCGCAGCTGGTTCGGCTTCAGGGCCCTGAGATCGCTCGGCTCCTGGATGGTATCGAGCAGGGGTGTCTCAGGCATCGTTCTCTCGTTTCGGCGGGGGGATGTCAGGTGCCGGGACGTGCGATATCGGCAAGACTTGTCGGCAATACCGGGCCAGTGGACGACATGGTCATGGCGCTAGTTCTGCGCAGACCGTCTATCCGTTGACGGTGCCTGACGTTTTGACCGGCTTCTCGGTGTCGACCGGCATCCGTGAAGATAACGCATGGTCCGACTGCAAGCTCGACGCATATCGTATTCGACTTGACATATTAACCATTGTGCACCGTCGGTAGTCAAGGACGTATCGCCGCCGGCAGACCGGACCGGATGCCCTTCCGGAGGTCTGGCTTCGAGGTTGGAGAGTTGGGAGCGACCGCCAAACCGCTCTGGTGGCGGGGCCGGGGTGTGCGCAGTCCAGCCGCCCGGCCCTGCGCGCGAACGCTGCTGTCCGTGGCCCTGCGGCGGGCGCATCCGGACACGCCAGGGGTGGCATTACCCGCCGGGGTGACCGGCCTTCGGAACAACTCGAACACGTGGGATTTGCTCACGTCCCGTTGGGTACTTCCGCCGGGGCTCCTCGCTTGACCCGCGCCGCGGCAACGTCACACGCAACTTCGCAGAAGCTCGTGCCCGGCCGGAGACAGGTCTCGCAGGCCATCTATGATCGCCTCAAAGACTCGTTCGAATTCAAGGTGCGCGACGAGCGTGCCGTTAAGGGGAAAGGCCAGCTGCGGGCCTGGTGCGTGATCGGGCGAAGGTGGTGAGGCCGCGGAAGCCAAGTGCGTGATCATGCCGCGCAGCGGGGAGAGGACCGGATGTTGACTGCCGCGGGCACCCTTGGCCGCTGGTTGGTCGCGACCGTGCTCGACCTCGGGCGCCAGTTGCGTTGGTCCTACCTGCCACCCCTGATGGTCTATCTGGCCGCCGGCGTGTCGGGGCTCACCGGCATCGTCGGCGTCTTCTTCGTCAAGGACTATCTCGACCTGTCGGCGGCGTTCCTCGCCTCGTTGTCGTTCTGGGCCGGCATTCCCTGGGCGCTGAAGATGCCGCTCGGCCATCTGGTTGATCTGATCTGGCGATGGAAGGCGCTGCTGGTCTACGCCGGCGCGTCCGTGATTGCGCTCAGCCTCCTCATCATGTTCGCGCTGATCGCCCATACCGAAGCCATGGCAGCGATCATGCCGGTCGAGGCCTGGTATGTGCTGAGCGTGCTGCTGGCGCCGACGGGCTACGTCGTGCAGGACGTGGTCGCCGATGCCATGACGGTGGAGGCAGTGCCGCCAGTCGACAGCGGCGGGCGGCCGTTTGCCGATCACCAGATCAAGGCGATGCACACGACCATGCAGACGCTGGGGCGATTCGCGATCATCGGTGGCATCGTCGCGGTGGCGGCCGTCAACATCGTCATGTTTGCCGGCGTCGAGGCGCTGTCAGAGCCGGAAAAGGCCGAGATCTACGCCCGCATCTATCTGATCGCCCTCATCATTCCGGTTATCTCCATCGTCGGGGTCGTCTGGGGGGCGGTGTCGCTGCGGAGACGCGCGCACCGTATGCGGCAAGCCGGCGTCGAGGAGGCCCGCGTCGACGCCCTGCTGTTCGCGTCGGCGGAGAGGACCGAGCCCAACTGGTGGATCTTCGGTGGCAGCGGCGCCTTCGTGGTCATCACGTTGGGCGTCGGGCTGGGCGACGTTCCGTTCGCGCAAGAGATCATCTTTTTGGGCTCGATGACGGTCGTGTTGTTCCTGATGCACCGCCTGATCCGTGAGTTGGCGCCCGGAGTGCGTTCCGCATTGCTGGGTACCGCCATCATCATCTTCGTGTTCCGCACCGTGCCGCTGCCCGGACCCGGCGCGACCTGGTTCGCGATCGACGTGCTTGGCTTCGATCAGCAGTTCTTGTCGGTTCTGTCGCTGATCGCCTCGATGCTGGCGCTGGCGGGAATGCTGGTGCTGCGTCCGATCATGGCCAGCCGCCCGATCGCCTACGTTGTCGCGTTGCTGACTGTAGCCGGCGGCATCCTGTCGCTGCCCAACATCGGCCTGTACTACGGCCTGCACGAATGGACCGGGCCGCCGACCGACGGCGTGGTGGACGCCCGCTTCATCGCGATTCTCGACACGGCAATGGAGTCCCCGCTGGCGCAGGTCGCGATGATCCCGATGCTGGCCTGGATCGCCAAGAACGCGCCGGCTCACCTGAAGGCGACCTTCTTCGCCGTCATGGCCTCGTTCACCAACCTCGCGCTGTCGGCCTCGAGCCTGCTGACCAAGTACCTGAACGAGATCTACGTCGTCACCCGCGAGGTGCGCGACCGCGTCACCGACGTGATACAGGTCCCCGCCGACTACAGCGAGCTGGGCTGGCTCTTGATCACCGTTGCGGTCATCGGTGCGGCGGCACCGCTTCTCACCATAGCGCTTGTCCAGGCGTCGCCACTGCGCACCCGGCAGTAACTGGCCGCCTCGATAGCAAGCGTCCTGATCTCGACGGACACGCGGTAATAACAAACTGATCTAGACGCAAAATACCGTTCTTGTGTTCGCTGATCTTTCCGGTCCGGACGTTAGCTGACGGCCTGTCGGGTCGGGTACACCTGGGGTCGGCCCGCGGGATGACAGCGCGCGTACTGCTCGGCGTAGGCGGTGTCCGCGCCCAGCGCAATGGCGGCGTGCCAGGCCCAGCGGGGGTCGAACATCATGCCGCGCGCGAGGGCGACGAGATCCGCCTTGCCTGAGGCGATGATGTCCTCGGCCTGCTGCGGCTCGGTGATCATGCCGACGGCCATGGTGGTCATGCCGGTCTCCGCCTTGATGCGCTCGGCGAAGGGCACCTGATAGCCCGGGCCGAGTGGGATGGCCTGCCCGGGATGATTGCCGCCCGAGGAGACATCGAGGAAGTCGCAGCCTGCTCCCCGCAGTTCGTGGGCGAGCGCGACACTGTCCTCGACGTCCCAACCCCCGTCGACCCACTCGCTGGCGGAGATCCGCACGCCGAGGGGGCGGGCTCGTGGCCAGACGGCACGCACGGCCTCGAAGATCTCCAGGAGGAGGCGCATCCGGCTCTCCCGGCTGCCGCCGTAGGCGTCCTCCCGCCGGTTGGAGAGGGGCGACAGGAACTCGGACAGCAGGTAGCCGTGGGCGGCGTGCACCTCCGCGACATCGAAACCCAGCCGTGCGGCGCGCTGCGCCGCGTCGACGAATTGCTGCTTGACCTGGGCAACACCGTTGAGGTCCAGGGCCCTCGGCACGTGCCAGTCCTCGTCATAGGGAAGGGAGGAGGGCGCCAGAGCGGTCCACGCCCCGTGCCTTGGCTCCAGTGGCCTGCCGCCGGCCAGTGGCGGATGGCACGATGCCTTCCGGCCAGCGTGCGCCAGTTGGACGCCGAGGGCGGTGACCCCGTGCTCCCGGCAGAAATCCACGACCCTGGCGAGTGCCGCCTCGGTTTCGTCCGACCAGAGACCGAGGCAGCGGTGCGTGATCCGCGCCTCCGGCGCGACGTGGGTGGCCTCCGTGAACACCAGGCCGGCAGCGCCCATGGCGTATTGACCGAGATTCATCAGGTGCCAGTCCTGGGCGGCGCCGTCGACGGCCTGGTACTGGCACATGGGTGAGACGACGATCCGGTTGGCGAGTTCCAGCTCGCGGAGCGTGATGGGTGAGAAGAGGTGGCTGTTCATGCGTCCAGTCGGTCCGTGCATGCCTTCGGAACGCGTGGTTCTCGCGGATTTGGTCGCGGGACGCAAGCTGCAGCGAACGGAACGCCGGATCAGCGGCAAGCTTCGCGTGGGGCCGGCTGTCTATGATTGGGCGTCGCGCCGGCCCGCGAACGGCCAGAGTGAGTGGCAACGGCGATGCGCGAGCGGCTCGCCACCGCGGCCGGCCGACGGGCTGTCGCAACGGGGGATTCAGAGATGGACATCAAGCAGGATCACAATCTCTCGCTTGAGGAGATGGACAAGCAGAGCTTTCTGCATCCCTACACGGCGCTCAAGTCGCATCTCGAGACCGGGCCGGACATCATCGTGTCGGGCCATGGCGTGCGGCTCACCAATGCGGCTGGCAAGCAATTCATCGATGCCGTGGCAGGCCTCTGGTGCGTCAACATCGGCTGGGGACACCAGGAGGTTGTCGAGGCGATCGCCAAGCAGGCCGAAGAACTGGCCTACTACCACAGCTTCTTTTCGATGGGGACCGAGGCGCCAATTCGTTTGGCTGACCGCGTCCTCCGCCTTGTGCCCGACAACATGAGCAAGGTTATGTTCGGCAACTCGGGCTCGGACGCCAACGACACCAACGTCAAGCTGGTCTGGTACTACAACAATCTGCTGGGCAGACCGGAGAAACAGAAGATCATCTCCCGCCGCCGAGGCTATCACGGTGTCACGATCGCGGCGGCAAGCCTGACCGGGCTGCCTGCCGTCCACACGGCATTCAACCTGCCGCTGCCGATGGCTCGCCATACCGAGACTCCACACTACTGGCGCCATGCCGAGCCCGGGATGAGCGAGCGCGACTTTTCCGGATGGTGTGCGAAGCAGCTGGAGGAGATGATCCTCGAGGAAGGCCCGGACACGGTGGCGGCGTTCATCGCCGAACCGGTGATGGGCGCCGGCGGGGTGATCGTTCCACCGGAAGGCTACTTCCCGGAAATCCAAAAGGTCCTGCGAAAGTACGACGTGCTCATGATTGCCGACGAGGTGATCACCGGCTTCGGCCGGACAGGCAACTGGTTCGGATCAGAGACCTACGACATCGAGCCCGACATTATGACCATCGCCAAAGGGCTCACGAGCGGCTACGTGCCCATGTCGGGGAGCATCATCTCTGAGGAGATCTGGCAGGTCATCAAGGAGGGGCCGCCCGGCGTCAGCAACTTCGCGCACGGCTACACCTACGGCGCACATCCCGTGGCGGCCGCTGCCGCCATGGCCAACCTCGACATCATGGAACGGCTGGACCTGCCCGCGATGTGCGCCGACGTGGGCGCCTATTTCCAGCGGCGGCTCCGCGAGGTTGCCCAGGACCATCCGCTCGTCGGCGAGGTACGCGGCGAAGCCCTGCTGGCAGCAGTCGAGTTGGTCGCGGATCGGGAGTCCAAGGCGCCATTCGACCCCGACCTGCTGGTGGGCCCCACGCTCGGCAAGTACGCGATGGAGGAGGGGCTCATTATCCGCGCATTGCCGCTCGGCGATGCCGTGTCGTTCTCGCCGCCGCTGGTCATCACCGAGGCCGAGGTGGACGAGGCGCTCGATCTCTTCAAGCGGGCGCTTGACCGCCTCACCGACGAGCTGATCAAGGCGGGGACCTGGCAGCCCAAGGCACGCAGCTGAGCAGTAGGCGCGGCCGTCCGTCCGCCGGACGTCCGGCACGAGGACACGGCGCCGTGCGCTACGCACACTGGCTGGCCGCAGGCGGGGCGCCCGTCGCGTCAGGCAGGGCACCGCCTCCCCTCGCCGCATGACCGGCTCCACGTCAACCTTCGGACATGAGCCCCTTTAGGGCGCTCCCAGCGCAACACGGGAACGCGCGATGCACAGGATCAACCGGGCCATCGAACTGCTTGAACAGGGGCAGCCGGTGTATTGCGACGTGGTCAACGAGCTCTCTCATGCCAGCGGCGTCCGCCAGGCCCGCACCTGGGCGGACTATCTGACCATCGATCTTGAACACCAGCCCTTCGACATGCCTGGGCTGCACGCGTTCATGCGCGGACTGGTAGCCGGCGGCCCCACTGGCAGCGGGCACCGGTCCCCGGCTGTGATCGTGACACTGCCGACGGACGGTAGCGACGTCCGGACAGTGCGCGCCAATGGCTGGATGATCCGGCAGGCGCTAGCGGCGGGCGTGCACGGCCTGCTGTTGTGTCACGCGGAAGCCGCCGACGCGGTGAAAGCCTTCGTGGAGGGATCACGGTACCCGTTTCACGAGCACGGTGTCGGTGATCGCCTGGACGTGGGGCGGCGCGGTTCCGGGGGACAGGAGACCGCCTCGGACATTTGGGGCATGACGGTGGCCGACTACCTGGAACGCGCCGATGTCTGGCCGCTCAACCGGAGGGGGGAACTGATGCTGGGCCTGAAGATCGAGAACCGCCGCGCCCTGGACGAGGTGGAGGCCAGCGTCGCCGTGCCCGGCATCGCCTTTGCGGAATGGGGTCCCGGGGACATGGGCATGTCCCACGGCTACCGGGAGGCGCACGATCCGCCCTATCCGCCTGCCATGCTGGCCGCGAGGGAGCGGGTCAAGACCGCCTGTGACCGGACCGGAATCGCGTTTCTCGACGTCATGCAGGGCGACGACGTGGTGGCGCTCATCGACGCCGGAGTGAAGATTGGCGCCACCACCGAAGAGGTCGCCGCCATCGGCCGCCGCTACACCGGACAGGAGGGTGCCTAACGGACGGGCGTGGCGCCCGGTCCTTCCCGGAGGGCTGCACCGGCAGAGTCCGGTCCAGGCCCTCCATGGGACAGGAAGGTCCGAACCCGGGCCGGAGGGCGCTCCTGCGGTCGCGGTCCGGTTCGCCCAGGCGGTCGGCTGCGGGTCAGTTGGTGGATCTGCCCGCGTAGGGATTGTCGCCCTTTCGCACCATGATGCGCAGCGGCACGCCGTCGAGGTCAAAGGTGTCGCGGAGACCGTTGGCGAGGTAGCGGACATAGCTCCGGGGCAACCCCTTGGGGTGGTTGGCAAACAGCGCAAACGTGGGCGGGCGGACATTGACCTGCGTCATGAACCGGAGGCGCTGGGCGCGCCCGCCCGCCCGGGGAGGCTGGTGGGCGTCAATTTGATCGCGGAGCCAGCGGTTGAGGGAAGGCGTGGGCACGCGGCGTGCCCATCGCCGGTGGACGGCGAAGACTGCCTGCATGAGACGGTTGGTTCCATGGCCGGTCAGGGCCGAGAGCGGAACACAGGGAACTCCGCGGGCCTGCGGCAACGTCTCGTCAAGCCGCTGCGTCAGTGCCCGGCGCACCGGAGCGGATCGCCGGATTAGGTCCCACTTGTTGGCGGCGACCACCAGGGCGCGCCCTTCCGCTACCACCTCCGCGGCAATGGCCAGGTCCTGGTCGACCAGGGCCTCGCTGCAGTCGAGCATGAGCACGGCCACTTCGGCGAAGCGAAGCGCCCGCCGCGTGGCTTCGGCGGAAGCGGCCTCGGGGCGCGAGTCGATCCGGCTGCTGCGCCGCAGCCCGGCGGTATCGACGAGCTCGACCCGGCGGCCACGCCAGGTCCAGGCGTGACCAAGCGAATCACGCGTGATTCCGGGTTCCGGCCCGGTCAGCATCCGCTCCTCGCCCAGCAGCCGGTTGGTGAGCGTGGACTTGCCGCTGTTCGGGCGCCCGACGATCGCGATGGAAACTGGCCGGGCTGGGTCCGGGGCGTCCGCGTCGGCCGCCGCTTCCGCGGACTGTCGGGCGGCAATCACCGCCTCGATGTCACCGATCCCGAGGCCATGCTCCGCGGAGATCGGAATCGGCTCGCCGAGCCCGAGCTCAAACCCTTCGACCGCCTGCGCGGCGAGGGCGGGGCTGTCGCACTTGTTGACTAGGAGGGCGACGTCGCGGGCATGCACCCGGGCCAACCGTGCGTACACCCGGTCGACCGGGGTCACGCCGTCCCGGCCGTCGATCATGAACAGGACCAGGTCGGCTTCGGAAAGAGCCTGCTCGCTGGCCCTGGTCATCCGGGCGGCCAGCGTGTCGGCATCCGCTTCTTCGAGTCCAGGCGTGTCGACGATCTGGACGTCCCCGGCGCCGACCTGTCCGGACGACACGTTGAGATCCCGCGTCATGCCGGGCATCGGATCGACGAGGGCCGCCCGCCGGCCGGCCAAGCGATTGAACAGCGTCGACTTGCCGACGTTGGGGCGGCCGACGATCGCCACCCGCAACTGCATGGACGACCGCCCTCAGTTCAGCGAGACGATCGCGCCCTCGCGGGTCAGCACATACAGGGTGCCGGCGGCGGCGATCGGTGCGCTCGCCGGGTTACCCTGAAGGGCGACGGTGCGGACCACGGAGCCGTCCGAGGGGCTGAGGCTCACCAGCCGCTGGGATCCGGCGACGATGACGGTCCCGCCGGCGACGATGAGGCCGGACCACGCGAGGTCGTCGTCGTCGATTCCGAGGACATCTGCGAGATTCGTGCGCCAGCGTACGTGGCCGGTGCTTCGCCGCAGACACACCGCTTCCCCGTCTGCGGTCAGGGCATACAGCCAGTCCCCAGTCACGCGCGGGGTGTGCGCAACAGACAGCGGGATGCGCCACTGCAACGCCCCGGTCTGCAAGTCAAAGCTGCCGAGCAGCCCGGTGGCGCCGCCGGCAATGACGGAGCCGGCATCGATGACGGGGCCGCCGGCGACATCCTCGATCTCGATCTGCGCAGCTCCCCGGAAGACTTCCACCAGCGGTACCCGCCAGGCCTCCCGGCCATTGTCGGCCCGAAGGGCGACGATCTCGCCCGTGGAATACGGGGCGATCACCACATCGTCGTTTGCGGCGGCCGGCAGCGCGTTCAGCAGCGACGGCCCCTGCTTGAAGGCGCCGTCGTGCAGCCAGATCTCGCTGCCGTCCGCCCGCTGGAGCGCCACGGTCTGATCGGTCAGAAGGCCGGCGTACACCCGCGCACCCTGCACGGTCGGCGCCGCGCGAAACGGAATGCCGTAACCGCGCTGCCACTGCACATCTCCGGTCGCGGCGTCGAGCGCCAGCAAGTCACCGTACGCCGTGGTCACGAACAGGGTCCCGCCGTCGAGCGCCACGCCGCCGCCGACACCGCGTCCGCCGTCCTCTCCCTGGGGTCGGATGGACCGGGACCAGGCCGTTCGGCGGTTTTCCAGCGACAGCGCGAACACCCGGCCGTCGGCGTCAAGGAAATAAAGGCGGCCGTCGCCGACAACGGGCTGGCCCAGCATGCGCGAGGTCCGGGAGTCGGCGCTGCCGACACTAAGGTTCCAGGCGACGGCGAGAGCCCCCGAGTACGCCGCGTGGGGCGGCCGGTTGTCAGCGTTCGCGTCCTGCTGCGGCCAGGCCGCTGCCACGGGCTCCGTGAGGATGACGGGGTCGTCGGAGGGGTCAGCCGGGGCCAGGCGCTCCTCGAGAGCCAGGATCGAGACCCGCTCGCCGGGCAGCGGCGGATCGTCGTCGGCCCCGAACCAGGAGGTGCATCCGGCGAGAACCAGTGCCGCGAGCGCGAGGGCGACGACGTGCATCTAGCCCTCCACGTCGGGCCACAGCAGCAGCATCCGCCGCGCACGGACACGTACGCCGTTGGGTGCATTGGCGTCAGTGGCCAGCTCCTGGAATTCGGATTTCGCGGTTTCGGTCTCGGATTCCCGGTAGGCGAGATGGGCGTTGACCTCGCGGGCCAGCGCGTACCAGGGTCCAGTCGGATCCGCCAGGAGCCAGGCGATGCGTTCGCGGATGGTCGCGGCGGCGCCCTGGTCCAGCATGAGGAACGCCGCTTGGAGATCAGCGACCGCCCGGAAGTGGCCCGGGGCGTCGTCGTCTCGCGCGATGGTGTCGTAGAGACTGATGGCCGCGGCCCGATCGCCGGTGGCGGTGAGAGCGGCCGCCTCCGAGAGCTTGGCAAGCAACGCATACCCCGGCTCGGCTTCACGGGTCAGGTTGGCGAGATCGGAGATGCCCAGTCCGGTGTTGCCGTCCTCGAGAGCCGCGATCGCGGCCGCGTAGCGGTCCGCATCTTCAGCCCGCCGCTCCTCGAGATGGTTTTGCCACAGAAACCATCCGCCGATAGCGAGGGCGACAAGCCCGGCGGCACCTGCCCCCGCGGGACCGTAGCGGCGTCCGAGACGACGCAACCGTTCAATGCGAAGATCCTCATCGATCTCGCGCAGCAGATCGCTCAACGGCTTCTCCTTGGTCTGGGCGAACGGGCAAACCGGCGGACGCCGTCCCGCCGCGGGACCTCTCCGGTTCGGTGCCGACCGGTCACATTACTACCACGGAGCGTCGTCAGCGGGAGCCCGGGTGTCAATGGCCGGGCCGGGCTTCAGCGCCCCAGTGCTCCTGCAAATAGGCAGCCGCATCGCGGAGTCCCTGCTGCGCGGTGTCCACTTCGGGTGCGAGCTTGAGGAAGCCGTGCGGCATGCCGGGGTACAGGATGTAGCGATGCGGCACGTCGGCGGCCTCGAGGTGCAGCCGGAAGGCTTCCGCGTCGTCACGTAGCGGATCGAGCGCCGCCGCCGTCAGCAGGACCGGAGGCAGACCGCGAACGTCGCCGCGAAGCGAACAGAAGCGGGGATCGTGACCGTCGGCATCATCGCGCAGGTAGTCGGTGTAGAAACGCCGCATGAGGTCGAGGCCGAGGCCGTAGCGCCCGTCGCCGTAGGCCTTGGCGGCCGGGCCAAGGGGGTAGCCGAGTTCCGGCAGATGCCCGTAACAGCCGTAGAACAGGATTCCCGCGCGGAGCGGTGTGCGCCGCTCGTTGAGGACGGTCAGGGCAAGGTTGGCGCCGGCGCTGTCGCCGCCCACGGCGAGCCGGGCGGTGTCGACGCCAATCTCCGCGCCGTGTTGGACCAGCCAGTCGCAGGCGAACACGCATTCCTCGACTGCGACCGGAAACCGGTGCTCCGGCGCCAGGCGATAGTCCACGGAGATCACGGCGGCCTGCGCCTCACGGGCCAGCAGGCGGCACATGGTGTCGTGCGTCTCGATGCTCCCGAGCATGAAGCCGCCGCCATGGAAGTAGAGGAGGCCGGGAAGCGTCGCCTCGGACGGACGATAGATGCGCGCGCGCAGTTCGCCGTGTGGGCCTTCCAGGGCAATATCCGAGACGGCCGCAACCGCTGGCGGACTCGCATTCCAATAGACACAGGTCGCGTCGTAGGCGGCGCGAATGTCGGCAACCGGCGCATCGACGAGGGTGCGGAAATCGATGGGAGTCTCGTCTCCGGTGGCGCGGCGGCTGGCCTCGACGACAGCAGGATCAATGGTTTCGATTTGGTTCATGGGTATCCCCTGCGGAGGTGCACTTGCGGGCCTGGGCCGGCGTGTGCCCGGCCATCGCCGGGCCGATGCATGGCTGCGGCAGGCGGCGGTCCGGCGGGGCCGCCGCAGATGCGTGTTCTACCGACTCCACGGCGGGATGGCACCCCACGGGCGAGCCCCGCAGGCCCGTGCCGGTATGCTGCGGCCAGTCCTGCGGGCGGGCACCCGGCGGCCAGCGGCTGCCGGATGCGGCGATGGGACGGGTGCCCAGCTTCCGGTTCGGACCGCGCGGCCGCACCGACGCCCACTCCCTCTTGCTCTGATTGGTACAACCGGGTGTTCACGGCACTGCAACAATTGAAATGATTGTTGATTGGCCGACCTGGCGCCCCGACGATACATTGGCTCCGGCTGCGTCGCGTCTGGCGTCCGTGGAACCGCCTCGCCTGCGGGATGCGGCGCTCCCCGGCCAGGCACGGCACCGCCGCTTTCGGGCTTGGAGCCCGTACTGTTGATGTCGCCGGGATCGCCGATGCGCGCACTTGAGCACACCGTTGCCAGGCCCGTTACGTACCGTGACCTGGGGCTGTTCACCGGTGAACCGGTGGCGATGACGATCCATCCCGCGGCCGCCGGTACCGGTATCGTCCTGGTGCGGACGGATCTGCCCGGGTCGCCGGAAGTTCCCGCACAGTGGGGGCGGGTCACCGACGCCAGGCGCCGGACGATGATGCTCGGCGCAGGCAACGGCGTATCGATCTGGACCGTCGAGCATCTGCTGGCCACGTTCGCCGGGCTGGGCATCGACAATGCCCGGGTGGAGCTCAACGGGCGCGAAGTTCCGATCTTGGACGGATCGGCCGCCGGTCTCGTGGGCCCGCTTGAGGAGGCCGGCGTGGTGGCACAGGACCGCCTGAGATCCTGGATCCGGGTTCGCCGGCCGGTGCGCGTGGACAACGGTGCGGGCTCCGTACGGATGGAGCCCGCCGAAGCGTTCGTGGTTTGCGGCACCATCGATTACCCGGGCACGGCAATCGGCCGGCAGAGTTACGAGTTCACTCTCGAGGGATCCCGGTTCAGGGACGAGCTCGCCCCGGCCCGCACCTTCTGCACGCCCGAGGATGCGGAGACCCTGCTCAGCCAGGGACTCGGGCTTGGCGGGAACCCGGGGAACGTGATCCAGGTCGACGGCATGCGCGTCGACGCGAGGGGCGGGCTTCGCTACCCCGACGAGTTCATTCGGCACAAGGTGCTCGATTGCGTAGGCGACCTCTATCTCGCGGGGGCACCTCTGCTTGGCCGGGTGACCTTCGTGCGGGGCGGGCACGAGATGAATCGCCGGCTCCTGACCGAGATTTTCTCCGAACCCGCCAACTGGGAACGGAGCACGTGCCCGCCGGCCTCCGGGACCTGGGCCCAGGCCGAGACCCGGATCGCGGTCGCCTGACGCAGCCGCCCGGAAGGCTTCCCGCATCGGCTACACTCCGCCGCATGCCGCCGCTCGCTGCACACATCGTTGGCGCCCTGCTCGCGCTCTTCGGAGCGGGGAGCGCCTTGCCGGCGCAGGCGCAGGAAGCGAACGAGGACGTCGAGGCGCCCGCCCCGCCGGGCCCGGCGCCGGTTCCCGACGCCGAGCGGCAGGGCGAGATGCGCTTTGCGGACGGGAGCCATTACGTCGGCGAGATCCGCGGCGGCGTCATGCATGGCTCGGGAACGCTCACGTTCGCGAACGGCAACGAATACGCGGGCACGTTCGTCGACGGCGAGATGTCCGGCAGCGGCTCGCTCGCGTACGCCAACGGCGACGTGTACGAGGGCGGCTTTGCGGCCGGCCGGCCCGATGGCCGAGGGGTTTTCCGATTTGCCGACGGCTCCCGCTACGAGGGCGAGTTCCAGGCGGGCGCGCGCTCGGGTCAGGGCGTGCTGGAGTTCGCGGACGGGACGCGGTACGAGGGGGCGTTCGAGGCGGATCAGTTCCACGGCGAGGGAACGTACACGCACCCGGACGGCAGCAGCTTCAGCGGCACCTACGAACGCGGCGAGCGCCGCAGCGGCTCGGGGACACGGGTGTACGCGGACGGGAGCCTCTACGAAGGTGAGTTCGTGGATGGTCAGTGGGCCGGCGTCGGCAAGCTCACGTTCCAGGGCGGCGACGTCTATGAGGGGGAGTTCGTGGACGGTCAGCCGGCGGGCGAAGGGAGGCTGACGTACCAGCGCGGCGATGTGTACGAGGGACCGTTCGTGGCCGGCCAGCCGACGGGGGTTGGCAAGCTCACGTTCCAGAGCGGCGACGTCTATGAGGGGGAGTTCGTGGCCGGCCAGCGAACCGGCGCCGGCACGCTCACGTTTGCCCGCGGCGACGTGTACGAGGGACCGTTTGTGTCGGGCCAGCCAGAGGGGGTCGGCAAGCTCACGTTCCAGGGCGGCGACATGTACGAGGGTGACTTCGTGGCGGGCAGCCGGGAGGGCCGGGGGGTGCAGCGGTTTGCCGACGGCAGGACGTACGAGGGCGGGTTCCGCGGCAACCAGTTCCACGGCGAGGGAACGTACGCGGAGCCTGGCGGCGTCACCTACTCAGGCGCGTACGAGAACGGCCAGCGGCACGGCACTGGCACGCTGACGTTCGCCGACGGCAATGTTTACGCCGGTACGTTTGCCGCCGGCGTCATGGCGGGTGCCGGCACACTGACGTTCGCCGACGGCGGCACCTACCAAGGTGAGTTCGTCGACGGGCGCCGCGAGGGGCAGGGCGTGTTCCGGTTTGCCGACGGCGCGACCTACGAAGGCGCCTTCGTGGACAACCAGTTTCACGGTGAGGGCACGTACACGCACACGAACGGGAGCGCGTACACCGGAAGTTACGAGAACGGCACGCTGGTGCAGGGTTCGGGGACGCTGGTGTATGTCGACGGGAGCCGTTCCACGGGCGAGATCCGGGGCGGCGTCATGCATGGCACCGGAACGCTCAACTACGCGAACGGCGACATCTACGAGGGCAATTTCGCGGACGGCCTGCCCGACGGCCAGGGGGCATTCCGGTTCGTAAACGGCGATGTCTACGAGGGCGACTTCGCTGCGGGCAGGCGGGAAGGCCGCGGTGTGCTCCGCACAGCGGACGGCCTGCGCTACGAGGGGGACTTCCGGGACGGCGCCTGGTCGGGCCGCGGCGTGCTGGAGTTCGCGGACGGAGCGCGGTACGAAGGCGCGTTTGAGGCGGACCAGTTTCACGGCGAGGGCACGTACACGCACCCGGATGGCGGCAGTTTCAGCGGCACCTACGAACGCGGGGAGCGCCGCAGCGGAACCGGGGCGATGGTGTACTCGGACGGAAGCCGGTACGAAGGCGGTTTCGTGGACGGCCAGCCGGCGGGCACCGGCACCCTGGCGTTTCAGAGCGGCGACGTCTACGAGGGGGACTTCGTGGCCGGGCAGCGCACGGGTTCCGGCGTGTACCGGTTTGCCGACGGCAGGACGTACGAGGGCGGGTTCCGCGACAACCAGTTCCACGGCGAGGGAACGTACAGGCACCCCGACGTCGAGACGTACTCGGGGACGTACGAGAACGGCCGCCGGCAGGGTGCGGGCACGCTGACGTTCGCCAACGGCAACGTCTACGTCGGCGCGTTCCTGGACAACGCGATGACCGGTCGGGGCACGCTGACGTTCGCCGTCGGCGGCGCCTACGAGGGGGACTTCGTCGCAGGCACCATGTCCGGGGTCGGCAAGCTGACGCTATCCGACGGCGCGACCTATGAAGGCCCGTTTGTCGATGGCCGGCGCGAAGGGCAGGGCGTGTTCCGGTTCGCCGACGGGACGGCCTACGAGGGCGACTTCGTCGACGGGCGCCGCGAGGGGCAGGGCGTCTACCGGTTTGCCGATGGCGCTACCTACGAAGGCGCCTTCCTGAACAACCGGTTCCACGGCGAGGGCACGTATGCGCACCCCAACGGAAGCCGGTTTAGCGGGAGGTACGAGAACGGCGAGCGCCGCGAGGGGTCAGCGACGGTCCTCTACGCGGACGGTACCCGGTACGAGGGCGCGATCTCGGGCGGCCAGCAGACCGGACAGGGCGTCCTTGTGTACCCGGACGGCACCCGGTACGAAGGCAGCTTCGCAAACGGCACCTTCCACGGTCCCGGGATCCTGACCTACGCGAACGGCGTGAAGCTGGAAGCGACCTTCGCGGACGGTGCGGCGCAAGGCCGGACCGTGACGACCTATCCCGACGGCACGCGGGTCGAAAGCGAGTAGCCGCTCTCAGCCGCCGCCGGCGTCGGATCTTTCGCCGACATAGCGGATTCGATAGATCATGCCGGCCCGGTCGTCGGCAATCATGAGGGAGCCGTCCGGCGCTTCCAGCACATCGGCCGGCCGTCCCCAGGCGCGCTCATTCCTGAGCCATCCGTCGGCGAACGTTTCGTAGCCCAGCGCGGTCCGGTGATCGTCGGCGAGTCGGACGACGGTGATCCGGTAGCCGATCTTCCGGGTCCGGTTCCAGGACCCGTGCTCGGCAATGAACACTGCGCCGCGGTAGCCGGCAGGCACCCCGGTGCCTGAATGAATAGCCAGGCCGAGCGGCGCCACGTGAGGGCCCAGGGCCTGCGCAGGCGGCTCCGTGTCGGCGCATTCCCCGTCGCCCCCCAGGTTGGGATCCCGGAGCGTGCCGGCGTGACAGAACGGATACCCGTAGTGGCGCCCCGGTCCGACGGCCAGGTTCAGTTCGCAGGGCGGGAGGTCGTCGCCCAGATGGTCGCGGCCGTTGTCGGTGAACCAGAGCTCGCCGGTGACCGGATGCCATGCGAGCCCGACCGAGTTGCGGACCCCCCGCGCGTAGACCTCGATCTCGGAGCCGTCGGGGCGCATCCGGAGCACGCTGCCGTAGTAGCCGTCGACCCGGCAGACGTTGCAGGGCGCGCCGACCGGGGCGTAGAGGTAGCCGTCCGGCCCGAACCCCAGCACCTTCCAGCCGTGATGCTGGTCGGCGGGCAGCCGGTCCGTGACGATGACGGGGGGCGGCGGGTCGTCCAGCCTGGCCTCGATGCCGTCGAAGCGCAGAATCGTGCTGACGGCGCCGACGTAGAGGGCGCCGCCGCGGAACGCGACCCCGCTTGGCATCTGGAGCCCCGAGGCGATCACGCGCACGCGCTCGCCCCGCCCGTCGCCGTCGTCGTCGTTCACTGCGAACACCCGTCCGTCCCGGCGGGTGCCGACGAAGAGGGTGCCTTGCTCGCCCCAGGCCATCTGCCGCGCGTTGGGTACCTCGGCGAACGGCTCGATGACGAAGCCCTCGGGCAGGCGGATGGTGGCGAGGCGTTCGTCCGCGACCGAGTCGGCGGCACCGGACAGGGCGAGCCCGGCCAGCAGGAAGGACACAGCGAAGGTGCGCATGAGCAGTTTCACATGTTGGGGTAGCGGGGACCCTCGCCACCCTGTGGCGGAACCCAGGTGATGTTCTGAGTCGGATCCTTGATGTCGCAGGCCTTGCAGTGCAGGCAGTTGGGCGCGTTGATCCGGAGCCGTTGCGCGCCCTCCTCGACCACGAACTCGTAGACGCCCGCCGGGCAGTACCGCTGCTCCGGCCCGTCGTAACGGGCGAGGTTCACGTTCAGCGGAACCTCTGCATCGGCCAGCTGCAGATGGCACGGCTGACCTTCCTCGTGGTTGGTTCCGGAAAACGCCACGTTGGTCAGGCGATCGAACGTGGTCTCGCCGTCGGGCTTCGGATAGGTGATCGGTGGCGCCGCGGCAGCATCGTCGAGACTGGCGTGGTCGGGCTCGCCGTGGCGGAGGGTCCACGGCGCCCGGCCGCGGAGCAGGATCTGGTCGATGCCGGCATGGACCGTCCCCCAGAATCGCCCGTAGCGAAATCCCGGGCGCACGTTCCGGCCCTGCAGCAGCTCGCGGTACGCCCAGGACGCCCGGAACTCGGCGTCGTAGGCATTGCACTCGGCGGCACCGTCGGCCAGGGCCCGGGCGACCGCCTCGGCGGCGCACGCGCCCGACTTGATGGCGGTATGCGTCCCCTTGAGGCGGGGAACGTTCAGGGTGCCCGCATCGCAACCCAGGAGCGCGCCGCCCGGAAACACCAGCCGGGGCAGGCTCTGCGGCCCGCCCTCGTTGAGGGCGCGGGCGCCGTACGCGATGCGCCGGCCGCCCTCGAACGTCGGCCGGATCGCGGGATGGGTCTTGAACCGCTGGAACTCGCCGAACGGGCTGAGGTGCGGATTCGGATAGTCGAGCCCGACCACGAAGCCGACGGCCACTTGGCGGTCCTCCAGGTGGTAGAGGAACGCCCCGCCGTAGGTGTCGGCGGGTAACGGCCAGCCGGCACTGTGGAGGACGAGGCCCGGCTGGTGACGCTCGGGCGCAACTTCCCACAGCTCCTTGAGGCCGAGTCCGTAGGTCTGGTGTTCACTGTCCCGATCGAGGTCGAACCGGCTTATCGCCTGCTTGCCGAGGCTCCCGCGGCAGCCCTCCGCCAGTAGCGTGAAGGTGGCCCGAAGCTCGACCCCCGGCTGCCACGCAGGGCCCCGTGCGCCGTCCTCGGACAGTCCCATGTCACCCGTCGCCACGCCCGCTACCCGTTCGCCGTCCATGAGCAGCTCGGTCGCCGCAAAGCCGGGAAAGACCGCGGCGCCCAGGTCCTCGGCCCGGCCGGCCAGCCAGCGGCAGAGGTTGCCGAGACTGATGATGTAGTTGCCCTCGTTCCGCATGGCGGGCGGCAGCAGGGCGTGCGGCCAGGCGAAGCTGCGCTTCGCGCCGAGGAAGAGCAGGCGCTCCTCCCGGACCGGCGTCTGCACCGGCGTGTCGAGCGTCCGCCAGTCAGGAATCAGTTCATTGAGACCGCGCGGGTCGAGGATGGCTCCCGATAGCGTGTGGGCGCCGACCTCGGGGCCCTTTTCCACGATGCAGACCGAGATGTCCTGGCCGGTTTCATCGGCCAGCTGGCGAAGCCGGATGGCGGCCGCCAGGCCGGCGGGCCCGGCGCCCACGATCACCACGTCGAACTCCATGGCTTCGCGTTCGGGGGGCGGCGCGGACGTCTCGCTCATCGGCAGCGGTCCCAGGCAGGCCGCACGATGCCACAGGGCATCAGAGGGCGGCCAGGATCCTTTCGGCGCTCGACACTTCGAACGCGCCCGGCGCCTCGACGGCCAGGTGGGCGACCGTGCCGTTTTCCACCACCATCGCGAACCGCTGCCCGCGCTGGCCAAGGCCGAAGCCGGTGCCGTCCAACCCGAGACCGAGCGCCTGCGTGAACTCGCCGTTTCCGTCGGCGAGCAGCGTCACCGATGTGCCGGTGTTCTGGCTCTTGGCCCAGGCGTCCATCACGAACGCGTCGTTGACGGCGATGCAAACGATCTCGTCGACGCCCTTCGCCTTGATCGCGTCGGCGTTCTGCACGAAGCCCGGGAGGTGCTGCACGGAACAGGTCGGCGTGAACGCGCCGGGTACCGAGAACAGGACCACCTTGCGGTCGCTGAAGAACGCGGTCGTGGAAACTTCTTCCATGCCGTCTGCGCCGAGACGGCGGAGGGTGGCGGCGGGGATGGAATCACCGGTGGAAATGGCTATCGGAGCCTCCCGGGTTGGTGTGGTGGTACGCGGCTGCGAGTGAGCCGATGGACCCTTCAGCAGCGGACTGCAGGTTACCTGACATCGGCCCGTTTGGCGCGTTCGACGGCCTCGACCACCGCCGTCGGGCTCAGTAGCTCCGGCAGGACCTCGCCCTGCGGCAGGCCCGGGCCGTACACCGCGTTGAACGGGATGCCCAGGCGGTGGTGGTTCGCCAGGTACGCGGCGATGGCGGGGTCGGGGAGGGTCCAGTCGCCGCGCAGGCCGACAACCTCGCCGGCCTCCAAAAGGCGCCGCACCGGCGCGCGGTCGAGTACCAGGCGCTTGTTGACGACGCAGGTCACGCACCACTCGGCGGTCACGTCCACCAGCACGACCCGCTCCGTCGCCATCGCGGACACCGCCGCCGGGTCCAGCGGCAGCCACAGCGGGTCGCCCGCACGGGCGGTCTCGCCGGCTGGACCGCGTTCGGTCAGGGCCGGAGCCAGCACGGCCATGAACACCGCGACCAAGCCGGCCGCCCGCACTGCCGGGACCGCCCGTTCGGGCGTCCGGACCGCGAAGGCGAGCACCGCGAGCACGCTGAGACCGGCCGCGAGCACGGTCGGGATGAGCCCGGCGGCCGCGTGCAGCACCGACAGCAGCCAGACGGCGGTGCCGAGGAGCAGGAGCGCAAGGACCAGCTTGAGGCGGCCCATCCAGGGACCGGGGCGGGGCAGCACGGCCAGCAGGCCGGGGCGGGCCGCGACCAGTAGCCAGGGGGCCGCCATGCCAAGCCCGAGGCCGAGAAAGACGAGCGCGATGTCGCCGAACCCGCGGGTGAGCGCGAATCCCACCGTGGTGCCGACCACGGGTGCGGTGCACGGCGTGGCCAGGACGGTGGCGAACGCGCCTTCCGCGAATGCGCCGACGTGCCCCTTGGCATTGCCGCCGGTCTGGTGCAGCCAGCGGTTCACCCGGACCGGCAGGCGAATCTCGCAGACGCCCGCGAGGACTGCCGCGAACAGCAGCACGATCACGGCGAGGAACGCGATGAAGCCCGGGACCTGGAACTGGAACCCCCAGCCGGCTGTCAGGCCGCCCGCGCGGACCGCGGCGACCAGCGACGCCAGCAGGCCGAACGACGCCACGATGCCGGCTGCTGTTGCCAGGAAGCTCGCGGAGACGGTGGCGCGGTCCCGCCCGGCGGCATCGATCAGACGGGCCACCTTGATGCCGAGCACCGGCAGCACGCACGGCATCAGGTTCAGGATCAGGCCCCCCAGCAGGGCTAGGAGGAAGGCAACGCCCACCGTCATGCCGTTGCCGGCCGGTGCCGGGCTCACGCCGACGACAAGCTCGCGGTACGCGTTCGCCGCGCCGGCGACCAGGGTGACGCCCAGGTCGGCACCGGCAATCTGCTCGGGATCGAACGGCGGCAGGACCGCCACGTCCACGCTCACCACCTTCCCGTCGGCCGATACAGTGGCAGGGCCGCTCCGGAAGAAAAGTCCCTCCGGCCCCTCCAGCAGGGCAGTGATCTCGTCGGGCGCGGCGTTGAGCGCAAACAGGCTCTCGGCCGTGACCCGCACCGTGCCGATCCCGTCAAATCCAGCGTCCAGCCGTTCGAATCCGGCGGCCTCCAGGCTGACCGGCACCCTGGCCTCCGCTTCGGCGACAGGCCGGGCGTGGGGACTGGGGGCGGCGGTTCCGGCGGGGACGTGCAGCCGTGCGTCGACCCGCACGGGAATGCAGATCTGGTCGCAGACCTGGTAGTCGATACCGGCGACGAGCGTGGTTGGCCGGCCCGGCTGCTTGAGATGGAGCCGGAACGGCAGCAGCACGTTCCCCGCGTAGGTGCGCGTGACCAGCTCGCCCTGCTCGATCGACTGCTGCGGGGCCGGCCACAGGAATTCGGCCGCCGCAACGTTCTCCGAGCCGGGCTCGATGCTGAGCGTAGGCGGCATGCCGGCTTCGCCGGGGCTTCGCCAATAGATGTGCCAGCCCTCGTCGAGGTCCATCTGCAGGCCGAGCGGCAGGGTGGCCCGGGTCCCGGTCGCGGTCACCGCCGAGACGATCCGCGTCCGCCAGGAATCGCCGGCGGCCCATTCGGATGCAGGGCCGGGCGCGGCCCCGGCCACGCCCGGCGCGGTGAGCCCGAAGGCCACGAGCAGGCCGGCTGTGCGGGACAGCCGACGCAGGCGAGGGGAGGCGATCATCAATCTGGCGACGGGGCTGCGGCTCGGTCTTTCGCCTGAAGGCAGGCCACTGCAGACATAGGGCATGCCGAGGGGTCAGGTCAGGACATCGAGTCGCACGTTGTCGGGGGTTTCCATCGGAGCACGGGATTCCGTGCGGCGCGGGTTTCGTCGGTCCGCTGACGCGGAGCGTTCGCGGGCGCGTCGGCGAATCCGCCGGTCTCGGGTCCCCGGGCCCGGGCCCGGGCCACGAGCGCGCGGACCGTCCCGATGAAGTCGTCCAGCGTGGCCCGGCTCTCCGTCTCCGTGGGTTCCACCAGCAGGGCGCCCGAAACCACCAGAGGGAAATACACGGTGGGCGGATGGAAGCCCGCTTCGATCAGCGCCTTGGCGAAATCGAGGGTCGACACTCCGGTCCCGTCCAGAAACGAATCGTCGAACAGGCATTCGTGCATGCAGGGCCCCGGGTAGGCCGGCGACAGCGTGTCGGCCAGCGCGGCGCGCAGGTAGTTCGCGTTGAGCACCGCGTCTTCGGCGACCTTCCGGATCCCGTCGCGGCCGTAGCTCAGGCAGTAGGCCAGGGCCCGAACGAACGTGCCCATCTGCCCGTGGAACGCCCGCAGCCGCCCGAAACTCGCGGCCGCCGGACCGACCGCCTGCTCCTGCAGCCGAAGCTCTCCGCCCTCCCCCGGCAGGACCCAGGGAAGCGGCGCGAACGGCGCGAGCGCGGCGGACAGCACGGTGGGACCGGCCCCGGGGCCGCCGCCGCCATGCGGCGTGGAGAAGGTTTTGTGCAGGTTGATGTGCATAGCGTCCACGCCGAGATCGCCCGGGCGCACCTTGCCGATCATCGCGTTGAAGTTGGCGCCGTCGCAGTAGAAGTAGGCGCCGGCAGCATGGGTGGCCTCGGCCATCGCCCGGATGTCCGATTCGAACACTCCGCACGTGTTGGGATTGGTCAGCATGATGGCGGCGACGTCGGGGCCCAGGGCGGCCTTGAGGCTCGCCGTGTCGACTCGCCCGTCCGGGTTCTCCTGGACCTTGTGCACCTCGAAGCCGCAGAACGCGGCGGTCGCCGGATTGGTTCCGTGCGCGGAATCGGGCACCAGGATCCGGGTGCGCGCCTCGCCGTTGGCTTCGTGCGCAGCCCGGATGGCCATGAGGCCGCAGAGCTCGCCGTGGGCGCCCGCGGCCGGCCACATCGCCACCGCCGGGAGCCCGGTGAGGATCCGGAGCCACCGCGCCATCTCGTCGATCACCGCGAGCGCCCCCTGCACGGTGTCGGCTGGCTGGAGCGGGTGGACGTCGGCAAAGCCCGGCAGCCGGGCCAGCTTTTCGTGCAGCCGCGGATTGTGCTTCATCGTGCACGAGCCCAGCGGATAGAACGCGGTGTCGATGCCGTGATTGAGGCGGCTGAGTCGGGTGTAGTGACGCACGACGGTGGCTTCGTCGAGATCGGGCAGCCCGACCTCCGCAGTGCGTTCGGCCGCACCGAGCCGCGTCGCGGCGCCGGTCGGCTCGGGCAGGTCGACACCGCGTCGGCCCGGGGCGCCGAGTTCGAAGAGGAGGGGCTCGACGCGGTCCGGGGCGCCGCGTTGCGTGCCGCTCACCGGAGCGTCTCCTCGAGCGCGGTGCCGAGCCGCTCGATGTCGGCGTCGCTCGTCAGTTCGGTGGCAGCGATCAGGAGGTGGCGCGCGAGGTCTTCGCGGTCCGGGTAGAGGCGGCTGGCGGGCACCCCGGCGAGGACGCCGTGGCGCTGCTCGATCGCCGCCACCACGTCTGCGGCGGGACGGTCCAGGGCGACCGCGAATTCGTTGAAGAACGTACGGTTGGCGACACTGGCGCCGGCGACGGCGTCGACGCGTTCCGCGGTCCGGACGGCCGCCTCGTGGTTAAGGCGCGCGAGGCGCGCGAGGCCTGATTCGCCCAGCAGCGCGAGGTGCACGGAAAAGGCGAGCGCGCACAGCCCGCTGTTGGTGCAGATGTTGCTCGTGGCGCGGCCGCGCCGGATGTGCTGCTCGCGGGCGGCGAGCGTGAGCACGAACGAGCGCCTGCCCTCCGTGTCCACGGTCTCGCCGGCGAGCCGCCCGGGCATGTTCCGCACGTACCGGTCGCTGGTCGCGAACAGTCCGACGTACGGTCCGCCGAACGCCAGGCCCACGCCGAGTGACTGTCCCTCGGCGACCACGATGTCGGCGCCGTCCGTCCCCGGGGACCGGAGAGAACCCAGCGCGACGACCTCAGGTACGGCCACGATCAGGAGGGCGCCGGCGGCATGGGCGGCTTCGGCCCAGGGGCGGACGTCGCCCACCGCGCCGAAGACGTCGGGGTACTGGACCAGCACGGCGGCGCAGTCGTCGGGCAGTGCCCCGGGGCCGTCGGGCAGCCAGCACCCCGGCTCGGCGACCGGCAACGGCACCAGTTCCAGGCCCGCGAAGTGGAAGTACGTGGCCAGCGTGTCGTGCCAGTGCGGATGCAGGCCCCCGGCGACGGCGATCCGGGCCCGGCGGGTGATCCGGGCCGCCATCAGGGCGGCTTCGGCGCAAGCCGTCGAACCGTCGTACATCGACGCGTTGGCCACGTCGCATCCGGTCAGCAGCGCGACCTGGGTCTGGAACTCGAACAGGGTCTGCAGCGTCCCCTGGCTGATCTCCGGCTGGTAGGGCGTGTAGGAGGTGAGGAACTCTCCGCGCTGGATCAGCGCATCGACGCTGGCCGGTATGTGGTGGCGATAGGCGCCGCCGCCGAGGAAGAACGGTCCGTCACCGGCCGCGCGGTTCCGCCCGCCCAGCTCGCGGAAGGTCCGCTCGATCTCGATTTCGCCCGCTGCGGGGGGCAGGTCAAGCGCCGGGTCGAGCACGTCGGCAGGCACGTCGGAGAAGAGGTCGTTGACGGTCGCGACCCCGATGCGATCGAGCATCGCGCGGCGGTCCGCCTCAGTGTTGGGGAGCCAACGCACGGGGTCAGGATCCGCCGGTGAGCGCCTGGTAGGCGGCCTCGTCGAGGAGCTGGTCGAACTCCCCGGGGGTGGTCATCTGGATCCGGAAGAACCAGCCGCTGCCGGTGGCGTCCTCGTTGACGGTTTCGGGCGCATCGTTGAGCGCAGGATTGATCTCCGTGATCCGGCCCGCGACGGGCGCATAGATCTCGGAGGCGGCCTTGACCGATTCCACGACGGCGACCTCGTCGCCGACAGCGACGGTCCGGCCGACGTCGGGCATCTCGACGAACACGATGTCCCCCAGCTGTTCCTGCGCGTATTCGGTGATCCCGACGGTGGCCACGTCACCATCCACGGTGACCCATTCATGGTCCTTGGTGTAGCGGTAGTTCTGCATGCGCATCTCCTCAGGCGGGCTGCTGCCGATGGCGGCGCGGGGGCACGAACGGAAGGGCGGCGACACGGGCCGGCACCTGCCGCCCCCGGAGGTCGAGCTGGAGCGCGGTGCCGGGCTCGGCGTGATGGGTGGCGACGTATCCCATCGCGATGGGAACGCCGAGCGACGGGGAGAAACTGCCGCTGGTGACCACGCCGGTTTCGTGGCCGGACTCGTCGTGGACTGCCGCACCGCTGCGGACCACGCCCCGCCCCTCCGGCAGGAGCCCGACCCGGCGGCGCGCGGGGCCCGCCGCAAGCTCGCGCTCGATACGCGCTGCGCCGGGCACTCCGAGGGCGGCCTTGCGCCGGGCGCCGAACGTCCACGTCAGGCCGGCTTCCACCGGGCTGGTGCCGGCGTCGATGTCGTTTCCGTAAAGGCAGAGGCCGGCCTCGAGGCGGAGGCTGTCGCGCGCGCCGAGGCCTGCGGGCCGAACCTCGGGCCGGGCGAGCAGCGCCTCGGCGACCGTCACGGCGGCCGTGCCGTCGCAGCCGATCTCGAAGCCGTCTTCGCCGGTGTAGCCGCTCCGGCTGAACGTGCAGGGCACGCCGCCCACATCGAATTCGCCATACGCGAACGGCGCCAGCTTGAGAGCTGCCGGCGCCAATTCAGACAGCGCTGCGGCTGCCAACGGGCCCTGGAGCGCCAGAAGAGCCCGCTCGGGCCGGTGTCGGAACGCGAGTGCGGGCAGCCGGGACCGGAACCAGGCGAGGTCTGCGTCGACTCGCGCTGCGTTCAGGACCATGAAGACGTCGTCGGCCCGGCGGGTCACCAGGAGATCGTCCACGATGCCGCCGTCGTCGTTGGTGATGACCGCGTAGCGGGTGCGGCCCTTCGGCAGCGCCTGCAGGCTGGCCGGGATCAGGGTCTCGAGCTGGCCGGCGGCGTCCTGGCCGGACACCTCGACCTGGCCCATGTGGGACACATCGAAGAGGGAAGCCGAATCCCGGGTCCAGCGATGTTCGGCGAGGATGCCCTCGTACTGGACGGGGAGCTCCCAGCCGGCGAACGGGACCAGCTTGCCCCCGAGGGCCACGTGCAGGTCACGAAGCGGTGTGGGCCGCGCGGTCTCTTGCGAGGATCCTGGCAGGAGCGCCTCCCTGCGGCACGGGCGAACCGGTGCCGGGCAAGGCCTCCTCTGTCATGGGACCTGAGAGATTCGTCCGGCATCCAGAACGGATGTCGGACTTACCCCTTCGGTGGGCGAAGTCGCCTTCGCCACTCTCCAGAGGTGCTCCATTCCCGCGGTCCCTGGTGCCTGAGAGGTTCCGAGGCCCCGTTGCTCCTTCGGCGTCGGTGCCGTGCACCGAACTCTCCCGCGGGAGGACACACGGAGCGTAGTGGTTCAGCCCGACAGGTCAACAACGCGTCGCCGGTCGACCGACCGCCCCTCGCGTCGTTCTACCGATGGACCGGCACGGCACGGGCCCGGCCTCGCGGGCGAGGCGGGCAGGAGGAATGTGCGCGCGTGGTCCCGTCCGCAGGGACGTCGAGGCAGCGAAACCCGCCTTCGACCCATGGCTCCAGAAATCCCGCTCGTTTTCCGGCGGTTCCGGCCCGCAGCCGCCGGCCCGGTTGCGTCGCGGCTTCACGCCGCGATGCCCGCCGTCAGGTCTTTCGCATCACCACAATGCGGTTGCTGTTCGTGCCGCGCCGGTTGTTGGCAATGCCCCAGCAGTTGGAGGTCTTGGTGAATTCCTGCTGATTGACCATCACCCCGAGCACGTTCAGGGGCAGCCCCCGGGCGGCGGCCACGACATGGGTCTCCAGCCGGACCGTGCCGTTGCGCACTTCGCCGACCTCGAAGGCGATGTGACCGCCGGATTTGGTGATCCGGGCCAACTCCACGAGCGTGGACCGGACGAAACGCTGCCAACGGTCGACGTTGCGGAACTGCGAGAGCTTGACCGCGCGGGGGTCGATGCCCAGGAACCAGCACCGCAGCCAGTTGTCGGTGACGTAGTCGACAATGTCGAGAAACGGCGGTGAGGTCACGGTCAGGGCCACCGTCCCCGACCGGATCCGGGGCGTCTCATGCGATTGCCCTGTCAGGAGCAGCAGGGCCCGTGCTGCCGGGAGCACCCCGGACGACAGCAGGGAACGTGACTTGCGCGCGATAAGCGCCGGCACATCCCGGCGGGGAGGCACCTGGTTGCGGCGCTGGTTGATGATTCGCTGCCGCTCCAGCGACACGGCCTGGTTCGGCGGCAGGGTGTACACCGAAAAGAACCCCGATGAGTGCCCGGTCAGCCGGTTGAGCGCGATCATCCGGATCCACTTGTCAACCGGGTCCAGCCGGCCTGCATCCTGACGCTCGAGGAGCCAATGCCTGAGACCCTCGATCTGCGCGAGGGTCTCGGGATGGTAGAAGGCCGCCAGCTCGCCGTGCTGCGCCTGGGTGTATGTCTGCCAGGGAATCGCCTCGAGACGTGCGGCGATTTCGGACAGGGCCGGGGGATTGATGCGAGGCTCGGTGAACGCCCTGCTCAGCGGATTCGTGTCGTTCCCGTAGGGAATCCGTCCGGCCAGCGCCGCTTCGACCGGGGTCGTGCCTCGTCCCATGAACGGGTCGTAGACGATGTCGTTCGGGTCGGTGAGACGCTCGATGTAGAAACGCGGCAGCTGCGGCTTGAAGCACGCCCGGTACGAGACCTCGTGAATGCGATTCGCCTGGCGCTGCCGGGATGTCCAGAACTCGTTGATGAAGTACCGGACGCCGTCCACGGTCTCGATACGGGTCGGCGCGCCGAACTCCGAGAAATTCTCGAGGTCGACCGCGAAATCGCCCGAGCCCGGCCCCGGCCTGCCCGCCGGCGCAGCTACGGTGGCCAGCATCGCCTGCCCGGCCGGCGCCGAAGGATGGCGGCCGATGCCGGCGAACAATGGTCCGTTGCCCCCGGCGGCCACACCCGGTCCGCTCGTTCGCGCATGCGCCCCCATCACCGCAGTGTCGTAGAAGAGTGGCGGGCCGGGCGCAAGTGGCCGGATGCCCGCTACGCGTCCGTATCGGGAAATTGATCCACGATCGCCGCGTGCAGGGCCGGGTCGCCAGCGGCGAGGACCGTCCCGTTGGACCCCGGCAGGCGTCCGTCCCACGCGCTGGCGATGCCGCCGGCGGCGGCAATGACGGCGGCGCCCGGCAGCACGTCCCACGGCTTGATGTCGGACTCGACCACCACGTCGATGTGGCCGGCAGCCAGCATCGCGTACCCCCAGCAGTCGGTGCCGTACCGTACGAACAGGGCCTGGTCCGCCAGCCGCTGGAAGGCCGCGCAACCCGAAGTGGTGCGGATCATGCCGGGCTCCGTCATGGCGACGATCATGCGTTCCGGATCCGCGGGACGGGCAGTCGTCACCTGATCGCCGTTCAGCCAGGCACCGTGCGGTGCGCCCCACACGCGTTCACCCGTGATCGCCTGATCGATGATCCCGATGGTCGGCTGCCCCGCCTCCAGCAGCCCGACGAGGGTGCCGAACACGGGCAGGCCGGCCACGAACGCCTTGGTGCCGTCGATCGGGTCGAGAATCCACGTGTGCTCGGCGTCCGGATTGTGGGACCCATATTCCTCTCCCACGATGCCGTGGCCGGGGAAGCGGCGACCGATCGCGTCGCGCATCCTGGCCTCGGCCGCCCGGTCGGCGTCGGTCACCAGCTGCAACCGGCTGCCCTTGCCACTCTTCACCTCGATGGCGTCACGGGCGCGGAACAGCGGCCGGATGGCGGTGCGCGCAAGATCGGCGAGCTCGTGCGCGAAAGCGAGAAATTCGTCGGTGGAAGCCATCGGATCGGGTCTCGTGCCCTGGTGAAGGACGAAGGATCATCCCGTCAGTACTTCGGGAAGCCGGGACGGCCGAATACTACCGCCCGGTCAGCGCGGCAGCGTGTTGGAGGCTTCTCAGGACGGCCGTGACGGCGGCCCGCGCGGGATGGGCGAACCGAGAAGGACCTTCGATCACCGGAGCCTAGACCCGAAAGCCGGAGGCAAGGGGCCAGGCCGGGGGGCAGGCAGCGTCCGCCTACTGTGCCGTGTAAATTCGTTGTCGGCAGTCCCTTCCCGTCCTGAGTAGCGCCCGCGGCATGCATATCGAAGGACGGTGCAGGACTAGGCTGCGTTAACCGACCCTCCGCCCGTCCGAATACAGGGAATTGACCTTATGAAATCCGGCCTCGCTGTCATGTGTCTTGCCTTCGCCTTCGTGCTTGCCGCCTGTGCTGGCGGCGGCGACATGGCCGACACCGTCCCGGCTGCTCCCCGCGTCACCGATTTTGACGGCGAGGTACTGCGCGTCTCGGTGCCGCGCCCGGACGGCGGGCGGGACAACCTCAATTCGCTGCGAGACGAATGGTACAGCTGGTCCTGGTTCCCCTTCATGCCCAATCACGCCGGGCGCCGCTGGACCCTCGGCAAGACCGACGGCGACGGCGTCACGCTGGCCTACGCGCTGATCAGCTGGGACAACGACGACCCGTCCGACTACCTCTCGGCCGGCTTCTGGATGCGCTTCGACGGAGCGACGACGACGCGCCGCCTCGACCCGGCCGGCGCGACGATCGTCCCGTTCGTCGATGGGCCCGAGCTTGATCCCGCCGGCCCGCCAGAACTCCCGCTGACCGGCGCGGCCAGCTATGCCGGCAGCGCCGGCGGGGTCTACCGCTATCGCGCGCCCGGCGCCGTCGAACCGGTGGCTGAGGAGTTCGCCGCAGCGATGACGCTGCAGGCAGATTTCGCGGCCGGCGCGGTCGCTGGCTGCATCGGCTGCGTCGGCGACATCGCGCTTGAGCGAGAGCACCTCTACGCCATCCTCGGCTGGCGCCGCGGCCAGGGCGAAACCGAGCACCCCCCGGCCGGGTACGAGATCCGCTTCGCGCTGACGCCGATCGGTGAGGCGGGCGGGTTCGAGGGCGAGCGCGTCTCCGTGGCCCATCCCGACCGCGACGTGACGCGCTCGGGCGGGTCGTGGTCCGGTCAATTCTCCAGCCGCCCCGCCGCCGACGGCGCCCCGCGTCTCGTCGCGGGCCAAGCCAGAGCCGACTTCGCCGAGGCCGATGGCGCCGAGGGCAGCTTCGACGCGATCTTCACCACGCTCCACCCCGAACTGCTGCCGGCGCAGCCGGAGGAATAGCGGGAGGCCTTCGCACAGGCCGCGTGCCGTCGTCGAGCCAGCGTCTCGCGGAGCATCCAGTGGAATGCACTTCCGCGAGCAGGCAGGCGACGTCCTACTTGCTCAGGCCCTGGCCCGCCAATTCCTGGTCAACCGCTGACAGTCGCTCGCCGATCTCCGAAGCCGCCGTTCGCAGCGTTTGCCGGCTGCTCCAGGCAGTCGATGGGCATGCCGTGGAAGCCGAGGGCGAGGACGTAGCCTGGGAGCCACAAGCGGACCTCTACTCAGCCTTCGAGTGCCGACCAGGTACGTGGATGGAAGCCCCGGTGCGACATCGGCCAATTGCAAGTTCATGCACCGGCCGTTTGCATCTGAGCCCCGGGGAATTCCGGACGGACAGGCGCCGACCATGCTTCCAGGCCGGGTGGCGATGACCGCACGCAATCGGCGAACGCGCTGGCACCGTTTTTCCCGGGCGGGCGTGTCGGGGGCGGGAGATTTCACCAATTCGCCATGCGGCTCCCATAGGCGGAGGAACCGGATGTGACGACGGCGTTATCCAAAGAGATGGGTTCCTGGGACGGGAAGTCCGCTGCCGCGCTGCAATCGATGTATGAGCGTCATCGCGCAGAAGAGGATTTCGTCGCGACGATCCTGGCTCATATCGTGGATGTCGAATTGCAACGGGCGGCAACCTGGCTGCTGAAGCAACACCTTGAGACCGGCAATTCCCTGACCGCTCCTGCTTGCCGGACGATCCTCGGCGCACTGTCCGTTCAGGAACACTGGGAGAGCAAACTGCACATGCTCCAATGTCTGCTGTACCTGGAGATTCTCGAAGACGAGAGTGCCGGTCTCGAAGGGTTTCTGGAGGCATGCCTCGAGAGCGACAACAAGTTCGTGAGGGCCTGGGCCTACAACGGGTTCAACGAGTTGTCGCTGCGCTTTCCGCGATACCGAGAAAGGGTGGACGGCATGCTTGCCCAGGCCGCCATCTCGGAAGCGGCGTCGGTTCGGGTAAGAATTCGCGACATCCTCAAACGGCGCTGAGCTGTCCGCCGGAGCGTGTTCCGGCGTGACGGTGGTCGATCGCCCTGCGCTGCCTGCAGTCCCGCCGTTCCGCATGCCGTGGCCGCACTCCGTTGCGTGGACGGCGGCAGGTGACCCGAAGGGGCCTCGCGCAGCGAAGGAGCCGCGCCGCGGCTGGACGCGCCGCCGGCCTCGCGACGTCCGGTGTCAGGGCCTGGCGCCGCTACACGGGAGCGCTCGGGTCGGCCGCCCCCGATGATCCGTGCAACGGATCGGAAGCTGGCAGCGCGAGCATCCAACCAATCGACAGAACTCCTGTCAGAAGAAGTACTTCACGCTGATCGAAACGCCCCAGTACCCGAGGTCGTCCGTGGTGATCGTGTTGACGACCTGTCGGCCGCCTGGCGCCACCGTCGGAGCATGGCCTCGCAGTAGGCCAGGTGATCCGCTGTCAGCAAATGCATCGACCACGACCACTCTTCGCACCTTGATGCCCAGCACGACCCCGTCCGTGAGCGGCCTGTCGATGCCGAGCACAACCTGATAGGCCCGGAGGCGATCCACCAGGGTCGCATCCTGCAGGGACAGGGTGCCGGCTGCCGCTGGATGCCGTCCCAGGCCACGCAAGACGGCGGCGTCGGGGTTGCGTTGGTATGCCGAGCGGTAGGCGAGCTTCGCCGAGATCAGGCCAATGCCGGCACCGACGTAGGGCGAGAAATCCCCCGGAACACCGCGCAGGTCGTAGTAGACGTTCCCGAACACCTCGTCGGCCTCAAGAGCGTCCAGCCGTTCTTCCCCGAGCACGAACTCTGCCTGCTTGTCACCCTCGACGGTTACGTTGCCGCCCCGGCGGCCGTGATGACGACGCAGGTATTCGGCCTCGACACGAACCGTCGGCCAAGTGTATCCCCATTGCAGCCCAAGCAGCCGACCGGCCCCGATCGCGAGTTGATTCGTCCATGCTTCGGTGCCCTGGTTGCAGTCGGCGTGGTCCAGCGGCAGCGGCAGGGACTGCCCGTTGACCACAACTGGCGGAAAATGCCCGTCGCAGTTCGTCGGGACATCGTTGCTTTGCCCGAAGATTCGAAGGTCGCCCGGCTCCGCGCCCCCCACTTCGATTCCGCCGTACCATCCTCTGGCCGGGTCTGCGGCTGCGATGGGGGATACCGAGAGCACTGCCGCGATGGCTGCCGTGGCCAGCGCGATGACTGTTGGTCTCATGTGCTCTGTCCCCTGCGGGGCCCGGGTCTGAACGATTCCCGCGAATCCAATGTCTGTGCTAGGGCCGGGCCCCTTGCCCGTCCATGCGTGCCGCATACCCCCCGCCTCGACTCCTGATCCGGCTGCCGGTAGGGAACCCGCAACAGACAGTGCTTGTCGAACACGCATTATGAACTCCGCCTGCCACTCATCGAAGGGACTGCCCTCGCTACCCGCACGGCGGCTCAACGAGCGTCTGCGCGACCCACTCCACTTCGCTGACCAGTTTCGGGTCGGCCGGCTCCGGCTCTGGCGGCTTCGCAGCGCACATGCGCGCCATGTCAACCAGCTGGTCCAGCATTTCGTTCCGGACGCTGCGCTTGAGCCGCTTCGCACACTCATGCCGGCTCAGACGCAATATGTCCTTAGCGCCAATTCGGGCGAGGGAAGTACGGTCAGGGACTGGAACATCATTTTGCCGATCGACGTCCTCGAACGACGCTTCGAGGACCCGTAGTTGGCCGCACCGTCTGCACAGATCCTGCAGCGTCTCGCCGATGAGACCGGTCATCTGGCCGGCACGCCGGAGAAAGTACTAGGGCTCTTGGACCTGTTACGGGAGATCACGGGATCGGGTTCTGGCCGACCGTCTCGTCCTCAAAGGCGAAACGGTGCTCAACCTCTCTCGCGCCTCGTTCGTTCCCCGCGACTGGCGCACGGCGTCCGAGCACCGCCTTTCGGCGTGCTTCAAAATTTGCACCCGACGCGTCCAGCAAAACCTTGCCCGAACGGTTCGAGGAGCGCCGCCATTGACCGTCGAATTCAACCCGCGGGCTCACGTCTCCGGTCATCAACTCGATGACGAGCTTCGGACATGCTGCGATGCCACGGACCGTCGCCGAACGTTAGCAACAACAAGGACCTGCCGGGTGCATGAGGCAGGGGCGAAGCGCGCCGCCCTGCAACAGCGACAGCGGAATTTCCGGTATCCGGGCACAGCCGATACCGGGCCTGTCGCCGCGGTAACTGCCGTGCCCCTCGTCCCGTTTCGCATGGTATACACCCCCAATGTCCGTCTCTTCATCCCACAGCATCTGGCGCGCTCTGCGCCCGGTGGCCCCACTGGCGGCGGCAGTGGCGCTTGCCGGGTGCTCGATCTTCCAGGAGCCGGAGGCGCCCGTTGAACGCCCGTTGGAGAAGATTTACAACTCCGCTCTCGATGCCCTCCTTGCCAACGACTACCTGCTCGCCGTCGCGGAATTCGAGCAGGTCGAGGCGCAGTACCCGTATTCGGACTGGGCCACGCGCGCGCAGCTGCTAGTCGCGTACGCGAACTACTTGAAGAACGACTACACCCTTGCGATCGGGGCGGCGGAGCGATTCATCGACCTGCATCCCGGCAGTGCCGACGTGCCCTACGTGCGGTACTTGATCGCGCTCTGCTACTACGAGCAGATCCCGGACGTGCGCCGCGACCAGACGCAGACCGGGCTGGCCAGGCAGGCGCTCGAGGGGGTGATCGCCCGCTATCCGGGCAGCGTCTATGCGCGCGATGCCGCGGTGAAGCTCGATCTCGTTTACGACCATCTCGCGGGCAAGGAGATGGAGGTCGGGCGGACCTATCTGCAACTCCGCCAGTACCCTGCGGCGCTCCGCCGGTTCGCGACGGTCGTCCGCGCGTACCCCGAGACCTCCCACATCCCAGAGGCGCTCGCCCGCCTGGTCGAACTGAACCTGGCCCTCGGCATTGCCGGAGAGGCCCGGCAGTACGCCGCCGTGCTCGGCCACAACTATCCGAACAATCGTTGGTACGCCTACGCCTACGACTTGCTCGAGGGAGACGGGCCGGAGCTTCCGCGGTCATCCTGGCTCTTCGGACTGTTCTGATCCGGCGGAGCGCTTCGTGCTGATCAGCCTTTCGGTACGGAATGTCGTTCTGATCGAGTCCCTGGATTTCTCGTTCGGTCCGGGCTTCTGCGTGTTGTCGGGCGAGACCGGCGCGGGGAAGTCGGTGCTGATGGAGGCGCTGGCGCTGGCAGCCGGCCGGCGGGCCGACGCGAGCCTGGTGCGGGTCGGGGCGGACCAGGGAATCGTGACCGCGCTGTTCGAGGTGGACGCCGGTCATCCGGCGGTCGCGTTCGCCGCCGGGCACGGGATCGAGAGCGACGGTGCGTTCCTGTGCCGCCGGGTGCTGGCGCGCAACGGCCGCGGTGGCGCCTTCGTCAATGATGTCCCGGTGACGGTCCGCCTGCTGGAGCAGTTCGGCCATCGGCTCCTGCAGATCCACGGCCAGCACGACCGGAGGGGACTGCTCGACCCATCTCGGCACCGGGATTTCCTCGACGCGTTCGGCAGCCTCGCCCGCGACGTGCAGAACCTCGACAAGCAGTATCGTGCCTGGCGCGACGCCGAGGCGGCGCACCGGGAGGCTGCCGAACGACTGGCCGGCGCGGTTGCCGCCGAGGAGGAAATCCGGAGCCAGCTGGCGGAGCTCGATGCACTGGCGCCAGTGGCCGGCGAGGCCGAGCAGCTGGCGGAGCGCCGCACGTTCCTGATGCAGGCCGCCCGGGTGGCAGCGGTGGTCGAGCAGCTGGCAGCCACCATGGGCGAGGACGCGGCGACGACCGGCGCGGCGCTGTCCCTCCAGGAAGCGGTCGGCGCGCTCGACGGACTGCCGGAGGTTCCGGGCCCGCTGGCTGAACTTCGGTCGGCGCTGCACCGGGCGCTGGTCGAGCTGGGCGAGGCCCGGAACCTGCTGGATGCGGTGCGAGCCGATCTCGAGCTGAGCCCGAGTGAGCTGGAGCAGGTGGAGACACGGCTCTTTGCGCTTCGCTCAGCGGCCCGGCGCCACGGTGTTCCCCCGGACGAACTCGGCACCGTGCGGGAGGGATTGCAGAAACGGGCGGCGCAGACCGATGCCGACGGGTGCCGCGTGGAGGAACTCGCCGGGACCGCCACTGCCGCCCGCGAGGCGTTCGACAAGGGCGTCGAGGTCCTGAGCGCGGAACGGAAAAAGGCCGCGGGGTTCCTGGACTCGCGCATCGGCGACGAGCTCGATGCCCTGCACCTGGGCCGGGCGCGGTTCGTGACCGAGCTCGAGGCGCTGCCGCGGGACAAGTGGGGGCCGCACGGCGGCGAGCGGGTGCGCTTCGGGGTGGCCACGACCCAGGATGCGGCGATCGGTCCGCTCGAGAGGATCGCATCGGGGGGCGAGTTGTCGCGCTTCCTGCTGGCGGTCCACATGGTGCTGGCCCGGGTGACCGAGCCTGCGACGCTCGTGTTCGACGAGATCGACGCCGGGGTTGGCGGCGCGGTCGCGGACGCGGTGGGTGCGCGCCTGGCGCGGCTCGCGCGGCGTCATCAGGTGTTCGCCGTAACCCACCAGCCGCAAGTGGCGGCGCGCGGCCGGCGCCAGTGGCTGGTCCTCCGGTCCGGCGACGCCGTGTCGGCCTCGGAGCTCGACGAGGCGGCTCGCGTCGAGGAAATCGCGCGGATGATGTCGGGCCGCGGGCTGACCGACGAGGCCCGCGCGGCCGCGAGGCGGCTGCTGCAGGAAGGCGTCGAGTGAGCACGGGCACCGCCCAGATCGACGTGGCGGCGCTGAGCCGGGACGATGCGCGCTCCGAGCTCGCGCGCCTGGCGGCGGCGATCCTGCGGCACGACCGCGCGTACTACATCGACGATGCGCCGAAGATCTCGGATGCGGAGTACGACGCGCTCCGCCAACGCAATGCGGCGATCGAGGCCGAGTGGCCGGAACTCGTACGCAACGACAGCCCGTCCGGGCGGGTCGGGGCGCCGCCGGCGTCCGGCTTCCGCAAGGTGCGGCACCCGCAGCCAATGCTGTCGCTCGACAATGTGTTCACCGACGGCGAGTTGCAGGAGTTCGTGGACCGGGTCCGGAAGTTCCTCAACCTGGACGCCGCGGTCGAGATCGCGGTGGCGGCGGAGCCCAAGATCGACGGCCTGTCCGCCTCGCTGCGGTACGAGGACGGCAAACTGGTGGCCGGCGCCACGCGGGGCGACGGGCGGGACGGGGAGGACGTCACGCGCAACCTGCGGACGCTCGCCGCCGTGCCGAAGCAGCTCCGAGGCGCCCCGCCGGCGCGCCTCGAGGTGCGGGGCGAGGTGTACTTCCCGGTCGCGGCCTTCGACCGGTTGAACGCTGAGCAGGTGGCGGCCGGCAAGCGCGCGTTCGTGAACCCGCGCAATGCCGCCGCCGGCTCGGTTCGGCAGATCGATCCGGTGATCACGGCCGAGCGCGACCTCGGGTTCTACGTCCACAGCTGGGGCGAGGTCTCCGAGCCCCTCGGCGACACGGTGACCGAGGCGCGCGACCGGCTGTCCGGCTTCGGGTTCGAGGTCACGCCGGAGACCGCCGTGTGCCGGGAAGTGGCCGACATGGTGGCCTACGCCGAGCGGCTCTATGCGGGGCGTTCGGAACTCGGGTTCGACGTGGACGGGATCGTCTACAAGGTCGACCATCTGGACTGGCAGGAGCGCCTCGGCGCGTCCTCGCGGGCGCCGCGGCATTCGGTCGCCCGCAAGTTCCCGGCCGAGCGCGCCAAGACGCGCATCGCATCGATCGACGTGCAGGTCGGCCGCACCGGCGCCCTGACCCCGGTCGCCACCCTGCAGCCGGTGACGGTGGGGGGCGTGGTGGTGGCGCGGGCGACGCTCCACAACCGAGACGAGATCGACCGCCTCGGCGTCCGCGCGGGTGACCTCGTGACGGTCCAGCGCGCGGGCGACGTCATCCCGCAGATCGTGGAGGTCGACCACGATGCCCGGCCGGAGACGTCCGCCGCATTCGAATTTCCGGAGCGCTGCCCGGTCTGCGGCCGCCGGGCGGTCCGGGAGCCGGACGAGGTCGTGATCCGCTGCCCGGCCGGCCGGGCCTGCGAGGCGCAGGCGTTTCAGCAGCTGGTGCATTTTGTCAGCCGGAATGCCTTCGCCATCGATGGCCTGGGAGAACGCCAGCTGCGGGCGTTCTGGGACCGCCGTGACATCCGCGAGCCGGCCGACATCTTCCGGAAAGCTGACGACGAGGCGTGGCTCGAAGCGCTGAGCGGCGAGAAGGGGTGGGGCGCCACGTCGGTCCACAACCTGCGCACGGCCATCCACGGGGCCCGGGACATTGCTTTCGAGCGGTTCCTGTTTGCACTCGGGATCCGGCACATCGGACAGGGGAACGCGGCGCAGCTGGCCCGTGCCGCCGAGTCGCTCGCCAGGCTGATGGAGCTGGTTGACCAGGCGCAGGACCCGGAGACACCCGCGTATGCCGAGCTCGCCGGCGTGGACGGGATCGGTGCTGCGCAGATTCGCTCCCTGGTCGCCTATTTCGCCGACCCGGCGACGCGCGCGATCGTCGAGCACCTCCTGGCGGCGGGGGTGCACGTGGAGCGGGCGGAGGCGCCACCCGACGATTCGCCGCTGGCCGGCCGCAAGCTGGTGTTCACTGGCACCCTGGCCGGGCTCTCCCGGAACGAGGCCAAGGCCCGGGCGGAGGCGCGCGGCGCCCGCGTGGCGTCGGCGGTGTCGGCGAAGACCGACTATCTCGTCGCCGGCGACGGCGGCGGCGCCAAGCGGCGCAAGGCCGAAGAGCTCGACGTCGCCGTGCTGGACGAGGCGGCGTTCCGGGAACTGCTGGAAGGCTGAGCCGGCCTACACGACCTTGCCGGGATTCATGATCCCCTGCGGATCCAGGGTCCGCTTCAGGGCCTGCATCATCGCGAGGGACCCGGCCGGCGCGTACTGTCGGAGGGCGCGGCGCTTCAGCTGACCGATGCCGTGCTCGGCGCTGAAGCTGCCGCGCATCCGGTCGGCGATCGCGAACACGACGTCCTCGATGGCTTCGCCTTCCGCGAACAGTTGCTCGCCGTCGTCACCGGGCGGCCCGAAGACGTTGAAGTGAATGTTGCCGTCACCCACGTGGCCGAACGCGAGCACCCGGTAACCGGGCCAGTGCGCGCGGATGGCCTCCGTCGCCTCGGCGATGAAGCGTGGCACCTCGGTCACCGGCACGGAGATGTCGTGCTTGAGACTGCGCCCCTCGTGCTTCTGGGCTTCGGTCACGGTTTCGCGCAGCCGCCACAGTCCGGTGCGCTGGGCGAGACTTTCGGCGCGCACGCCATCCAGCACGAGGCCGCGCTCGAGAGCCTCGGCAAGAATCTGCTCGCCCGCCGCCCGGGCATGGCCGTCGACGCCCGCGGTGAGCTCGAGCAGCACGTACCAGCGGTGCCGCTCGGGAAACGGGTCACGGACGCCGTCCATGTGCCGGAACACCATGTCCAGCGCCTGCCGGTCGTTGAGCTCGAAGGCGACGATCATGTCGCCCGCCACCTCCCGCGCCACGGCGAAGAGCTGAAGGGCCGCCGCCGGATCGGCCACCGCCAGGAACGCTGTATCCACATCCCGGGGGCGGGGGAAGAGCTCCATCGTCGCGGCGGTGATGATGCCGAGCGTGCCCTCCGCTCCGATGAACATCTGCTTGAGGTCGTAACCCCGGTTGTCCTTGCGGAGGGCCCCGAGATCGTCCCAGATCGAGCCGTCGGGGAGGATCACCTCAAGTCCCAGCGTGAGGTTGCGGGCCATGCCGTACCGCAGCACGTTGATGCCACCGGCATTGGTCGCGAGATTCCCGCCGATCGTGCAGCTCCCTTCCGCCGCCAGTGACAGCGGGAAGAGCCGGCCGGCGCGCTCGGCGGCTTCCTGCAGGGTCCGGAGCACGCATCCGGCCTCACAGGTCATGGTGAAGCCCTGGGCGTCGAGGTCCCGGATCCGCCGCAGGCGCTCGAGGCTGACCAGCACTTCGCCGCCCGGGGTGACAGGCACGGTGCCGCCGCAGAGGCCGGTGCGCCCACCCTGGGGCACGATGCCCACGCCCGCTTCCGCGCAGATGCGGACCGCGGCCGCGACCTCATCCGTGGACGCAGGCTTGAGCAGTACCGGGGAGACGCCGTGGAACGCTCCCCGTTCATCCACCAGGTGGGGTTCGAGGTCCGCCGGGTCGGTGAAGATTCCGGCGGTGCCGACCACGCTCCCCAGGGCCTCCCGCACGGCCCCGCTGACCTCGGGCATCACCCGGGCGCCCGGCGGCAGTGGTCTTCTGGGGCGGAGCCGGCGGGTCCCGGGCTCACAGCACGAGGTCGGTCTCGGGATCGATCAGGTGCAGCCGGTCCGGGTGGAACACGAGCGACGTCTGCTCGCCAGCACTCGGATGAACCTCGGTCCCGACACGGGCGCACAGGGTAGCGTCGCCCAGCCGGAAGTACACGATCGTCTCCCGCCCGAGCGGCTCCACGATGTCGATCGAGACATCGTGCGGCACTCCGCTGCTGTTGGCGCCGTCATGGCCGGCTGCCTCCCGGATGTTCTCCGGCCGTAGCCCGGCCACGAGCTTCTTGCCGGTATAGCTCCGCGCCCGCGCCGCCTGTTCAGCGGGCAGCGGCAGCGCAGGGCCGGCGGCCAGGCGCGCCACGGTGCGGCCGTTCTCTTCCGTGATCTGGCAGTCAAGAAAGTTCATGGCGGGGGAACCCATGAAGCCTGCGACGAAGCGCGTGCGCGGCCGGTGGTAGACCTCGTCCGGGGTTCCCGCCTGCTCGATCCGGCCGGCGTTCATGACCACCACCCGGTCGGCGAGCGTCATGGCCTCCACCTGGTCGTGGGTGACGTAGACGGTCGTGGTCCGGAGCTGCTGGTGCAGGCGCTGGATTTCGATCCGCATCTGGCCGCGGAGCTTGGCGTCGAGGTTGCTCAGGGGTTCGTCGAACAGGAACACCTCCGGGTCGCGCACGATGGCGCGCCCCATGGCGACGCGCTGGCGCTGCCCCCCGGACAGCTCCCGCGGACGCCGGTCGAGCAGTTCTGCGATGCCCAGGATATCCGCGGCCCGCTGGACCTTGTCGCGGATCTCCGACTTTGCGACCTTTCGCAGCCTCAGGCCGAACGACATGTTCTGCGCGACCGTCATGTGCGGGTACAGCGCGTAGTTCTGGAACACCATCGCGATGTTCCGATCCTTCGGGGGCACGTCGTTCACGCGCTCGTCGCCGATCCGGATGTCGCCGCCGGTGACGTCCTCCAGGCCGGCGATCATGCGGAGCACGGTGCTCTTTCCGCAGCCGGACGGGCCCACGAGGACCACGAACTCGTTGTTGGGGATGCTGAGGTCGATCCCCCGCACGGCTTCCACCGTGTCGAAGGTCTTGACCAGGTTCTGGAGGGTGACGTCTGCCATCGGGATCAGCCCTTGGTCGCGCCCGAGGTGAGCCCGGCGATGTAGTAGTCCATCAGGAACGCGTAGAGGATCACGGGAGGTGCCGCCGCGAGCAGCGCGCCGGCCATGAGCCCGCCCCAGTGGAACACGTCCCCCTTGATCAGGGTCGTGACCGTGCCCACGGTCAGGACCATCTCGGATTCGGAGTAGATGTAGGCGAGCGGATAGAGGAAATTGGCCCACGCGACGGTGAACGCGAAGATCGTCGCCGCGATCAGCCCGGGGAGCGCGACGGGGATGAAGACCTTGAGCAGCATCTGCATGTGATTCGCACCGTCGATGAGTGCCGCTTCATCAAGCTCGCGCGGGATCGATCCGAAGTAGCCGATCATGATCCACGTGCAGAACGGGACGGTAAGGGTCGGATACACCAGGACCAGCGACCAGTACGTATCGAGCAGGCCGAGCCATCCCACGATCTTGAACAGCGGGATGAACAGCAGCGTGTCCGGTACGAGGTAGGTGAGGAACACGCCGGTGGCGAGCACGCCGGATCCCCAGAACCGCAGCCGGGCCAGCGAGTACGCGGCGAGCACGCTGATCACCATGGTGATGGCGACCACGATCACGGTGACGATGGTCGTGTTCAGGAAGAACCTGGGAAACGACGATTCGGTGAGCAGATGTTCGTAGTGGCCGAGCGTCACCCCGTCGGTCACGATCCAGGGGTTGGAGGCGAGCTCGGCGATTTCCGCGTTCGTCTTCAGCGACGTCACCAGCATGTAGTACGGCGGGAACAGGAAAAAGACCACGAAGATCCCGAGGCACGCATAGGCGGCGATCAGGGCCCAGCGGCGATTGGACCGGAGGCTGGGCGCCGTCTTGAACGGAATGGCGGTCATGCGAGGCTCGCCGCGCGCCGGCGGACGTTCCGGAGGATGATGAAGGCCAGGATGGCCAGCATCGGGAACATGAACAGCGAGACCGAGGCGCCAAGCGGGATGTCGCCGGATTCGATGCCCACCCGGAACGCGTAGGTGGCAAAGAGATGTGTCGTGTTGAGCGGCCCGCCCTGGGTCAGGACACGGACGATGTCGAAATTGGCCAGGGTGACGATGATCGAGAACAGCGTGGTGATCGCGATGATGTTCCGGATCATCGGCAGCGTGATGAAGAAGAACTTCTGCCAGGGGCCGGCGCCGTCCATCTCCGCCGCTTCGTAGAGTTCGCCTGGGATCGACTTGAGGGCGGCCAGATACATGATCAGGAAGAAGGGGGCGCCGACCCAGACGTTCACCAGGATGATCGAGAACCGAGCCCAGAACGTGTCCGACAGCCACGGCACCGCGGGCATGGCGAACTTGGTCAGCCCCCAGTTGATCGCGCTGTACGTGGGCTCGAACAGCCACCACCATCCGAGGGTGGAGAGGGCCGGGGGGATCACCCAGGGAATCAGCATCATGCCGCGCCATTTGCGCTGGCCCTTGGTGGGAATGGTGTTGATGGCGTGGGCGGCGGCCAGCCCGATCAGGGCCTTGAAGACGACCGCGACCAGGGCGAACAGAAGGCTCTGGCGAACGACCATCCAGAAGGTCTGGCGCCCGAACAGGAAGGTGAAGTTGTCCAGTCCGACGAACGCGGTCTCCGCCTTGTTCAGGGTGGCGAGGAAGAGCGCGTGGAAGAACGGATACGCCACCAGTCCGAGAATGAGCGCAAACAGGGGCACGCACATGAGGACCGCGACGGCGGGCTTGCGCCTGAGCAGCGGGGGCAGCACGCGCATCAGCCGGGGCCTGTTCCCTGCACCATGTCCCGACTGGCTGCGCTGCGGCGGCTAGCCGCGGAGTACACCTTCGAGCTCGTTCTCCGCCCAGCCGACGGCTTCGCTGATGCTGTCACCGCCTTGCGTCACCCGGGCGGCCAGGGTCGGGAGGATCTGCTGTGTGGCAATCCGCGCCCCGATCTCCGGGGGAGCCGGGTAGCCGGCGAACACTGTTCGCTCGTCCCCCAGCATCGCGTAGTTGTAGAGCACGCCCGCCGGCGGCTCGGCTTCCGCCCAGACGTTCGAGTGGTCGTAGTGCGAGCGGATCATCGGAAGGTCGAAGCCCTGCGAGGCCCGCAGCATCGTGGCTACCACTTCCGGCTGCGCCACGTAGCGGAGCAAATCGCGGGCGGCCGACTGGCTTTCAGAGAAATCCCAGATGCCCCAGAAGAACGACGTAAAGGCTCGGAACCGCCCGGCGGGCCCGCGCGGAACATCGCAATGCCATACGTGCCTGGCCACATCCGGGTTGTCCCGCTTGGCAACCGCCCACGCGCTCGGCGGATTGAAGATGGCGCCACCCTGGCCCGAGATGAGCCAGCGATTGTTGCTGGCGTCGTCCCACGCGTAGACGCTGTCCGGCATGAATTCCGCCAGGCGGATCAGGTACTCGAGCACCTCGCGCACGGCGTCCGAATTGACGACGACTTCGCCTCGCTCGTCCACCATGGCCGCGCCGTAGGAGGCGAACAGGTGGGCGAGCCATGCGCTGCCGTCCGGGGTCGTCGCCAGCGGGGCGCCGAACGAATGTCCGGCGGCGTGGAGCGCCGCCGCTGCTTCGCGGAACGTCTCCCAGTCCCAGCCGTCAACCTTGGCCGGGTCCCGCGCGTCACTGGCCGGGAACAGCTCCGTCAGATCGATTCCCGCGTGTTCCAGAAACAGGTCGCGGCGGGCGACCGTCGGGTACGAGAGGGTTCCGGTGGGGGAGGGGCTTCCCTTCCACGCGCCGTCGAGGAAGGCGGAAAATCTGGAAATCTCGGCGATCGGGCCCTGGGTGGAGAGGATGTCCTCGACGACGTCGTCCACGGCCACCAGCCGATGCTTGAAGAGCGGGACCATCGCGAATGCGTGCGAGTAGATGTCGTGCCCGGAGCCGGCTCGCGACTCCGCTTGCGCCGTCAGGAGCAGCTTGTTCCCGATCGAGGTGATGAAGTCGATCGTGACCTCGACGCCGTTGTCCTCGCCCCAGCGGGTCAGGATCTGCTCCAGCGCCTCGTTGGCGCCCGGTACCCAGTGGTCCCACAGGCCCAGCTTCAACTTGCCGGCGGAATGTGCGGTCTTCACGTAGGGAGCGGCGAGCGCCCCTGCCGCTGCGGCTCCCGCAGTCTTCATGAAGGTCCGGCGTGAAGCGGTTGCCTTCGTGCCCATGGTTCCCCCCTTCCGCAGCCCACTGACCTCGAAAGGACGCCGAGCATAGCAAGAGCCCCTATGGTCTGCTTGACCTTGGGCCCTGCCCTGGTGTGGTCGGTTCAAGCCTGGCGTACAGCCGGTCCGTGCGGCCGCGGCGAGGTGTCGGGGTCCGGCGAGGCCGGGGTCGGCGGCGGCTCGGGTGCGGATGCCTGCGCCCCGGCGAAAGCAGCGATCAACCGCGAAGTACGCCCTCGAGTTCGTTCTCCGCCCAGCTGATGGCGTCGTCGAAGGAGTCGCCACCCTGCGTCACCCTGGCCACGAGGTTGGGAACGATCCGCTGCATGCTGATCCGGGCCGCGATTTCCGGGGGAGCGGGGTAACCGTCGGTCACGGTGCGCTCGTCCCCGCGCAGGGCGTAGTTGTAGAGCCCGCCCGCCGGCGGTCCGGCTTCCGCCCACACCGACGTGCGGTCGTAATGCGAGCGGAACAACGGGAGGTCGTAGCCTTGTGAGGCCTCCAGCATGGCCACGATCACTTCCGGTTCCGCCACGTAGCGGAGCAGATCCCGTGCCGCCGACTGGTTTTCGGAGAAGTCCCAGATCCCCCAGAACACCGAGTTGAAGGCGCGGAAGCGGCCGACCGGGCCACGCGGAGCGTCACAGTGCCAGAGGTGTTGCGCCACGTCCGGGTTGTCGCGCTTGGCGACAGCCCACGCGCTCGGCGGATTGAAGATGGCGCTGCCGGCGCCCGAGATGATCCAGCGGTTGTTGCTCGCGTCGTCCCACGCGTAGACGCTGTCGGGCATGAATTCCGTGAGCCGGGTCAGGTAGGCGAGCACCTCGCGGACCGCGTCCGAATCGGCCGCGATGTCGCCGCGTTCGTCGACGACGGCCGCGCCGTAGGAGGCGAACAACTGGGCCAGCCAGGCGCTGCTGTCGGTAACCGGGGCGATGGCGGCGCCGACCGGCCGGTCGGCCGCATGGAGCGCGGCGGCCGCGTCGCTGAAGGCCTCCCAGCTCCAACGATCGACTTTGGCGGGATCGCGGGCATCGCTGGCCGGAAACAACTCGGTCAGATCGATTCCGGCATGCTCCAGGAACAGGTCGCGCCGGGCCACGGTCGCAGCCGAGGCATTCATCGCGGGGGCGGGGCCCCCTCTCCACGCGCCGTCCAGGAAGGCGGCCTGCCGGGAGATGTCCGCGATCGGCCCGTGCGTCGCGATCACGTCCTCGACTACCTCGTCCACGGCGACGAGACGATGCTTGAACATCGGGACCATGTGAAACTCGAGCGCATAGATGTCGTGCCCGGAGCTGGCGCGCGACTCCGCTTGTGCGGTCAGCAGCAGCTTGTTGCCGATGGTGGTGATGAAGTCGATCGTGACCTCGACGTTGTTGGCTTCGCCCCATCGGGCAAGAATGCGCTGCAGGACCTCGTTCGTGCCCGGCACCCAATGGTCGATGACCCCCAGTCGCAACCGGCCGGCCGATCCTGCGGTCTTCACGTACGGCGCTGCGAGTGCGCCCGCTGCGGAAGCACCGATGGCCTTCAGGACGTTGCGCCGGGTCCTGCCTGCGGTCAGGGCCATGCGTCCTTCCATGTCATGTCGTTATGTCGAGGGACACGAACGGTGGGACGGCCTGGCGCACCGCGCCGGGTGCGGGTTCCGTCCTGCGTGGAGTCTTCCCCGATACCGGCGATTCCTGTGGGCTGGCCCGCGCCGCCGCTGTTGAAGCTGTCGCCCGCATCCATCAGCCCCGGAGCACACCTGCAAGCTCGTTCTCGGCCCAGCCGATGCCTTCGTCGAGGCTGTCCCCGCCCTGGGTAACGCGGGCGACGAGATTGGACACCACCCGCTGCACCGTGATGCTGGCTGCGATTTCAGCAGGCGCGGGGTAGCCGCCGACAATCGGTCGTTCGTCGCCCCGCACGGCGTAGTTGTAGAGCCCGCCCGCTGGCGGTTGGCCCTGCGCCCAGACGTTCGTGTGGTCGTAGTGCGAAAGCACCATGGGGAGATCGTAGCCCTGTGAAGCTTCCAGCATGGCCGCGACCACGCCGGGCTCGGCCACATAGCGAAGCAGGTCGCGCGCGGCGGACTGATTCTCGGAGAAATCCCAGAGTCCCCAGAAGATCGTGTTGAACGTGCGGAACCGGCCGGCCGGTCCCCTGGGGACGTCGCAGTGCCAGATGTGGCGGGCCACGTCCGGATGGTCACGTCTGGCCAACGCCCACGCGCTCGGCGGATTGAATATGGCGCTCCCCGAGCCAGAGATGATCCAGCGGTTGTTGCCCGCATCATCCCACGCGTACACGCTGTCCGGCAGGAATTCCATGAGCCGGACGACGTACTCGAGCACTTCCCGGACCGGGTCGGAATCGACGGCGATGTCGCCGTGCTCGTCGACCACGGCCGCACCGTAGGCGGCGAACAGCTGGGTCAGCCAACCGGTGCTGTCGGGGATGGGGGCGACCGGGGCCCCGACGGGGACGCCCGCGGCGTGCAGCGCGCCCGCCGCGTCTCGGAAGGTCTCCCAGTTCCAGCTCGCTACCTTGGCCGGGTCGCGCGCGCCGTTCGCCGGAAACAACTCCGTCAGGTCGACGCCGGCGTGCTCCCTGAACAGGTCCCGCCGCGCCACGGTCGCATAGCAATTGGTGCCGGTCGGGGCGGGGCTCACCCGCCAGGAGCCGTCGAGGTGGCCGGCGTATCGGAAGACGTCGGCGATCGGGCCCTGGGCGGAGAGGATGTCCTCCACCACGTCATCAAGGGAGACGAGCCGGTGCTTGAACAGCGGGACCATGGCGGAGGAATGCATGAAAATGTCATGCCCGGCTCCGGCGCGCGCCTCCGCTTGCGCGGTCAGCAGCGGCTTGTTGCCGAGGGACGTGATGAAGTCCACCGTGACCTCGACCCCGTTGGCTTCGCCCCATCGGGTCAGGATCCGACGCAGCGCCTGATTCGTGCCCGGCACCCAGTGGTCCAGCACACCGAGCTTCAGCCTGCCGGCGGACGCTGCGGTCTTGACGTAGGGGGCGGCTAGCGCCCCCGCCGCGGCGGCGCCCGCAGACTGCATGAAGATTCGGCGCGAAGTCGCCTTCGTGGCCATCGGTTTTCCTTTCTCGGCCCGTTCTGACCTGGAAAGGACGCGGAGCATAGCAGGGGGACTGCCGTCATCCGGAGGTCGCGCCGTCGTCGCGGGCGCGGGAATGCCGTGTCCGGTGCGTATGCACCCGCCGGTCGTGGTCAGGATTGGCGGCGGGGCCGGTCGCGCCAGGGAACTCCGCGCCGGTGCGGGCCCAATGCGCCCGCGCCCCGGGCGCGGGGCAGCGCGGGTTACGATGCGGGCCTGGCCTCGGGCCACTGGTCGGGCAGCCGGAACCGGGTGTTCTCAGGCTTGGCCTCGAGTTCCTGGACGGCGACGGCAAGGCCGGCGATGGCCTGGATGCGCTCGACGACGGTATCGACCAGAACGTCGGGCGTGGACGCGCCCGCGGTGACCCCGACCGTGGCTGCGCCCTCGAACCATGCGACCTCGAGCTGGTCGGCATGCTGGATTCGGTAGCTCGGGACGCCCGCCTGCTCGCCGATTTCCCGCAGTCGGGCGGAATTGGAACTCATGGAGCCGCCGACCACGATGATGACGTCCGCCTGCTCGGCCAGGATCCGAACGGCCTGCTGGCGGTTCCGGGTGGCGTAGCAGATGTCGCGAAGATCAGGCCCCCTGATACCCGGGAACCGTGCCTTCAGCGCGTCGATCATCTCGCGGGTGTCGTCCATCGAGAGGGTGGTCTGGGTGACGTAGGCCAGCTGTTCCGGATCGCGCGGCACGAACCCTTCGGCATCGGCGACCGTCTCGATGACGTGGATGTCGCTCTTGACGCGACCGGTCGTCCCGATGACCTCGGGGTGGCCGCGGTGACCGACCAGCAGCACCTCGTATCCGGCTTCGTGGTAGCGGACGGCCTCCTTGTGCACCTTGGACACCAGCGGGCAGGTCGCGTCGATCACCCTGAGGCCGCGTTCCCCGGCGGCGTCCTCCACACTCTTGGCCACGCCGTGGGCGCTGAACACGGCGATGGCATCGACGGGGATCTCGTCTACCTCGTCGACGAACACGACGCCCCGGTCGCGGAGCGTTGCGACCACGTGTTCGTTGTGGACGATCGCGTGCCGGACGTAGACCGGCGGCCCATAGGTATCGACCGCCCGTTCGACCACCTCGATCGCGCGCTCGACGCCGGCGCAGAATCCCCGCGGATTGGCCAGCACAATTCGCTTCACGGCTGCCTCCGGAGGTGGGTCTTCAGGATCTTGCCGGTGGCATTCATGGGCAGAGAATCGCAGAACTCGATGATCCTAGGATACTTGTACGCAGCGATCCGTTCCCGCGTGAACGCGGTGATGGTCTCGGTGTCGAGGTCCGAGCCCGGTTCACGGACGATAAATGCCTTCAATTCCTCGCCGTACTGCTCGTGCGGAACGCCGATGACGGCGCACAGCGACACCTCGGGGTGCTCGATCAGTACTTCCTCCACCTCCCGTGGGTACACGTTGTAGCCGCCCCGGATCACCATGTCCTTGAGCCGGTCCACGATGTAAAGATAGCCCTCCGCGTCCATGTAGCCCAGATCGCCGGTGTGGAACCAGCCGCCGCGCATGGCCTCCGCCGTTGCCTCGGGGCGGTTCAGGTAGCCCTTCATCACGCAGTGTCCGCGTACGACGACTTCGCCGGTCTCCCCCGCCGGGAGCGGGTTGTCGTCCGGATCGACGATGCGCATTTCCACACCCCAGACCGCCCGTCCGGCCGACCCGGCCCGGCGTTCCGCATCGAGGTTGTTGAAGCTCACGACCGGCGAGGTTTCCGAGAGGCCGTACCCTTCCAGCACGGTGACGTCGAAGCGGTCTTCCACGGCCCGGAGGACCTCGAGGGGCATGGCGGCCCCGCCGGTGGCGCAGATCCGGACCGTTTCAAGCAGACCCTTGGCGTCGAGGTCGGGCTGGGATTCGACGTAGGTCAACAGACCCCAGTACATCGTGGGGACACCCGCCAGGACGGTGACCTCCTCCGCCGCGATCCGTTCGAACACGTCGGCCGGTTCGAACCGCGCCATGACGACCAGGCGGCTGCGCGCGAGGAAGCCCGCCAGCATCAGGACCACCTGCCCGAACACGTGGAACAGCGGGAGGACCACCAGAATCCGATCCTGCTCCGACAGGATCGTCAGCTCCGCCAGGACGACGGTGTTGAGCACCAGGTTCGTGTGCGTGAGTTCCGCGCCCTTCGGGCGCCCGGTGGTCCCGGAGGTATAGAGGATGACGGCAGTGTCCTCGCCCGAACGATCCACCGTGTCGAAGCTGTCGGCGGCGTCGCGCAGGAGTGCGCGGAACGTGCTCGCGCCCTGGAACGGGGCGGGTGCCTGCGGGTCGAGGGCGATGGACCAGAACCAGCGACAGCCCTCGGTCCGGGCGAAGGCCTTGCGGCCAGTCTCGCCGACGGGGAGTTCCTCCGTGCCCTCGAAGCAGAAGAATCCGACCGCACCGGAATCCTCGAGGATGTAGGCGAACTCGTCCTCGGCCAACAGGACGTTGAAGGGGACGACGACGCAGCCCGCCTTGAGGATGCCGAAGTACACGAAGATGAACTCCGGGAGGTTGGGCGAGCAGAGGGCGATCCGTTGGCCCGGCTGGATGCCCGCCGCCCGCAGGCCCGCCGCCACCTGTTGCGCCAGGGCGTCGGTTTCGCCGTACGTGACGGAACGGCCCGGGAACGTGATGGCGGTGGCGCCCGGACTCTTGCGGGCGCTGGATTCGAGGACGGTGGCCAAATTCAGCATGAACGCGCGTCTCGGGTGCGCCGCGCGGCGCAAGTGGGGGCCGGCAGTCTAGCGAAGGCCCCGTCGCCACGGCGCCTGCGGGTCGCGCCCGCGACCGGCCCGCGACATACGCGCGTGGTGGGTGGCGCATCAGGTGCACGCGTGCGCCCGGAGAGCGCGGCCCGGCTTGCCCTGACCTCCAAAACGCCACACACTTACCGGTAACCGAAACACTCCTGGAAGGAGAGGGTCATGCAGCACTTCGTCCGTGTCGCCTTGGCGGCGGTCCTGGCGGCCGCCGTTGCGGGAGGAGCGGCCGCTGCCGCCAACGCCCCTGAGCACGTGATCAAGTACCGCCAGAACCTGATGAAGGCGGTTGGCGGGCATATCGGCAACGTGGCCCTGTTGGTGAAGGGGCAGGTGGATTTCTCTGACGGTCTGGTCACGGACACGCAGGCGATCGTCGACCTGCTGGGGAACGCCGGTATCGCGTTCCCGGAGGGCACGGCCGAGGGCAAGACCAAGGCCCGGCCCGAGATCTGGCAGGATCGTGCCAAGTTCGACGCCGCACTCGAGGACACGATTGGCAAGGCCCGGGCGCTCGTCACGGCGGCCGAAGGCGGTGACATGGCGGCGGTGGGCGCTGCGTTGGGCACGCTCGGCAAGAGCTGCGGCGCATGCCACAAGTCATTCCGGATCAAGGACGAGTAGTACGCCGCGTCGCCCTGGCCGCGGCAACGGTACTTGTTGCGGCCGGGGCCCACGCGGGTGACCCGGAGCGGGGCGCGTACCTCGCGGCCGTTGCGGGATGCGCGTCGTGTCATACCGACGTGGAAGGGCGCGGCCCGCCCTACGCGGGCGGACCAGCGCTGAAGTCGGATTTCGGGATCTTCCGGGCGCCCAACATCACCTTCGATCCGGACTACGGTATCGGGACGTGGAGCGAGGACGATTTCGTACGGGCACTCAAGCGCGGCGTGAGCCCGGGGGGCCAGCCGTACTACCCCGCCTTTCCGTACGTCAGCTACGCGCACATGACGGACCGGGACGCGCGCGATCTCTACGCCTTTTTCCGCACGGTGGAGCCCGTGCCCGAGGCGGCGCTTGGCCACGAGCTGGCGTTTCCCTTTTCCGTGCGCCTTGGTCTGTGGGCCTGGCGCCTGCTGTACTTCGATCCTTCCGACGATGCTCTCGACACGACGTCGCATGGGGGCTACCTAGCGAACGCGCTGGCACATTGCGGCGAATGCCATACCCCCCGAAACCGGCTTGGCGCGCTCAGGACCGGCATGGCCATGGCGGGCGCCCGGCTGGGGGACGGTGACGTCGCCGGCAATCTCACGCCCGACCCGGACACCGGACTCGACTGGGACGCCACGGACCTGCGCTTCTTCCTCCAGACCGGCCTGACTCCGGACGGCGACGCCGCGGGCGGTGCAATGGCCCTGGTCGTGGAGCACAGTACGGGCAAGATGACGCCCGAGGATCTCGACGCGCTGGTTGCCTGGCTGGAGGCCCTGCCACCGGTCCGGAACGCGTTGAAGAAGCCCTCCTCGGACTAGCGGCGGCAGGTTGCCGGGCGGCGGGCCGGGGGCTCCCGGCGGGTCAGCGGACCGTGGCGTGGAGGCTGCGCGGCTGCACGAAGGCCTGCAGATGGCCGGCGCCGGGTTCGGCCTGTGCCCAGTCATCGACCGCAAACGTGAGCACGGCCAGGCCGGCGGTCGGAAACTTGCCGCCCAGAGCGTCGCGATCGCCGGCCAGCAGTCGGCCGAGTTCGGCGGTTCCCGGATTGTGCCCGATCAGCATGAGCACGGGGGCGCCCACGACCGCGTGAATGCAACTGAGCATCTCGCTCGGCGTGCCGAGATAGAGCGTGGCGTCCTCCAGGACCGGCGGACGGGGTTTCCAGCGTGCCACGACCAGCCGGGCGGTCTGGACCGTGCGCACCGCCGTCGAGCTGATGACGAGATCGGGCAGCGGGTGGCTGCCGGCGATGTAGTCGGCGATGGCCCTGCTGGCGACTTGGCCACGGCGGGCCAGCGGCCGGTCGTGGTCGCGCAGGAGCGGCCGGGCCCAGGAAGACTTCGCGTGCCGCAGGAGATAGAGGGTCCGCAAGGCTAGCGGACCTGGCCGAGGGCCTGTTCCAGGTCGGCGATCAGATCGGACACGTGCTCGATGCCGACGGACAGGCGAATCAACCCGTCGCTGATGCCCAGCTCGGCCCGCACCGCCGGCGGTACCGAGGCGTGCGTCATGAGCGCGGGATGCTCGATCAGGCTCTCGACGCCGCCCAGGGATTCGGCCAATGCGAAGACCTCGCAGGACGCCAGCATGCGGCGCGAGGCGTCGAGATCCCCGCGCACGATCGCAGTGACGATACCGCCCGCCCCCAACGGCATCTGGCGTCGCGCCAGGGCGTGCTGGGGATGGCTTGGAAGGCCGGGGTAGAGCACAGCTTCGATCTCGGGCCGCGCCTCCAGCCAGGCGGCGATGGTCGTGGCGTTGGCGACGTGCCGTTCCATCCTGAGGGCCAGGGTCTTCAGGCCGCGGTGGGCCAGAAAGGCGTCGAACGGACCCTGGATGCCGCCGACGGCGTTCTGGAGGAACGCGAGCTGTTCGGCGATGCCGTCGTCACGGGTGACGGCGACGCCGCCCACGATGTCGGAGTGGCCGTTCAGGTACTTGGTCGCCGAATGCACGACGATGTCGAAGCCGAGTTCGAGGGGACGCTGGAGAAAGGGAGAGGCAAAGGTGTTGTCGGCGACCGCGATCGCGCCGACCCGATGGGCCAAGTCCGCCACCTTGGCCAGGTCCACCAGCTTGAGCATCGGGTTGGTGGGCGTCTCCACCCACACCATCTGCACGCCCGAATCGATGGTGCGCTCCAGCACGGCGTCGTCCGCCAGGTCCGCGAACGAGAAGCGGAGGTTCGAGGCGTCGCGGCGAACCCGCTCGAACAGTCTCCTGGTCCCGCCATAGAGGTCATCCATGGCGAGGACGTGATTGCTCGAATCCAACAAGGTAAGCACGGCGTCGGCGGCGGCCATGCCGGAGGCGTACGCGAACCCGTGCCGCCCGCCTTCCAGGTCAGCGATGGACCGTTCGTAGGCGGCCCGCGTGGGATTGCCGGTGCGCGAATATTCATAGCCCTGGTGCACGGCGGGCTCGCGCTGCACGTAGGTCGATGTGGCGTAGATCGGCGTGATCACGGCGCCGGTCGAAGGATCCGGCTCCTGCCCCGCATGAATCGCGCGCGTTTCGAAGCGGTTGTTCTGGCCACTCATTGGCGGGTCTCGCAAGGCGTGCGCTCGGCGAGCGGGGCGTTGCCGACGAGATCGAGTTCGGAGTGAACGGCGGGTGGTGGCGGCATGACGATCCCGGGCGGCGTGGGCCGGCGGCCCTGACCTAGTTCTGGATGTATTCGCGAAGTTGGTCGGCTTCCGCCAGCGCCGCGCCAAGGCGGACCCGGACGAGGTCGCGGATGCTCACGATGCCGGCGAGTCTATCGCCATCCATCACCGGCAGGTGACGCACCCGTCGCTGGTTCATGCGCTCGAGCACCTCCTCCACGGATTCCTCGGCCGTACACGTCCTGGGATTGCCGGACATCAGTTCGCGCACCTTGCGCGTGGAGGTGCGGACTCCCTTGACGCCCACCGAATAGGCAATGTCCCGCTCCGAGATAATGCCGACAAGCGCGCCGTCTTGGAGGACCGGCAGGGCGCCGATGCCGAGGCGGGAGAGGATGGACGCTGCCTCTTGGACGGTTTGTTCCGGGTCGACCGTGGTGACTTCAACGCCTTTTTCCATCAGGATGTCACGAATGCACGCCATGCGTTCCTCCGGTAGCCGGTTGCCTCCGTCCGATGCTTCACGTCCGCACAGACCGGACGCGTGCGAAGCGTAGAGGGTTCCGTTCAGGGCTCCAAATGGGCGCTCCGCGCCGTCACGGCGGTCCTGACGGACATCACCGGGAAAGAGCGTCGGGCGGCCGGTTCCGCCGGCGCCGGCGTTTCGGTCGCGGACGGGTTCGGGGCCCCGTGCGGCTTGGCGGCCCGTCGGACCAGTTTCGGTCAATGCAGGTACTGCCGTGGGCGGCGGTCAGTCGGGCCGACGTCACGGTGCACCCTCGTGAACGGTTCGACCGGCGCGCGTGCCCGGGCGAACTCACGTCGCGCGAACGGCGCATGCAGGCGTCCGTATGACCCTGCAGGCGGCCCCGGACTGCCGGCCACGACTGTCCGACGTCGCGGCGCCGATGCAGAGGTGCGCCCCCCGCAGATCGCCCACCTCGGCCTCCGGCCGGCCGGAAGCAGCTCCGGCGGCCGGTGGGAACGCAGCCCGGTTGACTGGGAGTTACGCGTGCGCGAGCACCGCGAGTAGCAGGAGCGCCACGATGTTGGTGATCTTGATCATCGGGTTGACGGCCGGACCCGCGGTGTCCTTGTAAGGGTCGCCGACCGTGTCCCCGGTGACGGCCGCCTTGTGCGTCTCGGAGCCCTTGCCGCCAAGGTTTCCGTCTTCGATGTACTTCTTCGCGTTGTCCCAGGCGCCGCCGCCGGCGGTCATGCTGACGGCGACGAACAGCCCGGTGACGATGACGCCGAGCAGCATCGCACCTAGCGCGGAGAACGCCGCGGCCTTATCAGCGATCAGGTTGACCAGCACAAAAAATACGATCGGCATGAGGACCGGCAGCAGCGACGGGATGATCATCTCCCGAATCGCCCGGCGGGTCAGCATGTCGACGGCGCGCCCGTAGTCCGGCTTGGCGGTCCCCTCCATGATGCCGGCGATGTCCCGGAACTGGCGGCGGACTTCGAGCACCACCGCGCCGGCCGCCCGGCCCACGGCCATCATGGACAGCGCGCCGAACAGGTACGGCATGAGGCCGCCCAACAAGAGACCCACCACCACGTAGGGGTTGGCGAGGGAGAAATCGAGCGTGAGTCCCGCGAAATACGGGTAGGTTTCCGGATGACCGCCGAAGAACTCGAGATCGGCCGTGTAGGCGGTGAACAGCACCAGCGCGCCGAGACCGGCCGAGCCGATCGCATAGCCCTTGGTGACCGCCTTCGTGGTGTTGCCGACGGCGTCGAGCGCGTCGGTCGTCTTCCGCACGTCGGTCGGTAGGTTCGCCATCTCGGCGATCCCGCCGGCGTTGTCGGTCACGGGTCCGTAGGCATCCAGCGCGACCACCATCCCGGCCAGCGCCAGCATGCTGGTGACGGCGATGGCGATCCCGAACAGGCCGGCAAACAGATAGCTCGCAATGATGGCCGCGCAGATGATCACGGCCGGGACCGCGGTGGCCTCCATGGAGACCGCCAGGCCCTGGATTACGTTCGTGGCGTGGCCGGTTTCGGAGGCCTTCGCCACGGCGCGTACCGGGCGGTACTCCGTGCCGGTGTAGTACTCGGTGACCCAGATCAGCAGCCCGGTTACGACGAGGCCGATGACCGCGCAGCCGAACAATGCGCCGCCGGAGAGTGACTCGCCGGCCGTCCCGATGCTGCCGGCAAAACCGATCAGCCACTCGATCGCGACGGCGATGCCGAACAGCGACAGGACCGCCGCCACCACGAAGCCCCGGTACAGCGCGCCCATGATGGAGCCGCTGGCCCCGAGCTTGACGAAATAGGTGCCAAGGATGGAGGCGATGACGCACACGCCGCCGATCACCAGCGGCAAGGCCATCATCGTCGACATGTCCGCGCCGGTGAAGTAGATCGAGGCCAGCACCATCGTCGCGACGACGGTCACGGCGTAGGTTTCGAAGAGGTCGGCCGCCATCCCGGCGCAATCACCGACGTTGTCGCCAACATTGTCCGCGATGACTGCCGGGTTCCTCGGGTCGTCCTCCGGAATGCCCGCCTCGACCTTGCCGACGAGGTCGGCGCCCACGTCGGCCCCCTTCGTGAAGATGCCGCCGCCGAGCCGCGCAAAAATCGAGATCAGGGAGGCGCCGAAGCCCAGCGCCACCAGCGGGTCGATCAGGCTCCGGCCGGTGGCGCCCGCTTCGAGCAGGATCATGTAGTAGACGGTGACAGCGAGGAGGGCGAGCCCGGCGACGAGCATGCCGGTCACGGCGCCGGAGCGAAAGGCGAGCGACAGCCCTTCGGCGAGTCCCGTCCGGGCGGCCTCGGCCGTGCGCACGTTCGCGCGTGTCGAGACCACCATGCCGATGTAGCCGGCGGCCCCGGACAGCGCCGCACCGATGAGAAAGCCGATCGCCACCGGGATTTCGAGCACGAGCGCCAGGATCACGAAGATCACGACGCCGACCACCGCCACCGTACGGTACTGCCGGTTGAGGTACGCCGCGGCACCCACCTGGATGGCGTTGGAGATGTCCTGCATCTGGGTTTCACCGGCACTGGCCCGAAGCACGGCCCGGGCGGTGAAGAGGCCATAGACGAGAGCGAGTGCGCCGCACGCGACTGCAAACCAGAGTTCCATGCTCATGAGCTGACGTTCCTCAGGGGGATTCGGCGAGGCCCGGACTCAGTATGTCCGGGCGTGTCCTGCGATGGGGAAAGAATGTGGGCTGGCGACTAGCTCAAGCCGCGTCAGAAGATAAAAACTGTCGCCATCGGACGCAAACGGAAGGGCCACTCGCGACCCGGCTCAACCGGTGGGTTTGGCCCACGTATGCAAGTAGCCACCGTGAGCAGTGCGCGGCGCGCCACCCTCGGGCGCAACCATTGTCACGTCCTCGCCGTCAGTCACTTCGCCAATCGCGGTCATCGTGACCGCGGACTCGGTCGCAGTTTCGATCGCTTCCCGCACGGCATGCTGTGGCACGCTGAACAGGATCTCGTAGTCGTCACCGCTGTTCGCCAGCTCCTCGAGCGTGAGATGCCCTCCGTTCACGACGCTTCGGGCACTTGCCGACAGCGGAACCTCGGCCAGCCGGAGCCGCGCTCCTTTCCCGGCGGCAACGCAAAGGTTCCGCACATCCGCTGTCAGGCCATCGGAGATGTCGACGGCGGCGTGGGCCAGCGCGGCAAGTTTCCGACCGACCTCGAGCCGGGGCGTGGGCAGGAGGAAGCGTTCGGCAAGTGCCTCGGCGCCGGCATCAGCCGGGAGCCGGCCTTCCAGCTGGAGGCGGCCGATATGCGCGTCGCCGATGGTCCCGGTCACCAGCAGGGTATCGCCCGTCTTGGCCCCCGCTCGCGGCATGGCATCGCCAAGCGCAACTCGGCCCATCACCGTAATGGAGACGGCCAGCGGTCCCGGCGTCCCGACCGTGTCGCCGCCGGCAAGGTGCAGGCCGAACTGTTCCTGGTCCTGCCGAAGGCCGGCAGCAAATGCCGCCATCCAGTCTGCGTCGGTGGTCGGGGGCAATTGGAGGGACAGGAGGTAGCACAGCGGCGTCGCGCCAGAGGCTGCCAGGTCGGACAAGTTGACGCGGAGCGACCGCCTTGCGACCTGCTCCGCAGACAGGGCGCCCGATGGGAAGTGCACGCCTTCCACCAGCGTGTCCGTGCTGATTGCAAGCGCTTCGTGGCTGCGCACGACCGCCGCATCGTCCAGCAACCCGCGTGCGGGCGCGAAGTCAGCCGCTAGCGGACGCAGATGGCGCGTCAGGATGTCGTGCTCATCCACTGTGGTTCACGCAGATGCCACCGAGTCCGGCGTGCGAACGCGGGCCGGTGCGGTCAGCCGTCCGGTCGACACGTCTGCCACTTGGCGTCCTCCTCTTCCCGGGCGTTGTCTGGTGCGGTGCCGGAAGGCCATCTGATGGCCGTGACAGGGGCCGCGGCGCGCCCGGTGGCTACGGCGATCCGACGCCGGAACGGGGCACTGCATGGTCGAACATTTCGCGCCGCGTGTGGTCGCTCAGGACCTCGATGACCCGACAATCGGCGATGCGCCCGCCCCTGCATTGTTCGACCATGCGTTTGAGTTCAGAGCGCAATGCCTGCAGGTACGTGATCCGCTGTTCCACGTCTCCCAGCTGCGCCCTTGCAATGGCGTCTACAGCCTCGCAGGGCTGGTCCGGCTCGTCACCGAGACTCAGCAGGTCACGGATGGCCTGCAGGGGGAAGCCAAGGGCCCGGGCGTGCCGGATGAACGCCAAGCGGCGGATGTCCTCGTGCGCAAACAGTCGCTGGTTGCCTTCCGAGCGGGGTGGGCGGTGAAGGAGCCCGATCTGCTCGTAGTACCGGATGGTTTGTACCTTGCAGCCCGCCGCTTCCGCGGCGCGACCGATCGTCAATCTTGTCGCCATTAATTTCCCCTTGAACCTACAGCTACTGTAGGTGTTAGGTTTGCATCGACCCGGCTCTCGGTCAACTTGGAAGCGAGCGATTAGCGTGAGCTGCTGTCCGCAAGAGTACAAGTTCGACGGAATGTCGCCCGTCTACAAGCGTGTGCTATGGGCCGTCATCGCGATCAACGCCGCCATGTTCGGTATCGAGATGACGGCCGGGATGATGGCGGGCTCGCAGGCGCTTCAGGCCGATGCGCTCGACTTTCTCGGCGACACCCTGACGTACGGGATCAGCCTCTACGTCATCGGCAAGTCGCTGCGTGCGCGGACCGCGGCTGCATTGTTCAAGGGCGTGACCCTGGCCCTGATGGGGCTCTGGGTGTTCGGCGACACTCTCTATGCGGTACTGGTCCTCGGGGTTCCGCAAGCGGAGGTCATGGGGCTGGTTGGCTTCCTGGCGCTGGCGGCGAACCTCACCAGCGTGCTCCTGCTCCTGCGGTTCCGCAACGGCGAGGCCAACGTTCGCTCCGTCTGGCTATGCAGCCGGAACGACGCCATCGGCAATGTCGCGGTCATTTTGGCCGCGAGCGGCGTGTGGGCGTCCGGCACCGCCTGGCCCGACCTGGCGGTGGCCGCGGCAATGGCGGGTCTGTTCCTCTGGTCCGCCGCGCTCATCATCCTTCAGGCGCTGCGCGAGTATCGCCAGCGCGGCGACCTCGTCGCGGAAGGCAATCCTTGACTGCGGTGCCGGCCGGCGGAGTCATCACGGGAGAGATCCGGGCCGGCGCCGGGCCGGGGTCGTGGCGCCGCCTGCCAGGCGGTGCGGCGGAGGTCCCGTTCGGAATCAGAGCCGGATGGCCGTGGTCGTCCGGGCGCCCGCTCGGCCCGGCTTCATGGATCGATGTGCTCGCTTCGCCGGCCTGACGTGCGTCCCCGCGGCGCTAAGGCGCATGGAGTCAGGCGAACTCGCTGACGCGACCTGACCGCGCGACCCGATCGAGCAGGGCGTTGGCGAACTTGATCTCCCCGTCCTCGGCGAAGCCACGGGCGATCTTCAGATATTCGGCGATGACCACCCGTGCGGGGGCCGCCGGGGAAGCGTGGAGCAGTTCCCAGATGGCGCAGCGGAGCACGCAGAGCAGCGTGATGTCCAGGCGCTTCAGAGACCAGTGTTCGCCGAGCAGCGGGTCGATGGTCGCATCGAGTTCCGCCAGTCGTCCGGTGGCACCAGCGACGATGCGCCGGAACAGGGGCTTGTGCGCCACGTGCGAATCGGTGACCGGGCGCACGAGAAACTCGTCGATGACCCGGTCAGCCGACGCCCCAGTGACGGTGATCTGGAACAGTGCCTGCACCGCCGCCTCCCGTGCAGAGGTCCGCTGGGTTCTTTTCGGCCGGGCAGTGGTGCTCACGACGCGGCGAACCGGTCGCCGAGCGCGGCAAGGGCCAGGGCGGCGGCCGCTGCATCGGCGCCCTTGTTGCCCTGTTCCGGATCCGCGCGTTCGACAGCCTGAGCCCGCGTCTCGCAGGTGAGGATCCCGTAGCCGATGGCCAGCCGGTCCCGCGTGGCGAGCGCCATCAGCCCGCGGGCGCTCTCGCTGCAGATGTAGTCGTAATGGGTGGTCTCACCGCGGATGACGCAGCCCAGGGCGATGTAGCCCGCGAAGCCGGCGCCGCGGGCGGCCTGCGCGATCGCGCCCGGGATCTCGAACGCGCCCGGGACCTCGACCGTGTCCCACTGCCGCCCGGCCGCGCCGAGCGCCGCGGTCGCGCCATCGCTCAGCATGCCGGCGATGTCCGGGTAGAAGGTCGACCGGACGATCAGAAAGGCATCCCCCCTCATGCGGCTTCATCCGGGGGACGTCGCTCCACCACCCGGAGATCGAACCCCTCGAGCCCCACGATCGGCCGTTGCGTGTGCGTCAGCAGGATCATGTCGCGGACGCCGAGGTCGCGCAGGATCTGGGCGCCGACACCGTGCTCGCGGAGGTCGCCCGGGGGTCCCTCGCCGACACTGAGCCGGCGCGCGAGGCCCGAGGTCACCGATTCGCGGATCAGGACGATGACACCGCGTCCGAGGGCATCGACCGTCCGCATGGCAGCGCGAAGGGTGCCCGCGCGCTCGAGTCCCGCGGCGTCCGTGCCGCCGCCGAGTACATCGGCGAGGACATCCAATGCATGGACGCGGACCGGAACCGGCCGGCCGTCGTCGATGCCGCCCTTGACCAGGGCCACGTGCTCCACATCGAGCACGGTGTTTCGATAGATGTACAGCTTGAAGGCGCCGGCTCCGTCGGAGAGGAAGTCGGATTCCAGTACGCGCGTCACGATCGGATCGTGCCGCACACGCCAGGCAATGAGGTCCTCGATGGCACCCAGATGGAGGCGATGGCGCTCGACGAACGGCACGAGGTCGTCGAGTCGCGCCATCGTGCCGTCCGCCTTCATGATCTCGCAGATGACTGCGGCCGGCACGAGGCCGGCGAGACGGGCAAGGTCGACGGCCGCTTCGGTGTGGCCGGCCCGCAGGAGCACGCCCCCGTCCCGGGCGGCGAGCGGAAAGACATGGCCGGGCGTGCGCAGGTCGTCGGCGGCACTGCCGGGGTCGATGGCCACCTGGATGGTGCGGGCCCGGTCGGCGGCCGAGATTCCGGTCGTCACGCCTTCACGCGCCTCGATCGGCAGCGTGAACGCAGTGTCCCTCGGGCCCGGATTGCGCCGATCGAGGGGTTCGAGACCGAGCTGACGGGTGCGCTCGCTGGTCAGGGCCAGGCAGATCAGCCCGCGCCCGTGGGTGGCCATGAAGTTGATGGCGTCCGGGGTCGCCATCTGGGCCGGAATGACGAGATCCCCTTCGTTCTCCCGGCCCTCGTCGTCCACCAGTACGAACATCCGGCCGTTGCGGGCGTCGTCGATCAGCGTGTCCACCGAAGCGAAGACCTCCCTTGGCCGCGCCTGGGGCGATGTCAACGGACGTCTCCGGGACCGAGCCGGCCCAGGGACCGGGCCACGTACCGCGCGAGGACGTCCGCCTCGAGGTTGACCATGGCGCCGGCAGTCAGGGCGCTGAGCGTGGTGACCTGGCTCGTGTGCGGGATCAGCGTGACGGCGAACCCGTCACGGTCCACGGCGTTGACGGTCAGCGATGTGCCGTCAACGGCAATGGACCCCTTGGGAGCGACCATGGCGGCGATGGCGTCGGGCAGGCCAATCCGCACGATGCGGCTGTCCTCGGACGCCGTCACGTCGAGGACCCTGGCGACCGCGTCGACATGGCCCGTGACGATGTGGCCATCCAGTGCATCCCCCGCCCGCAGGGCGTATTCCAGGTTGATCCGGGTGCCGGCCTGCCAGGCGCCCGCCGTGGTTCGCGCCCGGGTCTCCGGGGACACGTCGACGGTGAAGCCGGCCGGGTCCAGGGTGGTCGCGGTGAGGCAGACACCTGCGCACGCGATGGAGGCGCCGACCCGCAGCCCGTCGGGCATGCGGGTCGGTTCGATCCGGAACGAACGCGCAGCCGGTCCCGATGTCCCCGCGACGGTACCTGTGTCGACGACGATCCCGGTGAACATTGCTTGATTGGTACTGCCGTCGGCGACGATCGGGCGAGTGTAGTCGGAAAAGGCCCCGTTTGTGCCGCCCATGGTCAGGGAGCCCGCTCCAGGAAGCGGACATGGTCGGGCCCGAGGCGGCGGGCGCGGACGGTCCGAAAATCCGTCGTCTCGGCGAGCGCGGTACGGCCCAGCGCGCCGACCGCGGCGAGCCCGTCGCCGCCGACGACCGCGTCGGTGCCGTACCACACCAGGGCGTCGACCTGCCGGTGCCAAAGCAGCGCGGTGGCGATCGCCTGGCCGCCTTCGACGAGCACGGACGTCAGGCCGCGTGCCCCCAGGGTTGCGAGGGCCGGTCCTAGGGACGGGCGCCCGCGGGAGTCGGCAGCCACCTCGACAACCTGCGCCCCCGCGGCCTGAAGCTCCCGGGTGTCCGGCCGCCGCGCGGCGGTGACCAGGAGCCAGAGCGGGGCGTTGCCGAGCGTCGCTACCAGGCGACCGGAGGGCAGCGGCGTCTCGGCCCCGATCATGACGACGCGGACCGGGGAACGATCGGCGAGGCCCGGGAGCCTGCAGGTGAGCTCGGGATCATCGCGCAGTACGGTTCCGGCCCCCACGAGAATCGCGTCGTGGCGGGCGCGGAGCAGATGTGCATGCTGGCGGGCCAGGGGGCCCGTCAGCCACTGGCTGGTCCCCGCGGCCGTCGCGATCTGGCCGTCGAGCGAGGCCGCGAGCTTGAGCGTGACCTGCGGGCGGCCCAGGCGCACACGGCACAGGTGCCCGGCATGCAGGCGCCTGGCATCGTCCTCGTGGGGACCGTGGGTGACGCGCACGCCGGCGTCCGCGAGCAGGGCTGCGCCGGCACCATCGGTCCGCGGGTCCGGATCGCGCGCGCCGACCACCACGCGCCCGATTCCGGCTTCCGCGAGCTTCCGTGCACAGCTGGGAGTGGCGCCGTCGTGCGCACAGGGTTCGAGCGTGACGTACGCCGTGCCGCCGGGCGCCCGGTTCCCGACCTGCGCGAGGGCCTGGGTTTCGGCGTGGGGCCGGCCGCCGGCGCCGGTCACGCCGTGGGCAGCGACGAGGCCGTTCGCCGCCACGAGGACACAGCCCACCGCCGGGTTGGGCCAGGTGGTGCCGAGGGCCTGCCGACCCAGTGCGAGGGCCGTGCGCATGTGCGCCGAATCAGGAGATCGGGTCACCATCCCGGAGGCTTTCGACCGCTCTCTCGAATTCCTCGACCTCCCGGAAGTCGCGGTAGACCGACGCGTACCGCACGTATGCAACCTCGTCGATCTGCTTCAGGGTCTGCATCACCAGACCGCCGATCTCGGTGGAGCGGAATTCGGACTGGCCCGAGGTCTCGAGCCGCCGCACGATGCCGTTGACCGCCTGCTCGATTCGGTCCGGCCCCACGTCGCGTTTGCGCAGCGCGATCTCCATGGAGCGGACCAGCTTGTCCCGGTTGAACGGAACCCGCTCACCGCTGCGCTTGATGATCATCAGCTCCCTGAGGTGAACGCGCTCATACGTGGTGAATCGCAGCCCGCATCCCTCGCAGGTGCGGCGACGGCGGGTCACCGTCTTGTTTTCGTCGGGGCGCGAATCGGTTACCCGCGTTTCGTCGGCACCGCAGAACGGACAGCGCATCAGGGCCCTCCCGGCGACTCACTGCCAAGTTCGGGGTACAGCGGAAACCTGCCGGTCAGTTCCTCCACCCGTCGCCGCGCCTCCGTTTCGACGGCGGCGTTGGCGTCGCCCGTGGCGCCATTCGCGCGGAGGCCCTCGAGGACGTCCGCGATGAGGTGCCCGACGGTCTCGAACTCCGGCACGCCGAAGCCGCGCGTGGTGGCGGCGGGCGAACCCAGCCGAATCCCCGAGGTCACCAGCGGCGGCCGCGGGTCGTTCGGCACGGCGTTCTTGTTGCAGGTGAGCCCGGCCCGCTCCAGCGCCTGCTCGGCATCGCGCCCGGTGACGTCATGGCCGCGCAGGTCCACCAGCACGATGTGCGTGTCGGTGCCGCCCGAGACGATGGCGAAGCCGCGCGCCTGCAGGACGCGGGCCAACGCCGCGGCGTTGGCGCAGACGCGATCGATGTAGGTGCGGAAGTCCGGCTGCAGGGCCTCCCCGAGGGCAACCGCCTTCCCGGCGATCACGTGCATCAGCGGGCCGCCCTGCAGGCCCGGAAACACGGCCCGGTCGATCCGCTTCCCCATGTCGGGATCGTCGGTGAGGAGCATGCCTCCGCGCGGCCCCCGCAGGGTCTTGTGGGTCGTGGTCGAGACGATGTGGGCGTGCGGCAACGGCGACGGGTAGCGCCCCACGGCGATCAGACCGGCGTAGTGGGCGACATCCGCCATCAGAAAGGCGCCGACGGAATCGGCAATGGCCCGGAAGCGGCCGAAGTCGATCGTCCGGCTGTAGGCGGAAGCGCCGGCGATGATCAGCTGCGGGCGCGCCTCCTCGGCGCGGGCGGCGACCTCCGCGTAGTCGATGCGATCATCGCTGCCGAGGCCGTAGAAGGCCGTCCGGAACCAGCGGCCGGACAGGTTGGGCGCGTTGCCGTGGGTCAGGTGCCCGCCGGCGGCGAGGCTCATGCCGAGGACCGCGTCACCCGGCTTGATCAACGCCAGGAAGGCGGCCTGGTTGGCTGCCGATCCCGAATGCGGTTGCACGTTCGCGTGGGCGCAGTTGAACAGTTCGCGCGCGCGGCGGATGGCGAGGTCCTCGACCACGTCGACGGCCGCGCATCCGCCGTAGTAGCGACGGCCCGGGTAGCCTTCGGCGTACTTGTTGGTCAGCACCGATCCCTGCGCGGCGAGCACCGCCGCGCTGGTGAAGTTCTCCGAGGCAATCAGTTCAATCGTGGCGCGCTGGCGTTCGAGCTCAAGGCGCAGCCCGGCCATGACCTCGGGGTCACCTGCGAGCGGCCGGGCCGCACCGGGCAGCGGTCGGGGTTGCACGTCGGGATGTCCGGTCAACGTGCCGGTCAACCGAGCTTGCGGATACGGGCCGCGTGACGCCCGGCCTCGAAATCGGTCGCGAGAAACGTCTGCAGGCACTGCCAGGCGGTTTCCGGATCGATGATCCTTGCCCCGAGGGCCAGCACGTTGGCGTCGTTGTGGGCGCGGGCCAGCCGGGCGGTGTCGACGTCGTGGCTGGGGGCGCAACGGATGCCGGGATGCCGGTTCGCCGCCATGCTGATACCAAGCCCGGTGCCGCAGATCGCCACCCCGCGCCACGCGTCGCCGCGCAGCAGGACGTCGGCCAGGCCGTTTCCGAAGTCGGGATAGTCCACCGACTGCTCGGAGTTCGTACCCAGGTCCAGCACCGGCGTCCCGGTATCGGCGAGCCGGCCGCGCAACTGCTCCTTGAGCGCGTAACCAGCGTGGTCGGCCGCGAACGCGACGGGGCCCTTGTCGTGGTGAAGGTTCATCTGCCTGACCCCGGAGAGGGACCTGCCGTCGCGGCGCAGGGGCCGTTCAGCGGATGTCCGAGGCCACCATGCGGCCCTCCTCGGCGAGTGCCCGAAATGCGAGGAACGTGCCCTCGACGCCTTCGGCGGGAGCGACCGAGCCGTAGTCCCCTAGGTGGGCCCGGACGGGATCGTCCGAGAGGTCCGCCGGGAACGGGAGCGGATCGCCGTCGATGGCGATGTTCGAGTCGGGCGCCAGCGTCCGCACCTGATTCACGATCGCTTCCACCGTGGTGGACGGTCCGTTGATGTCGAAGACCGGCGCGCCGTCGCCGTCGCGCGCTGCGATCTGGATGAACGCGGATGCCACCTCGCCGGCGTGCAGGAAGGAGACCGGGCCGCGGAAGGGGACGGTGTAGGGCACCCCGAGGGCGGCCGCCTGGATGGCGACCGTCGTCTTCGAGGTCACGCCCTGATCGCGGCCGACGCCCTGGACGACACTCGGGCGCAGGCCGACGCTCGGGACCTGCCAGTCCTGCCAGTAGACCGCCGCGATCTGCTCACCGCACGTCTTGTAGGCGCCGTACAAGGTCTTGAGGTAGGGGCTGTCGGGAAAGAAGCTGTGGGCGGCGATGGAACTCGCGTAACCGACGCGCCGGATCCCTTCTTGGCGGGCGGCCTCGAACACGTTGGCGGTCCCGACCACGTTGACCCTGGCCCCGCCGATGGGGTCGGCCTTGCAGAAGGGTACCTGCAGGGCGGCGAGGTGGATGATGGCCTGGCAGCCGGCGGCTGCCTCCCGGACGGCGTCTGGATCAGCGATGTCGCCGGCGACCCAGCTCACCCGGCCCAGCTCTTCCTCCGTCATCAGCAACCCGGGCCGGCGCGGAGCCGGATCCAGATCGAAACCGGTGACGTCGACGCCGGCACGTACCAGGAGCGCCAGGGCCCAGGCTCCGATGCAGCCCCCGGACCCGGTGACGAGAATCCGGCCCGACCACGCGTTGCCGTTCACGGAAAAACGATCCAGCATCGTTGGGCCTCCCTGGCAGTGATGCGCGCGTCCGCATTATGGCCCCCGCGGTGTCGTCCGCAACGCGACCGCGGGGGCCTGCCGGGTTAGGCGGCGGCGGCGGTCACCGCGCCCGCGGCGGCCGTCAGCGCTTGCCGCAGGTCGGCGAGAATGTCGTCGATGTGCTCGATGCCGACGGAGAGCCGGACGTAGCCATCGGTCACGCCGGTCTTCAGCTGATCCTCAGGCGACAGCTGCGAGTGGGTCGTCGTCGCCGGGTGAATGGCCAGGCTGCGCGCATCGCCGATGTTGGCGAGGTGGTAGTGCAGCTGCAGGGCGTCGATGAAGGCCCGCCCGGCGGCTCGCCCCCCGGCCAGCTCGAACCCGACGAGACCGCCGAGCCCTCCGGTCAGGTAGGTGTCGGCGCGCCGGCGGGCCTCGCCCGTCATCAGGCTCGGATGGATCACGTGCGTGACGCCCGGCGCATCGCTCAGGAACTCGGCGACCTGTGTGGCGTTCCGGCAGTGTTCGCGGATGCGTAGCGGCAGCGTCTCCAGGCCCTGCAGGATGAGGAAGGCGTTGAACGGGCTCAGGGGGGCTCCCAGATCGCGCAGCAGGGTGGTCCGGGCCTTCAGGATGTAGGCGATCGGCCCGAGCGGTTTGGCGGCCTCCGCCCAGACGGCGCCGTGGTAGCTCGGGTCAGGCGAGTTCAGGGTCGGCTGGCGTTCGGGATGCGCCGACCAGTCGAAGTTGCCGCCGTCGACCAGGAGGCCGCCGATGGAATTGCCGTGTCCGCCGATGTACTTGGTCGCGGAGTGCACCACGACCGCGGCCCCGTGCTCGAACGGCTTGCAGAGAACCGGGCAGGCGGTGTTGTCCATGACGAGCGGAATTCCGAATTCGCGCCCGATGTCCGCAACTTCGCGGATCGGGAAGACATTGAGCTTCGGGTTGGGCAGCGTTTCCGCGTAGTAGGCCCGGGTCCGGTCGTCGGTGGCCCGCCGGAACGCCTCCGGATCCGCCGGATCCACGAAACGGATCTCCAGTCCCTGGTCCTGGAGCGTGTTGGCGAACAGGTTCCAGGTGCCGCCGTACAGGTCGGTGGAACTCACCACGTTGTCGCCCGCCCGCGCGACGTTCTGGAGGGCAAACGCGGAGGCGGCCTGCCCCGAGGCGAGCGCGAGCGCCGCCGCCCCGCCTTCCAGGGCCGCGATCCGCTGCTCGAGGACATCGCAGGTCGGGTTCATGATCCGCGAGTAGATGTTGCCGAGTTCGCTGAGCGCGAACAGGTTGGCGGCATGCTCCGTGTCACGGAACTGATACGACGTGGTCTGGTGGATTGGGACGGCCACGGAACCGGTCGTGGGATCGGCCCGGTGGCCGATGTGCAGCACTTGGGTTGCTGCGTGAGAACTGGCGGGTACGCCGCCGTTGGAGTTCGACATCGTGTCTCCCCTTGGCCCGCCCGGCGCTGGCGCGCCGACGGTCCGACGTTCCAGCACTTGGAGGTGCGCGGGGGGAGTTTCACGGAGGAGAGTTCGGCAGCAGATTCGACCGCCCGGGCTCTCTTCGGCGGCTTCTCCCTGCCACCGCTTTAGCCGGATTTGTTAAGCGCCCGCAAGCTGGAACTCAAATCGGCGCTGGGTTGACCATAGTGGGTCGGCGCGACCGGGACAAGAGAGGGGTCGACGACGACCCGGTCAGTTCTCCCGGACCGTAACCACGGCCTTGCCCCTGACCTCACGATTGCGCAGGGCCCGCAGGGCATCCGGCACGCCGGTCAGTGGCACGGTGAGTTCCACATGCGGACGGATGACACCTTCGGCCTGCCAGGCCAGCAGGCGTTCCATGTTGACCCGATGGGCGGCCGGGTCGCGTTCGACCCAGGCCCCCCAGAACACGCCCACGATCGAACAGCCCTTGAGCAGCGGAAGATTCGCGGGCGCCGAGGGAATCGTCCCCGAGGTGAACCCGATCACGAGGAGCCGCCCGTTCCAGTTGATGCAGCGAAGCGACTGATCGAAGACGTCGCCCCCGACCGGGTCGTAGATGACGTCAGCACCGTGGCCGCCGGTCAGCTCCTTGACGCGGTCCCTGAAGGGGCCGTCGGCGTAGTTGATGCCGTCGTCGGCGCCGTGGGCGCGGGCGAAGGCCAGTTTGGCGTCCGTTCCCGCAGTGGCGATCACCCGGGCTCCGAGGGCCTTGCCGATTTCGACGGCGGCCAGGCCGACGCCACCGGCGGCACCGTGCACCAGGAGCGTCTCTCCGGCCTGGAGGCCGGCGCGCTGGATCAGCGCATGGGCGGAGGTTCCGTAGGTCAGCAGCAGCGTCGCCGCGACCTGGTAGTCCAGTTGGTCCGGCAGCTTGACCGCCTTGCGGGCCGGGGCGCAGACTTCCTCCGCGAACGCACCGTGGCTGGCTGGGGCCATCACCCGGTCGCCCGGGGCCAGGTCCACGACGTCCCGGCCGACTTCGATCACTTCGCCCGCACATTCGGAGCCCGGCGTGAACGGGAAGTCAGGACGGATCTGGTACTTGCCTTCGACGATCAGGATGTCCGGGAAATTCACGCCGGCCGCGTGGACGCGGATCCGGACCTCGTCGGCGGCAGGTACCGGCGAGCTGACGTCACCGACCGTCAGCGACTCGATGGGGCCAAAGGCGTGGCAGAGGACAGCTTTCATGGGACCTCGCGACGGCAAGAGGTGTTGGGAACGGAACGGGCAGGGGCGCTGCTCCCGAGTGGCCGGCGTCGCGGCAGAGCGGACCGGCAGCGTGGGCGCGGCAGCTAGCCGGCAGGAAGCTCGAAGTGGAAGATTGCCATCCCGATCCGGGTGGGCGTCTGCAGGCGTACCGGCACCATGAGAGCGTCACCATAGGCGCGGAACCAGATTTCTCCCTCCATGGGGGGCTTGCGGAGGTGACGCTCGCTGAACCCGGCCACGCGGAGGCTTTGAAACGCACATCGCTTGGCATCAACCGGCCCCGGATCCACTCGCTGGGGGTCCACTGCCAGGTCATCACCGGGGTCGGTCAGGACCAGATTGCTTCGCGTCTTCCCGTCGAACACGCGAATCATCTGGTCGCAGCTTCCGGTGCGGGCCAGGACCAGCCCTGCGGAGAGCAGCGCGCTCGCCGGGTCGAGCACGTGGCGCCGTTCCTCGGACGGTACCGGAATGGGATACGGCTCCGCCCCCTCGGGAAGGATCGTCTCGGCCATTCCGGCGCGGAACCGCACGTGCCGCTCGACATGTCCGTCCCGGTGGTAGCGTCTCGACTGGTACACCGCCGGCTGCAACCCGGACACCTGTTCGGCTGCGAGCGTACCCTCCACCTCCAGTTCGAATCCCCACTGGAACAGCAGTCGGATCAGCCCCTGCGATTCGGCGTTGAAGCGTACGGAATAGCTGTCGTCCCGGACGTTGAAGTGCAGCACCGCATCGCCGGCGTGGAACCCGCCGACATAGGCGGAGCCGGTCAGGGCGAACGACGGAACGGCGGGCGCCGAGGGAGGCACCGCGTGGGAGTGAGGTGCAGTGAAATAAAGGAGAAACGCGAGGGTCGGCAGGGCGAATCGGGGCACAGGACACCAACTGTAACGCGATGACAGGGAGCCGGCCGGGATGCTCGGCCCGCGCCGGCGCTGACGAAGGCAGCGCCCCTGGCTGCGGATCCTGGACCCGGCGGCGCACCAACGTCTGGAGGCCAGGCCGTGTGGTGCGGGACAGTCTACGGCCGGACGGCGTGCGCGCAACGGCATTCCCAACGACCGCACCGGTGCAGGTTCGTGGCGGATTGACGTCAGCGGCGGTTCGACGCAAACTTCACCTTACGTTGTTCCGAAGGGGTGCCCGGACCGAGTTCCGGGGCTGAGATCCGTCTGGCGGGGACCCTTCGAACCTGAACCGGGTGATGCCGGCGGAGGGATCGGAACGCGTCCGGATTTCCCGGTCCTCTCGGCCCCGCCTCCCGAAGCACGTCCTTCGGGCCGTGGCCGCAGGGCCGAGGAGACTCCCCATGGACGCTGACACGCCCATCCCGATTCAGGTGACGACCGGTCCGTTGCCCGCGTCGCGCAAGGTGTACACCGGAGACCCCGCCCGGGGTCTGCGGGTGCCGCACCGCGATATCTCCTTGCATGCGTCGGCCAACGAGCCGCCATTGCGCGTGTACGACACGTCGGGGCCGTACACGGATCCAGCGGTCACCATCGACATCGAGGCCGGCCTACCGCGCTGGCGCGAAGCGTGGATCGAGGCACGCGCCGACACGCGCGTCGATGCCGGCCGGCCCATCCAGGCCGTGGACAACGGCAACCCCTCGGCAGCGCAGCGGGTCCGGACATTTCCGGTAGCCAGGCGCCCGCGCAAGGCGACCGGCGCCGCGGTAACGCAGCTTGCCTACGCGCGGCGGGGAATCGTTACGCCGGAGATGGAATTCGTCGCCGAGCGCGAGAACCAGGGCCGGGCAGCGAGAACGGTGGAGCGCGGCGGCGAATCGTTCGGGGCCGCGATTCCTGACCGGGTCACGCCCGAGTTCGTCCGCTCGGAGGTGGCGCGCGGCCGGGCCATCATTCCGGCCAACATCAACCATCCCGAACTGGAACCCATGGCGATCGGGCGAAACTTCCTCGTGAAGGTGAACGCCAACATCGGGAATTCCGCCGTAACGTCATCCGTCGCGGATGAGGTGGACAAAATGGTCTGGGCGACGCGCTGGGGCGCCGACACCATCATGGACCTCTCGACCGGCCGCAACATCCACAACATCCGCGAGTGGATTCTGCGCAATTCGCCGGTACCGGTCGGGACGGTGCCGATCTACCAAGCGCTGGAGAAGGTCGGTGGCGTGCCCGAGGACCTGACATGGGAGTTGTACCGCGACACGCTGGTCGAACAGTGCGAACAGGGGGTCGACTACTTTACGGTCCATGCCGGGGTGCGGCTTGCGCACATTCCGCTGACTGCGGAGCGGGTGACCGGCATCGTCAGCCGCGGCGGATCCATCATGGCCAAATGGTGCCTGGCCCATCACCGTGAGAGCTTTCTGTACGAGAAATTCCCGGAGATCTGCGAACTCCTGGCTGCCTACGACGTGAGTTTTTCGCTGGGAGACGGACTCCGTCCCGGTTCGATCGCCGATGCCAACGACCGGGCCCAGTTTGCCGAACTGGAGACCCTAGGCGAACTCACGAAGATCGCGTGGGACCAGGACGTGCAGGTCATGATCGAGGGACCGGGCCATGTGCCGATGGACAAGATCAAGGTCAACGTGGACCGGCAGCTCGAGCTGTGTGGTGAGGCTCCGTTCTACACGTTGGGGCCGCTGGCGACCGACATCGCGCCGGGATATGACCACATCACCAGCGCCATCGGCGCAGCCATGATCGGTTGGTTTGGTACGGCGATGCTCTGCTACGTGACGCCCAAGGAACATCTCGGCCTGCCGGATCGAAATGACGTCAAGGAAGGCGTCATCGCCTATCGACTGGCGGCGCATTCCGCCGACCTTGCGAAAGGGCATCCGGCTGCCCGCGCGCGCGACGACGCGCTGTCACGTGCCCGGTTCGACTTCCGTTGGGAAGATCAGTTCAACCTCTCCCTCGATCCGGAAACCGCGCAGCAGTATCACGACCAGACCTTGCCGAAGGAAGCTCATAAGGTCGCGCATTTCTGCTCGATGTGCGGACCTAAGTTCTGCTCAATGCGGATCACGCAGGAGGTTCGTGAATACGCCGAGCGCGGCATGCAGGAAAAAGCCCAGGAGTTCCGGGAGGGTGGAGGCGAGATCTACCAGAAACCTGCCTAGGCATGCGCGCCCCGGGGGAGACTCCGCGCGCCCTTGTTGGCCGGTCGAGCGGGCGGTTCCGGCACCGCCGCTCCCCGCCGGGGGCGGACCGGTCACCCGGGACGCTCGCCAACCGGGTCGGCGGGCCGATCTCCCCGATCAGACCAGCGTCGTTTCCACGGTTCCCAGCACGCCGAAGTCGGCGACGACGCGGTTCCCCGGCTCGATAGCGCTCGGCTGGCCGCACACCCCGGTCGTGATGATGTCGCCCGCGTCCAGCGACGTTCCCTGCTGCGCGTGATTGTTGGCGATCCAGGCGAGGGCGGTCCGCGGGTCGCCGAGCGCATCGGCGCCGGTGCCGCTGGTGACTTCCACGCCGTCGACGATCAAGCGCACCGGATGGGCGGCAAAGTCCATTGACCGCAGGTCGGGCGAGGCCGCTGGACCGAGGATGAACTGGCTTGCACAGGCGTTGTCTGCAATCAGTTGCGGGCCGCCAGCGCGTGTGAAGTCAAGATATCGGGAATCGGGGATTTCAATGGCCGGGTGGACGTCTGCCACTGCGGCGAAGGCTTCCGCTTCCGTGTAGGGGGTCGCGCGGGCCGGGAGCGCCCGGCCCAGGACGAATGCGAACTCAGCCTCGGCGACTCCCATTCGGTTCAGGCCGAGGTGAATTCTGCCCGGGCTGTCGTGGACTCGGCCCTTGAGGAGACGCCCGGCAATGGGGCCGTCCACATTGATGTGACGCTGGCCGGCGCGGCTCGTCGCCGCAATCTTCCAGCCGGCGACCGCGTCGCCCGAATGTCGGACGAAAGCCTGCTGAATCTCGTAACCGGCAGCCGGCGTCGCCGGTCGACATCTTTCGGGCAACCCGTCGATCACGGTACCGTCATCCCAGCACCGGTGGATGATTCGCCCGGCTTCGCGGGCCTGGATCGCGTTCATGGCCGCGGTTCTCTCCGCCTGCTCAGATGGGTGGACGACCGGTACCGGCCCCTCAGCACCGGTCCGCCAACGGGTAGGAGGCCTGGGCCGGCTGCGACGACGGCGCTCGTCAGCGTGTCGACCGATTGGCTCCTATGCGAAGTCGGCAGCCCTCACTGCGGACAGCGGGCCGCGAGGGTGGCCAGCGGAGCTGCCTGCTCGGCGGTCAGCGACACCACCGCGCTGAGGGCGAATTCCGGGGAATCGAGGTCGACCCCGACGGAATGTCCGGCGTTAAAGGCGCGAAGTAACCGGTCCGGCGCGAGCACAGCCGAATCGAATTGCGTCTCGTACACCGTATCGCGGGAGAAACCGTGACCGGATCGAATGACGGTGGCGGCGGTCTCGACGAAGCCGCCTGTGCCAAGATCGGTCACCCGCAGCGTGCCGCCCGTGCGAACGAAGGGCGGCGGCTCGAGGCTGAGGAAATCCGCCAGGAAGTTGGCCGGCGATTCGACCGAGACCGCAGCCTTTGCTTCCACCGGCAGGCGGAAATGCCAGGCGTCTACCTTGAGGAGCCTGCCCGGGTGCAGGGGCGCGACTTCATGGCAGTCATACTTCAGCACGAGGCGGGTGGAAACCCGAAAGACCTGGTCCGGCGTGGTCACGCGGGTTGATGTCGCAGTGATGCTCAGGTGATGCTCGCGACCGTCGAAGTCCGTCCAATAGCGCACCATCGGATCGACGATGTTTTCGGCCGTGGCCGTGGCAGCAGGTAGCACGCCCAGCAGGAGCACCAACATCAAGCGAGAGGGATGAATCATCGTCTACGCCCCCTTCAGGCTTACAATCGCATAATAGAGTAGCAGGCCAGCCGCTGAACGTGACTGGCCAAGCACCCTGCAATCGGGATATTTCGGCCTCAAGCGGCGCACGCCGTCGCTATCTTGGTGCCGTTCACAGGCGAGCGATAGTGCATAACTCTTCGTCATAAGAACCTACTAAACCAACATAGCTGACCGATTCGTCTATCGGATGCGAACGTTCCGAAACGCCAGAGAACGGTCTGATCCCGCCGTCACGCCCGCCGACGGAGCCCCTGGTTCCTACTCGATGATTTCCGCGAGCGCATCAGCATCAAACTGTCCGGCCACTTTCGATCCGTTTACGAAGAAAGTCGGTGTCGAATCCACGTCCATACGGTCCTGACCGTCCATTCGGGTCCGAAGGATACGATTCAGGCGGGCCCGGTTCGCTTCGGTGTCAGCGAAGCACGCATCGACCTCATCAGCACTGATACCAAATTGCAGGAACATGTTCTTGAGGACGTCCTTCGGTGCCTCGGCCGCAGCCCACCGGCTCTGGTGCGCGAACAGCTGTTCAAGGACGGGAAAGAAATGCTCGTCGGGCTGGCAGTGGGCAAGCATGGACCCGGTCAGCGCCGGCCGGTCCAGCGGGAAGTCCCGAAATACGAGACGCACCTGGCCCGTGTCGATGAAGCGAGCCTTGATTTCAGGGAGCACTTCGTTGTGGAAGGTGGCGCAGTGCGGGCACGAGAGCGAGGCGTACTCGATGATTTCGTGCGGTGCGTCGGCGTTACCGAGAACCTTCTGCAGCAGGGACTCGCCGGAGTCCTCGGCAGTTGCAGGCAAGACCAAGAGCATCGTTGCCAGAGCGGCAGGCAGACGCATGAGAAAGCTACTCCCCGAAGTTCAGCAGACAATATATGGTCGGCGAACGGCCTTGGGCAACGCCGGCAAGCTGCAGCGACGGCAGTCCGTGCCGCACCGTCGGCACCGAGAGACCATCAAGCATGTCGGGCCTGGCTGAGCGTGCTGGTAGGTGGCCGCATCACGGGGAGTCAGCAACGGACGAGGCTGGGGGCGGAGCCGGAGGGCAGTTGGCTAGACCGTCACCAACTCGGCCACGAGAACTTCCGCCAAGTGGTTTGCCCAGTCCCGTGCCGCGTGCGCGCTTTCCAACAGGTCCTGGCGGATCTTGATGAGGAGATTTGGAAGCCCCCGGACCTCACCGTGGGCTTCTGCCGTGTAGCCGAACTCCGGCGTCTGGGCGTAAGGCACATTGTCACCGATATTGAGGCCGGTGACGCGGCTGAGGCCGGCACGGATCCGATCGGCGAACAGCTTTTGCCTGCCTCCCCAGAGGATTGACGCATGCCACGGCCGCGACGTTCCGTCGCCGGCCAAGAGCGCGGGCGTGAAGCTGTGGATGCACAGGAGGGCACTGCAGCGCGCCCCCATTTGGTCGAGCGTGGCATCGATAGCTTCGTGATAGGGCCGGAAACAACGGGCGATACGATCGGAGCGCTCATCCCTATCCAGTCCGACATTGCCGGGAATGATCGTGCCGTCGCTGGTATCGAGGATCGATGCGTCCGAGTCCGGCGATCGATTGGGGTCAATGACGAGACGTGAATAGCCTGCCAGCAGGGCGGGTGCGTCCAGGCGCGCAGCGAGTTCCAGTGTGACAGCCCGTGCGCCCGGATCCCAGGCAATGTGCCGGTCGAGCTCGCGGGCATCCAGGCCCAGGTCGCCTAACTCCTCAGGCACGGTGTTCACCGCGTGGTCGCACACGAGGAGGGCCGGGAAGCGGCCACGGGGATTGATGTGCTCGAAGGGCCGGAAGCCGTTGTAGTACTGGGTCACGCGCTGTTCAGCGCCTCGGCAAGGCTGGCGTAGAGGGGGAGAGGACCGACCGGCCCCCGGAGTTCCGAGATGGGGCCTCGCAAGGTCGGGCGCAGGCCGGCAACCTTGAATAGACCGCCGCGGGATTCCAGCCGGCGAGCCACAGCGAGAAGGACTCTCCGGGCCGGTGAGGCGAGGCAGGAGACGGCCGAGCAATCAAGGACGATGTGATTCTCCCCGCTATCTATTTGCCGCATGAGTTGTTCCGAGAATTCCGACACTCTCGTACCTTCGATACGGCCGGTGAGGGAAAACACGAGAAACTTCCCAGACCTGGCCTCCGTGAAGAAGGACACGGGGCTCGTGGATCAGCTATTCAACCGAGCTGACCAGCCGAATCCGGTTCCTGCCACCCACGTGTTCGTGGCTGGATTGATCTGAGAACGAACGGATCAGGTGAATGCCGAGACCGCCGATTGGGCGTTCACTGACATTGGAGCCGAGATCGGGCGCTGGCGTTTCGGTGAAAGGGTCAAAAGGGGCGGCGTTGTCTTCAAACAACATCTCAACCTGGCTGCCGTCACAATTGATGGACAGTGATATCTCCGGCTCCCGTCCGCCGAAATCTCCGTGATTCACGCTGTTGGTAACCAATTCCTGGATCACGAGGTTGACCTTGAAGGCACTTGCCATGGGAATATCGGCCGCGTCACAAAACTCTTCGATTCTGGTAGTCACATCACTCAGTGCGCTTATTTGAACCGGGATGTCGAGTTTCAGTGACTGCCCCATGTGAAACTCCAAGTCATTGCTACCGAGTAGACTAATAAAGGGCGCCAGTGAGTAGGTCAGCCAGAAGGTTGTCGTGTCCCGTTGCGCATGTGCCGCGATTATAGCAGATTTCGCCTGTTTTGGGGAGGTTCATGGCCATTCTTGAGCAAGACTTGCTGGGCCGTTGGAACCTGGTGGATACCTATTTGGAAGCGCCGGACGGAGCGCGAACCCCGTTGCTCGGAGATAGTCCCAGCGGTTTGATTCACTACGGGTCCGACCGTACGGTGATAGCAATGCTGGCTGGCTCCGACCGGTCGCTCCCGGAGGATCCGGTGCCGGATGCAGCAGCTGCGCAGGCGTGGGCCGGGTTCTTCGCCTATTTCGGTTCGTGGGTCCTGTCTGGCTCCAGGGTGCGACACACCATCCATCTGTCCCACGACCCGAGGCTGAACGGCTCAACCCTGGAACGCGACATCGTGTGGGAGGACGGGTTGCTGACATTCAGCGGCCCGCACCCGTACGGGGGGCCAGGACACCGTGTCATCATCGTCTGGAAGCGTCCTTAGGCGCGAGCAAGTTCGGCCTTGTGCTGCGCTGCGAGCGAGGCCAGATCAGGAAACACGAAAGTCACGTCGGGTTGTTCGGTTACGGGCTTGGTCGCACCATCCAGCCCCCGCTGGCGGTCAATCCATGCGGTGGAGAGGCCGGCAGCTCGAGCCGGCACGTGATCGTGGTACAGGCTCTGTGCCACGTGCAGAAGTTCCGTCTTCCGGATGCCGAAGTCCTGCTCGCAGTGCGCAACCAGATAGTGAAAGTTTCGTGGATCAGGTTTGTAGCTGCGAATGTCCTCCGCCGTATAGACGGCATCGAAACGGGCCTCGAGGGAGTGGGCGCTGGATGCGAAACCTGCCCGGTTCACGTTGGAAAGGACAATCAACCGGAAGTATTCACCGAGGTATCGGAGCGCCGAACTGGAATCCGGGAACGGGGGCCAGTCGGAAAGCGAACGGCCGAACCGCGCATCGAGCTCCGGTTCGGCGTCGAGGCCAAATTCGTCTGCGATCCGCCGATGCACCCGCGCCAGCACGTCCGGGTAGCTTGCCCCCGGATGCGCCTTCTGGATCATGCTCTCGTGGCTCGCAAAGGCCGAGAGTGCCGCTGCGCGATCGGTCAACCCGACCCGCCGCAGGGGCGCGAGAGCATTCCAGATCCCGGATTCCCAATCGATCAGGGTGCCGTAACAATCGAAGCTGAGTGCCCGAAAATCATGCAATTGCAACTTCCGGCTCCTGAATTTCTGTTACTACACTGGCATGGTGGCGGCGCCTGTTAATCGAGGTTACCGCAAGCGCAAGCGGGAGTTGTCCATGCACGAACGCCGTCGAACGAACGAAGATGTCCGGACACGGACTCCCGAGGCCAGCGCCGGCGCCGGTTCCGCGTTTCAACGCTTGCTTGGTCTGATGGCTGAACTTCGGGATCCGGTACGTGGGTGCCCGTGGACGCGGGCGCAAACGTTCGAGACGATTGTTCCGTACACGATCGAGGAGGTCTACGAGGTGGTTGACGCCATCCGGGCGGGCGACATGGAGGCATTGTGCGACGAGCTCGGCGATCTGCTGCTGCAGGTCATCTACCACGCCCGCATGGCGGAGGAGGCCGGAGCCTTCGGTGTCGCCGAAGTGATCGATGCCCTCCAGGACAAACTCGTGCGCAGGCATCCTCACGTATTCGCTGACGATGCCGCCGTAGATTCGGAAGCCGTAATGCGTAACTGGGAGCGCATCAAGGCTGCGGAGAAAGCACCGGCCGCCGGCGGCATGGGTGTTCTGGAGGGCGTGCTGCGATCGGGCCCGGCGCTGGTACGGGCGCGCAAGCTGCAGGATGCGGTCAGTCGCACGACCCAGGCGGAAGCTGCTTCAACGGCCGAGCCGGCAGCTGAGGCGCAGCGATCACTCGAACGGCTGCACCCGGTTGCGCCCGAACCAGCCGCTGCGCGCCGGGCCATCGGGGATGCGATGTTCGCGCTAGTGCGCCTGTCGCGCACCAGCGGGGTTGACGCGGAAGCAGCCCTGGACGATGCCAACGCCCGGTTTCAGGAACGCGTCTCCCAGCTTGAGCAGGTGCTGCATCGCGACCGAAAAACACTTCGGGATGCGTCTCCAGAACAGTACGAGAGTGTCTGGAGCAGCCGCTAGCGTCACCGCTGGTCCTGTCGTTTCGACCGCGGCCGCCAATCGTGTCCACGCCGCTTCCCGGGGTATTTCGATACCGCGTGCGGTCGGCACCGACCGCCGCGATCGATGTCCGCTTCACTTCGGTCGGCCGCAGATACGCGCCCGGCGCCGTCCCTTCCCGGACCCCTGGCGGGCAACAGCGTGGGGGAGACCCGGTACGTGCGGCTCGATCGGCTTCCAGCGTGACGTGACCGGGCCGCGCGGCAGCAGCCCTCTCGTCCGAATTCGCTGCTAGTCGTTTTGCAGCAGGTGAATAAGACTGGACGTGTCCCACCGTTTGCCGCCGCGTGCCTCCACCTGTGCGTAGAGCTGGTCGATGAGCGCGGTCACCGGGAGCCTGGCGTTGTTGCGCTTTGATTCCTCTAGGCAGATGGCGAGGTCTTTCCGCATCCACTGGACGGCAAACCCGAAATCGAACTCCCCTTGCAGCATGGTGATGGCGCGGTTTTCCATTTGCCAGGACTGTGCAGCGCCCTTGGAGATGACGTCGAGCACCTGCTGGCCATCAAGCCCCGCGCGACTGGCGAAGTTCATGCCTTCGGAAAGGCCCTGAAGCAAGCCGGCAATACAGATTTGATTGACCATTTTCGTGAGCTGACCGGAGCCGGCAGGCCCCATCAACGTGGTGGCGCGGGCGTAGCAGTCGATCAGGTCGCGCGCTTGCTTGAAGATGTTGGGCTCGCCGCCCACCATGACCGTGAGCTGGCCGTTTTCCGCTCCTGCCTGGCCTCCGGAAACCGGCGCGTCGAGAAATCCGACGCCTGCGTCGGCGCTGGCAGCAGCCAGTTCCCGGGCGATGCCAGCGGATGCCGTCGTGTGATCGACCAGAACTGAGCCTGCCGCCATTCCGGCCAGTGCCCCGGCCTCTCCGGTGACGACGCTCCGGAGATCGTCATCGTTGCCCACGCACACGAACACCGTGTCGGCGCCGTCGGCCGCCGCGGCGGGCGTCGGACGCGATGTGCCGCCATGTCGCTCGGTCCAGGCATCAGCCCGGGCTTGTGTTCGGTTGTAAACCACGACCTCGTGGCCGGCTGCTGCAAGATGGCCCGCCATGGGGTAGCCCATGACTCCAAGACCCAGGAAAGCGGTGCGTTGCGAGTTGGCCATTGCCTCGGCTTCTCCAGTGATGAGACGGCGATCCCGCACGGTCTGCGTGACAGGACGTCGATTTCGGCGTGGATGGAATGACTGGTGGTTAGTGTCGCTTCCGTCCACCGCGTCACGACGGCCTGTATACAACGGTTGGCGAACGATGCGCACAAGCTGGCCGTCCGTCCGGCGCAGCGGCGTTTCCAGCGTGGCCGCCCCGATCTGGAGACCGGGGCGGACCACCGGGCTGGGGCCCGTGCCACAGCCCGCTTCACCGGCACTGCTCATGGCGCCGTGCGCACAGGCAGTCTTCTCGCGACGGGAAGCCCAGCCACCGAGGCGGGCGCTTGCGTGTCGGCCCGTGCCCACGTGGCGGCCACGGCAGGACCGGGATGCCGTGAACCGTTCGTGTCAGCGTCGCCCAAGACGTCGCTGGCGCATCGGGCGCATCGTCGAGGATTTGCGAATTTTCAGCCGGACCCTTCCTCGGCTTACCTCTTCGGAATCTGCAGATGGGGCGCCAGTCCCGCGGTGGCGCACAGGAGCGACGGGCCATTCCTTCCGCATGCGACACGACCAGCGGCTGGCTATCCTGCGGGCTTCGGGCGTCGTGATGCCGATCTGCCTTCCAAGGACCCGTGAGGAAGCGCCATGAAGAAGCTTCGGACTTGCACCCTCGCTGCTGTGGTGATCGGGGCGTCCGCCCCGCTGCACGCCGAGGACCTCTACGGCTCCATCGCCTTTTCGCACGAGGCCGCCGGCAGCTACGCCTGGGGAATCGCATGGAACGCCGACGGCGCCACGGCGGCGAGAGCTGAGTCGCTCGAGGAGTGCCGAGCCCACGGCGGCGAAGCCTGCCAGGAGGCAGCGGCGTTCCGCGAGTCCTGCGGTGCGCTGGTGATCCGCAGTGACGGCGACGTCAGCGCCGCTGGGGGTGCGACACGCGGCGTGGCGATCCGAGACGCGCTCGTGCAGTGCCGGGCAGGCGCTGCTAGGTGCCGGGTTGAGTTTGCACACTGCTGGGCACCACAATATGCAAGTGGGTCAGGCAATTTCGGCGGCGCGGGCGAATTGGCAAAGTCCGTCGGAGCAGACGTCCCCGCTGTAGTGGCTCAGGACGGAATCTGCCCGGGGATCAGCGAATTCGGCCAACCAGTCTGGTTCAATTGCTGGACCGAACTCTCAAACCAACCCGGCTGCTACTTCTGGTACTCGGATTGGACCCGCTGGATCGGCTATCCGACCCACGAGAGCGCTAGTTGGTCAGGAGCGTGCCGCGATGGTGTGGCAGACGGTGAGGGCGTGCTGACGGGGGCGTCCAACCGGGATTTCAGGTGGTCGGTTTCGCACGCCGGGCACCTGTCAAAAGGGAAGAAACACGGCCGGTGGGTGGAGACCAGATCGACTGCACGCGGACATACCCGTGAAGAGGGGCTGTACGTGAATGGCAGCCGCGACGGTGAATGGATCGTTGATCACTGGCAGAGATGCGAAGCCATTACCTACCCGGTGGCCAGCTGGAGCGAGGCAAAAAAGCCTTGTCAGGAGCACAGCTCGTGAGGCAAACGCGACTGGCGGTACGTGACGTGCGGCAGCACGTTTCGAATTGTCGCACTACGAAGTGTCCACGTCCCGACGCAGCCGGCTACGCGCTTGTCGACCTGTGCGGGGGGGGATTGACGCTGGTACGTGCAGTTGACGTGGCGGTGGACGCTGAGAGCGGGATCGCAAGGCAGGAAGACAGGCCGGAAAATTGGTCGGGACGCAGCGAACGCCAGGGAATTCCAGCCATCGGCCCAGCATGCCACCGCCGAACGCGTCGGCGGGCTGCCCCTCGATCCCCCGTCGCCGCTCGGGCCCTCGGTCCAGGGCAAGCGGTTGATTTTCAAATCGGCGTACCGCCGCCGGCCACCTTCCCTGGCCGTGTACCGAAGCCGGCCCTCATCGAAATCGTCGGCCCGCGTGCCCGGCCGGGCGTAGGCTTCTTGCAGCATCGCAGTCGCTCCGGCGGGCTGTCGGCGTTGGGCAATGCCTTGGCAACGCATGCGTGATGTCGACGGACAATCACCGGTCCGTCGATGCCGGCAAGAAAAAGGGGGCCGCGCAGAGCGCGGCCCCCTGGCACTCGTAGAAGGTTGAGTGGAGGCTGCTAGAAGTCCATTCCGCCCATGTCCGGCATCCCGCCGCCGGGGGCAGCACCGTTCTTGGGTTTCTCGGGCTTCTCGGCAACCATGGCCTCGGTCGTGATGAGGAGGCCGGCCACGGATGCAGCGTCCTGGAGTGCCGCGCGAACCATCTTCACAGGGTCGATCACGCCGGCCCCGAAGAGGTCGCCGTACTCGCCTTCCTGTGCATCGAAGCCGAAGCCTTCGTCCTTGGATTCCATGACCTTGCCGACCACGATCGAACCGTCGTACCCGGCGTTCGAGGCGATTTGACGCAACGGGGTCTCGAGCGCCTTGCGGATGATGTCGATCCCGACCCGCTGGTCGTCGTTGCCCGGCTTGCACTTTTTCAGGCCCCGGCGTGCAGCGTAGAGGAGGGCAACCCCGCCGCCGGCAACGATGCCTTCCTCGACGGCCGCACGTGTCGCGTTCATCGCGTCATCGACACGATCCTTGCGTTCCTTGACCTCGATCTCGGTCGCACCACCGACCCGGACGACGGCGACGCCGCCTGCGAGCTTGGCGAGCCGCTCCTGCAGCTTTTCGCGGTCGTAGTCCGAGGTGGATTCCTCGATCTGCGCCCGGATCTGGTTGCAGCGCCCCTGGATGTCCTTGGTCTTGCCGGCGCCCTCGACGACCGTGGTCTCCTCCTTGGTGACGAGCACGCGCTTCGCGCGTCCAAGCATCCGGAGATCGATGTTCTCGAGCTTGACGCCCAATTCCTCGCTCACGACCTGGCCGGCGGTCAGGGTGGCGATGTCGACCAGCATGGCCTTGCGGCGGTCGCCAAAACCAGGCGCCTTGATCGCGGCGACCTTGAGTCCGCCGCGCAGGCGGTTGACGACCAGCGTCGCCAGCGCCTCGCCCTCGATGTCTTCGGCAATGATGACCAGAGGCTTGCCGGACTGCACGACCTTCTCGAGAACTGGGAGGATCGGCTGCAGGGACGACAGCTTCTGCTCGTGAATGAGGATGTACGGGTCCTCGAACTCGGCCGTCATCTTTTCGGCGTTGGTGATGAAGTACGGAGAGAGGTAGCCGCGGTCAAACTGCATGCCTTCGACGACATCCAGTTCGGTCTCGAGCGACTTGGCCTCCTCGACCGTGATGACGCCTTCCTTGCCGACCCGCTCCATCGCCCGGGCGATGAGGTCGCCGACCTCGCGCTCGCCGTTGGCGGAGACGGTGCCGACCTGCGCCACTTCATCGTGACCCTGTACCTTGCGGCTCATCTTGTTGAGCTCGGTAACGACGGTTTCGGTCGCCATCTCGATGCCGCGGCGGACGTCCATCGGGTTCATCCCCGCTGCCACGGCCTTGGTGCCCTCGCGAACGATCGACTGGGCCAGCACGGTGGCTGTGGTCGTCCCGTCGCCGGCGACGTCATTGGTCTTGCTGGCCACTTCGCGCACCATTTGGGCGCCCATGTTCTCGAACTTGTCGGAGAGTTCGATTTCCTTCGCAACGGTGACGCCGTCCTTGGTTGTCCGGGGAGCGCCGAACGACTTGTCGAGCACGACGTTCCGGCCCTTGGGCCCCAAGGTGACCTTCACTGCGTTGGCCAGGATGTCGACGCCTCGCAGCATGCGCTCGCGAGCGTCGCCCGCGAATTTGACTTCTTTGGCAGGCATTTGTGTGAGTTCCTTCTCTGCGTGGTATCGGGACCGGCCTTAGGCCAGGATTCCCATGACGTCGGACTCTTTGACGATGACGTATTCCTCGCCATCCATCTTGACTTCAGTGCCCGACCACTTGCCGATCAGGACGGTGTCGCCCTTTTGCACATCCAGGGGCGTAATCTTGCCATCTTCGCTCCGGATGCCCGATCCGACCGCGATGACCTTGCCCTTCATGGGCTTCTCCTTCGCGGTGTCCGGTATGATGATGCCGCCTGGCGTGCGCTCGTCGTCGTCTTCGCGCTTGACCATGACGCGGTCATGCAACGGCCTGAATTTCATGCTTCCATGCCTCTCAGATTGGAAAGGGGGTGCTGGGCGTACGGAGCGTCCGCAAGGCGCCCAAAACGTGAGTTGGCACTCTAAGGGCTAGAGTGCCAGAAACCGTTCGCGTGTAGAAGTGGGGGCGCGAGCCCGTAATGTCAAGAGGGGGAAAGGGAGCGACCGGCCGGAGGCGGAGCGGGACGCGTGCGCGATCGGTGCGGCCTCAAGTCTGCAGGCCGGACGTGTTGGTCGGAGACGCCTTGGCGAGCCGGGCATTGAGACGGCCCCGATCCGCTGGGTCCAGCGCAACGCGGACGTGCAGCGAACTGGCGTCCGCCCGTTGACGGACCACGGCCCCCTTCCGGTGGAGCCATGCCAGGGTCGACGTGTCCGCCAGGGCAAGCTCGACATCGAATTCCGAGCGGCTCTGCCCGAGACAGCGATCCACGGCTTCCAGCAGTTCCCGCATCCCGGTCCCGCGAAGGCCGGACGCCAGGATCGCGCGCGGCTGCTGGTCGCGCAGTCGCCGAACGTCCTCCTCGCTGAACCGATCGATTTTGTTGAGGACCTCGAGTTGGGTCTCGGCACCGTCGGACAGCGCGCCCAGGGTGGTCAGAACACTGATGACATCGAGTCGCTGAGCTGCCGTCTCCGGGTGCGTGATATCGCGCACGTGAACGAGGAGGTCGGCGTGCACCGCCTCCTCGAGCGTGGCACGAAACGCCGCGATCAAGAGGGTCGGGAGGTCCGAGACGAACCCCACGGTATCGGAAATGACCGCGGTCCGGCCCGAGGGGAGAGCACACGCGCGCATGAGCGGATCGAGCGTGGTGAAGGGCAGGTTTCGGGCGTCCGTGGATTGTCCGGTGAGCTGACTGAACAGCGTGGACTTGCCGGCATTGGCATAGCCGACCAAGGCCACGGTTGGGTGGGTGCGGCGACGTCGGTGAAGTCCGCGTCGTTGGCGGACGTGGTCGAGTTCCTTGCGAATCCGGGCGACACGTCCGGTGATGAGTCGGCGATCGAGCTCGATCTGGGATTCGCCCGGGCCGCCGAGAAAACCGAAGCCGCCGCGCTGGCGCTCCAGGTGGGTCCAGGACCGCACCAGGCGGCTCCGCTGCCATTCCAGATGCGCAAGTTCCACCTGCAGTCGGCCTTCACGGGTGGCAGCGCGGGCGCCGAAGATTTCCAGGATGAGCGAGGTCCGGTCGAGGACTTTCGTCCGGAGCAGGTCTTCTAGGTTGCGCTGCTGGACCGGTGTCAGGTCGACGTTGAACAGGACCAGTTTCGGCGCTTCCGCGGCGCGGGTGATTTCCGACTGTAGAGCTTCCAGGACCCCGAGCCCGAGCAGGGTAGCCGGCCGCGGCCGGCGGACCGTGAACTGTTCGGCACGCTTGACGCGAAGCCCGATGGAATCGGCCAGCGAACAGGCTTCGTCCAGCCGACTGGCCTGCGTTCGGAGCGGTGGGTCATCTCCCCGGATCACCGGGTGGACGACCCAGACCGGGATCGAGGGCGTCGGTGACGCACTCACGCGTTCGGCGATTCCGGTTTGGGTTCACGCGGCTCCGGGTCGCCTGATTCCCCGAGGCTGATCGGTTTGCTGGGAACAATCGTGGAGATCGCGTGCTTGAAGACCAGCTGCTGATTGCCGGAGGTCGACAGCCAGATGCAGAACTCGTCAAACGCGGCGACGGTTCCGCGAAGACGCACGCCGTTCATGAGGTGAACGGTGGTTTGGGTGCGCGACTTGCGGAGCCGATTTAGGAAGGAGTTCTGAAGCGCTCCTCGATGCTGGACTGCCATGGGCTCCCTCAGTGGCCACTGTCGGATTGATGATACTAGGAGGAGTGTCAATCTGATGCCGGTTTTGGCAGGGACGGCGGTTCCGCAAGGCCAGGCTTCGCGGCAGAGACGGCGGCGACAGCAATCCGGCCCGGCGCCATCGATGCTGCGCCATCGGCGGCGACTGCTCTAACCTTGTCGCATTCTGGACTGTTACGCCGCTTGCCCGTGGTTGAAAGCGTCTCCATCAAAGCCGCGATCCGGTCCCACTGGTACCGTCAACTTGTTGAGGAATTCTCATGACCACCGTTACTGCGCATGATCTTGAGCGCCTCGCGGCTTGGGACACTCCCACCATCTGCAACGCCCTCGAGCTGGTCGTGCCGGATCGGCGAGCCACCGGATTCACGGTGCGGCCGTTCGTTTGTGCGGACCCCGCGCTCAGGCCCATCGTTGGCTGGGCTCGCACGGCCACGATTCGTGGAAGTACTCCGCCCGGGGTCGCCGCCGCTCAGCTACAGCGCAACCGGATCGGGTACTACGAGTACGTGGCATCTGGTGCGAGGCCTGCCGTCGCGGTGATCCAGGACCTCGATCCCGATCCCGGGTACGGCGCTTTCTGGGGCGAAGTGAACACGGCGGTGCACAAGGGCCTCGGCGTGCTGGGGGTCGTCACCAACGGCTCGATCCGTGACCTCGACGCCTGTGCGCCTGGATTTCAGTTGCTTGCGGGCCTGGTGGGTCCCAGCCATGCATACGTGCACGTCGTGGAGACGGGCTGTCCGGTCGATGTGCACGGGATGGCGGTCGAGCATGACGCCATCATCCATGCCGACCGTCACGGCGCGGTCGTCATTCCGCCGGAGGCGGTCCGGGAGCTTCCTGCCGCAGTGGATCTCCTGACCAGGCGCGAGGCCGTGATTCTGGAGTGCGCCCGTCAGCCTGATTTTGGCATCGAGAAACTTCGGCGTGCCATGTCGGACGCCAGCGACATCCACTAGGGAATGCAGGCCCCTCGCCGTGAGGTCGGGCTGGGTGCGGCCCGGCGTCAGTCGAAGAGGAACACGCCCTTCCCCGTGGTCTGCGTATCGAACAAACGATAGGCCTCCTCGGCCTGGTCGAGCATGTAACGGTGGGTGAAGATCTTCTCCAGCGGGATCTTGCGATCAGCGATGAAGCGGGCGCATTCGGCTTGCCCGGTCGCACTGAACGTCCAGGACCCGATGATCGAGAGCTGCTTGCGGATCATGTCGCGGCTCACGTCGATCGTGACGTCGCCGCCTTCTCCGACAAAGCACACCGTGCCCCACCGCTTCGCTGATCGCACCGCCGCCGAGCGCGCGGCAGTGGCACCGCTGCAGTCGACGGCCAGATCCACCCCGCGCCCCCCGGTCAGGTCCATCAGCGCCTCGACCGGATCGACGGCGGACGCATCGACGGTCGTGTCGGCGCCGAATTCAGTCGCGAGCGCGAGTCGCTCCTGGCCGACTTCAATGGCGATCACCCGTGCGCCCATGGCATTGCCCAGCAGCGCCGCACTAAGGCCCACGGGTCCAAGGCCGAACACCGCGAGGGTCGAACCGCCCAGCCGGGGCAGGCGACAGAGGGCGCCGTACGCGGTACCGGTACCGCAGGCGATCGCCGATCCCGCGGCGAAACTGAGTTCCTCGGGCAATGGAACGAGACTGGTGGCCGGTACCACAATGTAGTCGGCATGCGCGCCGTTGGCGGTTACCCCGAAGACCTTGATCGCGCCGGTCTCGCACATCTGGCTCCAGCCGACACGGCAGGAATCGCACAGCCCGCATCCCGCGTAGTGGTGATTCATCACACGCGCATCGATCGGGGCGGCATCCGGTGCTACCCCGGCGCCCCGCTCCGCGACCACGCCGCAAGGCTCGTGCCCCCCGATGATCGGTGGCACGTTCTCGCCGAGACCGAGTGCCCGCTGGGCCTCGCCGGGCGGCGGCCGATAGAACTTGAGATCGCTGCCACACATGCCCGAGGCCTTGATCCTGAGCACGACCTCGCCGGGGCCGGGGGTCGGGTCAGGAATCTCGCGCAGGTCCAGCTCGCGGTTGCCAAGAAAGTAGAGTCCACGCACGACGGCCGCTCCCCAGTTCGCCTATGCCGATCAAGATGGTATTGGCAGAAAGCCCGGTGATTGGCAACCGTCGCGCGCCGGGTTCCGGAGTAGCGGCCGGCGGCGGCGAGGCCGGCCGGCGTCCCGCTTCGAGTGGGGCTACTCGGTCGGAGGCGCCTCGCCGTCGAGTGACGTCGTGCCGGATGGGCGCGCCGCGCCATTAACCTGCCGGATCGGCCAGGGGCGTCCCCTGGCTCTCGCCTGGCGTTTCATGTGCAGCATGGTGGAGTGGGCATTGCTGCGGTCGGGCGGGCGGCCGACCGCTTCCGCCAGGTCCTTCCATTTCTTCCCTGCGGCACGCATTTCATAGAGGCGTTCGAACACGTCATCGCGTTCGGATACCTCCTTCCACGACCGCCGCACCTCGCGGGCTATCGTGGTCTTGTGCAACGACTGTTGACGCGCCGACCGTGCCCCGGCCGACCTGCTCCTCCGGATTGATTTCGCCGAATCTCTGGCGGCCTGGTAGTCGGGCATGGATTTGAGGATCTGCTGTACTCGTGAACCCGAGACTCCGAACTGCTCGCCCACCGCCCGCAGCGAGGCCCCTTCCCGGTAGGCGTTGAGCATGTCGACCTTGCGGTCGGGGGCGGGTCGTCGTTTAGTGGGTCGGGCCTCTTCGTCCGCGATCTGTCGGAGCTCACCAAGGACCGCCGAAACAACCCGCCGCACGGTCGATCGCAAGCTGCGGATCGTCAGGTGTTCCGGAATCATACGCCTCTCTCCAAAGCACCCTGGTGCAGGGGTGCGTGACCGCTCCAGGCCGGGAGCAGATCCTCAGCCCGCGGTCGCAATCCCGGTCCGCCGTCAAGGTCTGCCGGGCCCAAACGGCAGTACGCCTGGTACTTGACAGGCACGGCCGCGCGGACCTGGAAGTCAACTGGTGTCACGCGACCCTCGCCCGGCGACGCGGCGCAGCAGAACGAGGACATTCCATAAGTTCGAGCCACGAAAGACCAGAGACTAGATAACTTTACCTGCATCATGCGCAATGTAGTATGTATTTCTCGATTGTCAAACATTCAAGAGTGCATCCTTGCAAGACCCTTGCCAATCAAAACCTGACACCAGCTATATATCTGTTTAGGTAAAGAAAAGAGCCGCCAACTGAAGATGCACAAACCGCAATGGTACCGAGATGTGGCTGCGTTAGTCGTTGCCCTGGGTTCCTTGTCGAAATTCGCGCATGTCCCGGTGGTGCCGCGGTTCAAAGCAAAAACAGTGACTTCGGATGCTGCCGCCGGGCGGCGTTGTGCCCGAAACGAAATGGGGTCAGTACGATACTCCCCTGCCCGCGGGAAAAATGCCCGCCGCAAGCCATGTACGTGTCTCAAGTGGACGCGTCGCGGGCGCAGTCGGGGTGGCCGAGTGATCCTGGAGCGTCCGCGTCCGAGGCGGCTGCCTAGGCACGAAAGCTGCCGTAGGCCGCGTCCGCCGGCGGGCGCCAAGGTGGCGTAGCTTTCTTGGCCTCATGGGCGCACGGAGGTGCTAGGCGGGTAGCACATGGCATTGTGTGCGCATCCGCGTTCGCAGCTCGCTGGCGGGCGGTGCCCGGCGGTCGGGCAGGCGGCGGCTCGGCCGCCGCCGGCGATTTTATCGGGCCCACACGCCTGGCCTTGGCTGCCGTGGGCGGGAGCGATCGAGACCGGGTCAGGGGCGTGCTGGCGGCAACGAGAGGCCCGGCCGGCCTGACAAGACAAGTGGGCTGTCCATACCGGGGGAAGCACCTTGAACTCCGGTACCGTGATAGGTCGGATTGGTATCCGACTCACGGGGCTCTGCGGGTCTGGCTGGAGGTGGTGCGCGGGTGATCGCGGAAGGCTCCCAACCTGGTCGCCTGCACTATCGTTATGAGCTTCGGCGCCGCCCGGAGAACGGAGGAATCGCTCCGTCGCCCGCAGGCTCAACTCGATCCGGAGGAGGCGACCACGGGATCTGCACGCATCGTTCGGATGACACGGATGTTTTTGTCCGACAACGCTTAAGAATTCGCGGGAGCGTTGCCATAATGCCGCCGTGGGACTGGCCCGCCCCGAACTTGGCGTCCACGTCAGCACCCGCGTCGCTGCGTGCCGGCTCGAAGGGGGAACGGCTGTGAATTATCAAGGTCTAGCCGGGCTCGTACTGACACTGGTACTGGCCTGCTCTCCGATCCATGCCGCCGACATCAAGCCGGGAGTCCTCTATGACCTCGGCGGCAAATTCGACAAGTCGTTCAATGAAGGTGTCTGGAACGGCGCCCGGCAGTTCACCGCCGATACAGGCATCGAGTTCCGAGACTTTGAGGCCAAGACCGAGTCTCAGCGGGCACAGGCCTTGCGGACCTTTGCCCGTCAGGGTTTCGACCCGGTTCTGGCGGTTGGATTCCAGTACGCGCCCGCCATGGAAGAGGTGGCCCCCCAGTTCCCGGAGACCCGGTTTGCCATCATCGATGCGGTGGTAGACCAGCCGAATGTGCAGTCCATCGTGTTCAGGGAACACGAAGGCGCCTTTGTTGTGGGCATTCTGGCGGCCATGGCCAGTCAGACTGGCAAGGTGGGATTTGTCGGCGGCATGGATGTTCCGCTCATCCGTAGATTTGCGTGCGGTTACGTGATGGGAGCCCAGTATGCGAGACCCGGCGTTCAGGTCTTCCAGAATATGACCGGCACCACCGCCGCCGCGTGGAACGACCCCGTCAAGGGGGCGGAACTGGCGAGGTCTCAGTTTGATCGGGGGGCTGACGTCGTCTTCCATGCCGCAGGTACCACCGGTCTCGGCGTGCTGCAGGCGGCGGCGGACGCTGGCAGGCTGGGGATCGGGGTCGATTCGAACCAGAATCACCTGCATCCCGGCCACGTGCTGACCTCGATGCTGAAGCGCGTCGATGTGGCGGCCTACGACGTCTTCGATGCCGCACGCCAGGGTGTCTGGCGGGCAGGCACCCGTGCGCTCGGGCTCGACGAAGGCGGCATCGGGTGGGCGTTGGACGAATTCAACCGCGCGCTAATCTCTTCCGCGATGCAGGCTGCCGCGGAGCGGGCAGTGGTGGCGATCAGGAGCGGAGAGATACGGGTCCACGACTACGTCGCCCACGCTACCTGTCCCGCGCGGTAGCGGTACTGCCCACACTCGCAAGACAGAGCGGTGGCTGCGGCGGGAGGGCGCGCCCGCCGTCGAGTGGCGCGCCATGAACAAGTGGTTTGGCCGCCCGCATTCCAGCCGCGGCTTGCATTCGGGCGTGTTGCCCGGGACCGAGCACGGTCTGGTTGGCGAGATCGGCGCCAGCAAGACCACCCTGATGAACATCTTGTACGGATTTCAGCGCGCCGATCGAGGCCGGGTCCTGATGTCGGGCCGCGTGATCGCCCCGACGTGCCGCGCGGATGCAATCGCTGCCGGGACCGGCATGATCCTCCACACTTCTTGTTGGTGGAGACGTGGAAGGCGATCGACAACGTGATATGGACACAGGCGGCCGGCACGCTGCGGGGTGGGGTGCCCCGGGTCCGGCGGCAATTGGCAATGCTCGCGCGCGAGTTCGCCCTGCAGGTGCCTATGGACAGTTCCCCCGGAGGATTGCCTGTCGGCCCGCGGTAACGGGTGGGGATCCTGAAGGCTCTGTATCGCGGGGCCGAGGTCCTGGACGAACCGACCAGCGTGCCTACTCCAGGACAAGCCGAAGGTTGTGCCGCGTGCTCCGCAGGCTCGCCCGGCGGGCCAAGGCGGCCATCCTGATCACGCACGAGCAGTCGGAGGTCATTGCGGTGACCGACCGGGCTTCCATCATGCGCGACGGTGCGGCCTTGCCCATCGCCGCACTGCGGAGGCCACGGGGTCCGAATTCACGGCACTGATGGCGGCGCGGCGGCTCCGCCCGCCGTGACGACGGCTCCAGCGGCAAGGCCCACGAGCATGCCGGATCATGCGCTCCGTGCGGCGCCGGCCGGTTGCGGGGAATCTGCTTCGCCCCGACTCAGCGCAGCACGAAAGGATTGGGAACTTCGCTCGCCGTGCTGATCCAGATGCTCTTCGTCTGCAGGTACTCGCGAATGGCGTCGGCACCATTCTCCCGCCCGAGACCGCTCATCTTGTACCCCCCGAAGGGCGACATGAAGCTGACGGCACGGTACGTGTTGACCCAGACAGTACCGGCCTGGAGGCGCTCGGCGACGGTAATCGACCGCCGGACGTTCTGGGTCCAGATACCGGCCGCGAGGCCATACATGACGTCGTTTGCGATCGCGACGGCCTCGTCTTCGTCGCTGAAGCGGAGGATGGAGAGTACAGGCCCGAAGACCTCTTCCTGCGCGATGCGCATGTCGTTGGTGACGTCGTCGAAGATCGTGGGCTCCACGAACCAGCCGTCCCCGCATTCCGGCCGCTGGGCGGCCCGCCCGCCCAGCAGGCAGCTGGCCCCTTCGTCCTTGGCGATCGCAATGTAATTCAGCACCTTGTCGAACTGTGGCGGAGTCGTCACGGGACCGACCTGGGTGTCCATGTCCATTGGGTTTCCCATGCGCGCGGTCTTGGCAGTCTCCAGGAGCCGGTCGACGAACTCGTCGTGGACCCGCTCCTGCAGCAGCAGGCGAGAGCCTGCAACACAGGTCTGGCCAGAGGCAGCAAAGATTCCGGAAATGGCCCCCTTGACAGCATCCTCGATATCCGCGTCCTCGAAGACGATGTTCGGCGACTTCCCGCCGAGTTCCAGCGTGACACGCTTGAGCCCGCCCGCGGCGGTCTCGTAGACATGTCGCCCAGTGGTGCTGCCGCCCGTGAAGGCGACCTTTGCGACATCGGGGTGCGAGATGAGCGCTTCGCCGACCTCGCGACCGTAGCCGGTGGCCACGTTGACGACGCCGGGCGGAAACCCGGCTTCTTCCACGAGCTTGACGAACTCGAGTGCGGAGGCAGAGGTGAATTCGGAGGGCTTCAAAACGACCGTGTTGCCGGCCGCAAGGGCGGGTGCCAGCTTGTAGGCGGTGAGCAGCAGCGGGGAATTCCAGGCCGTGATTGCGACCACCACGCCGAGCGGTTCGTGGCGGGTGTAATTGAACATGTCGGGTTTGTCGGACGGGATCACGGCGCCTTCCACCTTGTCGGCGAGTCCGCCGAAGTAGTAGTACCACTGGGGCACGTACCGGAGCTGGCCCCGCATTTCGGCGATCAGCTTGCCGTTGTCCTGCACCTCGGTCGCGGCGAGCCGGTCGGCATCGCGGGCGATGAGGTCGCCGAGCCGACGGAGCAGGTGGCCGCGCTCCGTCGCATTCATGCGCGGCCACTCGCCGTCCGTGAACGCGCTCCGTGCCGCGGCAACCGCGCGGTTCGCGTCGTCCGCGTTGCCCCGGGGGATCAACGCCCAGGGCTTGCCGTCAAACGGGTTATCGGTTTCCAGCCACTCGCCCGACAGAGGATCCACCCATTCGCCTCCAACGTGCATCTGGTATTTCTGAAGCTCGGCCATGGTTGCCTTCCTCGGAATGAACGGGACATGGGGGTCGGCGCGGGTTCCAGCGCGCGTCCGGCAGTATAGGAGCCGGTAATTCGCCCTGACCTGACGGTGGCCCGCGCGGCCGCGATTCGGCTGCCTGACCGGAATTTCAACGGGCGGAGCCGTTGCGGTGCGGACGTCGGAACGGATGCGCACTGTGGCCGGCCCCCAGCCCCGCATCGGGCCGGCGCCGGTACGTGGACCGCTATCCAGGCTGCGCATTCCAGCTGTCGCGACCGCACCTTGGCCTTCGTTCATGGAAAGCACTACGTCTTGTGGAATGACGTGTTCCCTGACCGATGACGGATGACACGACGTTCTCAGGAATCGCGCGATGCGTGGGCCGGGATTATGGTGCGAGGGAGCGCGATCACATAGCCAATTGGACATGCTGAGTGTGATGACTTCTTCCGATACGACGTTGTACCCGTACCTGTGCATCATCGGCGCGGGCTCAGGCGGTTTGAGCGTGGCGGCCGCTGCTGCCCAGCTTGGCGTCGATACCGTCCTGATCGAGCGCGGCAGGATGGGTGGCGATTGCCTCAACTACGGCTGCGTGCCATCCAAGTCCCTGATCGCGGCGGCGCATGCCGCGCATGCCGCCCGCCACGCCGCCAGGTTCGGGGTCGCTGCAGGGGCCCCGAACGCCGACTTCCCGCGCGTCCGAGATCACGTGCAGGGCGTCATCGCCGACATCGCGCCACACGATTCGCAGGAGCGTTTCGAAGGTCTCGGCGCGACCGTGCTACGGGAGACGGCGGCCTTCACGGGGCGGGATCAGGTGCAGGCGGGGCCGATCCGGATCCGCGCGAAGCGGTTCGTTATCGCGACGGGCTCCTCGCCGATCGTTCCTCCCGTGCCGGGTTTGGACGAGGTGCCGTACTTCACGAACGAGACCATTTTCGACAATGACGTGCGCCCGGATCACCTGCTGGTACTGGGCGGCGGCCCCATCGGCTGCGAGCTGGCGCAGGCGCACCGACGCCTCGGCTGCGAGGTGACGGTGGTGGAGCGTGCCCGGCTGCTGCACCGCGACGATCCCGATCTGGCCCAGGTCGTGGCGCGGCGGTTTGAGCAGGAAGGCATCACGGTCATCGAAGGCGCTGCCGTGACGTCGGTAGCGAGGGCGGAGGGTGGAATTCGTCTCACCGTGGAGGATGCGGACAGCACCCGCGAGGTGACCGGTACCCATCTGCTGGTGGCGGCCGGCCGGCGCGCCAACGTCGGGGACCTGAATCTCGATGCAGCGGGAATTCGATGCCATCGGAGGGGAATCGAGGTCGACGACGGGTTGCGCACGTCCAATCGGCGTGTCTACGCGATCGGTGACGTGATCGGCCGACTGCAGTTCACCCACATCGCGGGGTATCACGCCGGCATCGTCGTGCGCCGGGCCCTGTTCCGGCTGCCCGCGCGGGTCAACGAGGCGGCAGCGCCCTGGGTCACCTACACCGACCCCGAGATCGCTCAGGTCGGACTCAACGAACCGGCCGCTCGCGAGCGGTTCGGTGACCGGGTGCGGGTGGTGGAGATGCCGGTGGGCGGCAACGATCGATTCCGGGCGGAGCGCGAGACCGAGGGCCTGATCAAGGTCATCGTGCACCGCGGTCGCGTGGTCGGGGCGAGCATGGTCGGTGCCCACGCCGGCGAACTGATTCAGCCCTGGTGCCTGATGGCGACCCACCGGATGAAGATCGGGCAGATGACCAGCGCCATCCTGCCGTACCCTACCCGCGGCGAGATCAGCAAGCAGGTTGCCGGGTCGTACTTCACGCCGGCGCTGTTCGGACCGCGCACCCGGAAGATCGTGGGCCTCCTGACGCGCCTTGGGTGAAGTGGCGACGGGGACGGGCGGCCGGCGCCGCGCACGTCGGTCGCTGACAGCGCGGGTTCTCCAGCACACGCTGGCCTTCGCGGCGCTATGGGCGGCGGCGTCGTACGTGACGTCGGTGTCGGCGTTCTGGTTGTCGGAGATCGAGGATCAGCTTCGCGGTGCGTATGACACGGTCAGGGTCGTCCAGGTCGTATCCGAGGGCGAACTCGACCCCGACTTGCGGCAGCGCTTGCTCGCGTTCACAGAGACGCAGGCCGTGATTCTTCGGACCGGAGACACATCGACGCTGGTCATCGGCTCCACGCCGACGGCCGTCGACAAGACAGTGCGGCCGGCCGCCATCTCGTGGCCAGGCCGCGTGCGCCACGCATTCGACACGCTGATCAACGGCCGCGGGCGAATCCTCCGGATCGTGGGCCCGGCCGAGCAGTACCCGAGCGTCGTGATCGAGGTGGTTGCACCTGAGGCGCCGCTCGCAGAAGCCATGTGGCAGCATTCGCTCAGGATTGGCGCCAGCGCAATTGCCCCATTCATTGCCGTGGGCGTCCTCCTATTCTTCGTCCTGCAACACCAGTTCGTCCGGCCCGTCACCGCGATTATCGAACGGCTGGCCTGGTTCGCGCGTAATCCGGACGACGTGGACACGACAGTCAAGACGTCGGACCGGCGTGACGAAATCGGTGACCTGGAGCGCGGGGTGCTTTCGATGCAGAGCAGTCTGCGAGCGTTGCTGCACCGCCGTGATCGTGAAGCCGCCCTCGGAGCGTCCGTGAGCCGGATCAACCATGACCTGCGCAACGTCCTGCAGACCGCCGCGGTGGCGTCGGACCAGATCAAGGCGGCTCAGGATCCGGGCGTCCGGAAATTGGTCCCGCTGCTGGTCAAGGCCGTGGAACGTGCAGTTCAGATCTGCACCCGTACGCTCGATTATCACCGCTTCGGCGGCACGCCGATCACGCTGGCCCCGACGCGATTGCGCGAAATCGCCGTGGAAGTGGGGGATTCGGTAGCAGCCATCCACGAGGGACGTGTCGACTTCCTGATCGATGTACCCGGCGACTTGGTCGTCGAAGCCGATCAGGCGGAGCTGTTCCGCGCACTGCTCAACCTGGCGCAGAACGCCACCGACGCGATGCCCGATGGCGGCAAGGTTTCTGTGCGGGCCCGCCGGCGGCCGAACCACGTTCTGATCGAGGTCGAAGACAATGGTCCCGGCCTGCAGGAAGAGGTCCGAGCGTTCTTCGAACGGCCGTTTGCGGACACGGTGGTGAACGCGCACGGATTGGGCTTGATCATCGTCCGGGAGATCATGGCTGCACACGGCGGCACATTCGAGCTTGGGAGTACCTCGCCGTCCGGCACGCGCTTCCTGCTGAAGCTGTCGGTCTGACCCGGAGGTAGCCGGGCGGCTACCGGCACCGGACCCGGCCCGCCTGGAAGAAGGCTCGTGGCGTGCGCCCGGGCTCGTCCGCCGGCCGTTCTGCTGCCCTGACCCGAGCCCGACCGAGCAGCCGTCCGCCAAGCGGGAGGCACGGCTGCGCGAGGCCGCCGCACGCACTGTCCCCGCCGGGCGAGTGACGCCGGGAAGCAAACAGTCGACCCGCGATGCCGCCCGATGGCGGCGACTGTGGCAGGAGTTCCGCGGTCAGGGAGTCGCCGACGAGAACGCCATCACATATCGGCGTGCCGGTGGCCCAGGCCGTCGATGATCGGACAGTCCGGCCGGTCGTCGCCCCTGCAGGCATCGACCAGGTGGGCGAGTTCGTCGTGCAGCGACTGCAGTTCCCGCTGCTTCTTCGCGATCTCTCCCAGACGCTTGGACGCGATACGTTTCACGTCGGCACTGGAGCGGTGCTGGTCCTCGTAGAGGCTCAGCAGTTCCCGGCATTCGTCGATCGAGAACCCGAATTCCCGCGCCCGGCGGATGAAGACGAGCTTTCGCACGGCGCCTTCGTCATAGATTCTGTATCCCGAGGCCGTCCGCGAGGACGCCGACACCAGTCCGATATCCGCGTAATAGCGGACTGTCTTCACCGGCAGACCGGCGGCACTCGATGCAGCGGCAATGTTCATTTCCCGCCTATTGACTCTCCAGTTACTGGAGACACTAGGTTACCGGCGAAGACGAGGCAAGGGACTTGGCCATGGTCGCCGTCACCGCGAGGTTCGCTATCGACTGGTACTGCCGCCACACGTGGCGCCGGGCTTCGAGGAACACGGCCTGGTGCCTGCTCGGCTGCGCCGTCGGCGACTTCGGCACCATCGCCTTCTTCCAGTTCACCGGGATTCCGTGGCCAACCCCGGCAATCATGGTTCTCGCGATCTTCAACGGACTCCTGACCTCGATCGCCCTCGAGACCGTGATTCTGGCTCGCCAGATGGATCTGTGGCCCGCGTTTCGCACGGCAATCGGTATGTCCTTCATCGCGATGGTCGCCATGGAGACCATGATGAACGCAGTGGACTGGGCGCTGACCGGCGGTGCGGTGCTGACGTGGTGGGTCGTGCCGATCATGTTGGCCGCCGGCTTCATCACCCCGCTTCCCTACAATTACTGGCGGCTGAAGGCACTCGGCAAGGCATGTCACTGAGGCGGGCCACAATCCCGGTCGTCCTGACTGCCGCCATCGGCGTGGCTGCCCACTCCCATGTCGGCGCCGCCGCCGACAGCGCCGGCAGCGGGCCGCCCATCGTGACCGTCAATGTCCCCGACGCCCTTTCGGCCGACGCGCAACTCGGGCAGAGGTCCTACGAAGCCAACTGCGTGTCCTGCCACGGCCGGAACGCCGCCGGGCAGGACGGGATTGCGCCGCCGCTGGTCCACGTCCTCTACGAGCCCGGGCATCATGACGACGAATCGTTCCAGCGCGCAGTGGCCCGGGGTGTACGGGCCCACCACTGGACTTTCGGGGACATGCCGCCGGTCGAGGGGCTGACCCGGGACGACGTGGCGGCGATCGTGGCCTATGTCCGCGAACTCCAGCGGGCGAACGGCATCCGGTGAGGGAACGCCCCCGCACGCGCGCCTCCTTGCGGCACGGCCGGTTCAGGCAATAGCGCCGGCAGTGGCCGGTTCAGGCTCCAACGTGACCGCACCCGCGACGGAGCTGTCCTGACGGCCAGGCCCCCGTTGTGGTTCTCACGTTTGCCAGGCGCATCCGCCTCATGTGTGCCAGCCAGTGCCGATGGATCTGGCCGACCGGGGCCCGGCTCATTCCAAACTGCCCATCCGGCGCACGGATCGCGCCGCCATCTTCCGCCGCCACCAATTGCACGTGCAGGGCCTCCGACGAACGGTCGGGTCATGGCGATCCGCCGTCGCTACGACGTCGGTCTTGGCATCTGTCACGCGCCCCTGCCTCTGCGGGCGATTGGCCTTCTCGCAGCTCCGATCCACGTGCTCGAAGTCCGCTTTAGGATTGCCGCACGATGCCCATGAAGTTCTCGTAGATCCGGCGAGCGTATCGATTGAACTCGTCGAGGTGGGCCGCCGTATCCGCTTCGAACGCGGCGAGCGCGCCTGCTCCAAGCGCTCGCTCGAGTTCCTGCTCGTACTCGGGGACCGCGCCCCATTCGCGCACGGTGTCACCGGTGATCTCGACATGGTACTGGACGCTGAAGGCATGGTCGCCACACGCCAGCGCCTGGATGGCGCAGTCCCTGGACGACGCGAGTGTCCGTGTCCCTGGCGGTGCCTGCCTCACCTCCGCACCGTGCCACTGCAGGCAGGCGTGGGTCGCCGGCAGCCCTTCGAAGATTGGGCTCGCGCGTCCCGCTTCCGTGAGAGCGACATCGAGAATGCCGATTTCCGGCGTGGCGGCGGGTCCGACATCGCCGCCGAGCGCCTGCGCGAGGAGCTGATGCCCGAGGCAGAAGCCGAGGAACGGTAACTTGCGGGCCACAACCGCTTCGCGAATGGCAGCACGCTCCGGCTCCAGCCAAGGGTGGGTATCGTCCTCCCAGACGTCCATCGGGCCGCCCATGACCCACAGGGCGTCGAAAGGACGCAGGTCCGGAATCGGGTCCCCGGCGTCCAGTTCGACCGTCGCCCACTCGATCCCATCCTCGCTGAGGAAGTCCCGGAATACCCCGGGGTGTTCGATGGCGAGATGCTGGAAGACGACGAACCTGGGCTTGGCGGCGGACATGGCGGGTTTCCGTGGCGTGGGCGGCACCGCGTACCATATCGACTTGACGGGATTGGGTGCGCTTATCGGACCGCCGGGGGATGCTGAACCTGTCTGCACCCAGCGCCGGTTCTCGCAGCGGACCAAGCTTCCGCTTGTGAGTGCCGGCCACGACCCGCCCGCTGCCAGGAGGGCGACGCTGCAAACGGTCAGTCACTCGTCGTGATGATTGCGCATCAGATGTATGTCATCACATGACACCGTGCCGGGCCCGCCGCCGCCGCAAGCCCGCGAGCTAGGATTGCCGATGAACTTCATGCAACTCCCGGAGATCCCCAAGCTGACGCTGAAGAACGTGACGGTGCCGGCGTGCCTGCTCGATCAGCCGGGCGACCTGGTAACGACCGATCTCATGATCGAGGGAGGTCGGATCACTGCGGATCCGGGCATCCCCGTGGACATGCGGCGCGCCATGGTCTTTCCCGCGTTCGTCGACGTGCACACCCATCTTGACAAGGGTCACATTCAGCCGCGTTGCCCCAACCCCGACGGCACCTTCGGCGGTGCGCTCACCGCCACGGCCGCAGATCGGGCAGAGCGCTGGGACGCCCGTGACGTGGGCCGGCGGATGGACTTCGCGCTGCGCACCGCCTGGGCGCACGGTACCCGGGCCATCCGCACGCATCTCGACTCCGTGGCCCGTCAGCATCGTGTCTCGTTCGGGGTGTTTCGCGAGTTGCGGGCCGAGTGGGCAGGTCGAATTGAACTTCAGGCGGCCAACCTGTGCGGTATCGAACAGGTGGCTGACCGGCGTGCCTTCAATGAGATTGCTGACGAGGTGGCTGCTTCGGGCGGCGTCCTGGGCGCGGTCGTCCGGCCGAACCGCGAACTGCGCGCATGGCTTCGCTTCTTCTTTGCCACCGCGGAGAGGCGTGGGCTGGCTGCCGACCTGCACGTCGATGAAACGGGGGATGCCTCCGTTGCCACCCTCCGCGAGGTCGCCCAGACCGTTCTGGACACGGGTTTCGGCGCGCCGGTGATGGTTGGCCACTGTTGCTCGCTTGCGGTGCAGCCGGAGCCTCAAGCGCTGGCGACGCTGGATCTCGTCGCGCGGGCTGGACTGCACGTCGTGAGCCTGCCCATGTGCAACGTTTACCTGCAGGACCGGGTCCCGGGACGGACGCCTCGCTGGCGCGGAATTACCCTCGTCCACGAGATGAAGGCCCGCGGCATCCGCGTGGCGTTCGCCTCCGACAACACGCGCGACCCGTTCCATGCCTACGGCGACCTGGACATGCTGGAGGTCATGCGGGAGGCGACCCGGATCGGGCACCTCGACCATTCCGACACGGACTGGATTCACTCCTTCCTGGCCAACCCGGCGGCCGCGGCCGGATTCGCGGCCCCGTCGCTTTCCGCTGGTGCCCCTGCCGACCTGGTGATCTGCAGCGCGAGGAACTGGAGCGAGCTCTTTGCCCGTCCGCAGGCCGACCGCATCGTCATGCGGGATGGCCGACCGATCGAGCGACGTCTCCCGGCCTACGCTGAACTCGACGATCTCATGGAAGGCGCGTGACGGTGCCGCCGTCGTTTCAAAGCCGTCGGCTCGGCAGGCGTGCGCGCCCGGCGACCGCCCGGGCTTGTTGCAGGAGGCATCGATCCCCTGCCGGCGACTGCCGCCCTTGGGGCGCGGCGCGCCCTGCTCGATCCGGGGAGCCTAAGGGACGCCCGCAATGCCCTCGCGTCGGGGGTCGGCTGCTCCCGAGAGCTTGCCGTCTGCGCCGACGAGGATGACATTGAGGCCGCTCGTCATGGATCGCGCCGCGACCGTGTGGCCCATGGCGGAGAGAGGTTGCTCGAGAGCGGCAAAGCGGGTGTCCGCCTCGATTTCCGTGGTCCGGCCACGGTTGCAGATGTGGGGAAAACTGACCACGGAGGCGGCGTCCAGCTTCCAGTCAACCGAAAGCACGATTGCCTGGGCGACGTAGCAGATGATGCGGGAGCCTCCAGGCGAGCCCAGCACAGCCCGGAGGCGCCCGTCGGCATCGGTCACGATGGTGGGGGCCATGGAACTTCGGGGCCGTTTGCCTGCTGCAACGCGGTTGGCGACCAGGCCATCCGGTCGTTTCGGCACAAACGCGAAATCGGTCAGCTGGTTGTTGAGGAGAAACCCCTCGACCATGAGGCCGGAGCCGAAGGCAGTCTCGATGCTGGAGGTCAGCGCCACGGCGTTTCCGGCACTGTCGACCACCGACAGATGGGTTGTCGACGGCTGCTCGGACGAGCGGCCGTCACGCTGGCCCGAGGGTGCGCCCGGCGGCTCGCCGGGAACGGCCGGCCCCGGTGCCGCAGCGTCCGGATCGATGCCCCTCGACCGCTGCGTAAGGTATCCCGGATTCACCAGTCCCGCCGTCGGTACCGGGACCACGTCGGGATCGGCCACGTAGCGGTCGCGGTCGGCATAGGCGAGGCGGGAAGCTTCCGCGAAGAGGTGCCAGGGTTCCGCGGTCTCCGGGTCCATGCTTCCGAGATCGAAGGTTTCGAGCATGCCGAGAATTGCCAGCACGGTCGTTGCCCCCGAGCTTGGAGGGCCCATCCCGCACACGCGGTAGGCGCGGTACGTCCCGCACACCGGCTCGCGGAACCGCGAGCTGTACCGCTCGAAGTCGGACACCGAGAGCGTGCCCGGTCGTTCCGGGTCGAGGTTCACTTTCCGCGCAATGGCCTGGGCGATCTCGCCGTGATAGAGGGCGGTCCCGCCGTCCAGGGCGAGACGTTGAAGCGTCTGAAAAAGCTTGGGGTTCTGCAGTCGATGTCCGACTGGGCGCGGATTGCCGTCGACGTCGAAGAAATACGCGCGCGCATCGGGGTCGCGTCCAACGTGGCGGGCCCGGGTCAGCAGGCTGTGCAGCCGGGGCTGAACGACGAAACCGTCCCTTGCGAGGGCCAGTGCGGGCTCGAAGAGTGTGTCCCACGGGCGGTGGCCGAACTTTGTGTGGGCCGTCTGCAGCATGTGCATGAGCCCCGGCACGCCCACAGACAGCCCGCCGGCGACAGCTTCGAAGAACGGAAGCGGCGTAGCGGCAGCGTCCAGGAACAGATCGGGGCCCGCGCCCGCCGGGGCGGTCTCGCGGCCGTCGAGCGTGTGGACGTCTCCGGTCGCGCCGTCGCGCCGCACCAGGAAACCCCCGCCACCAATTCCGGAAGACTGCGGTTCAACCAGCGCGAGCACCATCTGTGCGGCAATGGCCGCGTCGGTGGCCGAGCCGCCTTCGCGGAGGACACGGAGGGCAGCGTCCACGGCTCGCGGGTCAGCGGCGACGGCCATGCCTTCGTCACCAATCGCGAAGGCCGTCGCGCCGGTTGCGCTCGCCGCCTCGGGTTCCGCACGCTCGTGGTGGTCGGCGCGGACGGCGTCGCCGACGAACAGGAGCGCCAGTGCGGTCAGTGATACGCGTATCGTGCGGGCCATGCTCCCAAGCGTACTACGCGTGAGAGCATGGCGGGTGGAGCAGCGCTCGAACTCGGTATTGCGGCAGGAAGGGGCGGCTTGCCGGGGGTCATTGCGATTGAGCGGGCGACGCGGGTGCGCCGCCGCAGCAGCAAACCATGGGCCGCTGACCATGAGCTCGGGGGTGCGCCGTAGCCCGGGCGCTCGGCAGCCGGACCGGTTGCCGTTGGAGGAAAAATCCGCCCTAGTCTGGATCCATGGAACAGCGTGGAAACTTCGGGCGCCTCGGGTTTTGGCTGCTGGCGCTTCTTTGGCTCCCGGCCGGGATCCTGGCGACGGCGGTCGCGCGCTTCGGAGCTGGCACTGGGCCGGAGACGGAATCTGCCTCGTGGATCACCATGGCGATGATGTCGCTGCAATCGCTGATCTTCGTGGCTCCCTGCGGACTTCCCCTGGCCCTGGCTTGCCGCTGGCTGTGGAGATTGGGTTACGGGCGGGCCGCATGGGCATCAGGGATCGGTCTCGGCGCCGTCACCGTGGCTGCCTCGCTGGTGGCGGGCCTCCTCGGGCCCATCGGCATACTGGCGTATGCGCTCGTGCTCAGCGCACCGGTGTGGATCGCGGCCTGGTGGCTCGCGCGCCGCCGCCCGCGCGCATGACGCTTGGTGCCTTTGCGGACGGGGCGACCGGATGGGTGCCTGCCCCTGCCAATCGATGGGAGGGGCCCGGCGCAATCGGAATGCGATAGCGACTTTCGAGCCGCGAGCGCACGGGTCCGGACCCCGGCTGCGCAGCGCTCGGCAGGAGAGCACCCGGTGCCGGCCGCCGGTGTCCGGCAGAGAGGGACTTGGCCAGCGCCGCCGTCCGGCCGCTTGAAACCGCCGGCACCGCATGGTTCCCTTTCACGCCATCTGACTCCTCCGTGGATCCAGCGGCAGCGCGTGAAGTGCTGGCAGGCGTCGGGGCGGATGGCCGGTTTGGCCGGGGGCATCCCGGCTCGGGAGGTTGCGATGAGTTCCGTCTACTTGTTTTCCGTTACCCCGGACACGCCGCCAGTCGAAACGATCGATTCCGGTGCGGAGGTATCGCTCGTCGTCCGCGGGGCGTTCGCCGACGTCGAGGACATTCGCAATGTCCCGACACCATTCACCCCCGAGTGCGACGGGCATCCGCTGGCGCCGGTCTCCGGACCGATCCGGGTCAACGGCGCGAAACCCGGTGATGCAGTTCTCATCGATATCCTGAAGATGGACGTCCACGAGGACGGTATGACCGCGATTCTCCGGGACTTCGGCGTGCTGCGGCAAGAGTTTGGCGACCCGAAGCTCCTGCATTGCCCGGTGCGCGACGGCAAGGCGTGGTTCGCCGATCGTATCCCGGTGCCATTGAATCCGAACCTCGGCACGGTCTCGACGATGCCTCCGGAGGGTTACAAGCCATCGTATGCGGGGGCCTACGGCGGGGATTTCGATCAGAAGGATGCCGCCGTTGGGAGTCGCATCCATTTGCCGGTCATGGTGCCAGGGGCCATGGTCTTCTTCGCGGATCCGCATGCGGCGATCAGTGACGGCATCATCACCGGCACCGGTGTCGAGTGCACCGCGACGGTCACGGCTCGGATCACCCTGGTGAGTGATCATCGCGTGGATCATCCCGTCATCGAGTACGGGAACACGATCCAGTTTGTGGGGACTGGGCCGTCGGTGGAGGCCGCGACGGAGGCCGCGGCGGAACACGCGGTCGCCTATGTCGCGGCGAATACCGACCTCGGCCGCGAGGAAGCCTACATGCTGCTGAGCATCGTCGGCGAGCTGCGTATTGGCACATCGCCGCGACCCATCATGGCGGCGCGCCTGATCGTCCCGCGCGAGACCCTGATGCAGACCGGCTGGAGTGGGCCCGTCACGGCATGAGGTGGGCACTGGCATTGCTCAGCGGCGAGCACTGGAGCCGATGATGCGTGATCTGCCGACGTTGGTCATTGACCGGGAGTTCGACGCGCCGCGCGCACTCGTATGGAGGGCGTGGACCGATCCTGAACTGCTGCCGCGTTGGTACGGACCTCGGGTGGAGACGATCATCCACCAATTGGATCTCAAGCCGGGTGGACTCTGGCTCGTGGAAATGCGGTGGAACGGCAATGCCAGCTATCAGCGGGTCGAGTACACGGAGGTCACCCGGCCCGAACGGCTGGTCTGGCTGCATTCGGTCGCCGACGGGCAATGGAACGTGGTTCCCGAGCCCATGATGGCTGACTGGCCGAGGGTGCTCCTGACGACCGTGACCTTCGAGGAAGCTGACCAGCGCACGACGATGCGACTCACCTGGGTGCCGCACGAGGCGAACGACGCCGAGCTCGCCTGTTTTTCGGCGGCGATGGAGGGCATGGGGAAGGGTTGGAGCGTTGGTATGGAGTTGCTCGCGGAGCTGCTCGTCGAACTGCAGGCATAGTCGCGGGCCAGGGCACCGCAGCCGTAACAGCCCGCCCGGAGAAGTCCCCTGTAACCAGTTGCAACTGGCTGACGGATCGCGGCCGGGCAAGGATCCTCCGGGACCGGCGTCCAGCTGCATGTGCCGCGTCCCAGCGCCATCCAGTTCAGCGGCTCCCCGGAAACACGAAACTCGCTGCACGCCGCCCCTGATGCCCGGCTGCGTCACGGGAGCGCCGGAAGCTGGCCGGGCGCGGCTTGACGCTGCGGGTCCCGCTGCCGCACTCTCCTGTCCTGAAATGGAGGAACCGAGATGGACGCGATGCGGGAATTTCTCGATTCGACCGACCTCATGAACGATGGTCCCGCATTGGCCGAGCGGCTGGAGCGCGACGGCTACCTGTTCCTCCGGGGCCTGCTCCCGCGCGAGGCAGTGATGAACGTCCGTCGCCGCCTGCTGGAGAAAGCGGCGGCTGGCGGCTGGCTTGATCCCGACCATCCGGTCGACCATGCGGTCGCCGATCCTGCCGCGGCCTGCAAGGACCCGGAAGAGCCGTACATGAAGGTGTTTCGCGACATCTGGGCCGACGAGGAGCTGCACCGGCTTCGGACCCGGCCCGAAGTGCTGGCATTGTTCGAGCGGATCTTTGGCGAGCCGGTCCTCGTCCATCCGATGTTCGTCCAGCGGAACATATTTCCCCAGAGCGAGAGCTTCGACTTCACGACTGGGGCGCACCAGGACAAGGTGCACATTGGCGGCGCCACCAACTACGCGATGTGGGTGCCGCTGGGCGATTGCCGGCGGGTTAACGGGCCACTGGCGGTATCGGCAGGGTCGCATCGCTCCGGCGTGCTGGACACCAAGGTCGGCAATGGGGCGGGCGGCATGGATATCTGCGTTCCGATTCCCGGCGAGTGGGTCACCGGCTCCTTCGATGCGGGTGACGCCCTGGTCTTTACGGACACCACGGTGCACTGCGCGCTGCCCAATCGCTCGGCCATGCTCCGGCAGTCGTTCGATGCCCGGTATCAGCCGGCCAGCCAGCCGACTACCGAAAAGAACCTCTGCACCTATGCCGGGTGCGGGACATGGGAAGAGGTCTATGCGAGCTGGTCGTCCGACGAGGAGCAGTACTACTGGCAGGCGTTGTCGCCGAAGATCGTGCCGTTCGACAACCGCTACTACGAGCGCCGGGATGAGATGGCCTTCGACATGGCCGAGCGGGGCGACCTGGCGGCGCGTGACACGTTGCTCCGCATCGTGCAGCGTGATCCCGATGACAAGAAGCGGAGGCGGGCGGAAGACCTGCTCAACAGCTTCACGGCTGCGTCATAGCGACAGCAGTACGCTGCCGCCTTGGCGCCATCAACCTCGTTGGGAACGCTTCAGCACGACGCTGGCGTTCAGAAGCAAGTCCCGCACCCGTATTACGATCCGGATAACGCCGAACGCAAGGTGTGTTGCAAACTCAAACCGGAGATCAAACCGCACGCAACGTGACGATTCAGTCGTCGTAGGTGCAACCGTCGCTGTGGGCCCCCGCCTGTGAACCCGGCTCCGTTCGTTCGAACCACCACTCACCCGGGCCGAGGCGCACCGGGCAATGCGACCTTGTCGGAATAGTGAAGCTTCTTCGTTGGCGCGCCGGCACGCCCACGTTGGGATCCCGTGCGTTCATCCGGGGACCTTAGTCTGTGTCCACTGCATCCTGTGCGCTGACCGGGCATGGATATATCTCAAGAGTCCCGTGGCAGTTCACGACATTCTGGGCCTTGGGCCAGTTAACCCGAAGTTCCCGGCCGTGTAAGCATCAGATTTGCCGGTAAGGTGCGGTTCCGCATGGTCAAAGGGTGCGCGCAGTGAGTCCATATGTTCCCATGTAATACGCGGATATAGGCTTGACATGACTGCGGTGTTCCGGCAGGAT
>JAJDYI010000074.1 GCA_022825235.1 Alphaproteobacteria bacterium | reverse complement strand
CAGGGCTTTCCCACGCTTGATTTCGTTTGATTCTGCTTGACGTCGGGCATGCATGCGTTGCACGCGCGCGCGCACGTTTCGGCGGGGCCGGCATTTTCCTCTGGCGTTCCCGCGCTGGATGTGCGACGTTCCCGGCATGTCGATTCGCAAGCGCATGGACTCCTGCCCGGTCCATCGGGAGGCGCCCGCAGGCTTCTCCCTGTCCGAGGTCGAGGTTCGCCTTGCCCGGTCCGAGGAGCGCCCGCTCTGGGACGCGCTGATGGACGAGCACCACTATCTCGGCTTCCGCCGGCTTGCGGGCCGCGGCCTGCGCTACGTCGCGACCTTCGGGGGCCGGTGGCTGGGCCTGGCGGCATGGCAGAACGGCGCCTTCAAGTGCGCGCCCCGCGACCGATGGACCGGCTGGAAGCCGGAGCAGCAGTTCCGGCGGCTCGAGATGGTGGCGAACAACACCCGGTTCCTGGTCCTCTCCGAGCCCGGGGTGTTCCCGAACCTTGCCTCCCGCTTCCTTGCGGGCATGACGCGCCGGCTCTCCGGCGACTGGCTTGAGGCGCACGGCCACGGGGTGCTTCTGGCGGAGACGTTCTGCGATCCGGAGGTCTTTGCCGGCACGATGTACAAGGCGGCGGGCTGGGAGGGTCTGGGCGAGACGAAGGGGTTCGCCCGCGCCAACGGGCGCTACACCGACCCCCACGGCAAGCCGAAGGAGATCTTCGTCACGGCGCTGAGGCCCGATGCCCGGGCGCTGCTGTCGAGCCCGCTGCCGCTTCCGCCCGACGTGGCGCCGCCCGCCGACCCCGCACTGGCGCCCCGGGACCCCGAGGCGATGCGCTCGCTGCATGCCGAGCTGGCGGCGGTTCCGGACTTCCGCCGGGCGCAGGGACGCAAGCACACGGTGGCCAGCGTGCTCACCGTGCACGTGCTCGCCGAGCTCGCCAACATGAAGGGCTGCCTCGCCGCCGCGCAGTTCGCGCAATCCCTGTCCCAGGAGGAGCTGGAGGCCGTCGGCGCGTGGCTGAACCCGAGGACGGGGCGTCGCGAGCCGGTCTCCAAGTCCACCCTCCACCGGGTCGTCCAGTCGGTCGACCCCGAGGCGCTGGAGGACGTGCTCGGCCGCTGGTCCCGGCCCCGGCTTCCCATCGCCCGGGCGCTCGCCGCCGACGGCAAGCGCATCCGGGGCGCCAACCGCAACGGCGACGGCCATCACGAGACCGTCGCCCTTGTCGACCATGAGAGCGGCGCACCCTTCGCGCTCCTGAACTTCGACGACGACGGCGGCGAACTGGCGGCCACCCACGACCTCCTGGGGCGCTGCGACATCGGCGGCAGGGTAATCACGCTCGACGCGCTGCACACGACGCGCAAGACCGCGAAGCTGATCACGGACCGCGCGGACTACGTCTTCGTCGTCAAGGGCAACGCGTCGGAGACCTTCGACATCCTCGACAGCATCGACTGGGAGAGGGACGCCGCCGGCAGCTTCGCGGAGGATCTCGACAAGGTGCACGGCCGGCTGGAGCAGCGCTCGATAAGCGTCCTGACCCCGCCCGGCGGCCTGGTCAACTATCCGGGCGTCCGCCAGATCGCCCGCGTCACCCGCTACCGGGAGCCGCTGAAGAAGGGCCCCGACGACGCCGGGAAGGGAGAGAAGGACTACACGGAGACCGTCTACCTCATCACCTCCCTCGACGCGGGGGCCGCGTCGCCGGAAGAACTGCTGCGGCTGAATCGCGGTCATTGGGCTGTGGAAAATCTGAATCATAGACAAAGGGATTGCGTCTACGGCGAGGACGCCTGCCTGACCCGCACCGGCAACGGCCCGGCGAACCGGGCCAGCCTCAACAACATCGCGCTCGCGGTGGTCTTCGCCAACCGCCGCGAGGCGGAGAGCCTCGCCGAAACCCGGCGCCGGCTGCAGCTGGACCGCCGCGAGGCCCTCGACGCACTGACCCGGCCCTGAGACGCCACAGCGTCCGGGACCCGCCGGAAAGCCAACGGAAATCGAAAACGAATCATCCGGGCCGGAAACGGTGCCGGTGCCGGCACGCGGGCGGCACCAAAGCCACGGAATCCGGCCAGAACATGCAGATTCCGCATCCGTTCGCCAGCCTCGCGAAAGTTCAGCCGCAGCGTGGGAAAGTCCTGGGATTCTCGGGCGGACACTATCTAGCTCTGGTATCCAAGAAGTCGTGGCAATCCCAATGTGATGCCCGGAAAGACAATGAGCGAAATCAGCGCCAGGATCAGGACGACGAGAAATGGCCAGATCTCGCGGATGATCTCGCCCAAGGGGATCCGCGTCACGGCGTTGATGACAAAAAGCAGGATGCCGTACGGCGGCGTGATCAGCCCGATCATGCAGTTCACCACTGCCACGACCCCGAAGTGCACAAGGTCGATCCCAAGCTCTCGGCAGGTTGGCAGAAACAAAGGAATGATCACGAGGATGATCGTTGTCGCGTCCAGCACGCAGCCAAGAAGCAGGATCAAAAGGTTGACCAGCAACAGGAACGTCAGCGGTTCGATGTTCAGATCGACCAAGGCATTGGCCATGAGGGTTGGGATATTCTCTGAAGCCACGATGAAGTTCAGGATCAGCGCGCCGCCGATCACAAGGCCGACTGCGGCAGAAGACCGGGCACTTTCGACCAGAATGCTGTAAAGCTTGCCTAGGCTGAGTGCGCGGTAGAACATCGACGCCAGTATCAGCGCATAAAAGGCCGCGACGGCGGCCGCTTCGGTCGGTGTCGTGACGCCACCGTAGATTCCGTAAAGAAGGATTGCGGGCATCAGTAGCGCGGGAAAGGCATTCAAAGTCAGTGCAGGCAGTTCCTTCAGAGGTACCGCATCCTCGGTCAGAAACCCCCGCCGGTGCGAAATGTACCAGTTCATCGCCATAAGGACCGCCCCCATGAACAGCCCTGGTACGATGCCTCCAAGAAAGAGGTAGCCAATCGAGGTGTTGGAGACGAGCGCATAGAGGACCATCGGGATCGAGGGCGGAATGATTGGCCCGATGGTGGCAGAGGCAGCTGTGATCGCCGCCGCATAGCCTCGAGTGTAGTGGCCCGACTTTGTCATCATCTCGATGATGAGCTTGCCGATCCCCGCCGCATCGGCAACGGCCGACCCGGACATGCCCGAAAAGATCAGCGATGCCACGACGTTGACATGGCCCAACCCGCCTTTGAACCGCCCGACAAGCCCCACACAGAAGCGCAACAGACGGTCACTGATCGTCCCGGCATTCATAATATTGGCGGCAACGATAAAAAGAGGGACAGCCAGAAGGATGAAGCTGTTGTATAGCCCGTCCATCAGAACCTTGCCGGCGATTCCGACACCGCTGCTGCCCACGGCAAGATATACGAAGGATGCCAGCAGAATGGCATAGGCGACAGGGGTCCCGATCCCCGCCATCAGGAACAGCGTCAGCAGGCAAAGTGTGAATTCAAGGCTCATCGGCTAGCCGTACCCGCTTCGCCGCCCAGTTCGTCATAGTGGTGCAGGTCCGCTTCCGCTCCATGGCGGAACACATGCCA
>JAJDYI010000064.1 GCA_022825235.1 Alphaproteobacteria bacterium | reverse complement strand
CACGCTGGTCACGCAGCCCACCGCCACCCAGCGACGCGCCGCCGAGCTGATCGAAACGTTCCCAGTACCGGGAACCGCCTGAACCGGAAAACCCCCCGCAGGGTCAACGACTTGCTGTCTTCCGGCCCGGGGAACTTCGGGCTAAAGGTCGGCGTCCACGCCGACCGGGCAATGGTCGGAGCCTTGCTCGTCCGGCCAGATGAAGGCGTTGCGTACCCGCTTCATCGCCGCCGGCGAGGCCAGCACGTAGTCGATTCTCCAGCCGACGTTCCGTTCCCGGGCTCCGCCCCACTGGCGCCACCACGTGTAGTGCCCCGGGTCATCGGGGTGCAGCGCGCGAAACGTGTCGACCCAGCCGGCCTCCGCCCAGCGATCGAGTACCGCCCGTTCCTCGGGCAGGAACCCGCTGCTCTTCACATTGGTCTTCGGACGCGCGAGGTCGATGGCGCGGTGCGCGGTGTTGTAGTCGCCGATCACGAACACCGGGCATCGGCGCCGGAGGCGCTGAACCCGCTCGAAGACCGCCTGGTAGAAGTCGAGCTTGTAGGGGACGCGGCTGTTGTCGCGATCCTTCCCGCTGCCTTTCGGAAAATACACGTTGGCCACGACGAACCGCCCGCGATCCCCCCGGAAGTGGGCGGCCATGTAGCGGCCCTCGACGTCAAAGCGCGGGTCGCCGAGCGCGGTCTCCAACCGCTCCGGCTCCACCTTCGCGTACACCCCGACACCGCTGTACCCGCGGCGCTCGGCCGGCACGAACGCGGCATGCCAGCCGGCGGGAGACCGGGCGGTCTCGGGCACCTGCTCCGGGAGCGCCCGGACCTCCTGGATCCCCACGACATCCGCATCCGAGCGTGCCAGGAAGTCCACGAAGCCACGACGCGTGCACGCGCGAATTCCGTTCACGTTCCAACTCACGATTCGCATGTATCCGGGTCCTTCCTCGCCGCCACGACAGGACCGGCCATCGTATCCCTCCCTGTGCGCAGTGGCCCGCACGGTCGGGGTGCTCCCGACCGTCCGTCGGACTTCCCTGTCGTCTCCAGGACCCCCGGATGCAGCCGGCCCGTATGGAACGGGTTACGCGGCGACGGCGGTCGTGCCGTTCCGGACCGCCGCGCGGGCCTGCTCGACGAGCGCCTCGCCGGCTTCGGTCACCGCGTCAGCCAGCACCTCGATCCACTGCTGGCCGTGCGAGGCCACGCGGTGCACGAGGCCGATGCGCCGCGAGGGTTCGGGATCGGCAAACCGCAGCAGGTTCAGTTCGGGAGCGTTCGCCCGCTCCGCGAGTGCGGCGGTTTCCGGCAACAGGGTCAAACCGGCGCCACTGGCGACGAGCCTGCTCAGGGTGGTCAACGATCCCGCACCACGACGCACGTCCTGCAGCCGCCACGTGGCGCAAGCGCCCCGGATCTGCTCGCCCAGACAATGACCCTCATCGAGTGTGAGCAGCGGCCCGATGTCGGCGCGCGCCAGGTCCGGCGGGCGCGGATTGCCCTTGAACGCGTGATTCACGGCGGCGATCCGCTCGGAGCGGGCAGCGATCAGGAATCGGTCCTCGAAGAGTTCCCGTTCGGGAAGCTCCAGCAAGCCCAGCGGCAGCGAGACGACCGCGGCGTCCAGACGACCGGCAAGGAGGTCGGACACCAGGGTCTGGCCGGATGCCTCCCTGAGATCGAGATCGATCCGCGGCGAGGCCGACTGCAGGCGCTCGAGAACCCCGCCGAGCAGGTACGGCGCCAGCGTCGACACCATGCCCACGGCGACTCGCAGCGACGTGTCTGCAAACCGCTTGCCCAAGGTCTCGAGAAGCAGGGCCTCGTCGAGGACCCTCAGCGCCTGCTGATGCACATCCCGGCCCATCTGGGTCAGGATGATCCCGCGGCGGTCGCGTTCCACCAGCGGGCCGCCCAGCGTGCTTTCCAGCTCCTGGATCTGTAGCGACAGCGCCGGCTGGCTGACAAATACGTTTTCGGCCGCCCGACTGAACGAGCCGTGCTCGACCAGCGCTCGGAAATAGCGCAGTTGACGCAACGTTACCTTCACCTCTTCATCCTTTCCTTGCCGGACGGCCCCCACTCGGCGCCGGCCGTCGAAAACCATCGCTCCGCCGACCCGCCGTCGTCGGTCGCACTCTGCGACCCCGCGGTCGATGGTCCGGAGGCGGACGCCCGGATGGCTGCGCCCGGTCTAGGGCCGCTGTCCCACGGTCGATCGGAGTCTCTGCTCGATCACCCATGGTCGTCTCCCGTCCCGGATGCCAGAAGCCGGTCGGCGGCTCGCACCCCTGTCGGCTCCTGTCCTGACAGGAAATTGGCAATCTTTATGTATAAAGTCCAATACTTAGTAATTATATTATATATAATCTTTCTTTATGGTTACGGGGTGAATGGGGGTGCAGCAGGTCGGCGCAGATCGCACCTGCGACGGCATGGAGAAGCAAACGACGACCCGGCTGAGCGGCGCGCCGCCGCCGGACCAGCTCATCGACCGGCGGCCGGGCGGACCTGCGTAATTCTGCGGGGGACCGGGGGGACGGCCGTCAGGCGAAGCGGTTCAGAAGCGGCCGGCCTTCGCGCATCCGGACGATGTTGTCGGCAATGATCGCAAACCGTCGCTCGAGCATCGGGGTGCTCCAGGCTGACGTGTGCGGTGTCATCCAGACGTTGGGAAGGCTCTCGAAGTCGTACTGCGAGGGCCGGACATCTCGCGGCCCGGTCGGACCTGGATAGCGGTACCACACGTCGATGACCGCACCGCCGATGTCGCCGCGCTCCAGGGACCGAAACAGTGCCTGCTCGTCGACCACCAGTCCGCGCCCGACGTTGATCAGCACGGCTTCGGGCTTCATCGCGGCCAGTACCCGTGCATCCACCATGCCGTGCGTGGCCGGGGTCAGCGGGCACGCCACCACCAGGTAGTCGTACCGCGCGGCAGCCTCGGCCAGCCGGTCCGGCGTCACGGCCTCGGCAAGCGGGGGCTCCGGGACCGGATGGGCGGTCACCGCCCGGACCTCCATGCCGAACGCGTCGGCACGCTTCGCCAGAGCCCGCCCGATGCGGCCATAGCCGAGAATGCCCAGGACCCGGCCCTGCAGCTCGCCATGCGTGGGGCCGCCCGCCACCAGGCTGTCGGACCAGTCGCCCGAACGGAACCGCCGGTCGGTCGCTGTTACCCCGATCGCATGCTCGAGCATCGCCCGCATGCAGTACTCCGCGATCGGCACCTCGTGTTCGAACACGTTGCAGGCGGCGCACCCCGCAGGCAGGGCGGCGACATCGACCGAATCGGTGCCGGCGCCCGGAAGATGGAGCAGGCGCAGCTTCGGCGCCGGCGGGCTGGTTGCCGGCCAGTCCATGCAGACGACGACTTCAGCGGTGGCGAGCGCATCCCCCCAGGCGCCGGGATCGGCACCGGCGCAGCGAAGAGTGTGCGGCAGCGCCAGGCTCGCCTGGAGCAACTCCGCGTAGCGCGCGCCCATGACCCCGTTGAACGCCACCCGAACGGGTGGCGCATTTCCGCTCACTTGGGCAGGTCCAGAACATCCCGCATGCCGTAGAAACCGGGCTGCTGGCGCGCCGCCCACGCGGCCGCATGCACCGCCCCGCGCGCGAAGATGGCCCGCTCGTGCGCGCGGTGCCCGAGTTCGAGCCGCTCGCCTGCCCCGGCGAACACGACCGTGTGGTCGCCCACCACGTCGCCGCCCCGGAGCACGCCGTAGCCGATCGTCCCACGCTCCCGCGGGCCGGTGTCGCCGTCCCGGCCACGCACCGCGGAGGTCTCCGGATCGACCTGCCGGCCGGCGGCCGCCGCCCGGCCGAGCGCCAGCGCCGTTCCTGACGGAGCATCGCGCTTGGCAGCGTGGTGCATTTCCATGATCTCCACATCCCACTCGGGTCCGAGTGCCGCCGCGGCCGTCTCCACCAGATGGGAAAGCAGATTGATGCCGAGGCTCATGTTGGCGGACCACACCACCGGCACGCTCGCGCCGGCGCTTCGAAGCGCGTCCATCTGGGCATGGTCCAGGCCTGTCGTGCCGATCACCAGACCCGTGCCGGCTGCGGCCGCCGCCGCCGCATGCCGCACCGTGGCCTCGGGGGCGGTGAACTCGATCGCCACGTCGATGCCGGCAAAGAACGGCGCCGTCGCGTCCGTGATCGGGACGTCCGCCGCGTCCAGACCGGCCAACCGGCCGGCATCCTTCCCGAGCGCCGCGTGCCCCGTCTGTTCGAGGGCGCCCGCGAGCACGCCGTCGCCGGCCGCCACGGCCCGTACCAGGGCCTGCCCCATCCGGCCGGCGGCGCCGACGATGCCGATGCGCACGGGAGCGGTCACGGCGCCGAGCTGCGCCGTACGGCGGCCTCGAACTCGGCGATCGCCGGATAGTTGCGGGCCGTCATGTCGCCGGCCAGCGCCTCCAGCGCCTGCTTCTGCTGGCGGGTAAGCCTGGAGGGCACCTCGACGCTGATCTGCACGTAGAGGTCACCATGGCCTCCATGCTGCAGCCTCGGCATGCCCTTGCCGCGCAACCGGAACTTCTGGCCGTTCTGCGCACCGGCCGGAATTGCGAGCTTCACCCGGCCGCCGTCCAGCGAGGGCACCACCACCTCGGCCCCCAGCGCCGCCGTCTCGAACGGGATCGGAACGATCATCTGGAGGTGCTCGCGATCGCGCTCGAAGAGCCGATGCGGTTCGATCTCCATGAACACGTAGAGATCGCCCGAGCGGCCACCCGGCGCGCCGGCCTCGCCCTTGCCGGTGAGCCGGAGACGGGTGCCATCGTCGACACCCGGCGGGATCTTCACGTCGACGGACCGGGACCGGCGAACCCGGCCGCCGCCGTGGCAGGCATTGCACGGCACCTCGATGACCTGTCCGCGGCCGCGGCACGACGGACAGGTCTGCTGAAAGATCATCATGCCGCGCCGCGCCGACATCTCGCCCGAGCCGTTGCACGTGCTGCAGGTGGCCAGGCGGTTGCCCTCCGCCCCCGAACCGCCGCACCGCTCGCACGTCTCTTCGGCCGAGAACTGGATCGTCTTGCTCGCGCCGCGGTACGCCTCTTCAAGCGTCACGGCCAGCGCGTACTGGAGATCGGCTCCGCGGGCCGACCGGGACGTTCGCCGGCCGCCCCCCATGAAATCCCGAAAGATGCTGTCGAAGATGTCGCCGAAGCCGCCGAAGCCCCCGGGGCCGGCCGCGCCGGCCTGCAGGCCCTCCTCGAAGGCCGCATGGCCCATCTGGTCGTACGCGTTGCGCCGTTCCGGGTCCTTGAGCACCTCGTAGGCCCGGTTGACGTCCTTGAACGCCTGCTCGGCATTGCTGTCGCCCGGGTTTCGGTCCGGGTGATGCTGCTTGGCGAGGCGCCGGTACGCGCTCTTGATGGTCTGGGCGTCGGCGCCGCGGTCAACGCCGAGCACCTCGTAGAAGTCAGGCATGCAGTCCCCTGCCGGCTAGCGGCGGCACAGGAACGGACGCCGCCGGGACGTGACGGCGCCGGCGCTCAGGACCGGGGCCGGTCCTTCGTGTCGTCGTCCTGCACCTCTTCGAAGTCGGCATCGTAGACCGTCTCGTCGCCGGCCTCCTGCGCGGTCGCTCCGTTCGACGCCCCGGCCGCGTCGGCGCCGGCCCCCGCGGCTTCGGCGGTGGCCTGGGCATACATCACCTCGCCGAGCTTCATCGACGCCTTGTTCAGCGCCTCGGTCTTGGCGGCGATTGCGGCCGCATCCGCGTCCTCCTTCGCGACCTCCGCCTTGAGGTCGGCCAGCGCCGTGTCGATCGCCTTCCGGTCGTCCTCCCCCAGCTTGTCGCCGTGTTCCTCCAGGCTCTTCTCGGTGGCGTAGACGAGGCTGTCGGCCTGGTTCCTGGCCTCCACCGCCTCCCGCCGGGCCTTGTCGTCCGCCGCGTGCTGCTCGGCCTCGTTGACCATCCGGTTGATCTCGTCGTCGTTCAGTCCGCCGGACGCCTTGATCTGGATCTGCTGCTCCTTGCCGGTGGCCTTGTCCTTGGCGGACACGTTGACGATGCCGTTGGCGTCGATGTCGAAGCCGACCTCGATCTGCGGCATGCCGCGCGCCGCCGGCGGAATGCCGACGAGATCGAATTGCCCGAGGGCCTTGTTGTCGGCGGCCATCTCGCGCTCGCCCTGGAACACCCGGATGGTCACCGCCGTCTGGTTGTCCTCCGCCGTCGAGAACGTCTGGCTCTTGCGGGTCGGAATGGTCGTGTTGCGATCGATCAGGCGGGTGAACACGCCGCCCAGGGTCTCGATGCCGAGCGACAGCGGGGTCACGTCCAGCAGCAGGACGTCCTTGACGTCACCGGCCAGCACCGCGCCCTGGATGGCGGCGCCGATGGCCACCACCTCGTCGGGGTTGACGCCCTTGTGCGGGTCGCGGCCGAAGAAGTTCTTGACGGTCTCGATGACCCTGGGCATCCGCGTCATGCCGCCGACCAGGACCACCTCGTCGATCTCGCCGGCGCTCACGCCGGCGTCCTCGAGCGCCTTCCGGCACGGCACCACGGTGCTCTGGACCAGGTCGTCGACCAGCTTCTCGAGCTGGGCCCGGGTGATCTTCATGTTGAGGTGCTTCGGCCCGCTCGCGTCCGCCGTGACGAACGGCAGGTTGACCTCGGTCTGGCCGGTGCTGGAGAGCTCGATCTTGGCCTTCTCGGCCGCCTCCTTGAGCCGCTGCAGGGCCAGCTTGTCCTCCCGCAGGTCGATGCCGCTGTCTTTCTTGAACTCGTCGGCCAGGTACTCGACCACCCGCATGTCGAAGTCCTCGCCCCCGAGAAAGGTGTCGCCGTTGGTGGACTTGACCTCGAACACCCCGTCGCCGATCTCGAGAATCGAGACGTCGAACGTGCCGCCGCCGAGGTCGTAGACCGCCACCAGGCCGCTCTCGCGCTTGTCGAGCCCGTAGGCCAGGGCCGCCGCGGTCGGCTCGTTGATGATCCGCAGCACGTCGAGACCGGCAATCTGGCCGGCGTCCTTGGTCGCCTGGCGCTGGGAGTCGTTGAAGTAGGCAGGCACGGTGATGACCGCCTGCTTGATCTCACCGCCGAAATGCGATTCGGCCGTCTCCTTCATCTTCTGGAGCACGAACGCGCTGATCTGGCTCGGGGCGTAGCTCTTGCCGCCGGCCTGCACCCAGGCGTCGCCGTTGTCGGCCTTGACGATCTCGTAGGGGACCATCTCGCGGTCCCGGGTCACCTTCTCGTCGCTGAAGTTCCGGCCGATGAGGCGCTTGATCGCGAAGAACGTCTTCTCGGGATTGGTGACCGCCTGCCGCTTCGCGGTCTGTCCGACCAGGGTCTGGCCGTCGTCGGCAAACGCGACCACAGACGGGGTCGTCCGGCTTCCTTCGGCATTCTCGATGACGCGCGCGCTGCTGCCGTCCATGACCGCGACGCACGAGTTCGTGGTGCCGAGATCGATCCCGATCACCTTGGCCATTGCATTCTCCTCCGGGACCCGCGGCCCTTACCGGCGGCGGACATTCGTATTGCGCAAGAAACGGTATATGGGAACGACGCGCGCCCCCTGCAAGGCGGCGCGGCCGGGCCCCCTCAGTCGGGATCCGGCACCGCAACCTCGGCCTCGGTCATGACACGGGACAGCACGCGCGCGAGGGCAGCGTGGTACTCCGGCTCGTCGGTGGCCTCGGGGTAGACGAAGGTCGCGTTGAGGGTGGTGAGCCGCCCCGGCGTGAACAGGAAGCGGTGCCAGAACCGCTCGCAGAGCGGGCCCGCCTCCGGGTGATCCCGGTTGATCCGGCTGCACGACAGCATGTACTCCCCCGCGCTGCCGCTCCGGATCAGGATGTCGCCCGCCTGCTTGGATTCGGCGATCGAGTGCATGAGCTGGACGGTGGCCTCGGCATCGGGCGGCGCCTGCGAGAGGCTCCGGTCGTCACCCTCCAGGACGAGGCAAGTCCCCGGGAGGTCGGGCGCCTCCAGGACCAGCACCCGCGCACCGGACTCCGGAAGTTCCGTCCAGCCGGCCGGGAGCCGGATCGCAACCCCGGGCCACGGGGTCGACCGCTGCAGCGCGACCGCACCCGCCCGGCGCTCCGCGCGGGCTTCCCGGTCGAGCGCCGTCTCGCCGGCGGCGAACGAGATGCCCGCGGCCACCGTCTCGATGTCGTCGACCACGCCGTCCACGATGCCCCGCGCCTCGTCAGTGGCCGGGTGGGCCAGTGCCATTGTCACGATCCGGAAGTAGCGCTCGCCGAACACCGCCGCGCGCCGCCAGATCCGGACCTCCTCATTGCCGTCCAGGACCGCCCGGTAGCTCAGGTTCCAGCCCGATTCGGGGTCGCCGTCCGCGACCAGCCCGGCATCGCCGCCGTGGAGGTAATCGCCGGGCTCACCCCGCGCCACCGCGTCGGGGTCGTCGACCGACACCACGCTGATTCCAAGGACGGGGTAGTCGCCAAACGGAAAGCTCGCCTTCGCCCGGTCCCGCTCGGCCTCGCGCAGGCGCCAGCTCGCCGGCAGCATCAGCCGGGCCGCCCCGTCGCCGAGCGCCAGCGGCTGCCCGTCGGTCATGCGTCGGTCCGGGCAGTTTCAGCCGTCGTGCTGGCGGTGTCCGCGTCCGTCGCTTCCGGCTCGTCCGCATCGGGACCTGGCGTCGCTTCGGCGGCACCATTGGACACCGCCTCCTCAGGGACCATCTCGCCGGCTTCCTTCGGCGTGGTCGCCACGACGGCCGCGCGCAGCAGGCGGTCGTGGTGCCGGTAGCCCGCCTGCAGGAGCTCGGCCACCGAGCCGCCGGGCAGGTCGGGTCGCGCGATCTGCGTCACGGCCTGGTGGTAGTTCGGGTCGAACGGTTCCCCGGGCGCCGGGGCGATGCGCTGGATGTCGTGGCGGCGGAACTTCGCGTTGAGTTCCTGCAGCGTCAGCGCGACGCCCTCGCGCAAGGCGGCCACGTCCTCCGCCTTGGCCGCCCCGTCCTCCGGCATGCTCGCCAGGGCCCGCTCCAGGTTGTCGACGATCTCCAGCAGGTCGCGGGCCAGGCCCGACGCCCCGTACCGGACGGCCTCCGCGCGCTCGCGCGCGGTGCGTTTCAGGGTGTTCTCCGCGTCGGCGCGGGCGCGCAGCGCCTGGTCCCGTTCGGCGGCGACCTCGGCCTCGAGTGCAGCCACCCTGGCCTCGAGATCCACAGTCTCGTCCGCCAGCGCCTCGTCGGCCATCGGGTCGGCCGAAGCGTCGGCCTCCGGTTCGGTCGTAACGTCGGATTCGGGCAGGGCGTCGGTCGCCGTCGGTTTGGCGTCGTTCTGGTCGGTCAAGGCCGGTCATCCCCCGTGCAGGCAGATGGTGCAGATGGTACCGCTAGCGTTCCGATGCAAGGGCTCGCGCGCACCGCCCACCCTGCTCAACGTACTCAACGCGCACGACTTCTCGCCGGCGGCAGGGAGCGGCAGCGCCACCGCAACGGCGGCCATGACGGCCCGCTCGTAGCGGCCGGCAAGGGCCTCACTACCAGACCGACCGTTGGCGAAGCACGTAGTCATCGGCAGTTTCGTTCGCCCAGATCTCCTTGCCCATGCCCCTCAACGCGAGGACGGGATCCTGGGCTCTGCCCCCCGCCGGAGCGGCGTACTCGGTGACATACCAGTCGATGAGTTCCCGGTAACACGTCGGGATGTCGTCGCGTCTCGGAACGTGCTTTCCGGCCATTCGACGAGGGTGGCAGGGATCGCCGGGCCGATAGAGCCGTCGGTGACCGCCAGGGGTCTCGAGAAGCATGCGGTACCGGCCGGGGTTGGGCGGTTTGTTGGCGACGCAATGGAGATAGACATGCACCTTGACTCCGGGTCGCAGCGGCGCGACTCCGGTCACGCTGGCGGTTTCCGCCTGTTTCATGATCTCGTCGATGGTGAAGTCTGCCCGTTCCGGGTGCCTGCGATGAAGAGATGCCGTCGCGATCCAGACCTCGTCGGCGACCCAGATGGCTTCCGGCATGTTCAGGCTTTCTGGATGGTGCAAAGGGCCTTACGTACCTTGCAGTGCATTCTACGAATTCAGGGATGATCCGCTGACCGGTGCGCCGGCGCGACGCCCGGCGTCAAGCCGCCACCGGCGGTACCCGGCACCATACGTGCCACCGCTACGGGCGGCCGCTGTCGCCCGTGTGATGGTTCCTGGTCGGCGTTCGAGCCTGCCGGTGTGCCGCCCCGTCCGGGACCGAGTCAGTCGATGCCGACGGCATCGCCGAGGACGGGGCCGATTTCGCCGTGGACCACGAGGTCGGCATGGCCGTCGTGCGGCGTGGGCTCACGGTTGAGAATCGCGTAGCGCGCACCGTGCTGCTTCGCCATCAGGGGCACGTCCGCCGCCGGGTAGACGACCAGCGAGGATCCGACGGCGATCGCGAGATCGCAGGCGCGGGCCGCCGCTTCGGCACGGCGCATCGCCTCGACCGGCATGGGCTGCCCGAACGAAATCGTCGCGCTCTTGACGTAGGGACTGCCGCAGCCCCGGCAGGTCGGGAGCGTCTCGTCACGGTCAAAGGCGCGGAAGATCTCGTCGAGTTCATGCCGCAACCCGCAGTCGCAGCAGGCCGCGTAGGTGGCATTGCCGTGCAGTTCGACGAGCTGCCCCTCCGGAATGCCGGACGCCTGATGCAGGCCGTCGACGTTCTGGGTCACGACCACCGACGCGGGATTCCGGCGCATCAGATCGGCGATCGCCCGGTGCCCCCGGTTGGGGCCGGCCTGCCCGATCGAGCGGTCCGTCTCGCGCTTCCGGCGCCAGCTTTCGCGCCGCATCTCCTCGGACCGCAGGAAATCGTCGAACAGGATGGGCTGGTTGCGGTCCCACACGCCGCCCGGGCTGCGGAAGTCCGGGATGCCCGACTCCGTGCTGATCCCGGCGCCCGTGAAGATCAGGACGCAGCTGGCGGAATCGAGCTCGTCCCGCAGGCGGGCCGATGGATCGCCGCCCGCGCCGGGCCCGTTCATCATCGCTGCCCGCCTGTCCACCGGGTTCCGGCCCCGCCCGGCGGGACATCTGCGGCGGCGCACCGTCCGGCCATGCTCAGCCGAGCAGGCGACCCACGGCACGCGCCGTGTAATCCACCATCGGGATGATGCGGGCGTAGTTGAGCCGCGTCGGCCCGATCACGCCGATCGCGCCCAGGGGGCCTGCGCCGCTCTCGTTCTGCACGAGGGGCGCGACGATCATGGAGCAGCCTGACAGCGCGAACAGTTCCGTCTCGGCCCCGATGAACACGTGCACGCCGGACCCCTGCAGGGTCGAATCGAGCAGGCGGCGGAGCGTGCGGCCGCGCTCGAGCGCCTCGAACAGGAGCTGCACCCGCTCCATGTCGGCCCGCTCCTGCACGCCCTCCAGGGTGCGGGCCCGGCCGGTCAGGATCAGGGACGGGTCACCGTCGGCTGCCGTACGAACCGCGAGTCCCGCCTCGATCACCTTCTGGGTCGCCGCGTCCAGCTCCGCCTGGTCCGCCGCCATGTCCACCTCGATCGCCCGGCCCGCCTCCTCTAGCGAGCGTCCGGCGAAGCGGTCATTGAGGTAGTTGGACGCCTCGATCAGCGCATGCGCCGGCAGCCCGGGCGGCAGGTCGATCAGGCGGTTCTCCACCAGATCGTGGGTATCGACGATCACCACCAGTGCTCGCCCCGGATCCAGCCGCACGAACTCGATGTGCTTGATCGCGCGCTGCTCCTCCTTCGGCGTAATCACCAGGGACGCGCACTGCGCGAGGCCGGACAGCCCCTCACCGACCTCGCGCAGTACTTCGCGCAGGTTGCGGCCCGCCCCGGCGCAGAGCGCCTCGATGCGGCTGCAGTCAGACTGCGGCAGATCGCCAAGCTTCAGAAGCCCGTCGATGAACAGGCGGAGCCCGCGCTCGGTCGGAAGCCGGCCGGCCGAGACGTGCGGCGCGTACAGGAACCCGAGCCCCTCCAGCTCCGCCATGACCGCCCGGACCGACGCCGGCGACAGGGCGCCGTTCAGCTCCTTGGCGACGGTCTGCGATCCCACGGGAGCGCCGCCTTCGAGGTACGATTCCACGACCTGCCGGAATATCTCCTGCGAGCGCGCGTCAAGCTCGCTTAACGGACTGGTGCTCTCCTCGCCGGTCGTCTTCCGCATCGCGCCTTCCCTGCCTCGATCATCCCTTCATGGTTGTGCCGTCCCGTCCCGCACCAGTCCCGCCGGCGGCCTCACGCGCCCTCCGGAACCTCGTGGCGGCGGTGGCCGAACGAATGCGAGCGAATGATGCGGGCCAGGGACGGGTCCCGCCGGGCCTTCCGCCGCTGGTGCGTCCGCAGGGCCGCGCTCAGGCTCCCACGATAGCCCATCTGCCGGTCGGCGAGCGTCACCATCCGGCTGTTCGGCCAGTTCTTCGGACGGATCCGGTCCAGCTCTTCCAGCAGGCCGGCGGCGGCGGCCCCGCCGCTGCCCGCGGCCATCACGATCAGCGCGGCCGCCGTCGACCGGGAGACGCCCTGGTAGCAGTGGACGTGCACGTGCCGGCAGCGCGCCACCGCGAGCCGGCGGCCGAGGCGAATCAGCCGGCGGATGTGCGCGGCAGATGGCAGCTGCTTGCCCCGGACCGGCCGCACCGCGTCGTGGAATGCCATCCGCGTCACGCGGCCGCCGTTGCCGCGCCGGAGCGGCGGCGGCGTCCGGTTGCCGGGATCGAGGATGGACACCACGTGACCGGGACGGCCGAAGCGGGAACGCTGGACCGTGCGCAGTCCCGAAACGGTGACCCGAAAGGGCGCCGAGCTGTCAGACGGCACTGGAGCGGACGGCCGGGATCGAACCGGCGACATTCAGCTTGGGAAGCTGACGTTCTACCACTGAACTACGCCCGCGCGAACACCAGCATCCATCTGACGCTGGCATCGAAGGTATCCGCAGCCCCGCCCCCGGTCAAAGTCCGCCCGGAACCGCGCCCCGGGGGCCGTCCGGCGCCGGCCGCAAAGTCGGTTCCGGTATAGATTGGGTGAATACCCTGCGCTATCTTGATCCCGTGCCCGTCCCCGGGGCAATTTCTGCTCGGAACTGCCCATGGACGCTTACGCCGTTCCCGAATCGCCGCTACTCGCTGCGAAATCAGCCAAGTACGCCGACCCCGACTACACGCTCGACGGCAGTCCGCGCGCGCGGGTTGCCCTACGCCGGCTGGATACGCTCTGGTTCAACACGGGCACGCTCTGCAACCTCGCGTGCAAGGGCTGCTACATCGAATCCAGCCCCCGTAACGACCGGCTGCAGTACCTGTCCCTCGGGGAAGTCGAGGCCTATCTTGACGAAATTCGGGCCACCGGTCTGACGACCCGGCAGATCGGGTTCACCGGCGGCGAGCCCTTCATGAATCCCGACCTGGTCGCCATGCTCGCATGCTGCCTCGACCGCGGGTTCCAGGTGCTGGTGCTGACCAACGCGATGCGCCCGATGGAGAAGCAGGCCGGCGGCCTGGCCGGCCTGGCCGGCCGTGACGACCTGACCATCCGGGTCTCGCTTGACCACTACGGCGCAGCACGGCATGAGGCCATCCGCGGCCCACGCTCGTGGGCGCCGGCCATGCGTGGGCTCGGCTGGTTGCGCGACCGGGGCTTCCGGATCCACATCGCGTGCCGCCGCCTCGACGACGAATCCGAGACCGAGATGCGGGCAGGCTTCGCGGCGCTGTTCCGGGAGCATGACCTTGACGTCGACGCGGACGACCCGGCGCGCCTGGTGCTGTTCCCGCTGATGGACCGCGGCCGCGAAGTGCCGGAGATCACCCAGTCCTGCTGGCAGATCCTGGACGTGGATCCCGACTCCATGATGTGCGCCTCGTCGCGGATGGTGGTGCGGCGGAAGGGCGCGTCCGGCCCCGCGGTGGTCCCCTGCACGCTGTTGCCCTACGACGAGGCGCTGGAACTGGGCGCCAGCCTGTCCGACGCGCGGCAGAGCGTGGCGCTCAATCACCCCTTTTGTGCGCAGTTCTGCGTCCTTGGCGGCGCCAACTGTTCGGCGAGCTGATCATGCATGAAGACCCCTTTGACGTGGCCGAGCCCGAAGAAGACGACGAGGGACACTGGTACCAGAAGGAAAGCTGCGGGATCACGGTCCGCGTGCGGCCGTTCTATCTCGAAGAGCAGTCCGTGCCCCACGAGGAACGCTACCTGTGGGCCTACCAGGTCCGCATCGAGAACCGCGGCGCGGGCAAGGTACAGCTGATGACCCGCCACTGGCGGATCGTCGACGGCCGCGGCCAGGCCATCGAGGTGAAGGGCGAGGGCGTCGTCGGCGAACAGCCGGTGCTGGCCCCGGGCGAGACCTTCGAGTACGCCTCCGGCACCCCGCTGTCCCAGCCGTCGGGCATCATGAGCGGCACGTATTCGATGCAGGGCGAGGACGGCCAGACGTTCGAGGTCGAGATTCCGGCGTTCCCGCTCGAGAGCCCCTGGTCCCAGCGCACGCTCCACTGATGGACGGCGAGCGCCTGTCGCGTGCGGAGGCCGAGGCGGCGGTTCGCACCCTGATCCGCTGGATCGGAGAGGATCCCGACCGCGAGGGCCTGGCCGCCACGCCGGCCCGCGTCATCCGCGCGTACGACGAGCACTTCGCCGGCTACGCCAAGGATCCCGGCGCCATCCTGCGGCGGACCTTCGAGGAAACCGAGGGCTACGACGAGATCGTCGCCCTCCGGGCCATTCCGTTCTCGTCGCATTGCGAGCACCACCTCACCCCGATCATCGGCACCGCGCATGTCGGATACCTGCCGGACCGCCGGGTGGTGGGGTTGAGCAAGCTCGCCCGCCTCGTCGATGTCTTCGCGAAGCGGCTGCAGCTGCAGGAGAAGATGACGGCCCAGATTGCCGACACAATTACCGAGGAGCTGCGGCCGCGAGGCGTCGGGGTGGTGATCGAGGCGGAGCACTTCTGCGTCGCCACCCGCGGCGTCAACAAGCGGAACGCCGTCATGGTGACCAGCCGCATGACGGGAGCCTTTCGTGAAGACCCCTCGACCCGGCGCGAGTTCCTTTACCTGATCGACCGGGGACCCCGCTAGGTACCCGACAGCGAATGCTGCGAATCCGGCCGGTCCTTCACCTTACCGGGATCCTCATGCTCCCGGTGGGGGGCGCCATGCTGATCCCCATGGCGGCGGACCTGCTGGCCGGCCAGCCGTCGGCGCTCGCCTTCGCCGGCACCGGCGCCGCCACCGCCTTCGTGGGCATCGCCCTCGCCCTGGCCTGCCGGAGCGGCCCGCTGGCCGGCGACTTCGGCCGCAACCACGACCCCCGTCAGGTCCTGGCGCTGATCACGCTCTGGTGGCTCCTCGCCATCGTTCTGGCAGCGCTCCCCCTCTACTTCGCCGATCATCGAATCAACTACACGGACGCGTTCTTCGAGGCTGCCTCGGGGCTCACCACCACCGGCGCCTCGGTGTTCACCGACCTCGAACAGCGGCCACCGGGCGTGCTGCTGTGGCGTGCCATGCTGCAGTGGTTCGGCGGGCTCGGCATCGTGGTCATCGCGCTGGTCATGCTGCCGTTCCGGGAAATCGGCGGGATGGAGGTCATCCGCATCGACCAGGACAGCCTGAGCGGCGGCCGGAAGCTGAGCGACGCCCGGCTGGCGCTAGTCCTGGTTCGGATTTACCTGATCCTCACCGCCATCTGGGTCCTACTGCTCCGGATCGCCGGCATGGAGTGGTTCGACGCCCTGTGCCATGCCATGACAACGATCGCTACCGGCGGCTACTCCACGCGCGACGGTTCCGTGGGGGCCTGGCAGAGCGGAGCGGTCGAAACCGTCGTCATCATCGGCATGCTCGCGGCGTCGCTGCCGTTCATCGGCTACCGCCAGATCGCCGAGGGCAACTGGCGGCGCTTCGCCCGCAATCCGGAAGTCGGGACCTTCTTTGCCGTCGTCGTCGCCGCGGTCGGCGCCGTCATGCTCTGGCTCTGGCTCGGTACCGGGGCCGGGCCCCTCGATGCCCTGCGCCGCTCTGCCTTCAACGTGATCTCGGTGATGACCGGAACGGGGTACGCGACGGAGGACTTCTCCGGCTGGGGCGGCGGTACGACCGCCCTCCTCTTCCTCCTGATGTTCGTCGGCGGGTGCAGCGGCAGCACGACCGGCGGCCTGCGGATCTTTCGGATTCAGGTGATGCTGGCGCTGGTGGCGGCGCAGCTCAGGAAGGTGCCGCAGCCGCGGCTCGTGAGCACGCCCCGGTTGGCGGGCAAGCGAATCAGCGAAGACACGCTCCGCCCGGTCCTGAGCATCGCCGCGCTGTTCCTGGTCACCGTCACGGTACTGGCGGGCTTCCTGTCGATCCTCGGGCTCGACCGCCTGACGTCGCTCTCGGCCGCCGCCTCGGCGGTCGCCATCGTGGGACCGGGGCTGGGCCCCATCGTGGGGCCCGCCGGGTCGTACGCACCGCTTCCGGATGCCGCGAAGTGGGCCCTGTCCGTCGGCATGCTGCTCGGCCGGCTGGAATTCCTCACGGCGCTGGTGATGTTCGCCCCCGGCTTCTGGCGACGGTGAGCAGCCACCGGATCAGCCGCCCCGCATCGTTCTGGACGAGGAACAGGCTGGGCACGATGACCAGCACCAATGGCGTCGTCGCCAGCAACCCGAAGATGATCGTCACCACCATGGGCTGAATGAACTGGGCCTGGAAGCTCGTCTCCAGGAGCAGCGGCGCGAGGCCGCCGATCGTCGACGCCGTCGTCAGAATGACCGCCCGGAACCGTTCGCAGCTCCCGTTGACCACCGCTTCGAGCAGGTCGTCACCGGCGCGCATGTGCCGGTCGATGGTGTTCACCACGATGATCGAGCCGTTGACCACGATGCCGGACAGGCCGAGCAGGCCGAGCAGGGAGATGATCGTTAGGTCGTGGTCCATCACCCAGTGGCCGAGAATCGCCCCGACGGTCGCGAACGGAATCACCATCATGACGATGATGGGACGCGTGTACGAGCCGAACACCAGCGCGATCGTCAGGTAGATCGCAAGCAGGCCGAGGGCAGCGCCCAGCTGCATTTCGCGGAGCGTGTCCTGCTGCTCCTCGCTCCGACCGGCCAGCCGCCAGCGTGCTCCGTGCGGCGAGACCGATTCGTCTAGGGCGCCGTCCGTGAGCTCCGCCAGCACCTCGTTGGCGTTGGCACGGCTGGCATCCACGTTCGCCGTGATGGCGACCTCGCGCACGCCGTTTTCCCGCCGGAACACGGAGAAGCCCTGCTGCTCCTCGACATCCACCACCTCGGACAGCGGCACCTGGAGCCCGGCGGGACTCCGCACGAACAGGGTCTCGAGGGCGTGCGCCTCCATGGCGTCGGGGCGCATCCGCACCCGGACCACCAGTTCCTCGTCACCCGCGGCCAGCCGCTGCGCGATGATGCCCTCGAACGCGCCCCGCACCTCGCGGGCGACGCTGGCGGTGGTGAACCCAAGCGCCCGGCCGCGCTGCGTCAGGGTCAGGGTCAGCTCGCGCTTGCCGTACGGGAAATCATCGCGGATGTCGTTCACGCCCACGTAGCCTGCGAGCAGCGCCCGAGTCTCCAGAGCGGCCGCCTTCAGCGCCTCCGGACCGGCACCGGAGAGACGGATGTCGATATCCTTGCCCGGTGGGCCGCGCGGCGGCGGCGCGATCAGCAGGTTCTCGAGACCCGGCAGGGGACGAATCTCCGCCCGCCACGCATCCATGACCTGCTGCAGCTGGATCGTCCGGTCCTCGATCGGAATCAACTGCAGGATCATGCCGCCGACATGGTCCCCCGACAGGCCCGATCCAGACAGGCGCGACTCAAACGACGGCCGGCCGACGAAGCCGTAGGTGGTTTCGATGAAGCCGGCATCGTCGACGGCGTGGGCAGCGCGCTCCAGTTCGTCGACCATCGCTTCCGTGATGCGGCGCGGGGTCCCGGCGGGAAACCAGAACATCGCCTCGGCGACGTTGGCCTCGAGCTGCGGGAAGAACACGAATTTCACCTTGCCGCCCGCCAGCAATCCCCCGACCCCGAGGAATGACGCCACCACGATGGCCACCATGAGGTACCGGCGCGTCAGCGCCCATGCGACGAACCGGCGGTAAACCCCGTCGCGCAGCGCGGCAAAGCCCCGGTCGAACCAGCGCCGGAATCCCCTGGCCTCACGGGGACCGGCGGACTTCCTGGCGAACGCATGACGCAAATGGCCCGGCAGCACCAGGAAGCACTCGAACAGGCTGGCCAGGAGGACGGCGACCACGACAAAGGGGATGGCCCCGACGATCTGGCCGACGAGTCCGGTCATGAAGAACACCGGCATGAAGGCGCACGCGGTGGTAACCGACGCCGCGATGACGGGCCAGAGCATGGCGCGCGCGCCCATGACCGAAGCATCGAGGGAGGACACGCCCCGCTCCCACTGCATCTGTCCATGCTCGGCGACCACGATCGCATCGTCGACCACGATCCCCAGCATCATGATCATGGCGAACATGCTGATCATGTTGATGGACTGCCCGGAGAGGTACATCGCGAACAGAGTCGCCGCGAACGCGGCCGGGATGCCGACGGCCACCCAGAACGCCGTCCACGGGCTCAGGAATACGAACAGGATGATCAGAACCAGCGCGAGCCCGCTCAAGCCGTTCCGGACCAGCATGTCGAGCCGACTCACCACCCCGTCGGCCTCGATCCGGTAGAGCGTCAGCTCCAGATCGTCGGGCAGCCCTTCCAGGTCGCCGTTGAGGTACGTCTGGACGTCCTCCCAGATCTCCAGGATGTCGCTGGCCGGTGAACGGCTCACGCGGAGGGACAGCGCCAGCCGGCCTTCCACCCGGCCGCTCGCCATGCCCGCCGCAAACGTATCGGAGACGGTCGCCAGGTCATCGACCCGGAAGGTGCGTCCGGTCGCGTCCGACACGATCTCAAGCGCCGCCATCTCCCGGGCCGTGGCCCGCTCACCCAGCATGCGCACCTGCAGCTCGGCCGCACCGTGCGTGTCGCCTCCCGGCACATCGCGGGAGTGGGCGGCAATGCGGCGGGCAACGTCGTTCAGGCTGAGGTCGAGCGCCAGAAGGGCGGCCGGCTCGACATCCACGACCAGTTCCGGCGCACGGAGGTCCGAGATCGTGACCTTGTCGGCGCCGGCGGCGAGCAGTCCGTCCCGGAGCACCTTGGCATAGCTCCGCAGCTGGGCCTCGTCGTACGGCCCGGCGACGCGGATCCGGGCCACCTGCTCAAACGGGATGATCCGCGTGATGGTCGGTCGCTCGGTCGTTTCCGGCAAGGTCGTGACGCCGGCCACGGCCGTCTCCACATCGGCCAGCGCCTTCTGCATGTCGGTTCCTTCCCGGAACTCGATGACGATCCCACAGTAGCCCTCCCGGGCCGTGGCGATCACACGCTTGACCGAATCGAGGAAGCGGACCTCCGGTTCGATGGCCGCCAGCACCGAGTGCTCGACCTCTTCCGCGCTGGCCCCCGGCCAGGCCACCCCGACGTTGACATAGTCGATCGAATAGTCGGGGAAAAACTGACGGTTGAGCCGATCCAGCGACGCGATGCCGAGCGCCACCATGATCAGTATCAGGATGTTGGGCGCGGTGGGATGGCGGGCAAACGCTGCAATCAGCCCGCTGCGCGGGCCCGGTGTCGGGCTATTGTCCACCTAGCGTCCCGTCGGCAACGACCGCGATCGCGTCTCCGGGGTGAAGTTCGCCGGAACGGGTCAGGATCACCGCCTCGCCCGGGGCCAGATCGCCGCGCACCAGGACCTTGCGACCGGCCCGGGCCACGACCGCAACCGTGCGGACAACCGCAATCCCCTCCGTCGCCACCAGCAGGCTGGGGCCCGGGCGTACCGCTTCGGACGGAACCTGGAAGGTCCGCACGTGCGTCTCCTCGAAGAGCTCCACCTGGACGAAGGCGCCCGGGCGGATGGGGTCCGATTCAAGGTCTGCGTCGGAAATGCGGGCGTACACGTTGACGCCGGCCCGGTCGGTCTGGATTTCGCCCTCAATGCGAGTCACGCGCGCCGAATACGTTCGGATGCCTGCGTCCGTTCGCCAGGACACCACGCAAATCGCACCGATCCCCTTGTCGGCAATCTCGACCAGCCGGGCCAGCTGACCTTCGGGGATGAAGAACCGTACTTCCAGCACGGCCGTGTCGATCAGCCGTGCGATGCGCTCACCCGCCTTGATCTGCTGGCCCAGATCGCCCGAGACCTGGGCGAGATAGCCGTCGAACGCGGCGCGGATCCGGGTATCGCTCAACGCCCGCCGGCTTCGCGCTTCGGCCGCGCGCAGGCGCTCGAGAATGGCTTCCTGCTGGACGATCTTGGCGGTGCCGGCGGTCGCCTGCTGGCGCCGCTGCGTGAGATCCGCCTCGGCCGCCGCCAGCTGGGACTGCGCCGCCTCCAGCGTGCGCCTGGCACTCACGTTCCGATCGGCAAGATCGACTTGCCGCTCGTACTCGGTCCGCGTGAGGTTCCGCCGCTCTTCCGCGAGCGCCACGAGGTCCATTTGATGGCGATGGGTCTCGCGGTTCTCCGTCAGCCGGGCCTCCGCTTCCCGGACAGCCGCCGCCGTCTCCTCGACCCGGCGCTCGTACTCGAACGGATCCAGCTCGAGCAGCACCTCCCCCGCCATCACCGGCGCGCCGTTCGCGAAGTGCTCCGACACCCGCAGGATGGGGCCCCCGACAATGGCCCGTATGTCGGCGGAACGCCGGGCGACCACCTCGCCGTAGGCAGTGATCGTCGACGGATGGTCACCTTCCTCGGCAGTAATCACCGCAACCGGCATCGGCGGCAGGGCCATGTCCAGAAATTCCGGCGGCGCCTTGGCGCGCACCAGTGCGACGAAGACGGTGATTCCGGCGGCGAGCACCCCCACGAAATGCATGCCGTGCCAGATTCGTCGGAACCCGCGGAAGAAGCGCCAGCGGGCCACCTTCGGGGCGGAGGATGGCGCTTCGTTCTCAACGCGCCGGGGTTCAGCTTCGACGCCGGTGGGCTCGGTCATGATGTTCTAACTGTTGACGGCATCGTCGAGCGGTTGATTCGATCGCGCCCCAGCCCGTGACCCCCCGCATCCCTGACAGCAGAAGTGTGCACGCTCGCACGAAGTGTGCGAACACAAGCATATAGCGTTTCATTGGCCCGGTTCCACCGAGGGCGCGCCGCGATCGGTGCCATCAGGCCCTGCCGGCGAGGTAATCGGGCCCGCCCAGCAGGAGGATGACCCGCATGACCACCGACTTGGAGTACTCGACTGCGGCGGCGGCGTACCACGTGATCGGACGGTCCTCGGCACTGCCTCCCTGGCCTGCGACCGGGTACGGGACGACCTCGATGTCGGGCGCCAGGTGCCGGAACAGGAGCAGGCTGCGGGGCAGGTGCACGTCGCTGGTGACCAGCACAGCCCTCGCAATGCCGTGCTCTCTCGCCCAGCGCTGGCTTTCCATTGCGTTGCCCACGGTATCGACGGCCGTCCGACCGAGGTCCACCCGGGATTCAACGCCCGGCGGCACGACCAGGTCGGCTGTGCGCACGCCAGCCCCGACCCCCGAAATGAGCAGGCGCGCCCCGGGATTCGCTTCCAGCAGCTTGAACCCGGCGGCAAGGCGCCCGTGCCCTCCGGTGAGCACGATGACAGCCCTGACCTCCGACTGGATGTCGGGCGGAGTCGGCAGGGAGTGGATGAACCCCTGGAGTCCCGCGCCCCAAGCGAAGATGCACGACCCCACCACCACGAGGGGAACCGCTCGAACGGCTCGGCTATAGCGCGACAGGTCGTGCTCCTGTCAGCACTGCGACACGTACGTGTTGGTCCGGTGAGGCAGCCAGGGGAACCCGGCAACGGCCGCGCCTCGATCGGGACGTCGCGAGTGGCGCTACCATGCGTAAGTCAAGTTGTGCATCAGAATGTCAAGTATATGCGTCAAGCCCGATGCCGTCGCATGGTTCTCGCGACGACGGGCCGATTGGCCGTCCCGCTGGGGTTCCCGTGGGCGCGGTTTCCCGGCCGATACCGCTCCGCTGGACAGCGGTGCAGCGCGGCTGTGGCTGCGAAGCGCGTCATCCGTCGGACGGGGAAGGTGATGGCAGATGCCTGATGTTGGATGCAGCCGCGCTTCGCACTACCATGCGTGCCGACCGGCCGGGAGGGCCGCCGCATGCGTACCACACTGAACATCGATGGCGATGTCCTGTCTGCCGTGAAGGAACTGGCCAAGCGGGAGCAGACGACCACCGGCGAGTATGTCTCCAACCTGTTGCGCGAGGCATTGCGCGCCCGGGCCGGTTCCGCAGGTCCGAGGCGTTCGCGGCGCGACGTCTACGGCTTCAAGCCCATCCCGTCGGGGGGTGAAGTCGTCACCAATGAGCTCGTGGACACGCTCCGGGACGAACTGGAGGTCTAGTTCATGCGGGCCCTGCTCGACGTCAATGTCCTGATCGCGCTGCTTGACGAGAATCACGCCCAGCACACAACGGCTTCGGAATGGTTCGAGGCCAACATCGAGCACGGATGGGCATCGTGCCCACTCACGCAAAACGGATGCGTGCGGATCCTGTCGCAGCCTCGATACCCGAACGTCCTGGGCGCGGCCGAGGCGGTCATGCGGCTGCGGATTGCGGTGTCCACGCCGTGGCATCGATTCCTGCCGGATGATGTCAGCTTGCTTGACGATCATGCCGTCGACCGCCACCAGCTGCTGGTCCCCCGCCAACTGACGGACGTCTACCTGCTGGCGCTTGCCGTCGCGCACGGCGCCCGCTTCGTCACCCTCGAGAGGTCCGTACCCCTGGGCGCTGTCCGGCGGGCGACCGCCGAATCCCTCACCGTCATCTGATCCGTTCGGCAGGAACACCCTACGCCACGACCGCACCCCTGGCCGGGCGCAGGAACGTTGCTGGGACTTGACCTACTGGCGTTGCCCTATCGCCATCCCGCGCCGCAACCGGCTACGGGTTCCCTCGACAGTTTGTGGGTTGCAACAGGGCGTCTCCACGCTGCGCACGGAGCCGCGACCTGCAGACAAGCCCCGCAGCGTATGACGCCCCCCGCTGGCGATGGGAGGGCCGGACACAACCTTCCGCGGCAACCAGACGAGAGCCTCAGTGTTCCGTGTCGACTGGAACGTAGTAGTAGCCGCGGCCTCTCCGCCCGGGCCGCCCCCCCTCGAGATGACCAGCCTCGGCGAGACCGGTCAGCAGCTTTCCGGCGGTTACCGTGCTGAGCCCCGTCACATCAGCCACCTCGGTCGTGGAGACTCGCCCACGCCCGCGGCTCCAGTCGAGAACGAACGCTTCGCGTCCCTTGGGGGTGCGAAGGTGAGCACACCGATGGGAGAGTCGGCTGCGCGCCACGTCGGAGAGCCGAAATGCTTCGGGGGGATGAGCGGGCATTCCACGCACCCGCGCAATCACGGGCACAGCCTCGCCCGGTCCCAGACGAGCGTCCGCCAGCCGACGGATTGCCTCCTCGGTTTCCGCCTGGGAGGAGCGTTGCAGAACCGGAATGGCCGAAGCCGCGTCTACCCAGCCATGGCGAGTCAAGTGCTCGATCAGCAGGAGCGAATCCACGCTGCCTGCACGGGGAGGAACAAGCGCAGCCACCAAGGCGGTGGTGGCTTCATCCGGGGCCCCTCCCAGCAGCACGACGCGGACGTATGGACCGTCGACCTCGGAGATGGCCGGCGCGGGTCGCCCAATGGCCAGCATGTCCCGCACCATCCTGTCGACGCCGATCCCCTCACGTTCCGCCAAGCCCAGTGTTGCCATGGCCTCGGAAAGGCTTCGATAGCGAGGTACCGCGGGGTGGGTGATGATGTTGCCGGGATTCACCCCTCCCAAGAATCCGCCAGGTGAAGTCACGGTCAACGTGTCGCCGACGTGCTCGATGGTGGTCGGCAGTGGCGACTGCCAGTCACGGTGGACGATCCCGTTGACGATCGCTTCACGCAGCGTCCGCGGGGGGATGGCCCGGATGCTGCTGCGCGCAAAGCCCTCGGCGGCGTGTGTCACTCGGTTGGCCACCGCTCCGGCCTGCTCGACCTGATGCACTTGCGCGAGCAGGGGTCCGGCACCGTGGATGCGCAGGGTGCTGTCGCCCCCCGGCATGTCGCGGCGAATGTAGTCGATGGCCGGCCAAGGGGTCTCCACGAACAACAGTGACCCCGCGTTCGTGAGCCGTTGCGAATCCTTGACCAGGTTGAGGCGGCGGAGGAGATCGGCGTCGGTCGCATCGACCAACCCGGAACCGGCATCATCGCCGTTGGATTCACGCAGGTAGCCGCGCGCAACCTCGCAGGCGACCGGGCTCGCATCGTTCAGCGTGTGGCCGGACGGCTCGTCCGACCAGTCGAAGCCGACCCGCTCCAGCATCCTCGATTGCCAGACAATGGGGTCGACCTCGACACAGTTGGTCCCGACACGCCATCGCAGCTTCCCGCGGTACCTGACGGGGGCGAGCGCCTCCACGCAGGTCAGGATCAGGATACGGCAGCCATCGAGATGTCCCTCGCGGGCTGCGATGGTGAGTTGTCCGGAGGTGCACTCCCATATGCGATGGCGCAGCCAATCCGGATCGAGCCTAGTGCCGATCCGGGAACCGTCGTCAGCGACGCCGACGATGAGCGCACCACCCCCAGACGTGTTTGCCATGCAGGCCAGTTCCGCCGCCAGGAAGTCGGCGGCCTCCTCGTTGGTTTTCTCGCCGGGAGAAACGGTCCCGCCGGCCCCTCGACGGCCCGGCTCTTCCTTCACATCCAGCCGCTCCGTCGCGATTCGGGACGGCGACTCTCCCTGCGCCAATCGACGCAGTGCCTGCTCGACGAGGTTGTCAATCGGGCCCCGCCCAAACGCTCTCAAAGCCATGACCGGCGCCCTCCGGGGCCGTTTCAAAAAATTAACTATACATCCGAATGGACAATTTAGTTATCTTTTCAGAACAAAAAAGGAAATTGGTTCCCGAGATTTCCGGTTTAGTTATTTTTTTTGACTCGATGGACGGCAAGATACGCCAACGGTCGTACATGACCGAATCGCCGGAGTTCCGGCAGGGTGAAATGATCTTGTGTCGCAACTGACGCCTTCCCATGGTATCTGGGCCTGTGCTATAGAAAGCAACCGCCCCGACGGGAATTCACGCAGTTGCGTTCACGAGAGAGAGCATCCATTGCAGGTCGTCGTACGAGACAACAATGTCGATCAGGCCCTGAAGGCGCTGAAGAAAAAGCTTCAGCGTGAAGGCCTGTACCGGGAAATGAAGAAGCGGAGGGCCTACGAGAAACCCTCCGAACGAAGGGCTCGCGAAAAATCGGAAGCCGTGCGCCGCTGGCGGAAGCTGCAGCGGAAGCGCGCTGCCCGCGAAGCCTGACCACTCCCGCCGCCGGGGGAGCGTTGCGCTTCCTGGCTGTTACTGCTGACTGCCCGACTGCCGGCCGGCAGTCGTACCCAGGGCCCGGCTGAACGCGGCCACGGCCGCCCCCGGCCCCTCGGGGTGGTCCCATACCGCTGACACCACGGCCACGAAGGCCGCGCCAGCCTCGGCCAGGGCACCGCAGTTGTCCGGCGTGATCCCGCCGATCGCGACTGCCGGCACCACCGTGACAGCGTCCCACTCCTCGAGCAGGGAAATGCCCGGACGGGCCCGCGGCGTCTTGGTGGTCGTGGGGAAGAACGCGCCGAAGGCCACGTAGTCTGCATCCGCCCGAGCGGCCGCCTCGATCGCGGCATGCTTGGAGTCGTAGCAGCTCACGCCCAGAATCCGATCGGCTCCGATCCGTTCGCGGGCCGCCACGGCCGGCAGGTCCTCGGCGCCCACATGCAGGCCGTCGGCGTCCGTCACGTCCACGAGGTGGGCCCGGTCATTCAGCACCAGCGGCACGCCCCGCGCCCGGCACCTGGGCAGGAGTTCGGCCATCGCCGCCACGATCGCAGCGTCGTCCGCCTCCTTCATCCGCAGCTGCACGCAGCCCACCGGTCCGCCCGCCAGCGCATCCTCGAATTGCCGCACAAACCCGTCGAGGTCGAAGACCGACGGCGTGATCAGGTACAGCCGGCAGTCCGATCCGTGCTCCTCGGACGGCGGGAGGTCAGCCTGCATTCCGGTAGATGTCGATGATCGAACTCAGGAGTGCGATCGCATCGGGTTTCCGTCGCTGGAAGCTGTTGCGGCCGATGATCGATCCATGGCCGCCGCCGCGGGCGACCTCTCCCACCTCCGCCAGGACCGCGTCCTGCCCCTTCGCCGAGCCGCCGGAGAACACGACGATCCGACGGCCGTCGAAGGCAGCCTGCATCACGTGGCGGACCCGTTCGGACAGGGTATCGGCAGCAATGCCCTGCTCGGCATACACGGCCGCAGCCTCCTTCTGGGCGAGATGCGCCGTCGGCGGTTTCACCTTGATCACGTGGGCGCCGACCAGGGCGGCCAGATGCGCCGCATAGGCGGTCACGTCGAGCGCCGTCTCGTCTTCCTTGGCCAGGGCGCCGCCGCGCGGATACGACCAGACGACGGTCGGAAGACCGGCCGCCCGCGCCTCGCGGATGATCTCGCGCAACTCTTCCATCATGCCGTACTGGGCGTCCGCGCCCGGGTACATCGTGAACCCCACCGCCGCGCACCCCAGCCGCAGCGCATCGCTCACGGTCGCTGTCACGGCCTGATCCTTCACGGTCGACCAGCTCATGCCGCTGTTCAGCTTCAGGATGAGGGGCACACGCCCGGCAAACGTGTCGATTCCCGCCTGGAGCAGCCCGATCGGCGCCGCGAACGCGCTCAGGTCGGCGTCGAGCGCCAGACGGTAGTGGTAATGGGGGTCGTACCCGTCCGGATTGGGAGCGAACGACCGACCGGGCCCGTGCTCGAATCCCTGGTCGACCGGCAGGATCAGCACACGGCCCGTGCCGCCGAGCGCCCCGTGCATGAGGATCCGGCCGAGGTTCGCGAGCAGTGCCGACGCCTCTCCCTCGTAGTAACCGAGGATGCGTTTGACTTCAGGCGTTGCGTGCATGCTCTGGAATCCTTTTCCGGGAAGCGGGGTCAGGCGGCAAGCGGCAGGAGGCCCGGCAGGCTTCGACCCTCGACCCAACGGAGGAAGGCGGTGCCGGCGACCGACACGTAGCTGAAGCCGCCGCCCAGCGACAGCCGGCTCAGGGCGGCCGCGGTGTCGCCGCCGCCGGCAACCGACGTGAGGACGCCGCCTCGGGTCAGCATGGCCGCGGTGCGCGCGACAACTGCCGTGCCCTGGTCGAACGGCGGCACCTCGTACAACCCCAGCGGGCCGCTCCAGAGCAAGGTCTGCACGGTCGTCAACCGATTGCCGTAGACGTCGCAGGTCTCGGGCCCGATATCGAACACCCGCTGCCCCGCCGGCACCTCGTCCACCCGCACGACCTGGGGCTCCGCGTCTCCGCCGACATCCTCTGCCACCACGACGTCGACCGGGAGCATCAGTTCGCAGCCTGCCCCCGACGCGGCCTCGATGATCGCGCGGGCCTCGTCGAGCATCTCGGGCTCGACCAGCGACTCGCCGAGATCCAGGCCCTGCGCGGCAAGGAAGGTATTGGCCATTGCGCCGCCCACGGCCACGGCGTCGACGTGCGCCACGAGATTGCGGAGAGCGACGATCTTGGAGGACACCTTGGATCCGCCCACGATCGCCATCACGCTGCCGTCGCCGGCGTCGAGCACCCGCCCCAGCATCCCAACCTCGGCCTCGAACGCCCGCCCGGCGACCGCTTCAAGGTGCCGGGGAACCCCGACGACGGAGGCATGCTCGCGGTGGGCCACGGAAAACGCGTCGTTCACGTAGACGTCCCCGAGGCGCGCGAGAGCGGCGGCGAACTCCGGGTCGTTGGCTTCCTCGCCGGGATGGAACCGAAGGTTCTCCAGCAAGGCGATGCCACCCGGCTGCAGGTCCTGCGTGATGGCTTCGATCGTGTCTCCCACGCAGTCGCCGAGCAGTGCGATTTCCTCCGCCCCGAGCGTTTCGCCCAGGGGTTCGACCACCTGCGTGAGCGAGAGATCCGGGGCCACCGCCCCGCCGGGTCGGCCGAGATGCGAGGCCAGCACGACCTTGGCCCCTCGCCCCATGAGTTCGGCGACGGTGGGCTTCAGGCGCTCGATCCGCGCGAGGTCCGACGGCGAGCCGTCCGGGAGGAACGCAACGTTGAGGTCGCAGCGGACGAGCGCCCGCCGCCCCTCCCAGGGAACCGAATCGAGGGACCGGAGCTTCACCCGTCCGGTCCGCCGAACGCGGCCATGCGGGCGGCCGTATCGGCCATCCGGTTGGAAAATCCCCACTCGTTGTCGTACCAGGCCAGCACACGGACCAAACGCCCGTCGACCACCTGCGTCTGCGTGGCATCGAACGTGGCGCTGGCGGGGACATGGTTGAAGTCGCACGAGACCAGCGGCGCCTCGGTGTACGCGAGCACACCCTGCAGTTCCCCGGCCGCCGCCGCGGCCATCGCGGCATTGACCTCATCCGTACTGGTCGGGCGGGCGGCATCGAACACCAGGTCCACCAGCGAGACATTCGCGGTCGGCACCCGGATGGCGCAGCCGTCGAGCCTGCCGGCGAGGTCGGGCAGGACCAGTCCGACGGCCCGGGCCGCCCCTGTCGAGGTCGGGATCAGCGACAGGGCCGCCGCCCGTGCCCGGCGAAGGTCGCCGTGCATCGTGTCCTGAAGGCGCTGATCGGCCGTGTACGCGTGCACGGTCGTCATGTAACCGCGCTCGAGACCTACCAGCGCGTGGAGCACCTTGGCCACCGGGGCAAGGCAGTTGGTCGTGCACGATGCATTCGACACCACACGGTCGCCCGCCTGCAGCATCGCGTCGTTGACGCCCATCACGATCGTCCGGTCGACGTCCCTGGCAGGGGCCGACACCAGCACCCGCGTGGCTCCGGCGTCCAGGTGCTGGGCGGCGGCCGCCCGGTCGACCAGCCGGCCGGTACATTCCAGCACGACATCGACGTCCAGATCGCCCCAGGGGAGTTTCTGCGGATCGGGCTCCGCCAGCACGGCGACGCTGACGCCGCCGGCATCCAGCCGTCCGTCCGCAAGGGTGACCGCGCCCGGGAACCGGCCGTGCACCGAATCGAACTGCAGCAGGTGGGCGGAGGTCTCGGGGGGAGCGAGGTCGTTCACGGCGACCACCTCCACATCCTCGCGGCCGGATTCCCGGATGGCCCGGAACACCAGCCGGCCGATCCGGCCGAAACCGTTTATCGCCAGTCGTGCAGCCATCGAACTCTGCCTCCTCAACCGTGGCCGAGCCGAGCGCGTACCCGCTCGGCAACGGCATCGGCCGTAATGCCGAAGTGCCGGAACAGATCAGCGCCTGGCGCCGACGCTCCGAAGCCGGTCATGCCGACGAATTCCCCGTCGGCGCCGAGCCAGCGCGTCCAGCCGAACCGCGTCGCCGCCTCGATGCCGACCCGCAACGTATCACCCCCGAGCACGCGCTCGCGGTACGCCTCGTCCTGGGCTCCGAACAGCTGCCATGACGGCAGGGAGACGACCCGGGCGGCGATGCCGTCGCCGGCGAGGAGGTCCGCCGCGCCCAGGGCCACCGCCACTTCAGAGCCCGAGGCAATCAGGACGGCCTGCGCAGCCGGCGCATCGCGCAGCACGTACCCGCCGCGACGCGCCGTGCAGTCCGGGTCCGTCGTCGTCCGCACCGTCGGCACGCCCTGGCGGGTGAGCGCGATGACGGAAGGGCCATCGACGTGCTCGAGCGCGAGCTGCCAGCACTCTGCCGTCTCCACGGCGTCTGCCGGCCGGAGGACCAGGAGGTTGGGAATCGCGCGGAGCGCGGCCAGGTGTTCGACCGGCTGGTGGGTCGGGCCGTCCTCCCCGAGACCAATCGAATCATGGGTCGCCACGTGAATGACCCGGACGCCCATGAGCGCCGCCAGGCGGATCGCCGAGCGCGCGTAGTCCGAGAACACGAGGAAGGTGCCGCCGTACGGGATGAGCCCGCCGTGCAGCGCCATCCCGTTCATGCAGGCCGCCATGCCGAGCTCGCGCACGCCCCAGTAGAGGTAGCGGCCGGCGTAGTTCCCCGGCGTGACCGGTTCCTGCGTGGACGCCCGCGTGTTGTTGGATCCCGTGAGGTCGGCCGAGCCGCCCACGAGGTCCGGGACCACCTGCGCCAGCTCGTTCAAGACCTCCTGGCTGGCCTTCCGGGTCGCCCACTTGGGCGCCGACTCCGAGAACTTGCGGACCAGCCCGGCCACCGCCGTCTCCAGCGCCTCCGGGAGTTCGCCGGCCAGCGCGTTGGACAGGTTGTGCGCCCGGTCCCCGGCAGCGGCGTGCCGGGCCTCCCAGGCCGCACGCTCCTCCCGCCCGCGCCCGCCGACCGCCTGCCAGCATCCAGCGACATCACCGGGGATCTCGAACGGCGCATGCGGCCAGTCGAGGGCTTCGCGGGCACCCACGATCTCGTCCGCACCGAGCGGCGCGCCGTGGGCGCCGGCGGTGCCTGCCTTCGTGGGGGCACCCATCCCGATGGTCGTGCGGCAACAGATCAGCGAGGGACGCGGGTCCTCCGCGACCGCCGCCAGCGCTCGATCGACCGCCTCCACGTCGTGGCCGTCGACGGACTGGGTGTGCCAGCCGAGCGCGGCGAACCGGGCCGGGTAGTCGTCCGACATCGCGAGGCTGGTCGGCCCGTCGATCGAGATCCCGTTGTCGTCCAGCAGCACCGTGAGCCGTCCGAGCCGGAGGTGGCCGGCCAGGCTGGCCGCCTCGTGGCTGATCCCCTCCATCATGCAACCGTCGCCGGCGATCACCCACGTGCGATGACTGACCAGATCGTCGCCGAAGCGCGCGTTCAGCATCCGCTCCGCGAGCGCCATGCCGACCGCGTTGGCCAGTCCCTGCCCGAGCGGGCCCGTGGTGGTCTCGATGCCCCGGCCATGGCCGTACTCGGGATGGCCGGCCGTGCGGCTGCCCAGTTGCCGGAAGCGCTTGAGCTGCTCGAGCGGGAAGTCGGCGTAGCCCGTGAGGTGCAGCAGCGCGTACAGCAGCATCGAGCCGTGGCCGGCCGACAGCACGAACCGGTCACGGTCCGGCCATTCCGGGTGCTCGGAATCGAACTTGAGGTGCCGTGCGAAAAGCACCGTGGCGACATCGGCCATGCCCATCGGCATGCCCGGATGGCCGGAGGCGGCGCGTTCGACCGCGTCCATGGCGAGGGCACGCACCGCATTGGCCATGTTGCGGTACGTGGCAGGCGAAAACGTCTCGGACAAGCCGGTATCCGGGGGCGCGGTCAGGTCATCAGAAAGGGGAACCGGCGGACACCGGCAGACTGCAACATGCGTGCCGCGCCGCGTGTCGTCAACCGGCGCGGAGCGGACGCTTGTTGCCGGGCGCGCTTGCTGATCGTGAATTGGCGCCGGTGTTCGCGAGGAAGTGCCGAGCCGCCCTGCCTGCGGTCGGAAAACTTTCGAGCAACAGCGATAGGAAACAGGCAACACGCCATGTCGGCAACCGGTTGTTCGCGACCGTGCCGTTCTGGACCGTCGGGGACAAGCCCTTGCGCCGACGCGTTGCCGTCTAGGGGGCAGCGCGTCGCCATGGCAAGACGCTAACGCCGTCCAACCGATTGTCCATGTTGCACGGGTGCGCCGTTTTCCACGCGCGTCGGACACACGCCCCTTCTCCTCAGCGATCGCGATCTGTGCACTAACGTATGCGTGGTCACGGAAGCGTGGACTTTCGTTTGCGACTTCAGGTCATGTGTTCGGCGTTGATCCCTTCGAAACCGGAAACAGGCTGAATTTACTCAAATCCCGGTTTTGTCGCCTCGGGCTGCTGTCCTGATGCCCGATCATTCGAGAGCGGCCAAGAGTTCCCGGCCGTGAAAATTGGTATGGCGGCACCCATACAACCCTCTGTCCTGTGGCGGATTGGTCGAATGACTTAGGCTGCAGGGTGTCCCGTATCTCGGGTGATGAATGCGGACGTATGCAAAATCGACGTTCACTTCCCAGATCGGATTGTCATGACTTCACAGCGCATCGGTGGGCGGCCACGCCGCTGCTGCATCTCCATATTTGGGAAACTCGTCCCACGTGCGGCCATCCAGCATGCGGCCAGTCCTCCTCTTGTTGGTCCCACCCCATTGTTTGAAATGGAAGGCAATGCCCGCACTGATGCACCGATCACGAATATCTCGAACCCACGAGGGATCAATCGGGCGGGCTCCGGGTCCGCTTTCGCCACCGGCAATCACCCAGTCGATCCCCGAAAGATCGATCTGATCAAGGGGCCCCAAGAGAGGTTCAAGGCTTAGGAACTTGACGAACGCACCGCAATTTCGAAGGTCATCAACTCTGTGCAGGTAGTCCTTGTTTTCGACGCTAACGCCCATCCAAACATTCTTCGGCCAATCGATTTCAGCAGACAAAGCATCTAAACGATCCGACCGTTTTGTCAGTATTTGATAGATATGACGAGGGGTAGCACGCATCGTTGAGAAAATGCGATGGACGAAGGCCACCGGTACTTTGTCATGAAAAAGATCAGACATTGAATTTACGAAGATGATGCGGCCAGCTTTCCATGAATGCGGCAGGTCCGCACTTCGTGCATCGACGCGAACGACGCCGTTCCACTTGGGTCGGTCGCCTGATACGCGGGTCGTCCCTGCATATTTCGGCTGCCCCATTGCTGCTAGCCGATGTGCCATTCGCATGGCATAACAATTGGTACATCCTGGAGACACAACTGTGCACCCGACCACCGGGTTCCAAGTGGCCTCCGTCCATTCAATGGCAGAATTAGTCGCCACAGGCCGCATTCTCCGGGAATTTTACGAGGACATGAGTAGGATAGGTAAGGCCACGCCGCTGCCCTTTCGACGAGTATGCCGTCACAATGCCGTCTTCTTCTAGTTTCCTGATGGCCGCGCGGTAGTTCGTCTTTACGTATGGCCGACCGACGCTATGTGATTTGTAGATCTGATCGAGAGTCAATTGCTGCCCCGCAAATTCCTGCAGGAGACTGTCTCGTAAATGGCTCATGGGTTGGGCGAGAGAGAACAGCAGCGGCATCGATGCGTCCGCCGGCGAATACCGTGAATGATGGGACTCCTTCGTCTCTCGTGGAGCTTTCTTTCGCCATGATGTCCTTCATGATTTCGTAGCCCTTAAAGCTCTTGGAGACGAAAACTAGTTTGTGTGAAGTGCGAGTACCAGTCGTGTTCTTGAAGGTAAAGGGAAGAACATACCTACCGCCGAGATTCTTTATTTCGTTCGCGAGTGCCTCCAGAATTGCAGCTTCACGAAGCTCGGGCGCAAGCCCTGGCAACAAACCTCTCAATTTGTCGGCGCCCGCTTTGCCAAACAAAGCGTCGATGTGCGACGCTACGTACGGGTTCGTAATTCCGGCATTTATTCGATTGTAGTTGAAAAAGAAGACACAGTCGCAACCCCAATCCTTAATCACGCCCTTTACGATCTTCAGAGAAAGCCCCCTGTAGCCAAACGGGTCTACAAACGAAAACGCTGGTATCATTCGTGTCTCGCTGAAGTATCGCTCAGCCTCATCGTCGATCTCGCCACAGCGAACAACAGGCGAATACTTGAGCCTGTCTACATGTGGGAGCCTTCGAATTTCCTGTATGAGAGTGGCCGTATTGTTCTGGTCGGAATCATTGAAGAAGGAAACGAGCATCTGAGAAATCTGTGGATGCGTTATCGCAGACTGAAGGACGAGCAATGGGGTCGAGGCGGCGCCATCCTTGTAGCGTCCGGGACCGGCATACAGGTCTACGTAAGCGAGCTTTCCACCTCGTCGCTGCACCGAGCGCATAATGACATTCGCCCAGGCGGAGAAATACTTGGTGACGATCCGAGCTTTCGCTTCAGACTGTTCCAGACGCTCTTCGAAAAAACGCTCAGTTGCACGCAAGATCAGGTCATCCGGTTACATCGCAGGAAGAATGATCAAATATAATACGAAAAGAGAACTTTTGCATACTTCATATTCCTCTAAGTTGGTACGCTTTGCCGGCAGCCTTACTTGATGAAGAGGGATACAAGGGCAGGTTTGACGCCGGCGCGTTCGGGAAAGCAACATGGTGACCAAGCCAAGGTTCATGGGACTGTCGCCCGCTCGCTTGCCGAAACTACGCGGGCGCACCTGATCGTTGTGGCGCGGACGAAGGCTCGCCGCGTCCGGAGCGTACGATTACCCGGCGCGGGCGATGCGGCGGGCGGTAATGGCGGTGGTCTTCAGCGTCCCTTGCTTACCGAGCGGGTACGGGAAGCACAACGCCACCTGATCTTGCTTGAAGTGCACGGGTCCGACCCAACGCACCGGCCCCAGTGCGCGCCGGCGAGACGGCACCCGCTCTTCATGCCATCATCGGCACCCCGCGCTCCAGTGATCCAGTGATCCAGTGATCCAGTGAAAGTGAGGACACGACATGGCAAAGCAATGGGAATTCGTCCACGCGAAGGCAGGCGATGCCGCCTGGACGCCCGGACTGCGCGAGATCTTCGACTACCGCGACCTCGGTGTTAAGGACGGCACCAAGGGCGACTACATCGCGCACATCATCAAGGCCAACGGCAAGCGAGTGGAGGACGCAGTTCAGGACTGGCACGTGCATGACTGCGACTTCCAGTTCGTGCTGGTGCTCAACGGCTGGGCCGAGTTCGAGTACGAGGGGGAGGGAGTACACCGCCTCGAGAAGGGCGATTGCATCCTCCAGCCGCCGCGGATCAAGCACCGCGAGATCGCGTGCTCGGACGACTACGAGGTGCTGGAGGTGGTCTCGCCGGCCGATTTCGGGACCCGGGTCGTGGAGGCCCCGCGCGAAGCCGCCGCCTGAGCCGCGGGGCGATGAACGGTGCGGGAAGCAGACCGCCCCTGCCCCATCCGCCCCGAATGAATCGGGAACCAGGCGAGGTCGGCGCGAGCCGCGCGGCCCGGGCCGGCAGCGATCGTCCGGCGCCCGCGGTTCCGCCTTGATCGGGCTGCTCCAGCGCGTCTCCAGCGCGCGGGTGGACATCGGGCCCGACACCGTCGGGGCCATCGGCGCGGGCCTGATGGTGCTCATCGGCGTGGAACGGGGCGACACCGAGCGCACGGGGGACCGTCTCGTCGAGCGTCTCGTGGGGTACCGCGTGTTTCCCGACGACGACGGGAAGATGAACCTCAGCGTGGCCGACATCGGCGGCGGACTTCTGCTCGTCCCGCAATTCACGCTGCCCGCCGACACGCGCAAGGGCGCTCGTCCGAGCCTGTCCAGCGCCGCGCCGCCGGCCGAGGGGCAACGCCTGTTCGAGCACGTCGTCAGCCGAGCGCAGGCGCTGCACCCGCTGGTCCGGACCGGGCGCTTCGGCGCCTACATGCAGGTCTCGCTGACCAACGACGGCCCGGTGACGTTCACCTTGCGCGTGGCGCCGCCGGCGTGAGCCGTCCCGCCTGATACCGGAAGGCCGGTGCCACCCGGCGCCGCTCGCCGATGGCGATCAGGCGAGCGGCCGACCGATGGATTCGAAGTACTCGCGGGTCACCTTGAACACCATCGGCGCCAGCAGCAGCAGCCCGATCAGGTTCGGAATCGCCATCAGCCCGTTGAGGGTGTCGGCCAGGTTCCAGACCAGGTTGACCTTCACGTTGGCGAAGGTGAGCGCCGCCAGGACCCAGAGCGCGCGGTAGACCAGCAGGCTCCGTTCGCTGAACAGGTACTGCCAGCACCGCTCCCCGTAGTACGACCACCCGAGAATGGTGGTGAAGGCGAACACCGCCAGGGCGACGGTGACGATGTACTGGCCGCCGGCGATCGAGTTCTGGAAGCCCGCCGAGGTCAGCACCGCGCCCGTCAGCCCGCCGCCGTCCGCGCCCGTCATGGTCCACGCACCGGAGGTGAGGATCACCAGGGCGGTCAGCGTGCACACGACGAGGGTGTCGATGAAGGTCCCGAGCATGGCGATGACGCCCTGGCGGACCGGACTGTTCGTCTGGGCCGCCGCGTGGGCGATCGCGGCCGAACCCAGCCCCGATTCATTGGAGAACACCCCGCGCGCAACCCCGAAGCGGATGGCCGCGGCCACCGCCGCGCCGGCGAAGCCGCCGGTCGCCGCCGCCGGCGTGAAGGCGTGGGTGAAGATCAGCCCGATCGCCGCCGGCACCGCCGCGATGTTGATGAGGATGATCAGCAGCGCCGCGCCGAGGTACAGCACGATCATCGCCGGCACGAGCCGGCCGGCGACCTCCGCGATCCGCCGGATGCCACCGATGACGACCACGCCCACAAGCGCCGCGACGATCACGCCCGTGTGCCAGGGCGGCACCCCGAAGCTCGACACCAGTGCGGCGGCCATGGAGTTGACCTGGACCGCGTTGCCGATCCCGAACGCCGCGATCGCCCCGAAGATCGCGAACGCCAGCCCCAGCCATTTGCCGAGCTCAGGCGCGAAGGCTCCGACGCCGTTCCGCAGGTAGTACATCGGGCCACCGACGTAGTTGCCCGACCGGTCGACCTCGCGGTAGGTGACGGCGCACACGGCCTCCGCGTACTTCGTCGCCATGCCGAACAGGGCGATGAGCCACATGTAGAAGATGGCGCCCGGCCCGCCGAGCGCGATGGCCGTGGCGACGCCGGCGATGTTCCCGGTGCCGACCGTCGCCGACAGCGCCGTCATCAGGGCGTTGAAGGGTTTGACCTCCCCCTCGCCCTCGGGGGCGCTGCGGTCGAACAGCAGCTGGAAGCCGTACCCCACCCGGCGCCAGGGCATGAAGACGAGCCCGAGGGTCAGCAGGACGCCGGTGACCCCGAGGATGCCCAGCATGGGCGGCCCCCAGGCGAACGCGTTGACCGAATCGATGACCGTGTTCAGCCGTTCCATGGTGCCGCTCCCCCCGCAAGAGATTCGCAGGAGAGGAGTCTAGCGCGAGCCGGTGCGCCGGGTATCGCAGTCGCGAGCGCCCGGAGCACGGACGCGGCGGCACCCCCCGGCCAGGGCCTCTGCGGTGCCGGAGCCGGCGTCCCGGCGGTGCGGCCCGCTCAATCCAGCCGGAAGTTCAGGATGTGCTCCGGCGGCTCGACTCCCTCGAGGTTGCGCGGGTCCGGGACCGGGTCGAGCACTTCCATGCGGACCGGGATGACTCCCGCCCAGATCGGCAGGGCGTAGTCCTCGTCGTCATCCTTCGGCGGCCCGGTGCGCACCTTCGACGACGCCTCCCGGATCGGCATGGTCAGGACCGTGGTCCCCTTCATCTCCTGCGCCAGCGGCGGGCGCAGGATGTCCCAGCGGCCCGGGAAATTACCGTCGACGAAGGCCTTCAGCCGGGCTTCCTTCTCGTCCGGATCAGACACCTTGCGGGCGGTCCCCAGCAGCATCACCGACCGGTAGTTGGTCGAGTGATGGAAGCCGGAGCGCGCCATGACGAAGCCGTCCAGGATCGCAACGGTCAGGCAGACCTCCGCCGTGTCCACCGCCTGCAGCATCCGGCTGGCCGAGGACCCGTGCCAGAACACGTCACCGCCCTCGCGCCATTGCAGGGTCGGGGTCACGTAGGGGTGTCCATCGAAGACGTAGCCCACCGAGCACATCGGCATGGCGTCGAGGATCGGATACAGGGTCGTCGCGTCGTAGCCGCCGCGGTCATGGCGGCGGCGGAGGCGGACCCGGTCGCTGAGCGGCGGCGTGGTCATGGCGGAACTCGCACGGGGAAGGTTGGATGGGCGCCCGGGTGGCGCGGCGGCACCCGGTTTCGGGGGGCATCCGGCCCGGCCAGCGTGAATCCAGGTGCAACGGAACCGCGGCAGGATACGCCCTCCCGATGCGGGTGCGAAGCCGCTCCCGCAGACGGGCGCGCTACCATCGACCCAATTCCAAGGGGCCGCGGGGCGCCGTTGTCCGGGCCTTCCCGCCGGCCCATATCACCCTTGGAGGAGCGCCAGCAGGGAGGCCGCGATGACCCGACGGACCCAGCGCATCACACCGGTTCTCGCCATCGCCGGGGTGCTCGGCCTCGCGGCCTGCGGCGCGGCGACGCCGTACCAGCCGGCGGTCGACGGCCAGGGTTACGCCGAGCTGCAACTCGAGGACGACCGGTTCCGTGTCACCTTCAGCGGCAACCGCCTCACCGCCCGCGAGACGGTCGAGAACTACCTACTCTACCGTGCCGCCGAGATCACCGTGGCGCGCGGTTTCGACCACTTCGTCGTCGCCGACTGGGAGATCGAGCGCAGCACCACGTACTTCTCGACCATGATCGGGGTCGGCGGCGCCTTCGGCTTCGGCCGGTACGATGTCTTCGGCGACCCCTACGGCGCCTTCGGCTCGGCCACGGCGCGGCCGGCCGACCGCTACACCGGCTACGCCAACATCGTGCTCCGGCGGGGCGCCAAGCCGCCCGGCCAGCCCGAGACGTATGACGCCCGGGCCGTCCTGCGCCGCCTGGCGCCCTCGATCAGCCTGCCCGCCGCCTGACCGACCCTCCGGTCACGCCGTTTCCGGCGCGGTCGTATTCCGTTCGCGCGAGCCGAATTCGAGGCGCACCAGGAACACCAGCAGCAACAGGGCCCCGAGCGCAAACACGACATCCCCCGGAACGCGGAGCCACACCAGTGTCTCCATCAGCGGTGAATGCAGCAGTTCCGGCGTCCGCGCATGCCAGTAGCTCTGCTCGAAGGACACGAGCGCCTGCACGATGCCCTGGGGCAGCAACGAGCCGAACACCATGAGCGCGAGGCCGCCGTTGAACAGCCAGAACACCCAGCGGAGGGTCCGGTCGGACCAGGCTGCCGTCCGCGGGAGGTCGCGGCGGCACAGCAGCAGGAGTCCGATTCCCAGCATGCCGTAGACGCCGAACAGCGCCGCGTGCCCGTGGGTGGGCGTCGTCAGCAGGCCCTGCAGGTAGTAGAGGGCGAGCGGCGGATTGATCAGGAAGCCGAGCACGCCGGCGCCGACCAGGTTCCAGAACGCGACTGCCAGGAAGAACATGAGCGGCAGGCGGTACCGCCGGACCCAGGGGGCCTGGCGTTCCGCCCGCCAGTGGTCATGCGCCTCGAAGGCGATCAGCGCCAGCGGCACGACCTCCAGCGCCGAGAACACGGCGCCCAGCGCGAGCACCGCCTCCGGCGTGCCGGCGAAGTACAGGTGATGGAACGTGCCGAGCACGCCGCCGCCCAGGAAGATCATGGCCGAGAACATCACGTAGATCGCGGCCGTGGAGGCCCGGAGCAGCCGCATGTGGACAAACACCCAGGCGACCCACGCCGTCGCGAACACCTCGAAGACGCCCTCGACCCACAGGTGCACCACCCACCACCGCCAGTACTCGGCGATGGTGAGGTGCGTGTCGCGCTCGTACAGGAACCCCGCTCCGAACAGGAGGCCGATCCCGGCCGAGGACAGCAGCAGCAGGATCAGGAGGTTCCGGTCCGGCCCCGCCCGCCGGATTGCCGGCACCAGGCAGCGCATCATGAGGCCGAGCCAGATCAGCAGGCCGGCGAAGATGAGGAGCTGCCAGAAGCGCCCCATGTCGAGGTACTCGTACCCCTGATGGCCGAACCAGTAGACCAGCGCCGGATCGGTCATTCGGCCGGTCAGCGCGAGCCACTCGCCGGCCAGCGATCCCACGACGGCCACCACCAGGGCGGCCCAGAGGGCATCAACCCCCAGGCGCTGGTACCGCGGCTCGAAGCCGGCGATCATCGGCGCGAGGTACAGCCCGGCGCCCAGCCAGGCCGTCGCGATCCAGAGGACGGCGAGCTGGACGTGCCAGGTCCTGGTCAGCGCATACGGTGCGATGTCGGCGAGCGGCAGGCCGTAGAACTCGTGGCCCTCGACCGCGTAGTGCGCCGTGACCGCGCCCAGGAGGATCTGGAGGCCGAGCAGGAGCACGACGATCCAGACGTACTTGCCCACGCCGCGCATCGAGGCGCTCGGGTCGGCCGCGGCGATCGGGTTGGCGTCCGGATAGCCGTCCAGGGGCTCGGTGTCCTTTTGCCATTCCTCCCGCTCCCGCAGGAAGAACCAGCACAGCGCGCCAACACCGGCGATCAGCAGCACGATGGACACGAAGGTCCAGATGAAGGTCGCGGCGCTCGGGCGGTTTCCGACCAGCGGCTCGTGGGGCCAGTTGTTGGTGTAGGTGACCGTGTCGCCGGGGCGCAGCGTCGTCGCCGCCCACGCGGTCCACCACCACCACGAGACCAGCGCCCGGATGTCCTCGTCCGGCGCCGGGCCGAGCGGCGCGTTCGGGATGGCGTAGGCCTCGCGGAGCGCCCGGGCGTCGGGCCCGTCGCCGGTGCCGCCGAAGAGCGCCGTGTAGTGCGCGGTGACGGCATCGAGCGCCGCCGCACGCTCGGGCGACACCACGATGCGGCCGGTGGCGGGATCATAGGTATTGACACGGATCCGGGCGGCGAAGCCGGCGATCCGGGCGGCGCGTTCCGGCTCGGAGAGGCCGTCGAAGGCGCCGTCGCCGTCCAGCATGGCCATGGCTTCCCGGTGCAGCAGGTCGGCCGTCCAGTCGGGCGCCAGATAGGCCCCGTGCCCCCAGACCGAGCCCAGCTCCATGCCGCCGAGCCGGCGCCAGACGTCCCGTCCCCGGTGGATGTCCGCGCGCGTGAACAGCTCGGCCGAATCCGCGCCGTCCACCATGACGACCGCGGACGGCACGGGCGGTGCCTCGTGGAACGCCCGGCTGCCGACCAGGAGCAGGGCTCCGAACATCACGACCATCAGGACGGCGAACATCGTCCACAGCCTCGGGATGGTGAAGAATTCGCGGTAATTCATGCGGGCCTCCGCGCCAGCGTGCCTGGGCCGGCCGCAGAGAACGTCGTGGAAGCGCGTGGCCTCGGCTGCAGGGAACGAACGCTGCAGCGCGGGTCCGTGTCCCGGCCAGAGCCGGCCAGCCAGCCGGGAATCCGCATCACGCGACGGCGCGAACACCCCGGACCTACCCGACCTCTATGGCATGCCAGCCTTTGCGAGCGTCAGGCTATGGGGCTCCGGGCGAGAGGGTACCGGGCTGACACGAGCTTGCAACGCGCCACCGGGGCCAGCGCCTGACGTCCGGTGGACGCGGGCCTGGCCAGCCGGTCACCCGCAACCCCGCACTTCGCTGCCCCCGGTCCGCACGAGCCGCAGCGATCAAACGGATCCTGGAACCGGCAGGCTTCCCATGCGCTTGCCGTACCTAAACATGCATCTAGAATACTTCTTATCGACATCGTTGATTGTCTCTGCAAGGAGTCGAAGTCACAGGGCTGATCTGCATTTGGGCCGCGTCGAATCCTCGCGATGAGGCAACAACCAAAAGGAGGAATCAGCCATGCTGGACATGAACAGACGTCAGCTGATGTGGGCTGGCGGCGGCGCGCTGGGCGCCTTCTCGACCGGGAACCCGATGATTCTGCCCGCTGTAACCGAGGCGCACGCGGCGGAGATGAGCGACCTGCCCCGTGTGAAGCAGGAACTCATCGCGCCCCCGCATGCCCCGTCCCACGATCAGGTGGCGACGGACGGCCCGAAGATCATCGAGGTGGAGCTCACGGCCACCGAGGACCAGCGCGAAATCGACGACAACGGAACCGTCATCAACGCGCTCTCGTTCAACGGATCAATCCCGGGCCCGCTGATGGTCTGCCACGAGGGCGACTACATCGAGCTCACGCTGAAGAACCCCGAAGACAACATCTTCGCCCACAACATCGACTTCCATGCATCGACCGGAGCGCTCGGAGGCGGCGGCCTCACACTCGTGCAGCCGGGCGAACAGGTGGTGCTCCGCTGGAAGGCGACCAAGCCCGGAACCTACATCTACCACTGCGCACCGGGCGGGCAGATGATCCCCTACCACGTGGTCTCGGGGATGAACGGCGCCGTCATGGTGCTGCCGCGCGACGGCCTCAAGGACCGGCACGGCAACTCTCTCCGCTACGACAAGGCCTACTACGTCGGCGAACAGGACTTCTACGTACCGCGTGACGCCGACGGCAACTTCAAGTCCTACGACTCGCATGCCGACGCCATGGTGGAGACGCTCGAGGTCATGCGGACGCTGACCCCGACCCACGTGGTGATGAACGGGCGCGTCGGCGGGCTCACGGGCGACAACACCATGACCGCGAACGTCGGTGAATCGGTGCTGTTCATCCATTCGCAGGCCAACCGCGATTCGCGGCCGCATCTGATCGGCGGGCATGGAGACTACGTCTGGGAGCAGGGATCGTTCGCCGACCCGCCGGCAGAGGGGCTGGAAACCTGGTTCATCCGTGGCGGCTCGGCCGGCGCGGCCCTGTACCGGTTCCTGCAGCCAGGGGTGTACGTCTACCTGTCGCACAACCTGATCGAGGCGGTGGAGCTCGGCGCGCTGGCGACCGTGGTCGTCGAGGGTGAATGGAACGACGACCTGATGACGCAGGTCCAGGCCCCGGGCCCGATTACCGCCTAGGCACGCACGGAAACCGGGCCGGGGATGCCGGGAGCGGCCGGCCCCCGGCCCGGTAAGCCGCCAAGGAGGAAGACCCGATGACACGCGGGATGCCCAGGTTGCCGCTGGGCCGGCGCGCCGGCCTCGTGGCGGCGGTCGTGGCGGTGGCAGCGGTTAGCACGCTTGTCGGCGTGTTCGCCGGAGTCCGCCCGACCGAGACGCCGATCCCCGGCGCGTTCCTGCCGGAGCTGGTCCGGGTCCCGGCCGGGGACATGATGACCGTGTCGGGGACTGACAAGGCACCCGGCCCGGCCGGCGGCGACGAGCGCCGCATGGTGTTCGAGCGGCCCTTCTACATCGGCAAGTTCGAGGTGACCTTTGCGCAGTGGGACTACTGCCATGCGGTCGGGGCCTGCGCCCATCGCCCGCCCGACAACGGCTGGGGACGCGGTGACCGGCCCGTGATCAACGTGAGCTGGGATGACATTGCGCAGTACCTGCAGTGGCTGTCCGATGCCACCGGCCATCGGTACCGGCTGCCGACGGAGTACGAATGGGAGTATGCCGCGCGGGCAGGCTCGGGCCAGCCGTTCGAACGACCGCAACTCTTTACGGACAAGCGGCTGGCCTGGGCCTCGGACTATGCGCTGGTTCCCCGGCCGACCCGCAAGACCAGCCCGGTCGGGTCTGACGACGGCAACGCGTTCGGCGTCTTCGGGACCGGGGGCAACGTGTGGGAGTGGACCGATTCCTGCTGGCAGCGCACCTACGCGAGCGAGCAGGGCAGCGTCTTCAGGGAGAACTGCGGGATCCGGATCCTGCAGGGGGAGCACCGGAGCTTCATGCAGACCTTTCTTCGCGAAATCGGCTCCGGCGGCTGCTCGGTGAAACCCATGCCCGGCAACTTCGGTTTCCGGGTCCTGTTGGAATCGTAGGCGTCGGCGACCGGCCCGGAGGGCGCCGCCTGCATCCCCGAGCGCCGGGGTTCAGCAGCCGGCTGCGTTCGCGGGCTTCGTCACGGCCGCGCCTGGGCCGGCCAGCCGGTGCGCGGCCGTATGCTCGCGCCGCGCCGAGAAGATGGCATGGAGCGCCTGCGACGGCGCCAGCAGATCCTGCAGCGTGTGCCGGTCGAGAACGTTGATGAACGCGGCAAGGGCCGAGTCCAGCACGTTCGTCAGCACGCACGGCCCCGCGATCGGACACGTGTTGCCGGCCGGGTCCCGGAAGCACTCCACCAGATGCACGTCGCCTTCGGTCACCCGGAACACGTCGCCCAGCCTGATCTCGCTGGCCGGCCTCGCGAGCTTCAGACCGCCGTTTCTGCCGCGCGACGTCTCGATGAACCCCTCCTGACCCAGGCGATGGGTCAGCTTCATGAGATGATTCTGGGAAATGCCGTAGGCACCGGCGATCTCGCGGATCGTGCACCGCCGGTCGGGGTGGAGCCCGAGATAGATGAGCGCCCGCAGGGAATAGTCGCTGTATCGCTTCAGCTGCATGACATCTCTCCAACAGGCGTTCCGCGGCGTGCAGGAATCAGCGGGCTGGCGAAACACCGGTCCGCCGACATGGCGCATCGGGATTCCATCCGGGCTTCGAGGAATCGCGCCATCAGGCAGGCGCGCACGGAACGGGCACGCAGACGGCAGGCCGGCTGCATCCTGCCGCGTGATCGGCCGCCACCGGGGAGCCGCGACGACCCGGTCGGCCGGGGCCCATAGACACAGGCAGCATTTTCCTACGCAGAGCCACCCACCGCAAGCGCAATCGGTGCCGCGGGAGAGATTCAGGGACTTCCACGCGACCCGGCGCATTGCCGAGGCCGGGTCCGACCCCTCGCCGGCCGGCACCGGGCTGGCCGAGAGCGTTGCATCGGGACACGGCGCGTGAGACCATCCCCGCCCGCTCCCCGAAATCTCCGTACGAAGGCGTGCCATGCTGACTGCCGAGCAGCTCGGGCAATACCGTGAAGACGGCTACGTGATCCCCGATTACCGTCTGCCCGACGAGGACCTGGCCGACATCCGCGGTCATCACGACCGCCTCGTCGCCCGGTATCCCGACTTCCGAAACTACTGCCCGTCGCTCCTGGCGTACGACCTGGCCTTCCTGAACTATGCCAGGAATCCCGACATCCTCGACATGGTCGAACAGGTGCTGGGGCCGAACATCGCACTCTGGAATTCGAGCTTCTTCGCCAAGCCCGCGCGCGACGGTTACGAGACGCCGTGGCATCAGGACGGGGAGTACTGGCCGCTCCGGCCGCTGGCGACGTGCACGGTCTGGATCGCGGTCGATGCGGCGAACGCCGAGAACGGCTGCCTCCAGGTGATCCGGGGCAGCCACAAGGCGAGGAGACTCCGTTCGCACCACACCAACGCCGACCCGGAACTGACCCTGCACCAGGAGATCGACGACGACCAGATCGACCTCGCCGAAGCGGTCAACCTGGAGCTCGAACCCGGCCAGATTTCGCTGCATGACGTCTACCTGACCCACGGCTCCAGGGCCAATCGTTCCGATCGGTCGCGCCGCGGCATGACCCTCCGCTACATGCCGACCAGCACGGTCTTCGATCGGGACTTCGCCCGCCGCCTCGCCGCCGAAAAGGGCGTGAGCGACCACGCGAACCGGACCGTGTTCCTCGTCCGGGGCATCGACGAGTCGGGCGAGAACGACTTCCGGCTTCGCCAGTAGCGCCGGGTTCCGGAGGGAGCCCGCACCTCGCCCCGTCCGGCCGGGAAGATCGCTGACCGGCCTGGCGGGTGGCGCCCGCGACCTGACGCACGTCCACGAGCCGCGGGCCGCTCGTCCTCAGTTCGCCCGCTGATCCTCCGTAAGTCCGGATGGCCGGGACCGGAACGACAGCGAGCTCACGCCGCGTGCCCCTCGACGGGTTCGATGAACACGGCGTCGGTCATCCAGCAGTCGGCGTAGGGGGTGTCGGTCTGCCGGGAGAGATAGAACCAGTAGGTCACGCTCGTCGTCGCGTCCGCCAGGACCACCCGCTGGCGCGCCTGGTTGCCGCTCGCCTCCACGGGCCCGTAGCTCGCAGCGTGGAAATCCAGCATGAGCGCATAGGGGCCGTTGCGGATCATGCGAATGAAGCGCCACAGGGGGCCGGTGTGGGCACGGTTGGCGGGCGAGGCAAAGCGAAACGCGACCTCGATGCCCAGGTCGCGCTCGTCGTTGCGCCGCAGCGCCTCAAGCTGGATGCGGACGACTTCGCCGGGCGACAATACCGGTGCCGGAACGAGGTCCTCGCTCAGGGGATCCGCGTCACGGGGCCCGGCTTCCTGCGCAGGCGCTGCCGCCGGCAGAAGCGCGAGGCAAAGGAGCATTGACGGGATCAGGCTTCGCATCGGTGAGGTCATCATCGGATCCCCCGCAGCGTAAGCGACGTTCGATGATAGCTGCGGCATCGCCCGGCTTCGAGCGCGGGCGAAGGCGATGACCGGACCCAGGTTCCCCAATCCGAAATCCCCGGACAGGAAGACGGCAGCCCCTCGACCGACAAGGGGTTTGCGGGTTCAGGCTGTGTACGGTTCTCAGCGCTTCGCGACCGGTCCCGCAGCGCGGCACCGGGTGGCGAAGGGCCGCGTGACCAGGGTGAACGACAGCGTCCGGGCGACCAGGACGCAGTCCAGGCCCGGGCGGCGGGCCTGAGGCGTGCCGCAGATTCGTTGCCGTTCCTTGACATCTGACCGGCCGGATGCGCGCACGGGATACCGTCAACCCGCCGACAGTCCCGGCATCCTGAGCCGCTTCCCCTCTTCCTCGGCGACCGAGGCGTCAAGGAATGCGTCGCAGGCGTCGAGCTCGCGCCGGGTCTCCTCCACGGAGCGCCAGTCGACGGCCGCCGTCCATTTCTGCGCATAATCGAGCATGCGGATCATCGGCTCCGGCCGACCCGTCCGGGACAGCGCTCGCAGCGCCGACAGGTAGTTTGCGCGGTACACGCTGGGCACGATGATCCGTTCCTCGCCCGCTGCCACCAGCTCGGCGTTCATCATGATCCGCGCGGTTCGCCCGTTGCCGTCGGCAAAGGGGTGGACCTCGGTAATGAGAAACATCATGAAGGCTGCGCGCTGGAACGGTGTCTCCAGGCTTCGGCAAAGTTCCAGGCCATGAGACAGGGTACCCGCGACCAGTTCCGGCGCGACGAAGACGGTGGCCCCGGCCCGGTTCTCCGCCTGCTTGAAAGACCCTGGTCGCCGGTCGGGGCGGCCTTCCATGATGGTCGCGTGGCGGGACTTGAGGAGCGCTTCGAGTGTGGCGGCGTTGGTTGGTGTGCGGCGCATTTCCCGGTCATCGGAGACGATCCGCCACGTGCCGAGCACGTCGTGCGCGTCTTCCGGTCGCTCGTTGGGGATGTAGCCGCGGAAGACGATGTCGGCGGCCTCCCCGACATCGAATTCGGTACCCTCGATGAAATTCGAGAAGTAGGCATCGAAGAAGGCGAGCGTCGCGGAACCCTCGGTCGTGCGGTCCGGAGCGATACGCGAAAGCGGGGGATGATCGCGCAGCGCCGCGTGCAGGGTTCCGAACAGCGCGAGCCGGGCCGGATCGAAGGGGCGGCCATGCCGCCGCGCCATGGCGGCGGGCGCGGTCAACGCTGCCGTACGGGTGCCGAGCAGGGCGCCAATCAGGGCATCAAGCGCCGCAGCTTCCGCTCCGAGGCCGAGACTTGGTGCCGTGGCGCGGATTTCGTCACGAAGACGGTTGGCGGCTTCTTCACCCGAACGGCGGATCAGAGCGTCAAGCCGTTCCTCAATCTCCGCCCGTCCGAGGGTGCGCGCAACCAAGCCTCCCCGTGCGCGCGATGGGCGCATGTTTTCCAGATAGGCGCGCGCCGTCGCGCTCAGGAACAGTTCAGCGAGGAAGGGCCGGTCCGAAGGAAGCGGCCCCGCGCCTCGCCGTGGCCGGAGGACGTGGCCGGGCAGGTGAATGTCTCTTCCGCGATCGGCAACCAGGCAGACCGAACCATCGCTCGCCGGGGCGTTTTCCAGTGCCGTGCGGTCGGCGATCAGCGCGCCGGGGAAAAAGCCGGCAACGATCTGCCACAGGTTGCGGGCGACGACCGCCTCGGGCCGGTCGGTCAGGTCGCGGGTATAAAGTCGCGAGGCCAGCTTGCGCAGCTTGCCGGCCTTGACCATCCGGGACACCTGCCGCGTGATCGCCTTGTCCGACACGAACGCCTCGGGCATCTGATGCAGCGATTTGGCGACGGACATTCCCGGCATTAGCGATCCCTCCTCCGCGAGATTAGGGACCTTTGCAGGAATAAGAAAGCAAATAAGGGACTTTTGTCGATTTAGCCCGGCCTGTCATCCCTCTTGATTCGGGCCTCGCAAGCTGATCGGCGCTGCCGCCAGACACGCGATTACGTGCGATCCGGGCGCCACGTACGGAAGCGCCCCTCGACCCGGCGCAGTCTCGTGCAAGGTTCGCAGGCCGAGCCAGCATGCTCCGACAACTGCGCCGCGTAGGTCGCCGCCCGCTGGGCATACGGCAAGGAACCTCTTGGAACAATTCGAGGCTAGGCGATCTCGGGAAACAGGCTTTCCTGACGCGGCAGCGCTGGCCCTCCCTCAGCAAATGGATCTTCGACGATCTTGGGAAGCCGCAACCGCTGACGAATTGTTTGTACTACGGGAGCGGCTACGTACGAGCGACCACGCTTTTCCCCCTCCGGAACGAGGAACTTGGCGTCCACGAGCACCTTCAGATCACGGCTGGCAACATTCTTCGACACGTCCGCACTTACCCGGTAGGACGAATTCCGCACCTTGCCGCCAAAGGCAGCCTGGACGAGAGCCAAAGCCGTGCGATCAGGGGCTCCGCTGGTTTGAACTAGTTCCGAGAGCTCGCCGTAAACCCGCTCCACCTCACGCATCCGCCGAAGGATGGTCTGCGCCTGCAGGTAGTGACCGCTTAGGCAGAAGCGAACCCACGGCTTGGGGTTACGCCTTGGATCCCAGGTGCCCCCGCCTACTTCTCCCAATACGTCGTAGTACGCGCGTTGATTGCGACCAATGTACTCCTCAATCGAGGAGAATGCCGGCGCAATAATGCCGTCGCTTGCCAACACTGCGGTCTGGATACATCTGGCAGTACGACCGTTTCCGTCCGTGAACGGGTGCAGGATCGCCAGGTTCAAATGGGCCATGGCCGCGCGTAGAAACACTGACCCCACCGGGCCATTGTTCACGTAGTCCAACAGCTCGTGCACGAGGGCTTCCAGGTCATCGCGATCCACCCCCTCATGTACGAGTTCCCCGGTCTGGGCATTTCGAACTCCAACCCACCCCGGCCGGTACTGACCTGGATTGGCCGCAAGGTCGGACTGGCAGATCATGAAGTGGACAGCCAGAAGCACATCTTCCGTGATTCTGAAGGATGGGCTCAGGCGGCGCTGGAGGATGTAGTCCATCGCCTCGCGGTAGCCAACGACAGCCCGCCAAGTGCTCCGGTCGGTGGTCGCCGGATCTTCCTGGTCGATTGCGGCAATGGCGTCATCCTCGGATACGTTGATTCCCTCCACGCTGTTTGACCCGACCAAGGCGCGGGCCCGGGTCATGCGGGCGAGCAGACCTGTCCAGCGACGTGGCTCCGTCGCGACGAACTGGCGTAGGCGGTCACGGATAGCTGCCGTGGCTTCCTCCACCCGTTTTTCTTCGTCGTCGAGTACGCGATAGGTGAGCAGCATGATCATTTCATGTTTGCAATTGACGATACATCAGTCCGTAACCGATATTAGCCAACTTATCAACCGACAATGATGCACGCACACGCTATTGCCTGGATGTTCCCGAGCCGATCACACGGATTTGAGAGGGCGGCGCTGGAAGCGAGAAGCTGTTGACCGGACTAGAGGCGTGATGCCGGGCGTTGGACATGGCGGCCCCGTGTACCGGCGCTCCACTTCCGAGGCATCTGGCAAGACCCCAGCCGGCACGCCGGTAACGCATTGGCGTCGAATGTCACGCCGCGTCTTCGGGATCGATCTTCTCAAATTCACCGTCGACGAGGTCCAAGACCCGGCGGTTCTCCTCCGAAAGGTCGGCGAGTGCACCGAAGCCCGCCATCCACGGTGGAACCACTTGACCGGCAGCCGGCTCATCCACGCAACTTCGAAGCTTCTTCTCGAGTGCCTCGCGAAAGAACTGGTTCAAACTCATACCGTTAACGGCTGCCTAGGCCTTTGCCCGCCGGAACATGGCGTCGGGAATCTCTACCGTAATCTTCATGACCGCATATTCCCTTTGTCGGTGTCCGCCAGACGAAACAACGCGGCCCATCGTTCTTGACGGACACGACAGAAGTTCCACACGAACAAACTCAATGTGATCTTGAGTCCGCGGTCACGCTAACCGGCTGCAGCGGCGCTTCAGGCCGCGCTCAAACGTGGAACTGCGGGCACTCCTGCCCACTGGGAAAATCGGCGAAACCCGAACGGACACGTCCTCGGTGGCGCGGCGGCGCTACAGAATGGTCAATGGCAAGCGGCCTCACCCTTGGCCGCCAGGCCCTCCAAAGGACACCGATTCGCCGCACCCGCACCGCGCGACCTCGTTCGGATTCTCGAACGTGAACCGCGACTGCAGGATGCTTTCCTCCCAGCCGATCCGGCTGCCTGCAAGAAACAGCACCGCCGCGGGATCGATGAACACCTTGACCCCACGGTCTTCGACCACCTCGTCGGTCGGCCGGATCTCGTCGGCGAATTCAACGTCGTAGGCCATGCCGGAACAGCCGCCGGTCTTGAGCGCGATGCGGAGTCCTCGCGCGGCCTCGCCGTGGGCGGCGATCATGGCTCGCGCCCGCTCGGCGGCCGCATCGGTCAGGGTCAGGAGCTTCGGCGCATCGGTCATCGCGGTTCCTCTAGAAATAGCCGAGTTCGAGGCGTGCGGCCTCGCTCATGCGGTCGGGCGTCCACGGCGGCTCCCAGACGATGTCGACGCGCACGTCGCCCACGCCCGCCACCTCCCGGACGGCCTCCTCCACGCGGCCCGGGATGTACTGGGCCTCCGGACAGTGCGGCGTGGTCAGCGTCATCGTGACGTCGATGTCGCGACCGTTCCGGATGGCCACGTCGTAGACGAGCCCCAGTTCCCAGATGCTCACCGGGATTTCGGGGTCGTACACCGTACCTATGGCAGCCACGACGGCGGGACGAAGCGCCTCCGCGCGCTCGTCGGGCGTGACGGCGCCGGGCTGTGGGGGTAGGTCGTACGCCATGGCTATTCCGTCTGGACCGTTCCGGATTCGTTGTCAAGTGCCGCCCGCAACGTGTGGAACGGCAGCGTGGCGCATTTCACGCGCATCGGAAACTCGCGCACGCCCGCCAGCACCTCGAGCTTGTCGAGCCCCTCGGCCGCCGCCGTGGGGCCGGTCAGCATGTCCTGAAACCGCTGGAAGAGGTCGTGCGCCTCGGCGAGGCTCCTTCCCTTCAGCATGTCGGACATGATGGAAGCCGTAGCCACCGAGATCGCGCAGCCCCTGGCATCGAATGACACGTCGCGAATCGTCCCGTCCTCGACCAGGACATCGAGGGTGATCAGGTCGCCGCAAAGCGGATTGTGCCCCTTGGCGGTGCCGCTGGGCTCCTCGAGCCGCCCGGCATTCCGCGGGTTCCGGCTGTGGTCGAGGATGACCTCCTGGTAGAGATCCCGAAGATCGTTCACAGTCGGAAAAGCTCCCTCACCTTGCCAAGGCCGTCGGCCAGGGCATCGAAATCAGCGACGTGCGTATAGATGCCGAGCGAGGCGCGAATGGTCGCCGGCACGCCGAAATGCCGCATCGCGGGCTGGGCGCAGTGATGCCCCACCCGCACGGCAACACCTTCCGTGTCGAGCACGGTCCCCACGTCGTGCGGATGCACGCCGTCGACCACGAACGAGATCGAGCCGGCCCGCTCGGCGGGGGTGCCGATCAGGCGCACTTCGTCCACCGCGTCCAGGCGGTCGACCCCGTACTTGAGCACGGCATCCTCGTGGCGGCGGATGGCCTCGCTCCCGAACCCCCGGACGTAATCGATGGCGGCCGCCAGCCCCACCGCGCCCGCGATGTTCGGCGTGCCGGCCTCGTAGCGCGCCGGCGGCGGCGCATACGTCGTCCGCTCGAACGTCACCTCCTCGATCATGGAGCCACCGCCCTGCCAGGGCGGGAGCGACGCCAGGAGGTCGTGGCGTCCGAAGAGCGCGCCGATGCCCGACGGTCCGTACAGCTTGTGTCCGGAGAACGTGTAGAAGTCGCAGGCAAGGTCCTGCACGTCGACCGCCGCGTGCGGGACGGCCTGGCAGCCGTCAACCAGGGTGAGAATTCCCCGCTCGCGGGCCCGGCGGCAGATCTCCCTGGCGGGCAGGACGGTGCCCGTCGTGTTGGAGACGTGCGAGAACGCGATGAGCCGGGTCCGGTCGCTGACCTCGCGAAACACTGCGTCCACGTCGACGTTGCCGGCCGCGTCGGCGGCGGCGCGGATCCGCACGCCGGTCGCATCGCGCATCAGCTGCCACGGCACGATATTGGAGTGGTGTTCGAGCACGGTGAGCACGACTTCGTCACCCGGTTCGAAGCGGCCGCTCCGGCCGAGGCTCTCGGCGACCAGGTTGATCGCCTCGGTCGCCCCCCGAGTGAACACGATCTCTTCGGACCGGGACGCGTTGAGGAAGCGCTGCACGGTCTCGCGCGCCGCCTCGTACCGGTCCGTCGCCTGCGCCGAGAGGAGATAGACCCCGCGGTGCACGTTGGCGTATTCCGACTCGTAGAAGTCGCGGAGCGAATCCAGCACCACGTGCGGTTTCTGGGCGCTGGCGGCACTGTCGAGGAACGCGAGCGGACGGCCATGCATCGGGCGCGCCAGCAGCGGGAAGTCGGCCCGGGCCGAAAGGACTTCCGGGTTCTGGCCGGCGGGCGCGTTCATGATGCGGCACTCCCCAGCGCGTTCAGCCGGTCGTCGACCAGGTGCCGGACGAAGGCGCGCACGTCCCCGTCGGCGATGCGGTCGGCCACCGACCCGGTGAAGGCCGCCATCAGCACGGCCCTGGCCGTCTGCTCCGACAGGCCGCGCGAGCGGAGGTAGAAGAGCGCATCCTCATCGAGCTGGCCGGTCGCGGAGGCGTGGCTGCAGGCGACGTCATCGGTCAGGATCTCGAGTTCCGGCTTGCTTTCCGCGCGAGCGCCGGTGCCCAGCAGCAGGTTGCGGTTGTCGAGGGCCGCGTTGGTGCCGGAGGCGCCGGCCAGCACCCGGATCCGTCCCTGAAAGGCACCCCGCGCCTGGTCGCCGAACACCCCCCGCCAGAGCTGGCGGCTCGTGCCCTCGCGGGCGCAATGATCGAGGCGGGTCAGCGCATCGATGTGGCCCGAACCGCCGGCGAGGCACAGTCCGTTGATCTCCCCATCGGCGCCAGCTCCCTCCAGCACCAGGCGCGTCTCGGTTCGCACGGCGCCGGTATTGCCCGCCATCACGAAGCCGGCGTAGGCCGTGCCGGCTTGCAAGCGGGCGTGGGCCACGTCGACCCGAACGGCGCTCCGCGTGCCCGCGTCCGCCCGGACATGCTCGAGGCGGGCGCTGGCGTCGAGCGCGATCTCGGTCACGTGGTTGGTCCAGACGCTGCCGCTGCCGCCCGCGTGGACCTCGACCATGCTGGCCCGGGCACCGGCACCGAGCGCGATCAACGTGCGGAGGTGATGGGCGGACGGGACGGTCGCCGCCCCTGCGAGGTACACCACCTCGACCGGGTGCGCGAGCGCGACACCGTTGTCGACGATCAGGACGGCGCCGTCGGAGACCAGCGCCGTGTTGAGCGCCACCAGCGCCTGGGGCCGGCGGTCGGTCACCAGCGACAGGCGTTCCTCGGCAAACGCCTCCGGGTCCCCGACGAGCTCGCGGGCCGCGGACGGATCCTCCGCCAGCAGGGCGCCGAGCGAGGTAAGGCGGGCGCCCGCGGGCAGTTCACCGGGATCGGAATGCTCCGCGCTGTAGCGGCCGTCCACGAAGACCAGCCGGTGGCGCGGTCCGGCGAGATAGGGAGCGGGCACCGGTGCCGGGTGCGGGCCGGCGGGTACGGCGGGTGCGAAGACCTGCCTGGTCAGGGCGGCGGTCGGTCCGGACCGCCACTCCTCGACCTTCGGGGAGGGCGGGCCGTCTTCCTCGAACTGGCGGAAGGCCTGCGCGCGGAGCGCATCGACCCACGGCGTCCCGGCACCGGGCAATGCGCCGCGACAGGCGGCAAACGCCGCGCGCTGTCCTGCCAACCAATTCTCGGTCATGGGGTCAGGCCGGCTGGAAGGCCGCATAACCGGCCCGTTCCAGTTCGAGTGCCAGTTCGCGGTCGCCGGAGCGGGCAATGCGCCCGTCGGCGAGCACGTGCACCGAATCCGGCACCACGTACTCCAGCAGCCGCTGGTAGTGCGTGATCACCACGAGCGCACGCCGGCCGTCACGCATTGCATTCACGCCCATCGCCACGATCCGGAGGGCGTCGATGTCGAGGCCGGAATCGGTCTCGTCGAGAATCGCGAGCCGGGGTTCCAGCATGGCCATCTGGAAGATCTCGTTCCGCTTCTTCTCGCCGCCGGAGAAGCCGGCGTTGACGTCACGCCGGAGGAACGCCTCGTCCATCTCGAGCCGGCCCAGCGTCTCGCGGGCACGCTTCAGGAAATCGATCGCGTCGATCGGGGATTCGCCCCGCGCCTGCCGCTGGGCATTGAGCGCTGTGCGGGTGAAGGTCGCGTTGACGACGCCCGGAATCTCGACCGGGTACTGGAACGCCATGAAGACCCCGGCCGCCGCGCGCTCCTCGGGCTCCATGTCGAGCAGGTCCCTACCGTCGTACCGCACCTCGCCGTCGGTGACCTCGTAGCCGTCCCGGCCGGCCAGCACGTTGGACAGGGTGGACTTGCCCGAACCGTTCGGGCCCATGATGGCGGCGACCTCGCCGGCCGCCACCGCGAGGTCGATGCCCTTGAGCACCTCCTGGCCGTCGACGCTGGCCCTGAGGTTCCGGATCCGGAGCAGGGGTTCGCTCATCCGACCGCACCCTCCAGGCTGATGCCGAGCAGTTTCTGGGCTTCGACCGCGAACTCCATGGGAAGCTGCTGCAGCACCTCCCGGCAGAAGCCGTTCACGATCAGGGATACCGCCTCCTCGGGGTCGAGCCCACGCTGGCGGCAGTAGAAGAGCTGGGCGTCGCTGATCCGCGAGGTGGTGGCCTCGTGGGCAACCTCGGCGCCGGGATGCCGCACGTCGATATAGGGCACCGTGTGACCGCCGCAGGTATCGCCGATCAGGAGCGAATCGCACTGCGTGAAGTTGCGGGCGCCGTCGGCCTTCGGCTGCACGCGCACCAGGCCGCGGTAGGTCTGCTGGCCGCGCCCCGCCGAGATCCCCTTCGAGATGATCGTGCTCCGGGTGTCGCGGCCGAGGTGGATCATCTTGGTGCCGGTATCGGCCTGCTGGCGGAGGTTCGAGATCGCGACCGAGTAGAACTCGCCGATCGACCGGTCGCCCTGCAGGAGCACGCTCGGGTACTTCCAGGTGATGGCTGAACCGGTCTCGACCTGGGTCCAGGAGATCTTCGAATCGGCTCCCCGGCAGGCGCCCCGCTTGGTGACGAAGTTGTAGATCCCGCCCTTGCCGTCGGCGTCGCCCGGGTACCAGTTCTGGACGGTCGAGTACTTGATCTCGGCGTCCTTCAGCGCGACGAGTTCGACGACGGCCGCGTGCAGCTGGTTCTCGTCGCGCTGCGGGGCCGTGCACCCTTCGAGGTACGAGACCCGGCTGCCCTCGTCCGCGATGATGAGCGTGCGCTCGAACTGGCCTGTGCCACGGGCATTGATCCGGAAGTAGGTGCTGAGCTCCATCGGGCAGTGGACGCCCTTGGGGACGTAGACGAACGAGCCGTCGCTGAAGACGGCGGAGTTCAGCGCCGCGTAGAAGTTGTCGCCCTGGGGAACGACGCTCCCCAGGTACTTCCGGACGAGCTCGGGATGGTCGCGGACGGCTTCCGAGATCGGGCAGAAGATGACCCCCATCTCGGCCAGCTTGTCCTGGAAGGTGGTCGCGACCGAGACGCTGTCGAACACCGCGTCGACGGCCACGTTCCCGGCGCCGGCCACGCCGGCCAGGACCTCCTGCTCCCTGAGCGGGATGCCCAGCTTCTCGTACGTCCGGAGGAGCTCGGGGTCGACCTCGTCGAGGCTCGCCGGGCCGTCGCCCTCCTGCTTCGGCGCGGCGTAGTAGCAGGCGTCCTGGAAGTCGATCTTGGGGAAGTGGACGTTGGCCCAGCGGGGTTCGCGGTCCTCGAGGCCGAGCCACATGCGGAACGCCTTGAGACGCCACTCGAGGAGCCAGTCGGGCTCGTCCTTCTTGGCCGAGATGAAGCGGACGATCTCCTCGTTGAGGCCCGTCGGGGCCCGGTCCTCGTCGATCTCGGTGACGAAGCCGTATCGGTACTCGCCGGAGGCGCGTTCGACCGTCTCGACGGTCTCGCGAAGCGGGCTCACGGAGCGAGCTCCGGTGCCGCGGCGGCGCGCGGGGCGGGCAACGGGAAGACAGCGTGCTCGCCGGTCAGCTCCTGCAGCGAGATCCCCTCGAGGGTGGATCGGATCGCGTCGTTGATGCGCTGCCAGTTGGCCGCCGACGGACAGATTTCCATCAGGTCGCAGGCGTCGCTTCCTTCCGCGCAGATGGTGAGCGCGACCGGGCCGTCGATGGCGGCGATCACGTCACCGACCGAGATGTCGGCCGCGGACCGGGTGCTCCGGTAGCCGCCGCCGGGGCCGCGTTGCGACAGGATGAGGCCTGCGCGCGTCAGCGCCGCCAGTACCTTGGTGACGGTCGGCGCCGGAAGATGGGTCTCCCGGGCGAGCGCCGCTGCAGTGAAGGTGCGTGCAGGCTCGCGGGCCATACGCCCTGCTAGCAGAACGGCGTAGTCCGCGAGCCGACTGACACGGAGCATGGGATCCTCCTCCCCCTCCGGTGGGTCGACACGCAACACTTAGTAATCAAGACCAATTGAGTCAACTATTGCCGGCCGGTGTGATAAGGTCCGGCATTGCAACGGTCGGGTGCGAGTAAGCCGGGTCCGTCGTTGAACTGCCCGGCAGGTGCATGTTTGCCCCGCCACGTGCGGGCGCAATGGGCTGGACACCCTCTCGCCGCGGGCGTTGCGGGACTTGAACGCGCCGCCCGGGCGGCGCCTGGGAGGCTGAATTGCCAACGACATTCCGGGCCTTGCTCCCGTTGATCCTTACCATCGCGCTCGCTGCCGCCTTCACGGCCCGGGCCGACACCACCGATTCCAAGTGGGCGACGGAGGTCGTGATCGCCAAGCAGGGCGACCACTGCGCCGACGACCCGAGCTGCATGAATCGGCTCCACCCGGCGATCCCGCCGGTGGCCCATGCGAATCCCGGCGACATCATCACGATGGGCACGCGTGATGCGCTCGATTCCGACCTGACCCTGGACTCGATTGCCGACGACATGGCGGCACTCGATCTCAACCTCGTGCATCCGATGACCGGACCCGTGCACATCAACGGGGCCAAGCGTGGCGACGCACTCGCGGTCGAGCTGCTCGCGATCGATCCCGACCAGTACGGCTACACGCTGATCGTCCCCGGTTTCGGGTTCCTGCGCGACCTCTACACCGAGTCCTACATCGTGAACTGGAAGCTGACCGCGCGGGGCGCGGTGTCCGACCAGATGCCGGGCATCACGGTGCCCTACGAGGCATTCCCCGGCTCGATCGGCGTGCTGCCTGGCGAACCCGAAGTACAGGCCTGGAAGGCGCGCGAGGCGGCGCTCGCCGAAGCCGGCGGCATCGCGCTGGCACCCCAGCCGATCGGCGGGCTCCCGGCCGCGGTGTGCGGCCCCGAGGGAAGCCACGCCGCGGACTGCCTCCGGACCATCCCGCCCCGCGAGAACGGCGGCAACATGGACGTCCAGCAGATGCAGGTGGGCACCACGCTGATCTTCCCCTGCTTCGTGGACGGCTGCGGCCTGTTCATCGGTGACGTTCACTACGCCCAGGGTGACGGCGAGGTCTCCGGCACGGCGATCGAGATCGGCGCCGTCGTGACGGTGCGGGCCAGCATCATCGAAGGTGGTGGCGCCGGCATGGTGGCCCCGCAGGTCTCCGGCAACGACGAGATCCGCGACATCGAGCCGACCCGGTTCCACCAGACGGTCGGCCTGCCCCTCAAGGCGGCCGGAGAGGTCCCGATCTACGTGACCTACCTCGAATCGGAGAAGATCGGGGCGCTCGAGAACCTGAGCGAGGACCTGACCCTCGCGGCCCGGCACGCGCTGATCCAGATGATCGACTACATCCAGGCCGAGCACGGGCTGACACGCGAGCAGGCGTACATCCTGGCAAGCGTTGCGGTCGACCTCCGCGTCGGCCAAGTCGTCGACGTGCCGAACTACGTGGTCACTGCAGTCCTGAACCTTGACGTCTTCGACAAGTACCGGAACTGAGATCACTTGCTCCCGGGGAGCGCGCGCCACCCGGCGCGTGCTCCTCGGAGCCTTGCTCGCCGGCATGCTCGGGGCCGTGGCCGTCCCGGCATGGGCCCACACGCCCTACCGGCAGTGGCAGGTCTACCGCCAACGCCACCTCGTGATCGGCGCGTCGCGGGAAGACGCCGAGAGTTATCCCAAGGCCAAGGAACTCCAAGCGTTCCTGGAGGAGCACCTGCCGGACGCCAGTGCGCGGGTTGCGCGCGCGCGGACGCTGCAGCGCCTGGCCGACCTGATCGCCACCGACCAGCTCAGGGTTCTCCTGCTGTCGCTTGGCGACGCCGAAGCGCTGATGCGGGGCGACGATCCATTCGCCTACGCCGTCCCCGACCTTCGGACGCTCGCCCGCTTCGGCGACCATGTGCTCTGTGCGCGCACCGAGTTTCCGGACGCGCACGCATGGATCCTGGCCTGGACGTTTGCGGAGCATGATCGGGCCGGGCAACCGACCGACTTGCCAGTCCCCGTGCACACGGGCGTCGAGCTGGCCCTGGCGGGAGAGCCGATGCCGCCACTCCCGGACGACCTGGAAGCCGACGCCTCTGAAGAAGTCGAAGTTCCGCACCGGCATTGATGGTGGCATTTCCCGAGCCCGATTTCGCGTGGGAATACGGCTGCGTCGAGAGCCTCAACGCCCGGCTTCCGTTACGAGCTGCTCAAACAGAACAACTTCACGTCACCGCGAAAGACTCGGATCCTGATCGAGGTCTGGCGGCACAGTGACAACACGGCACAGCCAGGCATAGTTCCGGCCGATCGACCGTCGCCTGGACGACCCGCCCCAGTCCGCTGAACGAGAAGCCTCGGGACATTTGGCCAAGACGTCGAACTCGACAGGCGCTGCACGCAACCCACCGCTGTCCACGCGCCACGCGTAGGAAGTTCAGTGATCGACGCGCACTGCCCCGATTGAGCCCACGCGCTCATTTCCCTCAAGGCCCATCGACACCAAGCCGGTGCAGCGATACGCCTTCAAATGCATCGCAACCTTTCGGACGTCTTTCCGGTGCTTGCCTTGCACCAGCGTCCTCGATCTGCTGTCAGCGGTAACCGGACCCACTCGCAGCAAACGGATTCGTTACCCCGGGCACAGGCAGCAGCCAAGATGCTCGCTGAGGGATATCTTTGCTACGCTTGAAATTGGCAGGAAGGTTTCGCCGAACGTTCTCCAAACCGCCCATATGTAGCATTGTTCGGTCAAATCCACGCCTACCAAACAGGTCTCCGCAACCGTCACGGCTCGAATGGACTGTCGGCGACGGTCAAGGTAAAGCAACTTTTAACTCAAAAGTTACTCACTTGGATCCTGGAGGAAATCCCACGGCCAGACTTCCAATGCAGGCGAACGACCCTCGAGAACTCCCTGCCTACACGATCACGGAAGCTGCCCATTACCTCGCGGTTCCCGCAGCGACCATTCGCTATTGGTCGGTGGGCCGTGGCGATTACGCCCCACTCATCAACGTGCCCAAACACGTACCGATTTTGCTGTCCTTCATCAATCTCACGGAACTGCACGTTCTCGCCGCCATTCGGCGTAAGCACGAACTAAAGATGCCGAGTATTCGAAGGGCGATAAAGTACTCGGCGGCGTGTGCCGGACAAGCGATGGACAAACACCATCCGCATGATCAGCCGCGCACTGGAAACAGATGGACTGGACCTGTTCATCGAGCAATACGGGCAGCTGATCAATATCAGCCGAGCAGGCCAAACCGCCATGCGGGAGATCATCAGTGCAGCGCTACGCCGGATCGATCGAGATCCCGCCAGCGTACCGATCAAACTCTATCCGTTTACCCGGGCCGCCATCGGTGACACCCCCATGATGGTCGTCATCGACCCAGCGCTCTCCGCTGGACGCCCCGTCATCAACGGCACGGGACTCGCCACCCAACTCATCGCCGAGCGCTACAAGGCAGGCGAATCGATCAGCGACCTCGCGTACGACTATGAGCGTGACAATGAGGAAATCGAAGAAGCTATCCGGTGCGAACTTCAGGCCGCTGCCTGAACCGACGCTCTTCCTCGACCGCAACCTCGGAAAACACATCATCGCAGAGCGGCTTCGCTCGGAAGGAATGAAAGTCGAGGTCCATGACGACCATCTTGCACCGGATGCGCCGGAGGAGGATTGGATCGCCCTCGTCGGGCGCAGGCGCTGGGTGGCAATCACGAAAGACAAGAACGTCCGTTAGCGAGCTGCCGAGCTTCAGGCAATTCAGAGATTTTCGGCAAGGGTCATCGTTGTCCGGACGAAGAATGCGACCGGGTCGGACATCGCCGAACTGCTCGTGAAAGGAAGACGGCGCATCCTTCGGTTCGTGACAGCAACGCAACCGCCATTCGTAGCCGGCATCAATCGGAGTGGCGCGGTCAAGGCATACGGAGGTATGTGAAGCTCTCCTCGACCACCGGCACGGTGGAGAAACGCTGTCCCGAAGCGAAATCGTCGAACCCTGCGTGGTCGGTGATCCCGCAAGGTCATCAAGTCCCGTAGACCTCTACAACACACGGGCCCGGCCGACACTGCGAATTCGGCCTGCCGCGAACCACGCCCAACAGGGATGGTTCCACTACAGGAAGATCGCGACTCCGCAGCGTCGGGCCGTCGGGCCCGGCACAATCAGTGCGACAGGAGCACGGGCACCGTCATCCTCTGCATGAGGTCCCGCGTGACTCCTCCGAACCAGAGTTCGCGCACCCGCGCATGGCCGTACGCCCCCATCACCAGGAGATCGATTCCCTCGTCCGAGATCCGGTTCAGGATCAGGTCGGAGATCGGCACGTCGGGCGCGTTCAGCTTTTCCACCTTCACGTTGACGCCGTGCCGTGCGAGATGCCTGGCGAGATCCGCGCCGGGGATGGGTCCGTGCCGATCGCCACGCTCCTCCGGGTCGACCGAAAAGGTCAGGACCTGCTCGGCGCGCTGCAGGACCGGCAGCGCGTCAGCCACCGCCCGCGCGGCCTCCCGGCTGGCGTCCCACGCCACCATCACGCGCTCGCCGGCCTTCGGAAACTCGCCGAAGCGGGGGACCACGATAACCGGGCGCCCGCTCGCGAGGACGACGTGCTCGGCGAGATCCCGCGATGTGCCAAAGGCAGCGCCATCGCGGCCGCTCTGTCCGATGACGGCGACGTCCGCGTGCCTGCTGAAGAGGGACACCGTCCTGACCGGATCCCCTTCCGTGGAATGCCACTCGTGCGGGACTCCCTCTGCCTTCGCACGCTTCTCGAACCCTTCGCGCACCCGCGCATGCGCTCCGTTCTCCGCCTCTCGTTGCGCATCGAGATTGGCGGAGAAGACGTCCGCGCCCGCATAGCCTGCGAAAGACAAGTCAGCGCGGAGCATCATCCCCATCACGTGGGCTTCGTGCCGCGCAGCGAGTCGGATCGCGTACTGCGCCCGCTTGCCGCCTTCCGGCGTGTCATCCGCTACCAACAGAACGTCCTTGTACGTCATGTCTGGCTCCTCGTAACCGGCTCCAACATCGGTCCGGCTCCCGACATTCAGATGGTGTTCAACTCCGCGTTCCACCAGAGGTCGGCGGCGCCAAGAGGGATGCGATCCGCTGGTTCGTCCCGACCCACGTCGATTCGATGGCCCGCTGAAAGGACCTGCGTGGAAGGTTGCCAGACAGCGTCTACCCATTGGGGAGAATACCGTCTATTGCGCACCTGTTCCTGTCTCTCCGCAGGTCGGCGGTCCCGGCCCGGAGGTCTGCTCCACGGGTGCCATGCGGTGTCCGTCTCGGCCACTGACGCTGGACCGATATGGTGACCGGGTCGCGACCGAGCCACGGAACCGACTTGCTGCCCGGATGCCGGACCCGTTCATGGGGGCAGGTCAGTCACTCCGGTCGAGAAACCGGGCCATGGCCGCCTGCGGCTCACCGCTCGCGTAGGCCATGGGCTGCAACCGATTCGCGGCCTCGAACGCGGAGTCCCAAGCGGCCTGGGTCATCTCTCTCAGCCTGAGCTTCGAAAGCCGAAATGCGTTGGGCGGCTTTTCGGCCAGCATGCGGGCCTCGCGCAGTGCCTCCACCATCAACTCTTCCACACCGACCAGTCGATCGAGGAGCCCGATTCGCAGGGCTTCCTCAGCCTTCACCAGGCGTCCGGTCAGGGCAAGATCCCGCGTCCGGCTATGCCCCAGCGCCAGTTCCATCAGCTGCACGCCAATGACGCTCGCAAGGCCGACATTGACCTCCGGCTGGCCGATGCGGGCGCCCGGATGACCGATCCGGAGATCGCAGAGGAGGGCGATCTGGAGCCCGGCGCCGGCAGCCACGCCATTGATCGCCGCAACACAGGGCTTGTCGAGGTTGCGGAAGGCGTCGTGGTGGCGCCGAAGGTCCGCCACCCAGGTCCCGCTGGTTCGTTCGTTCAAACCGGCTGTCTCCGCAAGGTCGTTGCCGGCGCAGAACGCCTTGTCTCCTGCACCGGTGACGATGACGGCGCGAATCCGGGAATCGCCGTTCACCGGGGCAAGCGCCGTCAGGACCTCGGCTCGCATATCGGCATGACTGGCATTGCGCGCCCGGGGCCGGTTCAACGCGATGGTCCGGATCCCGTCTTCATCGCGAACGTCAATGAACTTCATGTATCTCTTCCCGAATCGCTCGCTGTGGCTTCGTGCCGGGGTGCACGCCGGAGAGACCGTAGCAGCCCGCATCCGACACCCGAACGCGGCGAAGCGCGATCCGTCTCATACCAGGTCCGGCAAGTGTCGGGCGAGGGCGGCCTGCGATGAACGTGAACGGTCAACACCGGGCATCACGGTCTCAACGCGTTCGACGCTTGCCGCGCGGCCCAGTGAGGCCTCGATCCCCATGCCCTTCGATGGCAAGCGCATGATCTACGGGGCTTCGAGGTCCTCAGCAACGCCTGACCCGTACCGAAACCTCGTGCGCGTGGTTGGTCGGCCAGCGGGTTTGCCAGTTCCCATTCTCGGAAGGCGGCTTGAGCTACTGCCGCGTGGACAGGCCTCCCTTGAGCGCCCGGTCATCGTTTTTCCAACGGTATGATCGCCATGAACCGGAAGGTCGTCCCGGAAGCGCCGGCTTGCATGTCCGGTCGTGTGACGGAGCCTTCCCGGTGGCACATGAAGCAACGGAGGCGCACGGAAATGAGGCTCTTGTTCAGCACGGTCCTGGCCTTGGGGCTCACGGCTCCGATGGTCGGGGCTCTGGCTCATCACGGCTGGTCGTGGACGACCGGCGGCAACATCGACCTGACGGGCATCATCAAGGCCGTCAGCCTGGGCAACCCCCACGGCATCCTGAAGATCGACGTGGAGGGCGAGGAGTGGACGGCCGAGGTCGGTCAGCCCTGGCGCAACGAACGCGCCGGCCTCAAGGACGGTGACCTGGCCGAAGGGGTCGAGATCCGGGTGATCGGCGAGCCGGCGGCGGATCTGTCGAAGAAACTGGTGAAGGCGGAACGGTTCTTCCTCGGCACACGGGAGTACATCCTCTACCCCAATCGCGACTGAGGCCTTGGAGGCCCTGTTCGCGGCGCTCGAGGGGACGGCCCTGGCGCAGACCCTGCGGGGCTCGCGCTGGATCTATGCCGGCGTCAACGCCGCGCACATCTTCGCGATCGCCTTGCTGGTCGGGTCCGTCGTCCCGCTCAATCTGCGGCTGCTTGGCGTGTGGCGCGGTATCCCGCGCGAAGCGGTGGTGCGGGTGCTCGCGCCCGTTGCGGCAAGCGGGCTGGCCCTTGCCCTGATCACGGGACCGCTGCTGTTCTCGGTCCGGGCGCGGGAATACAGCGACGTCGGCTTCCTGCAGCTCAAGCTGGCCTTCATCACGGTCGGGGTACTGTCTGCACTCGCTCTGTGCCGGACCCACGGGTTCCTGCTCAAGGACGCCCCGCGCGCGAGCCTGGTCGGCCACGCCATCCTCTCGATGGCTTGCTGGCTGGGAGCACTCGTCTGCGGGCGACTGATCGCGTTTGCGGGGGATTGAAGCCAGTATCCGCCGGCCAGTTCGATCGCCAGATATCCGAATCTTGGCGGCTGCGCGGGCGCGGGAGGCCGGAAGACCTCTCAGACCGTAGTCGGCGGAATGACGGCCGGGCCTCGCGGGCCAAGTTCCGCGACGAACCGACGATTGACGCCCTGACAGGTTGTTCGAACTCCCTGAACGCCGTCGATGCGGGAGCACCCACGCACGGTCATAAGACCGCAAACGACCGGAGTCCGATCAGCGGACTCCGGTCGTGAACATTTCCCGTGTTCAGGGTCGGGCTGTCGGGGGCAGCGCTCGCATCCGCAGCGCCGCCCCCAACCCTTCTGCAAGCCCTACGGAAGCGCGAATACCCAGATCACGCCACCCTGCGGTACGTGCACGTCATACCCGGGAATGATGCCGCGCAGGACGTCCTGCTTGCGCTCAGCGTCCACACCCCAGCCCGACTGCACGGCAACGTACTGCTTGCCGTCGACGCTGTAGGTGCTCGGCGAAGCGGTCACACCCGAGTTGGTCGGGTATTCCCACAGCGTTTCGCCGGTCGTCGCGTCATGCGCACGGAACATGTGGTCGTTGGTGCCGCCGGAGAACAGCACACCGCCTGCGGTCGCGAGAATCGGACCCCAGTTCTGGTGCTTGAAGTTCTTGCTCCAGACTTCCTCGCCACTGTCGACGTTCCAGGCCTGGATTTCCCCGATGTGGTCCCACCCCTCACGGAGGCTGAACCCGCCAAGGATCACCGGGATCGGCACCCCGATGTACAGCTCGCCCGGCACGTACTTCTCTTCAGCGCCTTCCAGGGTGCTGCAGAGGTTCTCGTTCGCCGGAATGTAGAGCAGGCCCGTGTCCGGGCTGTAGGCCGAATACGGCCAGTCCTTGCCGCCCCAGAGCGACGGACAGAACAGAGCGGCCTTCCCGGTGCCCGGCCAGTGGTTGTCGTCATACGACACGCGGCCCGTGTCGGGATCGAACGCGGTGATCACGTTGCTGTAGACGTAGTTCCACGCGTCGACGAACTCGATCGGTCCGTCGGCGGTCGGCTTGAGAAGGTAGATGTGACCGTTGCGGGCCACGTTGACGAGAGCCTTGAAGGTCTCCCCGTCACGGGTGACGTCGTAGATGAGCGGGGGTGATACCTCATCCCAGTCCCAGGAATCGTTCCAGTGGTACTGGTGGTGTCCCACGAGCGCCCCGGTCTCGACATTCACCGCCATGACGGACGTGGTGTAGAGGTTGTCCATGCCGCCGCGGGTGTCGCCCATCCAGGGTGCCGCGTTGCCGATGCCCCAATAGGAAATTCCCGTGTCGGGGTCGTAATTCCCCGTCAGCCACACCGATCCGCCGCCGGTCTTCCAGGCGTCGTCATCCGGCCAGGTGTCCGCTCCCGGCTCGCCCGGCGCCGGCACCGTGTAGGTGCGCCACGCCTCTTCACCGGACTCCGCGTCGTAGGCCGCGATGTAACCGCGGATGCCGTACTCACCGCCGGACACACCCACCATGATCTTGCCCTTGGCAGCCAGCGGAGCGAGCGTCATGTAGTAGCCGGACTGGTAGTCGTCGACGGCGGTCTCCCAGATCACCTCGCCGGTCCGGGCATCGAGCGCGACCAGGAAGCAGTCGGTGAGCGCCACGTAGAGCCTGTCGCCGAGCAGCGCCGGCCCACGGTTGGTGGGGTGCAGCTGGAAGAGGTCTTCCGGCAGCTCTCTCTGATAGCGCCACAGCCGCTTGCCCGTGGCTGCGTCGAGTGCCAGGACCTGGTTCATCGGCGTGGTGACATACATCACGCCGTCGTTGATCAGCGGCGGAGACTGGTGTCCTTCCTGAACGCCGGTCGAGAACAGCCAGGCCGGCTGCAGGGATCCGACATTCGCGGCGTTGATCTGGTCGAGTGGGCTGTACCCCCATCCCTCCCGGTTGCCCCGCACCTGAAGCCAGTTGTGCGGCTCGGGATTGTCCAGTCGATCTTCGGTGACCGGGTTGTAGTTCTCGATGGCGTTGGCGCTGGTCGCGCTGCTCACCATCAGGGCGAGAAGTGCGGCCGCGACCGCCTTGCCCGTCAGTAGACTCCTCATTTGGACCTCCCTAATGGTTGTCTGTCGTGGGATCGGTTGGATGGTGAACGGGGTGCCGAAGCACCCCCCGGGCGTCTCTTCCCACGGAGACACACCCGACATTCAGGTTGCGGCATCAGTTTCCGACCCGTCCGCTGAAGCCGCCCGCAATTCTAAGGTCGTTTTCGCCCGCCAATCGCAAGGGCAGTGTCGGAAGCTTCCGCGTGGCCGGTCCATTCACGACCTTGCCCGCATTCCACGGATCGAAGCGGGACCGATGACAGAAGCAGAACAGCGCCTCGGCCTCAACGTCCCACGCGGTCACCGGACACTGCTGGTGCGTGCAGGTAGCTGAGAAGGCAATGATCCCGTCCACGGTGCCCGGTCGGGTCCGGTCGTCGAATCGGTTGGGATCAACCCGCAGCAACGTGATCTGGTTGAGGCGTGATCCATCCCGAATCACGCCGGAAGACGGATCGCGAGGGTAAGCAATGAATGGCTGCTCCCCCAGCGTGAGATCGGCGGGCACGATGACTTCGCCATCGCGGTCGCCGCCGAAGAACGTCAGCTGATCGCCGTCCTGCGGACGTTGACGCGCGATCTCCTGTGCTTCGGCGTCCGCTACCCAGGCGTCGGGAGAAGCCAATCCTCCCGCGATTCCCAGACCAAGGACGCCCTGTACGATATGACGACGATTCCAGCGGTTACCGCGGCTTCTCACAGGCCTGAATGCCTTCATCGGATTCGCGTCTCCCCCTCTGACCTGACGGACTCATCGCACGTTCATGTGGCGGGACCCATCATAACGGAATTGTTCCACCCGCATCCAACCAAACTCATGACGACACGTTGACCCGGGAGTCACCGGAGCACCATTTCCCTATTGATGACACTCTCGGCGCCACGAAGACCAGCTTCGGGTTCCTTTCCGGCAGGACGACCGCCGCCACGAGTCAGCTGAATTCGCAGTCAGCGGAATCCATCGCCGGTACGTCCGAGGCGACAAGCCGTTCCCGACGACGTGCCGCCCCCCGTGTATTTTGTGCTGCCGGCCCGCTTCGGCGACCGGGATCCCGGTATCCCTGTGGCCGTGATCCCGTGTCCCGTGCGACCGGCTGCGAGCGCGACGTCCCTCTGGCCCGGTTTGTGAGCCACGTGCCTCGGAGGCCGCAGCAGCGACGACGCGAACCCGGGGGATTTCAAGTTTGACGTTGTCAACGGGACGCCGGGCAGGAATGATCGATCCTCGATGTCACCCCGTCAGAGCCGCCATGCCGTTATCGCATCGCCAGACCGACGGTTGCGCCCCGGAACCCGGTGCGCACGCCAGGCGCACGCTCGAAATCCCGCCCCATGGAGGCGGATCGAGACCGTGCCCGTCGTTCGTGTGGAGCGCTTCGGCTCCCTCCCTAGCCCGGCCGGCTTCGCACCGTCGCGGCTTCGACGCCCGGATGATGTCTTGATCTGCATCACTCAGGTTGGACGCAAGCGGTGACGGGAAACGTTTCGGAACGTGCCGGCCTCCGCTCGACCCTGCGTCGGGCGGGACGCCGTATCCGCCTGGCAAGAGGCATTGCCGGAGCGGTTCTCGGCACGCTTGCCGTGCATGGCGTCCTGGTGCCGTGGCTGGTGCTGAAATCCGTGTGGCCCATCGGCGGGTCCGAATACGTGCTCGCGGTCGTCGCGGCGACCACGTTCGGGGCGTTGGTCGGCCTCCTCGTGCCGGTTCCGCTTCGACAGGCCGCCCGGACCCTGGACCGGAACCTGGACTTGGACGAGCGACTGACCGCCGCCCTCGAGTTCGAAGCGAGCACCCATCTGCCGCTGGTGGCGCCGCTCGTTGCCGACGCCGCCGCCCATGCCAGGAGGCTCTCGGTCGCGACGGCCGTCCCGTTGGCGCCGCCTTCCCGGCCAACCCGAGGCGCCGTCGCCGCCCTTGCGGTCTCCGCCCTCCTCGTCTGGCTTCCTCCCCTCCCCCTCGTCTCACCTGCATCCGTCCATGCGGCGCCCGACCCAAGACCGGCCGTGGAGACGACACCTGCGGAGTTTCACGCGGCGACGTCCCCGATCCCTCCCCTGCGGCGCCCGCCCCGGGCACCCGTCCGCGAACCGCTTGCCGTCGAGTTCCGGGACTCGCCGCTGGAGACCGATCCCGAGAGCCTTGAGCAATCGCTCCGGCTCGCCGACGACCGCCATCCGTTCCGCGACCTCGACGATCGCCTGCCCAGCCTGCGGGTCGGGGGAGCGCCGGGAAGCGTCCTGCCGCTCCCGGCCGACGCCGTCTCCCGGCCCGACACCGAACTGTCCGCCCGGCGCTACTCGCGGGCCGAGGCGGACGCGGCCCTCGGCGAGCTGGAATCCCTGTGGGGCGGCGCGCGGCAACGGGACACGACCCGGCCGCCGCCGCTGGAGGTCGTGCGGGAACGCCCCGAGGAGGGCGGCCCCGCCAGTCAGCCGGAGGGGGGCGAGCCGGTGCAGCGCGAACCCTCGGCGGACGACCCGCCCGAGACCATGCCGCTCTTTCCCGACGAGGAGCGCCTGACCCCGCAGAGCGACCGCTTCGCGAGCCTTCCCGAATCGACCGACGCCGCGACCAGCGACGTGCCTCCGTGGCCCAAACACGGGCCCGGCGAGGGCATCGACGACGACAGCCCGAGAGACGAGGAAGGCACCGGACGAAACGCCGGGGAACCCGGCACCGGTTTCTCCGTCCTGCCGCCCGGCTCGATTGCGGACCGCATCGACACGGAGCAGGCACCGGAAGTCGAGCTCGCGGGCCTTCGCCAGGACGGCGCACATCGATCCTTCGCCGCCGATTCGGCGGGACAGGTCGCACGAGGGCAGGCCCGGCGCCCCATGCAGGACATGCGGGCGCGGTTCACGCGGCGCGCCGAGCAGGCGCTGAACGAGGAGTGGGTTCCGCTCGATGCCAGAAGCCACATCAAGCGGTACTTCCAGGCCATTCAAACGCGACGATGAGCCTCGCAGAACGCTTTGACGCGGCCTTCCTCTACCGGCTTGCCAGATTGCGGCTGGATTCCGCACGTCTCTTCGATGGACGCATTCCCGGAGAACGACGCAGCCCGCGCTACGGCGCGAGCCTCGAGTTCGTCGACGTCCGGCCCTACGTGCCGGGGGACGACACGCGCTACGTGGACTGGAACGTCTACCGCCGGCTGGACCGGATCGTCGTCAAGCGCTTTCGCGAACACCGCGATCTCTGCCTGCATCTCCTCGTCGACACCAGCGCGTCGATGGGAGTCGGCACGCCATCCAAGCTCGACCACGGCCTGCGCGCAGGGGCCGTGCTCGCCTGCGTGGCGCTCGCCAACCACGAACGCGTCTCCGTGGGACTGCTCGCCGACGACGCGCATCGCACGCTGACGCCGCGCCGGGGCCACCGTCAGATGGCGCGCCTCCTCGACCTGCTCGGCACCATCCGGGTGGGTGGGCGCACCCGCCTCGGCGACGCCCTGGCCGGACACGCCCGTGCATCGCTCCCGCCCGGTGTGGCGGTCGTCATCTCCGACCTCATCGAGCCGGTGACCCGCATCGAGCCAGGCCTCCGGGCACTGCTGGCGCGCGGGCTCGACCTGCGCGTGGTGCATGTGCTGGCAGACGACGAAATGTCGCCTGACATCGACGGCGACGTGGAACTCCTCGACGTCGAGGAACCCTCGCGGGCAACGGCGAAGAGACTGACCGCCGAGCGCGCGACCCACAGGCGTTACCAGCAGAATCTCGCCCGTTTCCTCGACGAGCGGGTGACGCTGTGCCGGCAGCTCCAGATCCCGTACCTGCGTCTCGCCGGCACCGGCACGTCCGACGTCCAGCTCCTCCAGCAGCTTCGCGCGGCAGGCTTCCTCGCATGAGCCTCGCCAACCCCGCCGCGCTCTGGCTGCTCGCTGCCGTTCCCCTCGTCCTGGCGCTGCACATGTACCGCGTGCGACGCCGGGAGGTCCGGGTAACGACACTTTCGCTGTGGGAGGCGGTCGACAATCGCCGCGGCTCGCCGCGTCCAGCCTGGCTGCGGCTGCGCCCCAGCGCCTCGCTCGGGCTTCAGCTCCTCGCGGTCATTGCCGCGGCACTCGCGATTGCCAATCCGCTCTGGTCGACCACCCAGTCCGGCTGGCCCCGGGTGGTCATGATCGTCGACACCTCGGCCAGCATGCACGCGACCGACATCCCCGAAGGGCGGTTCGAAGCGGCGCGCCGGATGGCCCGAGGCGTCGCCGAGGCGCTCGATCGGAGCCAGTCGGGGATGCTCATGACCTCCCGCGGGGAGGTCGTGGTTCCCTTCACCACGGACACGGACCGCCTCCGGGCCGGGATCGACGGCCTCGCCGCGACCCACCGGCCGGACCGGCTGACCGATGCACTGGACGTCGCCCGCCGTCTCGTCGCCGCGGGACCCGCGGCGCGCATCCACGTGTTCACCGACGCCGCCGAGCCGTCGGCGGAGCCGGCCCCCGACACGCCCCTAGTCTGGCACCTAGTCGGCGAGTCGTCGGCCAACGCCGGCATCACCGAATTCGCGCTTCGAAGGGACCCCGCGCCCGGGGCCGACTACCAGCTCTACCTCACCATCGCGAATTTCGACGATGCCGAGCGCGCCGTGGAATTCGAGGTCGCGTTCGAGGACGCCCTGCTCCACCGGCAGACACTCTCGCTGCCGCCGGGGGTGCAGAGGGGCGCGGTCCTGCCGTTCCGCCACGATGCCGCGGGCGTGCTCACCGCCCGCATCGACGGCGGCGACGTGCTGAGCGCGGACGACATGGTGCACGCGGTGCTGCCCGCGCCGCGCCTGCGACGGATCGCGCTGGTCGGTGAAGGTGACCTGTTCCTGGAGGAAGCGCTGCGGTCCGACGGTGCGGGCCAGCTGTTCCGGGCGCCGTCCGTTGCCGCTGCCCACGCCGCCGGGGCCGATGTCGTGGTGATCGATGCCACGGCGCCCGAGCGCCTGCCGCCGGGGCGGTACCTGCTCCTGGGGGGGCTCCCGGCCGATGCGCCCGTTGCGGCCGGCGGCCGGGTCGAACGGCCGGCCGTCACCGGCTGGCACCAGGCCCATCCGGTGATGCGCGACGTGGACCTCACGGACCTGCTGATCGAGGATGCGCTCGCGGTGCACCGGAAGACGCCGGACAGCCGCGGCACCGTCCTCGCGAAGTCGAGTGACACCCTCCTCATGTACGCCTGGGATGACGGGGCGGAAGGGCATGCGGCCCGCCGGAGGAGCGGACCGGGCACTGACGACGGCGGTGCCCGCGAGGGAGCGGGGACGGGAGAGGGCGCCGACGGGGCCGTCCGGGCCGTCTTCCTCGGCTTCCGCTCCCTGCAGTCGGACCTCCGGGTACGGGTCGCCTTCCCCCTCCTCATCGGCAACGCGCTGGAGTGGCTGCATCCCGTCCGGCTGGACTCGCTGCCGGTGCAGTACCGCACGGGCGCCGCGGTTCCCGGCGAAGGTCCCAACGTCGGGCTCCTCGCCGGCCTCCATGCGGGCCGTGACACCGACAACGGTTCTCCGCACCGGATCGCGGTCAACCTCCTCGATGCGACCGAGTCCGATATCGCGCCGGGCGGGGCCGCACCTGCGTCAGATGCGGCCGCTGCCGGCCCTCCGCCTCCGACCTACCCGCACCAGCAGGCGCTCTGGCTGATCCTCGCCTTCGTCGCACTCGCCGCGGGAGGCGCCGAACTCGCCCTCTACCTCTGCCGCCGGCGAAGGCAGGCTTCGCCTCTCGCGACCGGCCTCCGGTTCGTCACCCTGTCCCTGGCGGCGGTCGCGCTGTGGCAGCCCAACCTGCTGCTGGACACCGAGGCACGCCACGTGGTGTTCGTCGTCGACGAGTCCGCGAGCATCGGCACGCCCGCCGCGGATGCGGCGATCGGCGAGGCGGCGCTGGCCACGGACCAGGCCGGTCCGGACGACACCGTCGGCATCGTCGGCTTCAGCGGGAACGCGAGGGTGATTGCGCCTGACGACGGCGCGGCCGGACCCGGCCCGGGGCCGGCGTCGACCCCGGACCCCGAGCACGGCGCGACCGACCTGGCCCTGGCGTTGCGGCGCGCGCAGACGCTCCTGCCCGAAACGGGCGATCGCCGCGTGGTGCTGCTGTCCGACGGTCACGACACGGTCTCCGACCCGGCCGGGATCCTCCAGAGCGCCCGTCGCAGCGGGATCGCGGTCCACCCGGTCGTGATCGGCGGCCCGGCGCCGGGAGAGATTTCCGTGGAGCGCGTCGACGTGCCCGCCGATGTCCGGCGCGGCGAGCCGTTCGACATCCGGATCACGGTCCGCGCGGAACAGGACGGTACCGCGCGCATCGGACTGTTCCGCGATGGCGCGCTCGTGCAGTCCGGCCAGGTGCAGGTCCGCCGCGGCGACAACCCGCTGGTCCATCGGGACGTGATGGACCGCGAGGGGTTCGGCATCTTCGAGGCTCGGGTCGAGTCCGCTGAAGACCGGGAGCCGGGCAACAACCACGCGGCCGGTGTCGTGGCGGTCCGGCCGGCGCTGCGCGCCCTGCTGTTCGATCCGGTGCCGGCCGAAGCGGAGTTCCTCGCCCGCGCCCTCAGGACCCAGAACATCGATGTCAGCGTGCATGCGGACCCGGCCGAGTTCGCGGCCGGGCTAGCCGGCACCGGCCCGCCCGGACCGGAGATGTTCGCCGGCTTCGACGTGGTGCTGCTCAGCAACCTCTCGTCCCTGGCGCTGAGCGATGCGCAGATGCGGGCGCTCCGCGATTTCGTGCGCGACCGCGGCGGTGGACTGGTGATGCTGGGGGGCGAGCGGAGCTTCGGTCTGGGCGGGTACTACCACACGCCGGTCGAGGAGGCGCTCCCGGTCAGGATGGTGGCCCGGCGCAAGCTCGATGCGCCCTCCACTGCCGTCGTGCTGCTGATCGACCGGTCCGGGAGCATGAACCAGGCCGACGGCGACCATCACCGGCTGGCGCTTGCCCGCGAGGCCGCGCAGCGCGCGGTCGGGGTGATGGACCAGCGCACCGAGCTCGGGGTGCTCGCCTTCGACATGAAGTCCGACTGGGTCGTGCCCATCGGCCCCATCGGGGCACCGGGCCGGGTGCTCGACACCATCGCGACGATGCGCGCCGGCGGCGGGGGCACGCAGCTCATGTGGGGCCTCCAGAAGGCGTACCGGGCCATCGCCCGCAGCCCCGCCGTCATCCGCCACGTGATCATCCTGTCGGACGGCGAGGTGTACTCCTCGAAGTTTCCGGAGCTTCTCGGCCGCATGGTCGGCAAGAAGATCACGGTCTCCGCTGTCACCATCGGCTCGGAAACGGGCAGGCCGCAACTGCAGAGCATCAGCGAGATGGGCCAGGGCCGGTTCTACTTCACGAGCGATGCCTCCAAGCTGCCGCGCATCTTCACCATGGAAACCCAGCTCGCGACCCGCAGCGGCCTGGTGGAGGAATCGTTCCGGCCCGTAGCACGGGCGCTCCACCACGAGGTCGCAAGGGGCAACGTGCTCGATGCCGTGCCGGCGCTCGACGGGTATGTCGCTACCACCGCGCGGCGCGGCGCGGACGTGCTCCTGGAGAGCCCGGCGCAGGATCCGGTCCTTGCGGCCTGGCGCTTCGGTCTCGGCAGGACCGCGGTGTTCACGTCCGAGATCAAGCCGCGCTGGGGAGCGCAGTGGATCGAGTGGGAGTCACTCGGGCCGCTGTTTGCGCAGCTCGTGCGCTGGGCGGCGAAGAGCGAGCGCCGGGACGACCTGGCCGTCCGCACCGAGGTCGACGCGGACCAGGTGGGCATCACGGTCGACGTGGCGGGCGAAGACGGGCGCCCGGTCAACTTCGCGCGCGTGCAGGCCGAGGTGGTCCGGCCGGACCGGGAGAGCCGGGTGCTGCAGCTCCGCCAGGTCGCGCCCGGGCGCCACCAGGGAACCGTCGCCGCCGCGGGGCAGGGCGCGTACCTGGTCGCCGTCTCGCTGGACCACGACGCGGGCGCCGGGTTCGCCGCGAACGATGATCGCGACCGCGCCCCGGACCCCGGGACCGACGTCTCCACCATCACCGGCGCCGTGGTCTCCTACCCGGAGGAATTCCGGCATCGTCCGCCCGACCGGACATTCCTGCATATGCTTGCGACGCAGACCGGGGGCCACGTGCTCACCCGGGCGACAGACGTATTCCAGCTGCAACGCGAGCCGTATCCGCATCCCGTCCCCATCCGGGAGTGGCTGCTCGCAGCCGCACTCGCCATGCTGCTGCTGGATCTCGGCGCCCGGTGGCGGGCCAATCGAATGAAGGAGAAGCAATGACGACAGCGATGCGTTCGCAGGCTGCCGCGGTCACCGACCTGGCGGCGCCCGGCGACGGCACGGAGCGCGCCCGGGAGTTCCTCGAGACGTTCGAGAAGCTGAAGGACGGGATCGGTGCCACCATTGTCGGCCACGATCGCGTCGTGGAGCAGATGCTGATCTGCCTGTTCACGGGAGGCCATGCGCTGATCGAGGGACTTCCCGGACTCGGAAAGACCCGGATGATCCAGGCATTGTGCGGGTGCCTGGGGGTCGGAATGGCCCGCATCCAGTTCACGCCCGACCTGATGCCCGCCGACATCATCGGATCCGACGTGATCGCGGACCTGGAGACCGGCCGCGAGCTCAGGTTCCAGCCCGGTCCCGTGTTCGGACAGGTCCTGCTCGCCGACGAGATCAACCGGGCCACGCCCAAGACACAGTCCGCCCTGCTGGAGGCGATGCAGGAACACGCGGTCACGGTGGGCGGCAAGCGCCATCCGCTCCCGCGGCCCTTCTTCGTCCTGGCGACCCAGAACCCGATCGAGATCGACGGCACCTACCCGTTGCCCGAAGCGCAGATCGACCGCTTCATGCTGAAGCTGTCCGTCGGGGCGCCGGCTGCCGAGGAGATCGCGGAAATCATCGATCGCACCACCGGCCGGGAAGAGCCTGCCGGGAGCCAGGTCACCGACATCGATCATGTGGAGCACCTCAAGTTGCTTGTCCGCGACGTGCTGGTGCCGAGCGAGGTGAAGGAGCGCGTGTCCCGACTGGTCCTGGCCACGCACCCCGAGACCGAGGGCGCGCCGTCCAGCGTCAAGCGGTTCGTGCGTTACGGCGCCAGCCCGCGCGGTGCCCAGGCCCTGGTGCTGGCCGGCAAGGTGGGAGCGCTGCTCGACGGTCGGTTCAACGTGAGCCTCCAGGACGTCGATGCGATGGTCCCCCCCGCCCTTCGCCACCGGATCATCCTGAACTTCGAGGCGGAGGCGGAGGGAATGTCAACCGACGCCATCCTCGACGATGTCGTCGGGCAAAAGGAGTAGCGCCATGACAGGTGAAACCGACCGGCGAGCACTGCGACGCGGCCTAGGCACGGGGCTCGCTTCCTTCGCGGCAGTCGCGGCGGCGTGCGTCGTGCTGGCGCTTCCGGCGCAGGGCGCCCCGGGCGATCCCGAGATCGATTCCTTCATGCGGAACTACCTCGACACCTTCGACCACGGCCACGCCAGGGACATCGTGGCGCACTACGACGCACCGCTGTTCATGCTCGCGCCCAACGGGGACCTGCGCGCCTACGACACGCCGAAGGACATCCGCCTGACCATCAAGAAGTGGAAGCGCTACATGATCCACAGCGGTTTCGAGGATTCCCGCTGGGTTGCGCTCAACGTCAACCGGCTGACGGACGGCACCGCGATCGCCAGCACCGCGTTCGAACGGGTGAATTCACGCGGGCAGGTCTACCAGCGCGGAGGCGCCACCTACACGCTCCGGAAGAAGGACGGCAAGTGGGTGATCACGCTCATCCACATTCACGACCCCGAGGCCGTGCTGTCCCTCGACTGAGGCCTGCCGGGAATCACGGACGGCTACTCCGGCGGAGCGGATGTCGTCTGGCTTCGGGAGCCCCCAACCACCGGGACCAATGGCTCCCGACCTGTCGTGACCAGATCCGTTACAGGCTCCCGATTTCGTCGGGACCGACGTGCGGCCGATGGCACAAGGCCGGGGCCGGGCTGCTGCAAGCGGCCGCAAAGCGGTGCAATCCTTACGGAGCTTGCGGCCGGGAGCGGACGGCGCCGTCTGCCCATACCTTGCAACGCCTCGCCGACGAAGCCAGTCGCCTGCCCAGTATGCCGAAGAAGGTGCTGCGGCTCCCGGAATTCTGTCAGCAGACCGCGCGAGACGGGGTTCTCTCGGCATTCGAAGGAGTAACGCATACCTTGCCGCGGCCAACGCTGCGGAATTTTCGGGTTTGAGCCGGCGAAGCCTCGTTATCGATCGCCCGATGACCCACCCCTGTCGCGGGCGGCCGCTGCAGCCGGCATCAGAAGGGCCTCGAGCGCACTGACCACACTGTCGAGCGGCCCGGGGTCGACGCTCAGATCCTGCTTGAATCTCTCCCATTGCTGGCGCTTGTCAGCGTCGTTCGCGAACGCCAGCGACAGCCCGTCCGGAACCCGGTCCGGGATCGCCGTGCCACGCCGTGCAAAGGTCGCAGATATCGCCCCTGCGAGATGCGATCGATCGACCTCGAAGGCCCGGCCGATGATCCACAGGTCGTAATAGTCCTTCATCCGGCTGTTGGCCATGCCGAGATTCACCATGGCCTGGAATTTCTCGGCAACCACCGTCTCCCGGGCGTAACCGCGCAGCCGCGGCGCCGGCATGTCGAGCAGGACCGGATAGTCGAGCCACTCGGCAGGGGGTTCGGTCGCATCGCCGAAACCGACATCCACATTGACGGCAATGCGAGCGCCCGCGATGTCTGCGGTCGTCCGGATGCGGAGTCCGCCATACTCGTTCTCCTCGCGTATACGGCTGATCCGTGCCGCACCGGCATCGAACACAACCCCGTCCGGCCGTTCCTGGCCGAGCACCTCCCGGAAGACGTCCAAGACAGCGTCCGGCGCCGGATCGCCGTAACCCAGAAGATCGAGATCGCGCGTGCCGCGAAACGGCTCATCGAACCACGTCATCAGCAGCATGGCGCCTTTCAGAACGAAACGGTCGACGTGTCGGGATTGCGCGAGGCGATAGAGCAGGCGTTCGATCGCATAGTGCGTGAGGATCAGATCGAAATTCTGGCCCCTTTCCTTGCTGATCCTGAGGAGACGGGCCCGGACCGAGGCGCCGATGTTCCTGACCGCCTCAGGCATTGGCGGTGAGCGCCTCGAGATACGGGCGGACCACCGTGGCGACGCCGCCACGCTCGGCATGCCGGGCGATCTCGGCGGGACTCGCCTTTCGCTGCCGGAGCGCCTCCTGCAGGCCCTCCAGCGCAACCGTCCGCCCGACCTTCCGCCGATGCCGGAAACAGTCGGCAATCGTCTTGGCGACGCCGAAGACCTTCACGGGAACATTCTCGATGTGCACAGTCATGACGTCGTCAGAAAGCAGCGCGTCCGTGAACCGCACGATCCGCATCGCCGGCCTGCCCTCCTTCGGCATCCAGTCCCTGGTGCCGATCGCCATCCAGACCGCACGCGGAAGCTGGTCGGTCAGGTCGTGATAGGCCAGCGCCGACACCAGGCAGACGACGCCCCTGGGAACGCGTTTGGCGGCTTCCGCCAGGCTGTGATTGGCGTCGAGCGGCGCGTCGGGCAGCTGGTAGAGGCCGCGCGCGAGGCGGTTGACGTCACCGGTGCGGACCATTCTGCCGACCGTCGCGGCGGTGATCCCGGCATCCCTGAATTCGGACAGCCGCGCCATCCCCTTCACCCGAAGGAGATCGATCGCCTGGTCGCGCTGCGTGCCCGCTTTCGGCATTGATACAAAACCATAATATTTTGGACACATATTCCAAGTATTTATATCAACAGCACCGGTCCGGGTAAAGCCGGGTTGACGGACGGTTGAGCGGAGCGGCACCATGGCCCTGTCAGGTAAGTGAAGCCGGTTCGGAGTGCGGCACGGCCGCCTGCCGATCAGACTTTCCGGCCCGGGGGACAGTGCATCTGCCGTCCCGCCAGAGCCGACGCCCGTATGCGCGCGCACCGTCCTGTCGTCGGTCCGAACACCCGGCTCCACGATACTTCGCCGCCGGGCCGGTTTGGCCGCGGAACCCGCGGTGCACTAACATCCCGCCTCGCCCTTCGTTCGGGCTGGTCAGCTGCCCAGACAGTCCGCCCAGCTGCATCTGATGAACAAGTCATCCGCATGTGGGACATCCTCCGCATGTCCATGACGACCGGGTTGCAACGGCCAACAGATTGGCGGCAAGGACATGGAACAAAGCGTGCTGGTCAGGTTGGAGGACTCCCCGTCGCGGGCCGTTGACCGCTGGCTGGCGGATTTCGAGACGGCCGTTTCCGGCCCCGATCCGTCGGCTCTCGAATCGCTGTTTCTCCACGACAGTCACTGGCGCGATCTCCTCGCCTTCACCTGGCACGTTCAGACCGTCAGCGGCCTGACGAACATCATCGAAGCATTGAAGGAACACGGTCCAAGCGCCAAACCGCACGACTTCGAGACGGATCAGGATCGGACGCCGCCCCGCCTCGTCACCCGGGCGGGGACGGCGGGCATCGAGGCCATCTTCAAGTTCACGACCGCATCCGGCCCGGCGGAGGGAGTCCTTCGCCTGGTCCGTGACGGTGACGATGGCGTCGTCAAGGCGTGGACCCTGCTGACAGCGCTCAACGAGATCGAAGGGTTCGAGGAAGCGGTTGGACGGGACCGGCCGACCGGCCAGTCCTATTCGAGGGATTTCCGGGGACCGAACTGGTTCGACGAAAGGCAATCGTCCGTCGCCTACGCCGACCGGGATCCGGCGGTCCTCGTGGTGGGCGGCGGGCACGCGGGGCTGTCCATCGCCGCCCGCCTCACGCAACTGAACGTCGACACGCTCATCGTCGATCGCGAGGACCGCATCGGGGACAACTGGCGCACCCGCTATCACGCGCTGACCCTGCACAACCAGGTGCACGTCAACCACCTTCCCTACCTTCCCTTCCCGCCGAACTGGCCGACCTACATCCCCAAGGACAAGATCGCCGGCTGGTTCGAGGCCTACGTCAACATCATGGAGCTCAATTTCTGGACGCGCACCGAGTTCCTGAGCGCCGCCTACGACGAGCAGGACGAACGATGGTCAGCGAAGCTGCGCCTGTCGGACGGCAAGACCCGGGAGATCCATCCGCGCCACATCATCATGGCGACCGGTGTCAGCGACATCCCCAACTTGCCGGAGATTCCGAGCCTCGCGGACTTTGCCGGCAGGGTCCAGCATTCCAGCGAATTCGGGGCGGGGGCCGACTGGGCAGACCGCAAGGCCCTGGTCATCGGGACGGGCAACAGCGGTCATGACATCGCGCAGGACCTGCATTCGAACGGCGCGCATGTCACGCTGGTCCAGCGGAACCCGACCCTGATCGTCAATATCGAACCCAGCGCACAGCTCCCCTACGCCCTGTACGACGAGGGGCCTTCTCTCGCGGATTGCGATCTCATCACCACGTCGATCCCCCTGAAGTTGATGCGGAAGGCGCACCAAAAGATCACCGAGCAGGCCAAGGCGCTGGATCGGGAGCTTCTCGACGGCCTCACGCGCGCGGGCTTCAAGCTCGACTTCGGTACCGACGGTACGGGCTGGCAGTTCAAGTATCTCGAGCGGGGCGGCGGCTACTACTTCAACGTCGGCTGCTCGGACCTGATCGCCGAAGGCAAGATCGGGCTGATCCAGTTCTCCGACATCGACCGGTTCGTCGCCGACGGTGCCCGCATGCGTGACGGCGGCGTGCGGCCCGCCGACCTGATCGTCCTCGCCACCGGCTTCAAGGGCCAGGACTATCTCGTCCGAAAACTGTTCGGCCATGACGTCGCCGACCGCGTCGGTCGCATCTGGGGCTTCGACCCGGAGCAGCAGGAACTCCGCAACCTGTGGAGCCGGACCGGGCAGCCCGGCCTCTGGTTCATCGCGGGGAGCTTCGCCCAGTGCCGGATCTACTCGAAATACCTGGCGCTGCAGATCAAGGCGTGCGACGAGGGCATGATCCCGTTGACGCGTCCGGCATCTCCCGGCAATCGGCCCCATGCCGCAAACGGAGCCACCGGCTGACGGTTGCCCTTCGAAGACGCCGAGGTCAGGTCGCTTTCGACGCGCTGCGACGGACGCCTATACTTCGACCGAGCGGTCTCGGTCCAAGCCATGGCAGCCTCGGGATGTAGCCCTACAACCGCATCGTAGGCGCCAGGGCTGGGGCCGCCCAACCGTTGCTGCACGAGCTTTCAGGCCACTCATGCTTGAGATTCTGGCCGACCGCACGTATCGCCATCTCTTCGCCGCACAGGTCACCGCCCTCGTCGGGACGGGACTCGCGACGATTGCGCTGGGCCTCCTTGCCTACGATCTCGCGGGCGGGGACGCGGGGATGGTGCTGGGTACCGTCTTCACCATCAAGATGGTGGCCTACATCAGCGTCGCCCCCATCGCCAGCGCCGTCGCGCACCGGATCCCGCGCCGCAGACTGCTCGTCGCGCTCGATATCGTCCGTGCGGGCATTGCCCTGACACTGCCCTTCGTGACGGAGGTCTGGCAGCTCTACCTGCTCATCTTCCTGCTGCAATCGGCATCCGCGGCGTTCACGCCCACCTTCCAGGCAACGATCCCGGACGTGCTGCCCGAGGAGGCCCGCTACACCCGCGCGTTGTCGCTCTCGCGACTCGCCTACGACCTCGAAAACGTGGTGAGCCCCACACTGGCAGCATTGCTGCTGGTGGTGCTGTCCTACGACGCGCTGTTTCTGGGAACAATGGTCGGCTTTCTCGCTTCCGGAGCGCTGGTGATCTCCGTGCTCCTGCCGAAGCCCGCGACGTCCACCCCGCGAAACGTCCGTGACCGCACGACCCGCGGAATCCGCATCTATCTCGCCACCCCCCGTCTTCGCGGCCTGCTCGCACTGAACCTCGCAGTGGCCGCGGCGGGCGCCATGGTGCTGGTCAACACGGTCGTGCTCGTACAAGGCGGGCTGGGACTTAGCGAGAACGCCGTGGCGTGGACCATGTGCGCGTTTGGCGGAGGCTCGATGCTGGCCGCGCTGGCCCTCCCACGGTTGCTGGAACACGTCCCGGAACGGTCAGCCATGCTGGCCGGCGCGGCGCTGATGATCGCCGGCCTGTCCGTTCTCGCTTGGCTCGTCTCCACGGCCGGACTTACCTGGCCGCAGTTGCTCGGGGCATGGTTCGCCGTAGGAATCGGCTATTCCGGCGCACTCACGCCGTCGGGACGTCTCCTGCGGCGGTCCTCCCATCCCGAAGACCGGCCGGCACTCTTTGCGGCGCAGTTCACGCTCAGCCATGCGTGCTGGCTGGTGACCTACCCGCTGGCCGGCTGGCTGATGACCGCATTCGGACCGGTCACGGCGCTCTCGGGATTGAGCGCGGTGGCCGCCTGCGGCGCCGTGCTTGCGATGTGCCTGTGGCCGTCTGCGGACCCGGTCGCGGTCTCGCACCGCCATGACGACCTCCCCCGTGATCACCCGCATCTGCGCGGTACGGGTGACCATGTGCATCCGTACATCATCGACGACCTGCACAGGCGGTGGCCGCCTGGCGGGTGAGCCGGCCGTTCAATCCGCCGGCGGCACGCCTGCCGCCCGGCCGCGGAGCCGACGTCGCAGCTTCCGGCGAACAAGGCTGCTGGTGCTCCGCACGGCTGTGCGAAATCAACCGAAGCCCGCCCGCGCGGCCTGCCCGGAGGAAACGGGCCGTGCGCGTTCCGACGTCGGGATACCCGGAGGCGCGCTGGCCCCGGCGCCAGCCACCATTGCTGCGCCACGCCGCCACAGGGGAACGCATGTCCCGCTGCGGCCAGGGGCGCCGAGCCGGCCGCGGCGATCGCGGCTTGCCATGTCCCGCCATTCCAAACGACAATCGGGCGATGGTCCGGCAGACGACGAGCGTGGCCGCATGAAGCGCGATTCAACTGGCAGGCGACCGGCAGCCGACGGCAGCGCCCCTGCGGAAGAGAGCCATCTCTTCGCCGGCTACGAGACGCGCCCGGCGTACTACGACGAGATGTTCGAGGCCACCGGCATGCCGCGCGTCCACTGCCGGGAGCTCTGCGACGCGCTCGACCGGATGCAGCCCGACGAGATTGCCGCCATGCAGGCGCTCGCCGAGCGCTCCTTCCTGCATCAGGGGATCACCTTCGCGGTGTACGGGGAGGAAGGGGCGCAGGAGCGGATCATCCCGATCGACTTCCTGCCGAGGCTGCTCGACGCGGCCGACTGGGAAGTGGTGGAGCGCGGGCTGCGCCAGCGGCTGGAGGCGCTGAACCTCTTCCTCGCCGACATCTACGGGCCGGGGCGGATCATCGCCGACGGCGTGGTGCCGGTCGACCTGGTGCGCGGCTGCCCGCAGTACCGGGTCGCGATGCGCGGCCTCGAGGTGCCGCACGGCGTCTACGTCGCGCTCTGCGGGACGGACATCGTGCGGACCCACGACGGCTTCGTGGTCCTCGAGGACAACCTGCGCGTGCCATCGGGGGTCTCCTACATGCTGGCCAACCGCCGGGCGCTGAAGACCAGCCTCCGCAATCTGTTCCGGCGGCACCACGTCCGCGGCATCGAGCACTACGGCCAGCTGCTCCGCCAGACCCTCGCCGAACTCGCGCCGCCCGGCGTCGCCGACCCCTGCATCGTCCTGCTGACCCCCGGCGTCTACAACTCGGCCTTCTACGAGCACATGTTCCTGGCACGGGAAATGGGCGTCGAGCTGGTGCAGGGGAGCGACCTGCTCGTCCACAACGGGTTCGTCTACATGCGGACGACGACCGGGCTCCGGCGGGTGGACGTGATCTACCGCCGGGTCGACGACGACTTCATCGACCCGCTGGCGTTCCGGGCCGAATCACAGCTCGGCACGCCCGGGCTCTTCTACGCCTACCGGCTCGGCAACGTGACGATCGCGAACGCGCCGGGGACGGGCGTCGCCGACGACAAGAGCGTCTACGCCTACGTCCCCGACATGATCCGCTACTACCTGGGCGAGGAGCCGGTGCTCGCCAACGTCGAGACCCACCTCTGCCGCGAGCCGGAGGGCCTGGCGTTCACGCTCGACAACCTGGACACCCTCGTCGTGAAGATGGTGGGCGAATCCGGCGGCTACGGCATGCTGATCGGCCCCCACGCGACGCCCGCCGAGCGCGCGGCCTACGCCGAGCAGATCCGCAAGGACCCGGCCAACTTCATCTCGCAGCCGGTGCTCGACCTCTCCGTCGCACCCTGCCTCACGGCGGACGGGGCGTCGCCGCGGCACGTCGACCTCCGCCCCTTCGTCCTGCGCGGCAGCGAAACCCGCCTCGTCCCGGGCGCCTTCTGCCGGGTCGCCCTCGTCGAGGGCTCGCTGGTCGTGAATTCGAGCCAGGGAGGCGGCGGCAAGGACCTCTGGGTCCTGTCTTCCTGACGGCATGCTGTCCCGCAACGCCGAGGGCCTCTACTGGATCGGCCGCTACCTGGAGCGGGCGCGGCACGGCTGCCGTCTCATATCGGACCAGCTCGCCACCATGGAGGACCGGCCGGTCGAGGAGATCGACCAGGGCTGGCGGCGCCTCTACCAGGCCATGCACCGCACGCCGCTCGGCGGCTTCCTGGCAGCGGGCGACGAGGACGAGGAATTCATGCTGGCCGACGCCTACACGATGGCCGACGACCTGACCTTCGAGCCGGGCAACCCTGATTCGATCCGCAACTGCCTCGCGACCGCGCGCGAGAATGCGCGGCAGGTCCGCAACATCCTGGGCGTGCGGATGTGGTCCTGCCTCAACCTCGCGTACCTGGACGTCCGCGACGTCGGCATCGAGACCATCTGGAACGACCAGCCGGACGCGTTCTACCTCCGCACCGAGGACGCCATCCGCACCTTCACCGGCATCGCCGTCAGCAGCATGTACCGCGACGACGGATGGCACTTCCTGTGGCTCGGCTGGTTCGTGGAGCGGACGCAGCTCCTCGCCGGGCTCGTCGACGCCCACCTCGCGCAGTACCCCACCGCCGCCCAGCACAGCGAATCGGACTGGCGCGCCCTGCTCCGGATCTGCGAGGCCCATGTCGCCTACCGCCACCTGCACTCGCACAGCCACCGGCCCGGCCGCATGCTCGACTTCCTGGTGGCAGATCCCTTGCTCGCCCATTCGGTCCGCCATGCGCTGGCGCGGGTCACGGAAGCCCTCGACGCCGTTTCCTCCGGCCGGTCGCTCGCGGTCGAGGCCGGGCGGCGCGCGGGCAGGATGGCCTCCGCCATCGACCACGACTGGCCGAACCGCGACCCCGACGACGATGCCGCCACCCGCGCGGCGCTCCAGGGCGTCCGCAACGCGTGCCTCCTGCTGCACGAGGACATCGCGGCCACCTACTTCCGCTACGAGATCGAGGACGCGCCATGACCGGGCCGACCCAGCGGCGCTTCGCGGTCGAGCACGTCTCCGACTTCCGGTACGGGGAGACGGCCCAGGGCAGCCTGGTGTTGCTCCGCCTGCGCCCGCGCGAGGACAACGGCCGGGCGCTCCACGCCTTCGCGCTGGACATCGACCCGGCCGCCGCGCCGATCGCCTTCGCGGACGCCTTCGGCAACGGCTGCCACCTCTTCAACATCCACCGGGCGCATCGCCACACCCTCGTCCGCTCGCGCTCGGAGGTCACGACCGTGGACCCGGCGCCGCTCCCGGAACGCCTAGAGTCCGATGCCTGGGAGGCGCTCCGGGAAGCGACCTCTCCCGTGGACAACTGGGAGTTCATGGGGCCCAGCCGGTTCGCGCGGCCGAGCCCGGCGCTCGCGGCGTTCACCGAGGCCAGGGCGATCCGCCGGGGGCGCGATCCGCTCGCGTCCCTCCTGGAGCTGGCCGCCGTGCTGCACGGGACGTTCCGCTACGAGCCGGCCAGCACGTCGGTCGACTCGCCCATCGAGGACATCCTCGAGACCGGGCGCGGCGTCTGCCAGGACTACACCCACGTGATGATCACCATCGCCCGTTCGTGGGGCATCCCGAGCCGCTACGTGTCGGGCTACCTGCACCTCGAAGGGAAGGCGGGCGAGCAGACGCCCGCCGGCACCAGCCACGCCTGGGCGGAGTTCCTGCTGCCGGACCTGGGCTGGATCGGATTCGACCCGACCAACGACACGCTCGCCGACCACCGCCACGTCCGCATCGCCGTGGGCCGGGACTACGCCGACGCGGCGCCCACCCGGGGCGTCGTGGTCGGCGGCGGCGATTCCCGGCTCGACGTCCGGGTCACCGTGGTGGAGGGCGGCGAGCCCGAGCCGGCCTACGCGCCGCGCCCGGAACGCTCGAGCCTTCGCGACGTGACGCGGGCGCCGCTGGCCCAGCCGGCGGGCGCCAACCAGTGACGGCCCCGGCCATCGGCTATCTCATCGGTTCGGAGATGGGGGAAAGTGCGCCAATCTAGCCAAGCCCTACCTGCTACAGTTTCAGACATGAGTGCAAAAGAACGACAGAATGATTTTGATCCGTGGGTGTTCGACGAGCGGAAACAGAAGTGGCGCAACATGCGCACCGGTGAACTCAAGGACGCGAATACGCCGGAAGACGAAGCCTGGGATCACTTCGGGGCAACCGGCGATAAGTCGAAACTGCGTGAACTTGGCATCATCTAGCCGGAACTTCATGGGCCAGGAAGGCGATTAGGCCATGCGTGGCAAGGGAAGTAGCCGGGATCAGGGTGTCACGCTTATGTAAGCATCCTGATTCGGTTCGATGTCGAGCAGCTCGAACGCCCTTGCCTGGAGGGCGG
>JAJDYI010000063.1 GCA_022825235.1 Alphaproteobacteria bacterium | reverse complement strand
CCGCCCTCCAGGCAAGGGCGTTCGAGCTGCTCGACATCGAACCGAATCAGGATGCTTACATAAGCGTGACACCCTGATCCCGGCTACTTCCCTTGCCACGCATGGCCTAATCGCCTTCCTGGCCCATGAAGTTCCGGCTAGGACGCCCACGCACGCCGGCTCTTGTACAACCCCGTTGCACAGAGTTCCGGATAGGCCTCCTCAATCTTCTCGCGCACCTGCCGATCATTCAGTGTCGCCCACGTGAGGTCCTTCACGAACAGCTGCACTCTCATTCGGGTAGCCCGCTGCTTCCGATCCCACTGCGCCAACAGAAGGCTATGGATGTCTTCAACTGTGTGAGGAACTTCATTCCTGACGGTCGGATTCTCGTTGATTGCCTTCGCCCAATCGTCCGCAGCCTCCTTGATTGTTTTTTCGACAGCCGCGTGCATGGAGCGCTTGATCTTGTCGTTCGCCGCCTCCACCAGGATTTCTATTTCGGCCCATTTCGTCTGCATAATCGGCCATTCACTCTTTTTGTATATCCGTCCCAGCGGCTGCCCCATTCGCTTTGTAAAGATCTCTCTGAACGCGTCCACGCGCCTGTTGACGTCACGTGCACCCAAGTCAACGCTGTCGCTGAGGTCAATTCGCATCCGCTCCGACAATCTGTTTCGGAGATCGGTCTCCAAACCGAGTTCCGTTAGTTCCTTGGGAATCGCGAGAGTGGTCGCCCCGGACAGGCTGGCACCCGTCACATGGATTTCGATGAACCCCACGTAGCCCTGGTACACTTCTGTTTGCTTCTCCTCCTTGAAATCTCTCGGAGGATGTTCCCGCAAGTGGGTTTCTACCTTTTTGATCATCTCCTCATCCACTGCGCGCAGCTGGACTTTCGGTTCAGCTGGAACAAGACGCTGATCGACAGCTTCGGGAGACGGCTCATCGGTCACGCCGTGCGTCGCGAGAGCACCGGGATCGTCTTGTTCGATAGCTTCCTGCGCAGGGACAACGGGATCGGGTGTTTTCTTCGCGCCTGACTGGGAGGAATCCGACCGCTCATCCTGCGATGCCGATAGCTCCGGCCCTTGATTACCCATCATTCGGCCCATCCAGCGCCGAAGTTCACCAAGTTCGCCCTTTTCCATCCAGATACCGTTTACCGAAACGCGCTCGATCGGGTCAACGCGCTCCGCGATTGGCGACCAAACGGCACCGATTCCGGGCGCAGTGAAAGCAGCTATCCGTAGACCGGCTCGATGCTGGATAGCGGTATTGTCGTCGTGGAGTATCCGGACGCCGGCAGTCAGACCGTACCCACTGCGGTCCACCTCGTCATCAAGCTCGATCACGACATGACTGCACTCACCCGTGCGCTTTTCTGCCGCAAGAATCTTCTGAGCAAGCCTCTCCGTGACCGCCGGACCCAGATATCGAATCGTACCCGTTGCGCCGTCGATCCAGGCGGCAAGTTGTTCTTCATCCACCTTGCATGCCTTCATGCCGTGTCCCCAGATCAGTTCGTCAGGTGATCCAACCTACATTCTCTCGAGCAACAAATCTACTAAGTGCCTGTTATTACAAAATATAGGGATTTCACTTTCTGCAGTGCGTTTTCGCCGGTTCAACTGAGATAAGTCCCCGGTTACTGGCGCGACGAAGCCCCGCGCGACCCCGGGGGTGGGGGCGTGCATGGGTGCCCCCTGGTTTGCAAAGGCAGTTGGCGGGCACAAAGCCGCGTTCTTGTATTCGACCGGCAGCAGGACCGGCGGTGTCGCCAGCCCTTGGACCAGATGGATATCGCAGGCCGGGTCCCAATCTGTCCCGCGGGCTTGAGACCCACAGAATGCAACGAGTTGTGCCGGGCCCGGGAGATGTGTCCGATGGCGCCATCTGCTTCCTTGTAAGGGTTGCCGGTGGGGCGTACCGACGTGGCCAGGCGGTCGCCGGGACGGGGACGTGGCCGGGGGTACGTCTGGTACCGGCGCACCAGCGCTCAGGCTGCTCCGACGTGATCGAGTTGCAGGCCGCTTTCGGTCCCTGGCGGATGGTACGTCGGTCAAGGCATCACTGTCTGCAGCGCCCTCAACCCTGCCCGGAAACGGTCCGTTTCGGCGGCCAACCGGAAAGTGTCTGAGTCAGACACATTGATCGCCACATCCGCGTACTAGGCGACGCACTTGTCCGGAACAAGTCCGTTTCGGTCCCGGCCCGAGAGCGAATGACGTCAATCTGATTCGTGCCAGAATCGAAGGATAGGAACCAGAAGCCGTCAGATTCCGACGGTGGCGGCGCCTGAATTGCGAATGTGAAGACAGGACAGACAGGGCGGCGACGTAATACGAAACATACAGACGATTGGATATTGACATTAGAACAACAATGGATATGGTCTTCGTATTACGAACCCACGGGAGGCAGCCATGGGCAATCTTGAACGGGAAATGGAGTTGGATGCGCTTCTCGAGCTGAAGCCTTCTTCGGCCGGCGAATTTGCTGACAACAGGGTCGACGCCGAGGTTCTTCTCAGAGAATTGGAGGACGGTCCGTTTCCTTTCCGGAAGGACTTCTGCGAGTTCCTCGGAATCGGGGAATCGACGCTGACTGGGTGGCTGAAAGCCAAGCGAATTCCGCGTACGGCAAAAGTGGCGTATGCGCTGCTCGTGGGCATGACCGTGCTGCAGGATGAAGTTCGTCGGCTGCGCTCGGAAGCCAAAGACCTCAAGATTCTCAAGGACGGCGAGAAGTACCTCGTAGTGCGCTTCGAGACCGACGATGCCGGTGTGGCGATCGGGAAGATTGTGGCCAGAGACATCGCTGATGCGAAGACCGCACGAGTGTTTGCGGCTTCGCTCCGGGGATTCCGGCTGCTCGAGGAGATTTACGACACGGAGCACGAATCCTGGCAAGGGGCCTGGGAAACAGGAGGGGCCGACTGGTATCGAGACATCCAAACGCGTGTTCTCAAGGAAATCGTTTCGACCTTCCGCCCGGACGCATGGCGGCAGCTATTCGGGCCGATGGATCCGAATCCGAGCTTGTTGACCGCAGTTGAGAAGATATTGGAGGCCGACAACGCGGATGAGGCCGAATCTGGGCTGGCCAACCGGTCCGAAGAGGGCGCCTCTCAAGGCGACGACCGCAGGGAAGGAGATCGATGATGAACAAGTTCAAGTTTTCCAGACACGCCGACGGTCGGATGCAACAGCGGGGAATCCGCCGACGAGACATTGGTCTGGTGCTTCTCTGGGGCACGCTGGTCGACGACGAGGCGATCCTGCTGCGGAAGAAGGACGTGGAGTACGCAATCAGGCAGGGTGAACTCGAACAGGACCGGTTGTGGCGCCTCTGCGGCACCAAGGCCGTGATTCGGAACGGTGTGGTCGTGACCTGTTATCGGGCTACGGATAAGCAGACAAAATGGATGCATCGCCGGCCTCGGCACGGCCCCCATCGTTGCCGCAGTGGCCGGCAGCGACGCCGGCCGTCCGCCAGGAGGAACTCGGGGATGCCTTCTCGGGCCAGGAGACGCGAGCGTAGGAATTGATGGCAGTGAAATCCCCGTGCGATCCCTTGGACGGGGCTGTGCGGGGATTTCTCTTTATGTTCCGACGCATCGGCTAAGCGGTTGTTCTGCTTTGGTCGTACTTGTCCATCCGTCCTTGCTCTGCGAAGTCACGGTTCCGGAACCTAGACTTCGGAAATGCTGCCTCTCTGCTGGGGGTTCCCATAGGCGGGGGTGCAGCCGGAAAACGCGCGGTATGGCACCTGCGCCCCGGGAATCGGTGAATTCTGTTCAGAACTGGTGCTGTGGAAAGGAATTGGCGACCCCTCACACTTGTGTGCCAGCTCCCGACCCTATTCGCTAACGCCGAGCTGTCACCGGTCAGAACCTATGGGCAACTGGTATCGGATGGCTCCGGTATCGGAAGCGTTCCGCACTACTCTTGCTTTCGGGCGAGCGTGGGGCAGGCGACCTGCCCGGTGCCATCCACCTCTCGACCGCCTTGGCGGCCCACCCGTCGCGCACGCACTCCCCGCTGCCCGTCCCCTGCCAGGTAATCGGCATATCTGCCCCGTATGCTCCCGGATCGCCCGACACCGGAATGCGCATCATGCCCCTCGCACCCGCCTGTGCCCGATGCGGCGGCCGGGAGTACCGCCGCAGCGGAATCCTGGCCGGGGCCAACGGATACCGTGTCGAGATAGCCCGATGCGCGAACTGCAACTATCCGAAACAGATTGCCCCGGCCGAACTGTGCACGAGACATTGCCCTGTATGCGCTGAGCCGAACCGCACGCCGCGCCATGACCTGCAGTGGTGGGAATGCTGGAACTGCGGCGCCCGCGTGTCGGGAGGCGGGTAGCAGAATGCCACGGCGTGGCGCCGAGACCGTCCGGGTTGTGACCCTCGTCTACAAGCCCATGAACGTTCGCTGTCCCATCCGGATTCCGGAAACCTGTATGGAATGCCCCAGCGTAAGCGTCTATTGGCTCTTGCGTTGAGCGGGCGCAGCACTGCCGGGCCGGTTCACGGCTCCCGCGAGAACCTGTCCGTTCCGCTGCGCCGCATCGCCCGGAATGCCGGGGTTATGTCCCGAGACATGGTTCAGGAGCGGCAGAGTGCTCGGACGCGTTGCGCGACGTCTGCGAGTTGGCGCTGGCGCATGTCAATTCGGACCGGGCGGAGACCCCCTACCGGCGGACCGATCTCTTCGTGCGGCGGCGGTTGCTCATGCAGGAATGGGCCGCGTATGTCGCGGCGGACCGGTCCGGGAAATAGGCGTCAAAAATCGGCATGCATCGCCATGAGGTACGTTTGAGGGACCTGATTTGCGCTAAAATAATATCGCGAACGCTCTCCATAACACACTGTTTGACAACCATTATTACCCGGCTTACCGTTCCTGAGCCAATTGGAATCCGGAGGAACGGGAACGTGTCGACCATTGACCGCATGCTGCGTCGCGAAGAGGTACAGGAACGCACCGGACTGAGCCGTTCGGCGATCTACCGGCTGATGCGGGAAGACGATTTTCCGCTGCCGCGCCGGCTCGGGCAGCGCGCCGTTCGCTGGCGGGAGAGCGACCTCGAGGCATGGCTGGCGTCACGTCCGCTCGCCACGGGCCGGAAGGCAGCCGCCTGAGCGGAACCTGTGCAGGACGGGCCATGCGCGGGCTACGACGCCATCCCGCCTGGGCTCGCCATCCCCGGGCCCGGCATTCCCTGACCGTATCCGTTTGAGCTGGTGCAGCCTCTGACTTCCCCGGCAGGCCTGCGACCCCGCCGGCGCGGCACCGGGCCGGGGCACCCGCCCTGGTAGCCTCCATCGGCGCCATCTCCTCGGCCGCGCAGGGCGCGTCCTATTACGAGCGGGACGGGTACTACGCGAAAGACGATCCCGAACACCGGGACGCGAGCGCCTGGTTCGGGAAGGGCGCCGAGGCGCTGGGGCTCTCCGGGCCGGTCGATCCCGCCCCGTTCAAGGCGATCCTCGAGGGCAAGGTGCCGGACGGCTCCGGGACCGAACTCGGCAAACGCGGCAAGGAGGGCGAGATCACGCACCGCCCCGGCCGCGACCTTACGTTCTCCGCACCCAAGTCGGTTTCGATCGCGGCCCTCGTGGGCAGCGACGAGCGCATCGTCGGCGCGCACGACCGGGCGGTGCAGGCGACGCTCGCCTGGGTCGAGAAGAACGCCGTCTGGACCCGGATGCAGGACCCGGAGACCGGCCGCATGGTTCGCGTGGGCGACCAGAAGGCCGTCGTCGCGACCTTCCGGCACGACACCTCGCGCAACCTCGATCCCCAGCTGCACACGCACTCGGTTCTCGCCAACATGGTCCAGGGTGCCGACGGCAAGTGGCGGACGATGGCCAACGAGGCGCTCTACGAGCGGCAGAAGCTGATCGGCGCGATCTACCGGAACGAGCTGGCGGCCGGGCTGACGAAGCTCGGGTACGACATCGAGAAGACGCACGCGGACGGCCGCTTCGAGCTCGCGGGGGTCTCGCGCGAGGTGATCGAGGCGTTCTCGAACTTCCGATGAAGCGAGCGCGTAACCGATAAACCTTTGTATTCATGAAGGTATTTCGAGGACGTCGGGTCGCCTGCCCAGCGTATCAACACTATCGCAACACCGCGAGCCGCCCGGCAGATTGACCCGTC
>JAJDYI010000077.1 GCA_022825235.1 Alphaproteobacteria bacterium | reverse complement strand
GCAGGGATGTTGCTTGCGAATCTCAACCCTAACCGGAGATCACGATGGCCACCGCCGCCGGCCCGCCGCCGCCTGCGCCTTGGGGGCGCGGCGACGGGCCGGCGGGCTTGCCCCTGCTACACCACGCCGAGGGACACAACCAACTTGCGTGAGGGCGATGTCATGGAGGCCAGCGTCGTCGCGGACGGCATTCTCCTTCGTCCCAAGGAGGTGGTGGACCGCGTTGCCGGCGCCCGGCGGGTGGCCGCGGTTCTCGCGCGCCTCGGACCTCCTCCGGAGGATGCCGGGTGCAGCGAGGACGACCTCATGGAGGACATTGTCGCTGATATCGCTGCCGCCCGCGAGGAGCGCCGCCGCGACGCATGAACGTGGACCTGGACTGCAACCCGCTCGAATCGGCAGCGCTCTCTAAAGCAGCCCCTATGTCTTCGCTGGGATGACCGCCAGCCCCTTGCTCCGACGCCATGTGAGCACGTGAACGTATGAGCCAAGCGTCTTGGAGGTCGCGATCCGATCACGGACAGATGCCGGACGGCCAACAGAGCCCCACCACCATCGGCTGTGCGCATCTCGCCCGCGACCCCCTTTGCGAGGTGTTGGAACGGGACTTCGTACCAGTCGGTCCTACCGCGCTGAAATCACTTCAATTGAGAGTCGAGGATCTTAACAATTTAAACCAGATACAGTTGGAGAAAATACTAAAATCATTACTGCAATTTAAGTGTTCATGGCAACTGGCACGGGAAGAAATTCCAGCTGCGCGGGCTTACGAAGATAGTTCAAGAAAAAGGTGATCGGCGCAAATGTTGATAGGTAGTTGCCGGACGCGCCAGGTACGTTCTCCCGTCATGGCCGGCAGGACGCTTAGATATCGCTCGGTGTATCAGGCGCCTGTCAGGAGTTCAGATGGGGTCTTGGCAGGCGAGGCGGGCGGTTGCCGGAGCACTCAAGCTACTTCGCAGCCAGGCGAAGTCTGTATGGGAGCCGGCCCCAATTTGGCGTATGGAACCGCCGGTATGTCAACGCAATGGTATGCCGCGCCCGAGGCAGCGAGCTGCATAAGCAGCGGATAAATGAAGATGAGTCCTGTGGACAGGTTCTGGTGCGCGGTGTATTTTGCGCTTGCCGGGGACACTGAGAGGATGGGTAGAGGTCTATCAATTCCGGGAGCTGAGGCTGTTCCGCGCGGTTCCCTGATTACGGGCCTCTGGGTTTCCGCCCCGCGCACCGGGGATCTCACATCAGCTATCGGAAATCAAGATGTCTTAGCTTAGTGACGACCAGGCGGAAGGGACCAGACGGTACCGGTTGCCTGGCTTGGTGCAGGCGGCGTTGATATTAGCGGCGATTGTCATTGCGTTGTATTTCGCCAGAGCTCCGGGTCATGTCGAAGTTGATACCAGTTCCGATTTGTCGTTCGATATCGCAAGCCCAGTTGCACAGGTCATCAAGCCTGCATCTGTTGAGCAGTCACTTAAATTGAGAGTAACTGGTTCAGTTACCTTGGAGGAACAGACCGCAATTGTTGCGGAGGTCGCCGGACGTGTGACTTGGATATCTCCAAAGTTCAATAACGGGGGGACCATTCCGGCGAACGAGAAGTTCGTCCAGATAGACCCGAGTGAGTACGAGCTTCAGGTCAAGGCTGCGGCCAACGTCGTACGGGTGGCGGAGGCGCGTCGGCGGATCGAGGTTGCCCGGGGGAATGCGGCGCGGATCGAGCTTGCGGAGGCCGAACTGGCCAGCGCACAGACGGCGCACGAGCTGGCGAGTCTTCAACTTGAACGAACCAGTCTGTCGCTGCCGTACGAGAGCAGGGTCATCGGTACGGAGCTGGAAGTTGGCGAGATCGTGGGACCGTACCGTGATGTGGGTCCCGGAGGTCGGATCGGCACCGTCTATCGGGTGGATGCGTTGCAGTTTGAAGCGCCGATGGGAGTCGAAAGCCTGGCTTATCTGGACCCGATCGTGGGCCGCACGGCGGAAATTCGAACCGAAAAGGGGAGCCATCGGGTAGAGGCGATGCGGGTGGCGTCAGTGGTCGCGCCCAGCAGTCGTCTCGCTACCGTGTTCTTCCGATTTTCGCCAAACCAGACAGTGGCCTCATTGCCCCTGCCGGGATCGTTCGGCGAGGGCGAGATCAAGGGCCCCTCCTTCGAAAATGTCTACGTGTTGCCTGAGGCTGCCATCCAGGAAGGCAATCGCGTGTGGGTCGTCCGGGACGGCGCGCTGACTTCGTGGGCGCCGACGGCGTTGGGGCACGTGGAAGACGGGTTGGTCGTGGAGGCGTTCGATGCCGGGGAGGGCGTGGTTCTTGGCTTGGTGCCGGAAGCCAGAGAAGGACTGACGGTGACGGTAACGGATGCGACGCCGTCCGAATAGCGGAGCACCGACATGAGTACCACCGACCTCCCATCGACAGCCCAGTCCGGTGAGCCATCGAACACGGGGCTGATCGCCTATTTCGCCCGTAACCCGGTCGCCGCAAACCTGTTGATGGTGCTGTTCATCGTCGGCGGGATCATCTCGGCATTTCAGATTCCGATTCAGCGCTTCCCGGACATCGACCTGCGAACCGTCACGATAACCGTGCCGTCACCGGGATCGTCGCCACAGGAAGTCGAAGAAGACATCAATCGCCGGATAGAAGAACACGTCCTCGGATTGTCGGGGGTGGAACGAGTGGTGACAACGGCTACGCACGGTCTCGGGCGCGTAGACGTTGAGATCGCACCGTTTGCGCGCGCCGCGTCGGTGCTCCTGGATGTCCAGAACGCTATCGACAGCATCGAGCGATTCCCACCGGCCAGCGCCGAGCAGCCCGAGGCGAGACTGCAGCAGGTAGCGCATGAAGTGATGACGCTTGCGGTGTCGTCGTCCCGCTTGACCGAAGATCAGCTGAGAGTCGCTGCGGAGAGAGTGCGTGGCGAACTCCTGCTGTTGCCGAGCGTGTCGCAGGTGGAGCTTCGCGGTACCCGAGACCGGGAGATCTCGATCGAGGTGCACGAGGAGGCATTGCGCCGAAACAAACTCACGATCCGCAAGATTGCGAACGCGGTGCAGCGCGAATCCCTCAACGTCACGTTCGGAGAACTGCGTACGGATGCGGGCGGCGTCATCCTGCACACCATCGCCAAGCGCAGGATAGGCGAGGATTTCAAGGATATTCCCCTGTTGACGCGGCTGGACGGCACGATTCTGAGGGTCGGTGACGTCGCTGAGGTCCGTGACGGCTTCGTCGATGATCAGATTCTCACGCGATTTAACGGCCGGCCAGCCGTGCTCGTACGCGTGGATGCTGCTGAAAGTCAATCGATTGTCGAGATGTCGGAGGACGTCAGGGGATGGCTGGACATCTATGAGACACCTGCCGGCGTCGCCATAGCCGTATGGAGCGATAGCGCTCAGACCGCAATGGACAGGCTGATGGAAATCCTCCGGAACGGGGTGATTGGCGCGCTGCTGGTGTTCATGTGTCTGGTCGTCGTGTTTGACCTGCGAGTAGCGTCCTGGATCGCCGTCGGCATTCCACTGTCGTTCATCGGATCATTGATGTTCTTTGGCCCCGCGGGCCTCACGCTGAACATGGGGACCGTCTTCGCCTTCTTCCTGCTGATCGGAATTGTCGTCGACGATGCGGTGGTGGTAGGGGAGAGCATCGCCGCCGAGCGGGAGACCGGCAAGAGCCCGTTGGACGCCGCTATCAGCGGCGCCAAGGCCGTCTTCGGTCCGATTGTGATCGGCGTGATCACCACGTTGCTGGCACTTGTGCCGTTTGCGTTCATTACGATCGGCAACTTCCAGATTCTGAGCGTATTCCCGTACGTGGCCTTCTTTGTCCTGTTGGTGTCGCTGGCCGAGGCGTTCCTGATTCTTCCCGCGCATCTTTCGCACGAGCGGCCCTGGAGCCTGTCTCCGCTCAAGGATCTACAGCAATGGGTGCGGGGCTGGCTGGAACGTCTTCGCGACAGTCTGGTTGCTCCGGCCGTCGCCTGGTCCGTGAGGAACATTGGCCTGACCCTCGCTGGCGGGTTGGTGGTGATTGCCGCGGCACTCGTGCTGCTCCGTTCGGAAGCCGTGCGGGTTGTGGTGTATGACGCCCGGGCGAACGCGTCCAACAGCGTGCAGGCGGATCTCAGGCTCCCGATGGGTGCTCCCTTCGAGACGACGCTGGCGGCAGCCGAGCGGTTCGTCAGCGCGGCCGAAAGCATCAATGAGGAGTTGGGGAGCAATTCCATCGAGGCGGTCAGCCTCATGGTTGGCAACCTCGCCTCGTCACTGGGGGGCAAGGAGGACCGCGTGCGGAGCCACGTCGCGTCGGTCAGGCTGCATCTCAGCGATCGGCCAGTACGGACGGCGTCGCCGTGGGAGATCGCCCAGCTGTGGCGCCAGAACGTGGGGGACACGTCCTACCTGGAATCGGTCGAATACGAGACCACCAGAGTGCGTGCAAAGCCGGGCGTGGCCTACGCGTTCAAGCATGAAGACGTGGAAACGCTAAAGGCGGCGGTGGCCGACCTGCGGCAGTACTTGGCGACAGTCCCGGGAATTTATGGCGTGTCCGACAGCCTGTCGCTCGGGAAGCGGCACGTCGAAATCGAGCTGACGCCGGCTGCCGAGGCAGCGGGCATGACCGCCGCCCTGGTCGGGGCGCAACTGCGCGCCAACTACCACGGTCTTGAGGTTCAGCGCATCCAGCGGGGCCATGAAGAACTGAAAGTGATGGTGAGGTATCCGCCGGAGCGCCGGGAGAGCCTGGGGGAGCTCGCCCGCGAGCGGATCTTTCAGGTTGGCCCGGGCCTGAGAGTCGGGTTGAAGGACCGGGCCGGCAGCGACGAGATGCCGCTGTCAATGGTCACGCGTCTGTCGGAAACGCGCGAGCTGGGGACGCTGAAGCGGATCGATGGTGAGCAGGCGGCGGTGGTGAACGCCTACGCGGACCCTGCGGCCATCACGCCGATTCAGGCACGTCGACAGATCAACGCCGATTTGATGCCAGATCTGCTGGCGAAATATCCGGACTTGAAGATCGAGGCCGAAGGCGGTGCTCGGGACGAAAGAGCGTTGCTGACCACGCTGGGTGTCCTCGTTCCCATCGTGCTCATTGCAATGTACGCGCTCATGGCGGCGTTCCTCCGGAGCTATTGGAAGCCCCTGGTTGCCGTGGTGGGGATTGTTCTCGCGTTCGCCGGTGCGGTCTTCGGTCACTGGGTGCTTGGCTGGGACCTGACGGCGATATCGATTTTCGGAATCGTTGGCGTGTCCGGAGTGGTCGTAAACGACGCCCTGGTGCTCATGGACCGATATAACCTGCTTCGCCGCGAGAACCGGATGCTGCCTGCCATAGCAGCGGCGTCAGCCGCTGCCCGGCACCGGTTTCGGGCAGTCTTCCTGACGAGCCTGACGACCGTGCTCGGTCTGTCCCCGTTGCTCTACGAACGGGGAGACGAGTTGATTTTCCTGGTGCCATTTGTCGTCAGCATGCTGGGCGGACTCGTGTTCTCCGCACTATTCATCCTGTTTGTGCTGCCGACGCTGGTCATGCTGATCGACGGGCGCACTCACTGACGAACTGCCATGCGAGCCCGGAACGCAGGTTTCCGGCGGTCGGGCAGATGTACCGATGGAGGCCTTAAGGATCTGAACCCGTTGGGGCCTTGACACGTACGGTGACGATGTCAGTGTCGTGATACTGCTGATGGTGGACCGACGAGGCGACATGGCGCAGGAGCCTGAGGGAAACCTCGTGCTCGACGGGCGCTTCGGTGGCGCGCTCACTGAGCAGCGCGATCTGGTCCTGGAGGTTTGCCTCCCCGGTCGAGGCAATGAATTCGAGCACCGCCTCGTCGCCTTCCCTGTGCGCGACCAGGAGCAGCCGGCGTGCCGCATCCTCGCCATGGTCCTTCGCCCGATATTGTTCGAGGAGCGTCAGCAGGGTTTCCTCGCTCGCGCCGTCAAGACGATGCGTCATCGGCGTCTCCCAGCCGCTTTGCGTCGAGAACTCCTGCAGGAATGTCCGGATCTCCGGAAGCACGGAGACCTTGAAAGGCACCTCGATACGTCTGCGGCGCGGCTCGGTGAATTCCACGAACATTGTCAGGAGGAGGGCGGTCAGTCCCCCGGCTGTCATGCCATTTTGCAGCAGGCCTCCCGCGAGATCCGCGAAGACCTCTGGAAAAATCACTCCGCTCTGGAAGCCGACCCCGACCCAGAACGACACACCGGCAATCAGGCCGTTGCGATAGTCGATCCCGTCCTGGACCAGAACCTTTATTCCCACGACGAAAAGAATGGCCAGCAGGACGCTCACATACGCGCCGGCGACGGGACTCGGTATCGCCAGGATCACGGAGAGCACCTTCGGGAAACAGGCGAGGGCAAGAAAGATCAGCCCGGCGGCGATTCCCACCGTGCGCGCGCCGACTCCCGTCAGTTCGGTGACGGAGACGCTTGAGGAATACGTGGTGTTGGGAACCGTGCCGACGCATCCCGACAGGAAATTGCCCACGCCGTCGGCGGTGACCGCGCCCTGAACCGAACGGAAGTTCACGGCTCTGGGGCGTCGCCACGAGACCCTCTGGATCGCGACGGCATCGCCCACGGTCTCAATGGCGCCGATCAGGGTCACGAAGACGAAGCCCGGCAGTAATGCCCAAAACGCCGGACCAAAGCTGAGGTCGAAGCCAGGCCACGCGCTCGCGTCCGGAAACCCGATCCACGGCGCGTCGGCGATCCGGGCCGTGTCGTAGATGCCGAAGTACCCGCCAAGCACCGCGCCGGCAACGACACCGGCGACCGGCGCCCACAGGCGGAGCACGCCGGTCGCCTTGACGGCGATGCCGACGATGACGAGGACCGTGACAAGCGCACTTAGCGGGGCCGCCTCGGCCGGTGCGCCGTCCGGCACCCTCCCCAGCAGGTCAAAAATGATCGGCATCACGGTGACGGGAATCAGCATGATGACGGTGCCCGCCACGGTCGGTGTCAACACCCGGCGAAACAACGACAACCGCCGTGCCAGCGCGAACTGGAAGAGCGAGGAAATGATGACGAGCGTCGCCAGCATCGCGGGCCCGCCCTCGGCGATGGCGGTGATGCAGATGGCGATAAAGGCCCCGGAGGTGCCCATCAGGAGCACATAGCCGGCGCCGATCCGGCCAACCCTGACCGCCTGGAAGATGGTGCTGATTCCGCTGACGACGACGGATCCGAACACGGCCCACATCATGTACGCCTCGGAGCCGCCGGCGGCCTGAATCACGATGAGGGGGGTGATGACGATCCCGGAAATCGTCAGGACGGTGAGCTGGAGGCCGAGGCCGGCCGCCAACAGCGCGGGAGGCCGATCGTCAGGCTCGTAGCGGACGCGGGACTGAAGGTCGGAGGTATCGGAGGCCATGGCGGACGTATACGCGACAGCTATCAACAGTTCAATTTACTGCTGCGCAGATGCGCGCACCGGCGGCGGCCATTCGCGGTCAATGCGCAGAGCGGACTTGACAAACCGGTGGTGGAAGCTGCCAGGCGCGCGCGACTTGGGTTACAAGGCCTGCGGGGCAGGTTGACAGTGGTGCCGCCATCGTCGCCCTCTCCACCGTTGACTGTGGCGCGCGCGCTACCCGCATCCCGCCTTAGGCCTTCCACCGAAAGGCAGAAAGAACGGCGTCAGGACGTATCCCGACGCGGGCCGCGAGGGCTCCCATCCGCTCGGATTGGGGGCGCTCGCCATGACCCTGCAGCCCGAGGTCGCGCCCGTGAATCCCGCCGGCGACCAGCGCGGTACGGAAACCCGCGGCCTGCGCTCCCTTGATGTCCGTCGCGAGCGAGTCGCCAATCGCCAGCACCTCGCTCGGCGAGAGGTCGGGAAGCCAGCTCCGCATCTGCGCCAGGCACGCGTCGTACGTGGGGCGCAACGGCTTTCCGAACGAGTGAACGGAGCCGCCAAGCTCCGCGTACAGCTCCGCCAGCGCGCCCGCGCAGTCGACCGCGGTCCCGTCGGTGCGGACGATGATCCGATCGGGATTCGCGCAGAGCATGGGGAGGCCTTGCTCGCGTGCCTGCACCAGTTCGGAGCGATACGTCTCGGCCCCCTCGCCGAGCCGGCGCGTGCCCAGGTTCAGGATGAAGTCCGCGGCATGGAGACCGGGCGCTTCCCGGTAGGGGAGGCCGTCGAGCAGCCCGCGATCTTTCTCGAGGCCCAAGTAGTGGTAGGCGGGGCCGAGGCCGTCCACACCGGCCGCACAGGCCTCCCGGCAAAGATCGCCCGAGGTCAGGATGCCGTCATAGAGATGGGAGGCGATGCCGATGTTGGCGAGGCCGAGCATCACGTGGCGACTGCGGCGCGGTGCATTTGAGAGCAGGAGCACCCGCTTGTTCTGCCGTCGAAGCTCAAGGAGGCAGGCAGCGGCTTCGGGATAGGCCTGGATGCCGTCCCACAGCACGCCCCAGACATCCAGCACGTACGCCGTCGCCGCCAGGTCTGGGGCATCCAGTGAGTCGTAAATGGGCGGCGCGTCACGCATCCGGGCGGGCCTCGCCGATGGCGTCGGCGCGGGTCCCGACCGCTGCCGCCAGTGACGGGTGGCCGGAATCCCGGACGAACTCGGCGAGGCCCGTGTGAATGCGGCGGATCAGTCCGGTGCCTTGGTACACGAAGCCCGTGTAGAGCTGCACCAGGCCGGCCCCGGCCTCGATCTTCCGCCAGGCGTCGGTCGCGTCTGAGACCCCGCCAACACCGATCAACGTGATGGACCGGGGCAGCATCCGGTAGAGCATCGCCAGGAGGCGCGTCGACGGTTCGAACAGCGGGCGCCCGCTCAGGCCGCCGGCCTCTCCCCGGTGCCGGCCTGTTAGGGTGGGTGGCCGGGCGACGGTGGTGTTGGACACCGCCAGCCCGTCAACCGGCTGGCGTATCAGCCGTTCGACCAGGTCCTGGACCTGGGGCGCGCTCAGGTCCGGCGCGACTTTCAGGAACAGCGGGAGCGGCCGGCCGGCCGCGTCTTCCACTTCCCTCCTTGCCAGGCGGATCTGTTCGAGCAGGCGGTCGAGGGCCGAGCCGGTCTGCAGGTCGCGAAGGCCGGGCGTATTGGGCGAGGACACGTTGACGCAGACGTAGTCGACCAGGCTTCCCAGGCGCGTGATCCCCTCGGCGATATCCGCAATCGGATCGGCAGTGACCCGATTGCAGCCGACATTGGCCCCGACGACCAGATCCCGGGGACGGTCCGCAAGCCGCGCGGCAACGGCGTCCAGGCCCTCGCTCGGAAAACCAAGACGGTTGATCAGCGCCTCCTGTGCCCGCAGTCGAAACACCCTGGGACGCGGATTGCCGGGCTGCGGCCTGGGTGTAACCGTGCCGATCTCGACGTGTGCGAAGCCGATTTGCCCGAGCGCCGGGACCGCGCGGGCGTCCTTGTCGAATCCTGCAGCGAGGCCGAGCGGCGAGCGAAACGAAACACCGGCGACCTCGGTGGCCAGGATGGGGTCCGGCTCGATTCCGGGAGCGCCGACTCCGCCGGCCTCCAGCACACGAAGGGCCAGGTGGTGCGCCGTTTCGGGTGCGAGCTGTCGAAGGAGCGGACCCGCCAACGCTTCGATGTAACTCATCGTCCCGGCCTCCTGCCGCGGGCCTCGGGCATCGGGCACGACGTCGCTGCTGGCTTGCGCATGCCGCCTTGCATAGCATGGATTGGTTGCGGATTCGCCAACCGGAAACGGGTGCTCTGCTATACAATTTGTTCGGCCCTGCAAAGGGGGACGCGGCGTATGAGCAGCGGGACGGATCATGCAGACAAGGTGGCTGTCCTGCGCGAGCGCTGCGATGAGCTGGATCGCCTGATTGCCGAACAGTCGAGAGCGGCGGTCACCGATTTTGCCGAGATACGGCGATTACGGGAAGAAAAACGCAAGGTTGTGGACCAGATCGCGGCGCTTGAACGTACGCCTCCCGACATCATTGCTTGAGAGCGTTGACAGGCCGCGGCGCCGCCGGAGTCCTCGGGGTGGCCGCTCCGGGATGACTGCGGCTAGAGGGGAAGGAACATGGTAGGTGGGCGGGCTCCAAGAGTTGGCGTGATCATGGGGAGCCAGTCTGACTGGCCCGTCCTGCGCCATGCTACGGAATTGCTGGAAGAGTTCGGGGTTCCGCACGAGCGCAAGATCATCTCCGCGCACCGCACCCCTGAGCGTCTCTACGACTACGCCCGGACCGCGCGCGAACGTGGCCTCGCCGTGGTGATTGCGGGCGCTGGTGGGGCGGCCCATCTGCCCGGCATGACGGCGGCGATGACGACGCTGCCGGTGTTTGCGGTCCCCATTCCGACGGCGTTCGGCAACGGTATCGACAGCCTGCTGTCGATTGTCCAGATGCCCGCCGGCATCCCGGTCGGCACCCTGGCTGTGGGCAAGGCCGGGGCGGTCAACGCGGCGCTGCTCGCCGTCGCCGTCCTCAGCACGACCGATCCGGAGCTGGAGACCCGATTGCGGGAGTGGCGGAACACGCAGACTCAGGGTGTCGCGCACGAACCGGACGACGGGGCATGATCCGGCCGTTCCGGCCCTCCACAGTCCCGGATCAGCATCGCCCGCCCGGGGCGACCGTCGGGCTCATGGGCGGCGGGCAGCTTGGCCGGATGATGGCCATGGCGGCCGCCCGCATGGGCTACCGGACGCACGTCTTCACGGATCATCCGCACACACCGGCAGGCGAGGTTGCGGCCGAGGTCTCCGTGGCGTCGTTCTCGGACCGCGTGGCGCTGGAGCGCTTCGCCGACGCCGTGCAGGTGGTCACGTACGAGTTCGAGAACGTCCCGCTCGCGGCAGCAAGGGTGGTCGCCGAACGGGTCGCGGTCCGGCCGGGCCCCAACGTGCTCGCCGTTGCCCAGGACCGCCTGGCCGAAAAGGACTTCCTGTCGCTGGCAGCGTTGCCGGTGGCCCCGTACCAGGGGATCGAGACTCCTGAGGAGCTCTCGCGTGCCGTCGAGGTGGGGTTTCCGGCGGTGCTCAAGACCCGGCGGGAAGGCTACGACGGCAAGGGTCAGGTGCGCGTCGAATCTGCGCGCGACCTCCCGGATGCATGGCAGCAGCTCGGGTCCGTGCCTTCGGTCCTCGAGCGCTGGATCGGCTTCGAGCGGGAGGTTTCAGTGATCATCGCGCGCTCGGAGAGTGGAGAGGAGGCGGCCTACGAGCCGACCGAGAACCAGCATGCCGACGGCATCCTCCGCACCTCCATTGTGCCTGCGCTGATTTCCCCGACCACTGCGGACGCGGCCGTGGCGGCGGCCCGCAAGGTGGTCAGAGAGCTGCAGTGCGTCGGGGTGCTGGCCGTGGAGATGTTCGTGCTGGCGGACGGCAGCGTCGTGGTCAACGAAATCGCGCCCCGGCCCCACAACTCGGGGCACTGGACCCTCGACGCGGCGGAGACCAGCCAGTTCGAACAGCAGGTTCGGGTCTGCTGCGGGCTGCCGTTGGGAAGCGTGAACCGGCTGCACGACGCCGTGATGCGAAACCTGATCGGCCCCGACGTGGACAACTGGCATCGCTATCTCGGGGACGGCGGGGTCCGGCTGCACCTCTACGGGAAGAAGGTCAGCCGGCCGGGCCGGAAAATGGGCCACGTGACGCGACTGTTCCCGCCCGGATCGAACCCGCGGGCGTTCGGCGACGAGGCTGGCGCGTAACGTCCCGTCCGGGGAGCGCTGTGCGGCTCAGTACCAGTCCAGGAGGCGCGTAGCGTAGTCCCGGTCGAGCTCCGGCCGCGTGGCGTCTCCGGCCCGCAGCCGGAGCTCTTCGACGATCTCGCGCGCCCGTCGCCGCTCAGGCTTGGTCGGTATGCCGATGTCGCCCATGACGGAAGCGCCGTCCCCCGGGGGCACCCGCCCGAGCGGGTCGCGGGACTGCCGGCCGTGCTCGCCCGGGCGCTCGCCCGCGACCTGACTGGGCCCCTGTCCGCCCGGCATGGGGCGCACGCGCTCGTACCCCGCGCGGAGGAGATCGATCGCGCGTCCCTGGGCTTCGGACGCTTGTCCGGCTCGGTTGCGCTGCAGTTCCTGCGCGGCCTGGCGCATGGCCTGCTCGGCCTCGCCCAGTTCGGACGGAATCTCCTCGCCTTCCTCCCCGAGCTGGCGCATCATCTCGCCGAGTTCCCGGCGGAGCCGATTCTGGCGCTCGTCGGGCGGATCGAAGCTGCCGGATCCGGGTGACTTCTGGTCGGCGACCCCGGCGCGGGCGGACTGGTAGAAGCTCTCCTCCATCATCTGTTCCTGCTGCTGCATCATTTCCTGCATCTGCTGCATCATGGCCTGCCGCTGATCGAGCCGCTGGTCGGATTCGCGGAGCATGCGCTCGCCGGCGCGCTCCATGTTCTCGGTGATCTCGCGCAGATCCTCGAGGGCGTCCTCGGCTTCCTCCGGGGCGCCGGTGGTCGCGAGGTCCACGATTTCGTCCACCTTGTCCTGGAGCTCCCGGCGGGTGGCGTTCGAGTCCGCATCGAAGCCACCCGGAACGGCCGCCTCGGCCGCCTCTTCCTGCCCGGGCGGCGGATCGGCCTCGTCCATTTCTTCGAGATAATCCATCAGCGTGTCGGAGAGCTCGGAAAGCATCTGCTCCAGCCCCTCAGGCCGGCCGTCCTGGCGGAGGGCCTCGGCGAGCTGGTCCTGGGCGTCACGGAAACCGGCATCGGCTTGGGCAAAGGTCCCCTCTTCGACCCAGACGGCGGTCTCCCAGAGCTGGTCGATCACCCGGCGGCGTGCGTCGGGCGCCGGCCCGCCCGCGATCGTGGACGCCGATTCGACCAGGGCGTCGCGGACGCGCGGCACGTCGCCGTAGGTGGCGCCGGCAGCGGCCAGCGCCTCCAGGTTGCGGGCGATCAGCTCGGCTGCGGCCAGTTCCAGGGCGAATTTCTTGCGCTCCGTGATGATCGCAGCCGCGATCGGGTGGTTGAACCGGCGCGCGGGGAGCACCGTGTCAACGGCATCGGTGCCGACCTGCCCGCGTGCATCGGCGGCGGCGAGTTCCATCCGGACCGGTTCGCCGGCCCAGATGTGGGCGGCCAGATCGTGGTAGGTGACGTGCTCGATTTCCCGCGAGCGACGCGACGAGACCGGGAGTTCGAGCTGGATGGGAGGCTCCTTAGTCGTCGCGGCCTCTCCGAGCCGGTGAATCTCCGTCTGCAGCGACTGGACGCCGTAGTCGTCGCTGGCGGCGACGTCGAGCTGGAGCGTTCCGCGCGCGGTTCCCGAGGGCGGGCTGGCGAACCGGGCCTCGGGCGCCGCATCTCCGCGTACCTCGAACAGCCAGCGGGCGAGGACCTCGGGGCCCTGCCGGATCACCACGGGCCCGCCGGTTCCGACCGGAACCTCGAGCGCCGCGTTGGCGGCATCGAGCTGGACGAAGGAGTGCCGGCCTCCGGCCGCCGTCTCTGCCTCCGATTCGCCGGAGCCGCCGTGCACGCGCACAAGCAGCACGCTCCCGTCCGGGACCTCGATCCTCGCGCCGGGATCCGCATCGGGACCCGTCTCGAGCGGTATCGACGGCAGGGCGGTGTAGCTGGGCGGTGCTACCCAGGCGGTCAGGCTCCCGGGTACCGCACTCGGGCCTGAAAAGTCTGGCCGGAACGCATCGGCGACGCGCGCCGCCGTCTCGCTGCCGAAGGCGGCGAAACCGGCGATCAGGAGGATTCCTAGGCCCACGCGCAACGCCAGCGGGTCACCGCGCGCAAACAATCTCCGCGGACTGCGGAGCCGAAGTCGGCGGGCGCGCAGCAGGGTCCGCTCCAGGTGCAGGGTCCAGGCCTGGCGGGCGGAATCGAGCATGGCGGCCGGCGGGTCCACAAGCGTCGTCACCGGGCGGTGCAGCGCCCTGTTGGTGCGTTCCAGCCGCCGAATGCCCTCTGCCGTCGTCGGATAGCGTAGGCGGACGGCCGCGCGCCCCACGGCGAAGAGGAACGCGGCTCCGAACGCGGCCAGCAACAGCAGGTGCAGCCAGCCGGGGAGCGCCGGCCAGAATCCGAACAGCGTCAGCACGAGGAATGCCGCGACGGTCAGAGCCGCCGGCAGGAACGCGGGTACGGCGCGCTCGATCCAGAGGAGTACACGCGACAACGTGACGCGCAGGGCGATGCCGCGGGGCAGGGTGGAGGGGTGGTTCATGGGCTGCCTTCGACCGCGTCGGCCTCGACGCTGAACGGCTCCTCGAGCGCGAGCGATTCCTCGCGGGTGGGACGCCGCCGGATGACCCCGAAGCGCTCACCGGAAACCATGACCTCGGGGACGAGCGGACGGGAATTGTACTCGGAAGCCATCACGGCGCCGTAGGCCCCGGCCGTGCCGAACGCCACGAGGTCGCCGGCCGCGAGCGGCGGCAGGAGGACGTCCTCGGCGAAGATGTCGCCGGATTCGCAGACCGGCCCCACCAGGTCGCAGGTGCGGTGGTCCGCCTGCCCGTCGGGTCGCTGCACGACGACGGGCTGGTGGCGGGCACCGTACAGGGTGGGGCGCAGCAGGTCGTTCATGGCGGCATCGAGGATGACGAACCGGCGTTCGGAATCCTCCTTCATATAGAGCACCGAGGCGAGCAGCATGCCGGCGTTGCCGACGATCAGCCGGCCCGGTTCGAAGACGAGGCGGGTCCCGGTGCCGAGCGTGGCCCGGACGACGTCCGCATAGGTCTCGGGCGCGAGGCCGGGCTGCGCCCCGTACGGAATGCCGATGCCGCCGCCCACGTCGATGACGCGGATGTCGTGCCCGTCGGCGCGCAGCTGTGCGGCCAGCTCGACGACGGCCCCGAACGCCGAACGGAACGGCGCCGCATCGAGGATCTGCGAGCCGATGTGGACATCGATCCCGGTCACGGTGATGCCCGGCATGGCGCGGGCCCTGGCATAGAGTTCCCGGGCCCGGTCGATCGGCACGCCGAACTTGGTGGAGCGGTGGCCGGTCGCGATCTTCGCGTGCCCGCCGGCCGTGACGTCCGGATTGACCCGAAACGCGATGGGCGCCCTTCGTCCGGCCTGACCTGCGACGCGGTTGATGACCGCCAGTTCGGCGACGGATTCGACGTTGAACTGCAGGATGTCCGCGGCCACGGCCTCGCCGATCTCGCTCTCGGTCTTGCCGACACCGGAGAACACGATGCGCTCCGGCGGGATCCCGACCCGCTGGGCACGATCCAGTTCCCCGCCGGAGACGACGTCAGCGCCGGCGCCGAGGTCGGCCAGCAACCGGAGTACCGACAGGTTGGGGTTTGCCTTGAGGGAGTACGCGATCAGCGAATCAAGGCCGTGCAGCGCGTCCCGGAAGACCCGGTAGTGCCGTCGCAGGGTCGCCGCGGCGTAGACGTAGACGGGGGTCCCGACCGCCCGCGCGATGACGGGCAGCGGCACGCCTTCCGCGCAGAGGACGCCGGCTTCGTCGTAGCGGAAATGGTGCACGGCTTCAGAACTGGTACAGCGGGTCGGTCTCGAGCCCCGGCGGGGCCGGTGCGTCCTCGCCGCCTTGCGGTCGGACCAGGTCGCCGGCCCGGCCGCACCCGGCCAGCAGCAGGAGCACGATGCCGATCATGGCCGGCAGCCGGATCATGACAGGCGTGCGCGCGCGGCCGCCACCGCGGCGCGCACCAGCGTCGGGGCACTCCCCCCGGCGCTGGTCCGACGGGCCAGCGACGAGTCGATGCCGAGCACGTCGAACACGTCGGTGGTCACGTCGGGCACGATGGACTGCAGGTCGCCCAGCGACAGTTCCTCCAGCCGGCAGCCCCGTTCCTCGGCCAGCCGGACCGCCCGGCCCGCCGCCTCGTGGGCGTCCCGGAACGGCATTCCGGCACTCGTGACCAGCCAGTCGGCAAGATCGGTGGCGGTGGGGTGTCCGACCGCGGCCATCGCCTGCATGGGCGCGGTGTCGAACGTCAGGGCTTCGACCATGCCGGTCAGCGCCGCCACCGACACCGCCAGTGCTTCCGTCGCGTCGAACAGCGGCTCCTTGTCCTCCTGCAGGTCCTTGGCGTAGGCGAGCGGCAATGCCTTGAGGACCGTGGCAATGGCGACGAACGCTCCGAGTATCCGTCCGGACTTGGCGCGCACGAGCTCCGCGGCGTCGGGGTTCCGCTTTTGCGGCATGATGGACGACCCGGTCGAGAACGCGTCGGGCAGCTTGACGAAGCCGAACGCCGGCGTGGACCAGAGGACCAGTTCCTCGGCCAGCCGCGACAGGTGCACGGCGGCGATGGCCGCGGCCGACAGGACTTCCAGCACGAAATCCCGGTCGGAGACCGCGTCGATCGAATTCCGCATGGGCCGGCGGAAGCCGAGCGCTGCCGCGGTCGCCTCCCGGTCGATGGGAAACGGCGTGCCGGCCAGGGCTGCCGCCCCGAGCGGGCATTCGTTCAGCCGCTCGCGCGCATCCCGGACACGGCCCCGGTCCCGCTCCAGCATCTCGACGTAGGCGAGGAGGTGGTGGCCGAGTGTGACCGGCTGGGCGGGCTGCAGATGCGTGAAACCCGGCATGACCGTGTCGGCATGCCGGTCCGCGTGTTCCAGCAGCGCCGACTGGAGGGCGCGCAGCCCGGCGTCGAGGTGATCGAGCGTGTCCCGTGCCCACAACCGCATGGAGGTGGCGACCTGGTCGTTCCGCGAGCGCGCGGTGTGCAGACGCCGTCCCGCCGGTCCGGCGATTTCCGAGAGACGGTGCTCCACGTGCATGTGGATGTCCTCGAGGTCGTCGCGCCACGAGAAGGTCCCCGCCTCGATCTCCGCCTCGACCTGGCTCAGCCCGTCGACGATGGCTTGGTGGTCGGCGCCGCTCAGCAGCCCCCGGTCCTTCAGCATCGCCGCGTGGGCTCTCGACTGGCGGATGTCCTGGCGCCAGAGCTTGCGGTCGAACGGATGCGAGGCATTGATGCGCTGCATGAGTTCAGCCGGTCCCGCGTCGAACCGGCCGCCCCACATGGTTCCGGGCGAAGAGGGAGGCTGGTCGGTCATGGAATTACCGGGGTTGGGAGCGGGCGCCCGTCAGCGTGCACCCGCCCGAAGGATACAGCGGAAGCCGCGCCTTCGACGGCTGTTTGCAGCCACTTTTCTGGACGGCGGGTGCCCACTCACGCCAGCTGGCACCAGATCGGCGTGTGATCCGAAGGACGCTTCCGCGCGCGCGGGCCGAGGTCGACGTTGCACGCTTCGAGCCGGTCGGCCGCCTGGGGGGAGAGGAGGAGGTGGTCGATCCGCAGGCCGCGGTTGTCGTCGAACGCCCGGCCGTAATCCCAGTACGTGTAGACCTCCTCGGCATCCGGGTGCAGGCCGCGGTACGCGTCCGTGTAGCCGAGGTGCAGCAGGCTCCGGAATCGCGCACGCGATTCGGGCCGACACAACGCATCGTCCCGCATCGACGCCGGGTCGGCGAGGTCGCGATCGGTCGGGCAGACATTGAAATCACCGGCCAGCACCACCGCTTCCTCGAGCTGCAGCAACGATTCGGCCCGGGCGTGGAGATGGCGCATCCAGTCGAGCTTGTACGGAAACTTGGGGCTCTCGACCGGGTTGCCGTTCGGAAGGTAGAGGCATCCCACTCGGACGCCGCGGCCGTCGGGCGCATCTACCCAGGCCTCGATGTACCGGGCGGCCTCGTCGTGCTCGTTCCCGGGAAGCTCGGTGACCACGTCGTGCAACGGGTACCGCGACAGCAGCGCCACCCCGTTGAAGCCTTTCTGGCCTGCGACCGCGGCGCTGTAGCCGCAGGCCTCCAGCACGTCGACCGGAACCTGTTCGGTCGTGGCCTTGAGTTCCTGCAGGGCGAGAACGTCCGGTTGCGCGTCACGCAGCCAGTCGGTGACGTGTTCGATCCGGACCCGGATCGAATTCACGTTCCAGCTGGCGACCTTCATGCGGCGCGATCAGTCGATCGCAAAGGACGTGCCGCAGCCGCAACTCGCTGTCGCGTTGGGATTCTCGATGTTGAACATGGCCCCGCCGGGGCTCTCGACCCAGTCGATCTCGCTGCCCGCGACGTAGATCATGGACATCGAATCGATCACGAGGCCGGCGCCCGTCCCGTCCGCTCGCGGAGAGATGACGACATCGTCGCGGTCGTTCAGCGCGTCGTCGACCGAGAAGTCGTACGAGAACCCGGAGCAGCCGCCGCCCTGGATCGCGATCCGCACGAATTTCGCGGCCAGTTCGGGCTGTTCGAGGATGAAGGAGAGCCGTTGTCTGGCCCGCTCGGTGAGCCGGATCGGCGCGTCGACGGAAGTATCCATACCTCCTATGTTGGGTCGTTGGGTCCGGTTGTCAAACCCTTTCCGGTTCCTGCGCCCGGGACCGGGCGGGCGGCGTGAACGCGCATGGCCGGAAGGGGTCGGGCCTGACGGGCCGGTCCCAGGCCGCGATCAATCGGGCGGGCGTCGCCCGCCGGCCGACAAAGGCTGCCGGTTCAAGCGAATTGTATTCTGTGTGGGCCGTCCAACGGTAGGATTCCCTGTACGAAACTGGTCAAACCGGTCAGTGGAGCGACTTTGATCGCCGGGCCTACGATATTTTGCGACGGGTGCGTCTGGTATTCTGGACCCCCGTGCAGGTTGCGCGGGCCACGTGTCCAAGTGTCTTGGGATCAGGTACTTGAGGTCCAACCAAGCAAGTCGAAGACCGGTTTCTTCATCCTGCCGCATGATCGCGTGTCTGCAGGTGCCGGGGCGTTGCCTATGACCGACGTTCGCCGGAGGCAGACGATCGAACGGATTGATGGAACGTAAGGGGCCGGCCTCGGAAGGCCTTCCGGCTACCTTGTGCTTGGATACTGTGGATGGTGCATGCGCTGGCAGCAAGGGAGAATGAGCATGGTTGCCCGTACGCTAGTTTTCGGTGTCGTCTTGGGCTGGTGTTTCGCGGTCACGGGTTCCGCGAATGCCGACGATCCAATTCGAATCCCGCTCCACAACTGGACCAGCCAGCTGGTCGGGGCGGAAGTCGTCGGTCGCATCCTGGAGGCGGCCGGGAGTGAAGTCGAGTACGTGCCGGCCGACAGCGGCGCGGTCTACGAAGCCATGTGCGAGGGCGATGTCGACCTGGTGCACGAGGTTTGGCAGGGCGCCTTCGGTGTGGCTTTCGAGAAGCAGGTTGCCAAGGGATGCGTGATCGATGCGGCGACGCACGATGCACTGACGCGCGAGGAATGGTGGTACCCCGCGTACGTCGAGGAGGCCTGCCCAGGTCTTCCCGATTGGGAGGCGCTGAACAGCTGCGCGGAACTCTTCGTTACCTCCGAGACCGCACCGAAGGGACGCTTCCTGGGCGGTCCGGCCGAGTGGCTGAAGGGAGACGACGAGCGCGTCGCGGGACTGGGTATGAACTTTGCCGTGATCAACGCGGGCTCCGCGGACGCGCTGTGGGCGGAACTTGCCATTGCATCCGAAAAGTCCAGGCCGATCGTCCTCTTCAACTGGACCCCCAACTTCATCGAGGCTCTCTACGACGGGAAGTTCGTGGAATTTCCCGAGTACTTCGAGGGATGCCGTGAAGACGCGGCATTGGGGATCAATCCCGAGACCACGCACGACTGCGGCAATCCGCGGGACGGCTACCTGAAGATCGGCGTCTGGAATGAATTCCCCGACCGGCATCCGGACGCCTACGCAGTGGTCCAGAGGATCAACTTCACCAATCTGGACATCGCCGTGATGGCCAAGCTGGTGGACATCGACAAGATGGAAGTCACGGACGCGGCGGCCAAGTGGCTGGCTGACAACGAGGCCAAGTGGAAGGCCTGGCTGTCCTCTGATGGATAATTCGTGACGCGGCGCGGGCACCTCAACGCCCGGTTGCACCATCATTGACGTTTGGTCGAATGCCGGTCAGCGGATCGCTCCGCTGACCGGCATTTCTGTTCCTGCGTATCCGGGAAAAGTCGGCGCCGGGCGTATAGCCACGGCCGGCATGCCGGACGCCGGCCTGGAGCCATGCTCGATCCCGCCTCGAACCGGTGCCTCGGGTCGTTGGCGAGGATGCACCACCGTCCCGTTCGCAGCCGTGTGCCGTCGATCCGTCCGCGGACGATGGGACGGCCTGCAGGTCCCGCGTGTTCGTCCGTGATCCTGCCGGGCAGGCGCCCTCCCCGGGGGGAGCAGATACGCTGCTAACGACCTCAAGCCGTGACACAATGCGCCTGAGCGGACCAGGCAGTCCGGCGGAGGGACGGCGCGATGGCTGAGCCTGTAATTCTCTGCCGCGACCTCTGGAAGATCTACGGGCCCGAGCCCACCAAATTCCTTGCGCGGCACGACTCCAAGCCCTCGCCCGAGCAGTTCGAGCAGTCAGGGCACATCGGTGCGGTCCAGGATGTCAGTCTCGACGTCCAGCCCGGCGAGATTCTGGTCATCATGGGGCTCTCCGGGTCGGGCAAGTCGACCATCGTCCGGTGCCTGTCGCGACTGATCGAACCCACGCGCGGCCAGGTGCTCTTTCAGGGAACCGATCTTCTCAAGGCCACCGAGAAGGAGATGATCGAGATTCGCCGTCACAAGATGGGCATGGTCTTTCAGAACTTTGCGCTGCTGCCCCACCGGACGGTGATCGACAACGTCGCGTTTCCCCTCGAGGTGCAGGGCGTGGATCGCGCGAAGCGGCACGAACGGGCCCTCGAGATCATCGAACTGGTCGGGTTGAAAGGCCGCGAGAAGTACTACCCGCGCGAACTGTCGGGCGGCCAGCAGCAACGCGTGGGGATCGCAAGGTCGCTCGCGGTGGAGCCGGACGTCTGGTTTCTGGATGAGCCGTTCTCGGCGCTCGATCCGCTGATCCGGCGGGAGATGCAGGACGAATTCCTCCGGCTCCAGAACCTGCTGCACAAGACGATCATCTTCATCACCCACGACTTCGACGAGACCGTCCGCCTGGCCGACCGTATCGCCATCATGTACGAGGGCAGGATCGTGCAGCTCGGCACGGCCGAGGAACTGGTGACGAAGCCGGCAACCGACTACGTGCGGGCGTTCACGCGGGACATCCCGAAGGCCAAGCTGCTGACGGTCGCCAGCGTCATGGGGCCGGCGGACGGGAACCCCGGCGACGGGCCGGCAGTCAGCGATGACCAGCTCATTGGCGATGTCGCGGCGCAGGTGTTCGGTCACGACAGGCCCGTGACCGTTCGGAACGGGTCGGGAAGCGTGGTGGGATCCCTGACGCGAAAGCAGGTGGTCGACGCGCTGTTCGCCGACGGAAGCTGATCGTGACTGGGACTGCCTGGCCTGCAGTTTCGCCCGCCTGGCAGCAGTCGGTGTGGTTCCGGCTGCGCTGGGCCTTCGTGGCGGCGCTGGGAATCGTCGTGCTCATCCTGTTCCGGGGCACGCTGCCCGACTGGGCGATCACTCCTCCCGAATGGCTGACCACGAATCTGCCGCTGCCGTTCCTCATCTTCGGCGACGGGTTCTTCCCCGCCCCCACGATCAAGGGCAGCAGCGTCGCCGATTGGTTCAACGGCATCGTGAGCGTCCTGCGCGAGCACGAGATACTCGGCCTGTTTACGTTCCGGGATGTCACGCGCGGCATCGCCGGGCTGATCGTGTGGCCCCTGGACTTCTCCGAGGACCTGTTGATCTCCGGATTCTCGGATTGGGGAATCCCGCCGATCCCCTGGGTGGTCACGACCGCGCTGGCAGGGATCCTGGGCTGGTATCTGCGGGGGTGGGGGCTTGGACTCCTCGCGGCCTCGTGCATCGCCTACTGCGCCGTGTTCGGCAAGTGGGAGCTGGCGATGACGACGCTGTCGCTAGTGCTGGTGACGGCACCCATCGCGATCCTCATCGGGCTGGCGCTCGGAATCCTTGCGCTGAAGTCGAGGCGGTTCGAACGGGCGCTCTGGCCCGTCCTCAACCTCATGCAGTCGCTGCCACACTTCGGCTACCTGATCCCGATCGTGGTCTTCGTCGGACTGGGCCACAAGGCCGGCGCGATCGCGACGATCCTCTTCGCGCTCCCGCCGATGGCGAAGATCACGATCGTGGCGCTGCGCGGCGTCTCCGAGGAAGTGCTGGAAGCAGGTGTCATGGCGGGCTGCACGAGGCGGCAGATGCTCTGGCGCGTACGTATCCCGGCGGCGCGGCCGACGCTGATGGTCGGCGTGAATCAGGTCATCATGCAGTGCCTGGCGATGGTTGTGATCTCGGCGTTCATCGGCGCCAGGGGGCTCGGCATCGATCTGCTCTTCCGCCTGCAGACGCTCCAGCTGGGGCGTGCCCTGGAGAGCGGCATCGCGATCGTTCTGATGGCGATCGCGCTCGACCGGCTCAGCCAGGCATTGTCCGAGAAGGAGCCGGTGCACCGGCAGGAGGGTCCCTTCTGGAGCGTCCATCCGTATCTCACCGCGGCCGGTCTGGCCGCGGCAGCGGGAATCCTGCTGGCCTATCTCGTGCCCGAAGCCGGGCAGCTACCTCGCGAGATGACCGTCACCCTTGCGCCGCAGTGGGATCTGGTCATCAGGGGCGTCGTCTCTGCACTGTACGATCCCCTGAGCTTCATCAGGGAATACCTGCCGCCCTACGTCCTCATTCCCATCCGCACGTTCTTCGAACAGCTTCCCTGGACCGTGTTCCTTGGCGCGGTCGGCCTGTGCGGATGGGTGCTGGGGGGCTGGCGCCTTGCGGCGCTGGTAGGCGCGTACATCGGCTTCATCGTGCTCTCGGGCTGGTGGACCGAGGCCATGGTGACCACGTACCTCGTCTTCGTGGCCGTCGTCATCTGCACGATCTTCGGATTTCCCGTCGGCGTCTGGGCATCGCGCCGGGACCGGCGAACCCGCGTCGTGGCGTTCCTCTGCGATACCTTCCAGACCTTCCCTTCGTTCATCTACCTGATTCCGGTTGTCATGCTGTTCCAGGTGGGCACCATCTCCCAGATCATGGCGATTGTGGTGTACGCGAGCATTCCCGTGATTCGGTACACCTACGTGGGATTGCGGGCAGTACCGCACAGCATGGTCGAGGCCGCCGTCTCATCGGGCTGCACTCCGTCCCAGATACTCTGGAAGGTGCGAATGCCGCTGGCGTTCCCCGAGATCATGCTGGGCGTGAACCAGACCATCATGTTCGGGCTCTTCATGGTGATGATCGCCGGCTTCATCGGCGGCAATTTCGATCTCGCGCGGGAGATCTTCAAGGCCAAGGCCCAGAACGACGCCGGTCTCGGGCTGCTCCTCGCGCTCTGCGTAGCATTCCTCGGCTTGACGGCGGATCGACTGATCTCGGCCTGGGCCAGCCGCCGCAAGGCCCAGCTCGGCCTGACCTGATCTTGTCCGGCACTGCCGACCCAGCCACTGATCCGAATTCGTCTGGGCGATGGGAAAACCGATGGGCGGATGATCGCCCTCTCGTCCGTCGTGGTCGAAGTCCTCCTGGCGTCACCCGGAATCGAGGGCGAACCGCGGGTGATTGTCGGCCGTCATCCGGGCGGCCGCCTCGCCGATCTTTAGCTTCCGTGGCGCAGGACACGAGCCCGCGCCGAGTTCCGGGATGTGCACATTCATGACCTGCGGCACTCTTGCATCTAGTCCAAGTAGTGAGAGTTGTCGCGGATTTGCGACGTTCGCTGGACACCTGAGCACCACCCCGATCATGTCCGGCGCGTTCCTCTCGGCGGAGCGAGGCGCACGGAAGGAGACGGCGGCGAGACGGCGGTGCCGCACGCGACAGCCGGCCCGGCCGGAACGTGGGGGGAAAGGAAGATCGAGCAACTACACGAGCGCCTGCCGCACGCATCGCGTGATGGCCGCGTGATCGCCTGCGTTCGACCGGCGCGAAGCTTCCAGCCAAGCAGCGGGATCGACCTGCGTGAGGTCGATGGCGTGTCCGGCCTGCTCTGCAAGCTGCTTCAGATACTGGAGCTGCGTACGGCCGTTGCCCTCGCGGAAGGGGTGGACATGATTGACGTCGCCCAATACCGGCCCCGCTCCCTCGGCGAAACCGGCAGTCCCCGATCCTCTGAAATATCCCGCCGCCACGATGCGGCGGTGAACGTCCGCCATGCCGGCTGCGATGAACCGTCGCGGCTGGAACCGGCTCTCCCCCTAGACGATCTCCACCGTGCGAACCTCGCCCGCCCACGCATAGAGATCTTGGAACAAGTGGCGGTGGATTGCCTTCAGGTGCTCGAGATCGAAATCGCCCGGCGGTACGGGCTCAAGAAGGCGGTGGGCGACAAGCTCGCACTCTGCCGCTTCAAGCGCTGAGGCGTTCCGGATGTTCAGCTTGTTGCGGAGAACGGTGTAGTCAGGCGGATAGCAGATCCTATGAGCCCCGTTGGGGGCCGGCGCTACGGTGCCGTTTTTGCTCATCTCATCAGGAGACTGGACATGTCCCAGAGACACGACCCCGCGGCGCCGACCGGTGCTGAGGCTATCACGCTGTACGTTGCGATCG
>JAJDYI010000069.1 GCA_022825235.1 Alphaproteobacteria bacterium | reverse complement strand
GCAGGGATGTTGCTTGCGAATCTCAACCCTAACCGGAGATCACGATGGCCACCGCCGCCGGCCCGCCGCCGCCTGCGCCTTGGGGGCGCGGCGACGGGCCGGCGGGCTTGCCCCTGCTACACCACGCCGAGGGACACAACCGCGAACGCCTCACGCGGCAACCGGCAGGCCGCGACGGGAGGCGCGATCAGACCGACCTCGAGCGGGCGCCGCTCTTCACCTCGCCGGCGGAATCATGTCGCCTGCCGCTGTTTCCGCGCATCGTCCGGGCACTGAAGACCGAGAGGCTCGCGTCGCCGTCCGGGCGAGGCCCGTGTCGCCGAACTCAGCTGTGCGAGCTTGCCAGCTTGGCGAGCACCCCGAAGAATCGATCGACGTCCGCATCCGTGTTGTAGAGGTGGGGCGTCACCCGAATGGATGAGCCGCGGACGCTCACGTAGACCTGTTCGGCGGCGAGACGCGCGGCAAGACCGTCAGGAGGATCGCCGTCGGGAAACCGAAGGCCCAGAAAGTGCCCGGCGCGTACCGCTCCGGGCAGCGCCTTGAACCCGAGATCGGCTGCGCGCTCGGCAATCCGGGTGTTACGCGCCGAGAGAGTAGCCTCGATCGCAGCCACCCCCCAGTCAAGGATCTGCTCGAGCGCCGTGTTGAGCATTGGCACGAGCACGAAGTTGGCGTTCTCGCCCACGTCGAATCGGCGCGCGCCCGGGCGGTATTCGTCCCGATAGTCCACCAAGCGCGCAAAATCCTCTGCGCCCGCCCGCGCAGACCAGTTGTACTCGATAGGCTGACCATCCCGGTGGCGCGGCGCGACCCAGAGGAAGCCCATGGAGTACGGGCCCAGAAGCCACTTGTAGCCCGCGCACGCAACGAAGTCCGGCTGCACTGCAGACACCTCAAACTGCAGTGCGCCGGCCGACTGGGTGAGATCCACAACCAGCGCGGCACCGACTTCGCGGCAGCGTGCACCGACCCGGGTAAGGTCAAGCAATCCCCCGTCGGTCCAATGGCAGTGCGGAACAGCAACCACGGCAGTCCGCTCGTCGATCGCAGCGAGCACCGCGCGCGACCAATCATCATCTGCCGGTCGAGGCAGCGTCACCAGCGAGGCCCCGCTGGTGCGGACAGCTTCCCGCCAGACATAGACATTGGAAGGGAACTGTTCCGCCAGGACGACGACCCTGTGATTGGGCGCGAGCCGCAGGTTTCGCGCTGCACATGACAGCCCGTAACTGGCGGAAGGAACAAGTGCCACGCCCTCGGCGTCGGCGCCAATCAGCCGGGCAAAGAGTTCGCGGGCGCGTTCCCCTTCCGAAAAGAAGTCGCGGGCGGCGATCTCCCAGGGACGACCCTTTGCCCGCACGCCCTGTTCGCCGGCTTCGATCACCGCATGCATCAGCGGCCCCATGTAGGCGCAATTCAGGTAGGCAACCTCGTCCGGGATGTCGAAGAGATCACGCTGGCTGGGCAGCGTGGAAGGGCTGATCGGGGTCATTCTGGCGGAGTTCCTTCCGATAGTCGGACGCGTACGCGGGGCCGCCCACGTCGTGCAAGAGATTCGGCCCGTTGGTCGATTCGCGACACAGAGCCGCGCGTCGTCGGTCCAATGGTTGTGCCTTCACGGAGCTGCGCGCGGGCCGCAACTTCTTTCCAGGCCATCATGAGAATGCGTTGCATTCGCACCATGTCCCGCTATCATGGCCGGGTAACGGGAGATTGCCAGGAAGCGGGGCCCGGCCCGTCGCCACCCGCCGCGAATACCAAATCGTCGCCAGCGAAGGCGTCTGTCCGGCTGCAGGTACTGCCGTCGGCGACTCCTCACCGACCCTTTTGCTGGCGCGAAGCGTGGAGAGGCATTCCGCCGGTCGGTCTGCACGCCGGCTCGACCGACGATGTCTCTTCACGCTACCCCCCGACCGAAGAGAGCTGCCTGACACCGGTCTCGCGAGCCATTCCGTGGGTTCCAGTTAGCCGGCGACGCCCAACAGCAAGCTTCAATGATCTCCCCCGCGACTCTGGGTGTCCCGTTGCGGGCTTCCGTCAATGGCGGTCGCGACCAATCACCTGTCTGCCCGCCGGTCGCAGAGCATCTCGTCCGCACGCTCAAAGAGATAGCGGTACGACGCCCCCAAATCCATTGCCTCGGCCAGCCCGGTCTTCACGGCCGCAGGCTCCCCGGTGAGCGCGCGTCATGCGAGCTTCGACTGCTCCAGGAAATCGATCGCAAGTTCTGCGCACGCGGCGGGTTGTTCGAGCTGAAGCAGGTGCGTCGTGTCCGGCACGAAATCGTAGTCCACCTGCCCGATTTCCTCGAGGCTGATGGTCGGCAGAAACGAGAACGTTGCCATCGGGTCCCCGCCAATCACCTTGACCGGAAAGTCGAACGCGAAGATGTCGATTGCTAGCGCCCATTTGTACAGTTGTTCGAACAGCTTGGCCTCGTAGGCCGGCGGGCAGCAAAGTTCGTAGCCCGCGTCGCAGGCCCTCAGCGTTGTCTGCGCCAGCAAGTCGATATCGTCAGGTCGTAGCAGCGCGAACGCGCGTGAATCCCGGTAGAGCCCGGCCAGTTCCTCCCAGCTCGCAAAGACTCCCTGACGGTCGGCGGCGCGCTTCGACATCGCGGAACCGGTCGCCTGGATCGCCCGCTCCCGTGCCGCCGGCAAGCCCGGCGGGCACACCGGGGGGTCGAACAGCACGAGGCCCACGAAGCTGTTCTCTTCCACAGCCTGAAACACCGCGATGGCGGCCGAGACGGAATGGTACATGCCGATCTTCGGCTTCGGGCCAAAATGTCGGTCGATGGCCCGGACGACGCGAAGGTTGTCCCAGACCATCATCGGCATGTGATGACTGCCGAGGTCGCCGAGCGGATTCAGCCCGTGGTTCCGGAGGTCGTAGACGACCACGTCAAAGTCTCGGAGCAAGAGCGACCAGAACGGAAAATACGCGTCCGCCGAAAAGCTGCTTCCGTGGCTGAGCACGACGCGCGGACCGTCGGCGTTGCCGTGTCGCCGCAGCAGGATCGTCCCGCCGTCCGCGAGTTCCACCGCGGCCGTGGCGATGGGCTCGGGAACCAACCAGGCTGCTATGGGGCGTTCCTCACGGGCCCATACCAGGCAGGGCGCCAACCGCCGGCCGAGGTTGGCGAACCTGCTGCCTGGAGCTCGCGCGCTCGCGGGTCAGCGCGGTCCCCCGCCGGTTGCGCTCGCCCGCCGGCGCAGGGAGCAACGCGTCCCGACCGATGGGATGGGATGGCTGCATCCGAACCCTTCCTTGCCGTTCACGGTCAACCAACGTTTCGGCCGGACCGTGCGTCGGCGGCCGGCCAGTGCCGCGCGACGTGGTCCGGATAGCTGCGAGCAAAGTAGTTCCAGAGCTGCTCGCCGTAGGTACGGGGATGGTGTCGGCTCTGCATGTCGCCGACGCCCGCCACGGTTTCGTCTCGCTGGGCCATGAAGCCGGCACTCGCGTGGCGCGGACTGCGGGCCACCGCATCGGCGAACCGCGGATGAAGCTCAAGCGGCTCAAGCGCCATGTCGAGCGACGGGCCGTGGAAATAGCCGGCCGAGAGCCGCGGCGCGCGGGTCACGACCCGGTGCGGCGTGGCGACAAAATAGTTGCCGGTAATCGCCTGCAGGATTTCCCCCAAATTGACGACCAGCGAACCCGTCACCACCGGGACCGGAATCCAATCGCCTTCGGCATTCTCGACCTCGAGGCCTGGCGTCGTTCCCGGTGCGAGGATGGTCAGGAAGCCGGTATCGTGATGGGCGTTGACGCCGAACTGACCCGGCGGGGTTTCCGGGTAGCTGATCAGTTTCGTCAGCGACATCCGCTCGTTACCGAACGCGGCGTCGAAATGGTTCTCCTCGAGGTCCAGGCTGAGGGCGAGCAGCCGCAAAAGGTCGTCAGCGAGTGCCCCCATTTCCGCGAACCACCGTTCCAGCGTCGGCCTGAATCCAGGCGCCAGCCGTTCCGGCGGCCACTGGTTCGGCCCCAGCAGCCGCAGGTAGCGGGGCGCCGCGTCGCGTGGCCGAGCCGGATGGTCGGTCCAGAGGTCGATCTGCTCGCGCATATCCGGGCGGTTGTTGGTGGACTCGCTGCCAATCGGCTCCCAGCCACGGAAATGCCGCGAACTGCGCTTGTCGATACTGCGCTTGTCAGCCTCGGACAGTGCGAAGAAGCCGGCCGCCTGCTCGAGGACATCGCCGATCACCTCCGGCGCGATCCCGTGGCCGGTGACGATGACAAATCCGACCTGGTGGCTGATGTCACCCAGACGCTCGGCCAGCAGCAGCCGGGCTGCCCGCCCTTCCATCCGAACGCCGATGTCGACGACCGGTACCGCCGTGAAGGCGCACGTGGCGGAGGCGGCGGGCGTGGCGAGGCTCATGGCGCAGATGCTGCTCCAGCGCCGGCCGGCGGCCGGTTGGGGAACGGCCGGGAAGTCCCGAGTATACGGACCTGGCAGGTGTAGCGAAGCCGGGCGGGAGCCCGGGACGGCGTTCTCCGATAAAGTGCCGGGGCGCCCGGGAGCCGGTCGATCCGGTTGTGTCCCAGCCTTCCGAATCGACCGCACCGTCCGGGCCGATCCGCCGGGCTTCCCGTTCCTGGGGGCGGCGGACCTCCCGAACCAGCGCGGACCTCCCAGGAACCGATGATCGAGCCAGGAACAGAGATTGATGCGTGGCGCGACCGGGCGCTTCGGCTTGATGCCAGCGCCAACCGGATCATGGTCGGTCAGCAGCGGGCCGTCCGCCTGCTGCTGATCGCCACCCTGGCGCGCGGGCACGTCCTGCTCGAGGGAGATGTCGGAGTCGGCAAGACGACCCTTCTTCAGACCCTCGCGCGCGGAATCGGCGGTGCGTTCGAACGCATCGAGGGGACCGTCGACCTGATGCCGAGCGATCTCCTGTACTACACGTTTGTCACCCGGGAGGGCCAGCCGCGCGTGGAGGCCGGGCCGCTGCTCAAGCACGGTCCCGACCTTTCCGTCTTCTTTTTCAACGAGATCAACCGGGCGCGGCCCCAGGTCCACTCGCTGATGCTGCGGGCCATGGCGGAGCGCAGCGTAAGCGCCTTCAACGCCGAGCACAGCCTGCCGCATCTGCAGGTGTTCGCCGACCGCAACCGGGTCGAGCGGGAGGAGACGTTTGAGATTCCGGCTGCGGTGCGCGACCGGTTTTTCATGGAGATCACCATCGAGATGCCGGATGACCCGGCACTTCTTCGCGAACTCATGGTGGACACCCGGTACCACGACGTCGGGGCACTGATCGATGAGATGGCGCCCTCCACCGTGCCGTTTCGCGAACTCAACGAGGTGTCCGCACGCATTCAGGCATCGGTACGAACCTCCGAGACGCTGCAGCGATACGCGCTCGACCTTTGCACCGCGACCCGAAATCCGGCAGCGTTCGGCATCGAGGTGGAGGGCGTGGACACGGCCCGCCTGGTGCAGGCGGGAGCCAGTCCGCGCGGCATGAGCATGCTGCTGCAGGCTGCACGGGTCGCCGCGTGGCTCGCCGGACGGGCAGAGGTCGTGCCGGAGGACATCCACGCCGTGTTCGAGCCTGCGATCGCGCACCGGATCTTCCTGAGCCCGATGTACGAGATCCGCCGGTCCGAAATCGTCGGGCCGTTCGTAGCAACCATCCTGGCGACCGTGACATCGCCATGAACGCATCGCACGAACGGTCTCGTGCGCCGCCTCCGATGAGACGATCGCCGGACGCCGCCGAGGTCGGCTACCGGCTGGACCGCCGTGTGCGGGGCATCCGGCCGGGCATGCACCCCGGAGTGGAGACCGGCGACGGACTGGAGCCCCTGCTGCAGGCGACGCTCCTCGACGGCCGTGATCCCCGGCGCCTCGATCTTCTGGCGAGCCTGCGGGACCCCCTCCGTCGGCTGCTGGTGCGACGGTACCGTCAGCGCGCATCGATCCGCGTACAGGTGATCGCGGATCTGTCAGCCTCGCTCGGATTCCGCGGTCGCGGCAACCGACTCGACGCCCTGGCCGGGCTCGTGTCGGCACTGGGATATTCCGCCGGGCGGGCCGGTGATGCCTTCGGCTTCATCGGCTGCGACGAGAACGTGCGCGCAGAGTTCGTGCTGCCGCCGACGAGGATGGCGGGCGGGCATCTCGACCTCGCCGCCCGCTTGCGCGCGTTCACGCCGAGCGGACGCGGATCTGATGGCCTGCTGGAAGCCGTCCCGATGATCGGGCACCGGCGCTCGCTCGTCTTCCTGGTCTCTGACTTCCACTTCCCGCTCGCCCTGCTCGAAGCCGTGCTCGCCGGCCTGTCCCGCCATCAGATCGTGCCCGTCGTCCTCAGGGACAGCGGCGAAGCGGAACCGGCACATCGGTTTGGACTCGTGCGGGTGCTGGATCCGGAATCCGGGAGGGAGCAAACACTGCTGATGCGACCTGCGTTGCGGCACCGGATCGCGGCCCGGGCAGAGGAACGACGGGCGGCGGTGTCCGAATGCCTCGCGGCGCACGGAACCCGCCCGTTGGTGGTCACGGATCGCTTCGACGTGGACCGCGTCAACCGCCACTTCAGCCCATGATTTCATGGCCCTCGCGTTGAATCGTTTCCGGTGGGGCGGATGTCGGTGACGACGTGGCGCATCCGCCCCGGCCTGGCGGCCGCACTCACGGGATGGCTCGTGACGGTGTCGCCGCCGGCCCATGCCGCGGTCGAGCACCTCTCGGTGAAGACTCCGAGACCGTACGGGTACGTCATCGGCGATGTGATCGAACACGAGGTGTCGCTCGTGCTCGATCCCGGATTCGAGCTGGATCGCGCTTCCGTTCCCGAGCCGGGGCGTGTCACCCGCTGGCTGTCCCTGAACGAGGCGTCGCACGAGGGCGAGCGGCGGAACGGCGCGTCCCGTCACACCATCCGGCTCCGCTTCCAGGTGGTGAACGCGGCCCAGAGCGTAACGCCCGCCGGCACACCTCCGTTGAGCCTCCGCATCGTCGGTCCCGAGAACGACTTTCCCGTGATTGTCCCGGCCTGGGCCTTCACGATCTCGCCGATGTTGCCCCCGGGCGAGCGCCCCGCGGGACAACTTCCGGACCTGCGGCCCGCCCTTCCCCCCGGACCGATCCCGACCGACATGCGGTTGGTGCGCGCAACCGCTCTCGGGGCCCTGGCGCTTGGCCTGGCTGCACTCGTCGGTGGGAGGTATGTCGCCGAACGAACCGGCCGGCGGGCCCGCAGGCACTTTGACCGCGCCTACCGCCGCATCCAGAACCGAATGAGGGGTCCGGCGTCCTCCGGTGCCTACCTGGATGCCCTGATCGAGATGCACACCGCGTTCAACGCCACGGCCGGGCATGCAGTATTCGAACACGATCTTCCCCGCTTCTTCGTCGAGCATCCCCGCTTCGAGCCGCTCCGGGCGCCGATTGCAGCCCTCTTCACGGAGTCGGGCACCGTGTTTTACGGCGACGGCCCGACGCCGGCCGCGCGCGACGGGGGCCTGAACCGCGTGCGGGATCTCTGCCGGGCGTGCCGCGACGTGGAACGAAGCGCGTGAACGTCCTCGGGATCCCGCTCGGCGTGACCCACGGTTGGGTACTCGCACTCCTTCCGCTGGCGGCGCTGCCCCTGATGCGACCGCCGGCATCGGCCATTCCGTACTCCTGGCGCGGGCTCCTTCCGAACGACCCCTTCTCGCTCGGGATCGACCGGGTCCTGCGCACGATCGGGAGTCTCACCCTCGTCTCGCTGGTGCTCGCCGCAAGCGGGCTGCACCGCTCCGCCTACGAGGTGGCAAGGGTCGGCCAGGGGGCCCACATGGTGCTGCTGGTCGACCGCAGCACCAGCATGGACCAGCCCTTCGGCCGCATGACCGCTGCCGATATCGCAGCCTCGAACGTACAACCGTCGAAGGGCGAAGTAGCGCGCGAACTCCTCTCGACGTTTGTCGCCCAACGGCAGAACGACCGGTTCGGCATGGTCGTGTTCAGCACGTTCCCGATTCCCGTGCTGCGCCCCACCGACCGCCACGACGTCGTGCATGCCTCGATCATGGCCGGCAACGTCGGGCGGGGGTTGGCCGAAACCAACATCGGGGCCGGGCTGGAGCAGGCGCTCGAGTATTTCGAGGGCCAGCCGTACACAGGTGCGCGGATCGTGGTGCTGGTCTCGGACGGGGCGGGAGAAATCTCCCAGACCCCCCGGCTCCGGATCGCGCACCGGATGCAGCGGCTGCGAGCCTCCCTGTACTGGATCTACATCCGCTCGGAGCGCGGGCCCGAGCTCTTCGACACGGCCGGTCCCGCTGGGATCACCGCCGCCCCGGAGATGACGCCCGAACACGCGCTGCACGCGTTCTTTTCACGCATGGGCAGCCCGTACCGGGCTTACACGGCCGAGAGTCCGGAGGATCTTGAGCGCGCCATCGCCGACGTAAGCCGCCTGCAGAACCTTCCCGTACGGTACCGGGAGACGATCGCCCGGCGCGACCTCACGACCGCGTGCCTTGCCGCGGCATTGGCTGGCCTGGTCCTCCTCGCCGCGGCGAGACTTTCGGAGCGATCCGCATGGTAGGCGCGAACGACAGACGATCGCGGGTCGCGGACACCCGCGCCGACGGAGGGCCATCGGCCCGCCGCCCGCGACGCGAAGCGGCGACGTCCCCGTTCGTGAAATCCGGCGCTGGCGGGCGGCTCGCCTGGTGGTGCCTGGCCGCGCTGCTGCTGGGCGCCTTCGCCTTCGAGTTGCACGGCTTGCTCGAGGCGAGGCGGATCAACGCGATGCTGGCCCGGAATGACCTCGCGTTTATCGCGGAGAGCGACACCGTGCGCGGCCAGTTCGCACGCGCCTTCCGCCTCCACGCCAGCGGGAAGCCCCACGAAGCGGTGGCCGCCTATGGCGGCATTGTGCTGGAAGGCGAGCCCGAGTTGCGGGCGATCCAGCTCTTCAACCTTGCGAATCTCTACCTGGCTCAGGCGGTGGAACTCGAGCGGGCCGAGGAGCTTCAGTCCGCGATGTCGCTGATCGAACTCGCAAAGCAGAACTACCGCGAGATTCTTGCCAGCAACCCCCGCCACTGGGATGCCCGCTACAACCTGTCGCGCGCGCTCGAGATGCTGCCCGACGTCCCGGCGGTCGACTACGAGAACGAACGCAACCCGGAACGCAGCCCGCGGGCGCCGCAAGCAGCCCGAACCTACGAGGGCCTGCCATGAGCCTTTCGGATGCTGCTGGCCGTGGCGGCCGGGTCGTGCTGCTGGCGGTGGCACTGGCGCTCGTCGTGATCGCTTTGGCCAAGCCGACGCTGCTGCTTTCCTCTGGCGTCTTCCGGCACCTCGTGGTGTTCGACATCACCCAGAGCATGAACGTGGGCGACGCCACGCCCGCCGACGCCGCCCCGACCCGCCTCGAACACGCCAAGGCGGCGGTGCTCGATGCAGCGGCGGCACTTCCCTGCGGTTCCGAGATCGGACTGGGTCTGTTCACCGGCCACCGGACGTTCCTCGTGCTCGCGCCCGTCGAGGTGTGCGCGAGCTACGCCGACATCTCGGAAATCGTGCGCGCGGTGGACTGGCGGATGGCCTGGGCCGCGCGCAGCGAGGTCGCCAAGGGCGTGCACTCCGGGCTCGCGGTCGCCAAGGCACTCGGTCCGGCCACCTCGCTCGTCTTCCTGACCGACGGTCACGAGGCGCCTCCCCTGCATGCCGAGCTGCGGCCGCGCTCCACGGGCGATGCCGGTCCGGTCCGTGGAGTGCTCGCCGGCGTCGGCGGGTCGGTCCCAATGCCGATCCCCAAGCTCGATCCGCAGGGCGGCAGCTTGGGATATTGGGGAGCGGAAGACGTTCTCCAGGTCGACGAACTTTCGCTGGGACGACCCACCAGCGTGCCGGAGAGTTATGCGGGGTACGAGGACAGCAACGTGGCAGACCGCATCGCGTCGGGTACCGAGCATCTCTCCACGCTGCGTGCGGCATACCTCCGCTCGCTCGCGAGCGGACTGGGGCTTCATTACCGCCATGTGGGAAGTGCGGACGAGTTGACGCGGGCCGTGCAGCATCCGGATCTCGCCAACGAGACCGAGACACTGCGCGGTCTCCGCCCCCTGCTCGCCGGCGCGGCCTTGTTGTTGGTGGCGGGGAGCTACGTCGTTCCCGGACGGTGGCGCGGACGGGGGGGTGCCAAGGTGCCGTGGCGCCGGATGCAATCCCGTGACCGCCCCCGGCAGGACGGGCCGACCGTGACGCCGCCGGGCCCGCACGGCCAACGGCCGGACCGGCAGATCTTGCCGTAGCGCCGCGCACAACGGAGGGGATCTCGCGCGGCCCGCCGTTCCACCGGTCGATCGCCGATAGACGGGGTGATCGTTGGTGGCGGAGGACTTGCCAGTGGTCCGTCGCGCGGTCGGAACCGTCGCCGCACCCGGACGGCAGCGTCACCCGCTGCTCCCGGACCCCGCTATGGTCCCGACACGTTCTCCACCGACAGTTCGACCGCGTGCCGGAAGGAACGCGCCGACGAGCGCGGGCTCATCAGCAGGAAGCTGTCCGGTCCGTCGCGCAGGATCATGACGGCGAGATGCTCCATCACGGTCCGCGCCACCCGGCCTTCCGGGAAAGCCAGGTCGTCAAGATCAAGCGGGCAAATGCGTTCCAGCGCGACACGGACGCCGGTGCCGCTCATCCGTAGCACGGCCCAGCTGTCCGACTGATCGGTCACGTAGGCCGCTGACCCGAGTGCCGCGGCAGCGGTCGGCACCGCCTGGTCCGGGTCCGGTGCCTCGAACAGGATGAAGACCTGGTCCGGCTGCATCCCGAGGACGCGGGTCGCCGGCCGGGCGCCCGTGGCAGAATCGCCGGACGCCGGACGGACCGCGCCGAAACCGTCCGCGAGCGCGGCTGCAAAGGCCTCGTCGCCGTCATGCGGCACGGCCGCGGAAACCAGCGCCAGACCGGCGACTTCTGCCAGCGTGACCGTGCCTATCGTGCGGCCGTAGGCATCGAGGGGCGTGCGCGCCGCGAGCGTGGCGTCAGACACGAAGCCGCTCCCCGTCCGGATCGTAAAAATGCGGTGACACAATCTCGACCGGAACGTCCTTGCCCTGCAAGGCATCCCAGGCCCGGACGGTCTCGCCGACGCGGGCGTGCCCCTCCTTGATGAAGCCGAGGCCGACCGACGACCGGAGCGCCGGCGAATACGCGACCGATGTAATCCAGCCCTCGTCGTTCGCCGTCTCCGCGGACGCTCCGAGTGCCAGGAGATGGGCGCCGGCCGTCAGTTCCTCGGTGTGGTCGAGGGGCGTGAAACCCATCAGCTCCAGCCCGTCTTCGCGGTTCATCGCCGGCCGTTCCGAGAGGGTGTTCCCAATACAGTCCTTCTTCTTCGACACCATGCGCTGCAGGCCCAGCATGCGGGCCGTGGTCTGGCCGTTCAGTTCGTTGCCGGCCGCATGCCCCTTCTCGATGCGCATGACGCCGAGCGCCTCGGTGCCGTAGGCGACCGCGTCGAATTCCTCTCCGGCCGCCATCAATGCTTCCATGAGGGCTTCGCCGTAGCGCGCCGCCACGGCGATCTCGTAGGCCAATTCGCCGGAAAAGGAGATGCGGAAAAGGCGGGCCGGGGTGCCGCCGCAGACGCGGATCTCGCCACACGCCATGAACGGAAAGGCCGCGTTGGAAATGTCGTATTCCGGATCGACCAACTTCTCGAGGAGGCGCCGCGAGTTCGGACCGGCGACCGCGTACTGCGCCCACTGTTCGGTCACGGAAATCAGGTGGACATCAAGCCCCGGCCACAGGCACTGGCGGGCGAACTCCATGTTGCGGAACACGAGGACGGCATTGGCCGTGGTCGTCGTCATGACGAAATGGTGGTCGCCGAGCCGGGCCGTCGTGCCGTCGTCGTAGGCGATGCCGTCTTCGCGCAGCATCAACCCGTAACGCACCTTGCCGACCGCGAGTCGGGCGAAACCGTTAGCGTAGATCCGGTTCAGAAACTCCGCCGCATCGCGCCCCTGAATATCGATCTTGCCCAGGGTCGTGACGTCGCAGATGCCGACAGATCCGCGCGTGTGCAGGACCTCCCGGTCAACCGACTGCCGCCAGTGGGACTCGCCCGGCAGCGGAAACCACTGGGCGCGGAGCCACATCCCGGCTTCGACGAAGACGGCGCCCTGCCGTTCCGCCCAGTCGTGGCCCGGCGTCAGGCGGACGGGCCGGAAATCGTTGCCGCGGGCGCGCCCGGCCAGGGCCGCGATCGGGACCGGCGTATAGGGCGGGCGGAACACGGTCGTGCCCGTCTCGGCGATCGTGCGGCCGCTCTGTCCGGCCACGATGGCAAGCGCCAGGACATTCGCGGTCTTACCCTGATCCGTCGCCATGCCAAGCGTCGTGTAGCGCTTCAGAAGCTCCACCGAACGGAAGCCCTCGCGGTGCGACTGCACCACGTCCTTCACCGTCACGTCGTTCTGCAAGTCGAGCCACGCCCGGCCGCGGCTGTCACGGACGTGCCAGAAGGCCGTGACGTCGGTCGCCTCGTCGCTTGCGACCGGCGGGCCGCCTCCGGCGGCGGGGCGGCCGAGCTCGCCGAGCGCCGCGACCGCCGCACGATGCCCGCCGACGAGGGCGTCGGCTGTGGTGAACGCGCCGGCGGCAGCGCCCGCGACGGCCATACCGCCGGGAAGCCTGCCACCGGGAACGAACGCGGCAATCGCCTCGCGCCAGACGGGCCGGCCGCCGTGATGGCAGGTCAGATGGACGTTCGGATTCCAGCCGCCGGAGACCGCCAGGCAGTCGAGCGCGATCCGTTCGCCCGTCGCCAGCACAATCCCGCTCAGGCCGTGGCGTCCCCGGGTCGCGGTCACCTGGCTGTTCATCCGAACCCGTGCGTCGGGCACGGCGGCCACCGGCTCCCGATCCCGGACGTCGATGACGGCCGCGACCCGCACTCCCTTGGTCGCGAGATCGACTGCCGTGCGCCAGCCGTCGTCGTTGTTGGTGAACAGGCCGACGCGCTGTCCTGCCCGCACAGCGAAGCGGGTGGCGTAGGTGCGGACCGCTCCGGCCAGCATGACACCGGGCCGGTCGTTGCCGCCGAAGGCGATCGGCCGTTCGGTGGCACCAGCGCAGAGGATGGCGCGCTTGGTGTAGACCCGCCACAGGATCTGGCGCGGCTTGCCGGCGGTGGCGGCCAAATGATCGGTGCAGCGCTCCAGCGCGCCAAAGATGCCGTGATCGAAGGCACCGATCACCGTGGTTCGCGGCAGGAGGCGGACCTTCTCCATGGACGCCAGCTCGCGCACGGCGTCAGCCGCCCAGGTCGTGCCACACCCGCCGTCGACCTCGTGCGTCTCCGCATTGAGCCGGCCCCCCATGACGAAGTCCTCGTCGGCCACGATGGTCCGCGCGCCGCTGCGGCCGGCTGCAAGCGCGGCGGCCAGGCCGGCCGGCCCCGCGCCGATAATCAGCAGGTCACAGTGCAGGAAGCCCTTGTCGTAGCGATCCGGGTCGGGCTCGCCCGACAGGCGGCCAAGACCGGCGGATGCCCGGATAGCCGGCTCATAAACCCGTTCCCAGAAGGACTTCGGCCACATGAAGGTCTTGTAGTAGAAGCCGGCCGACAGAAAAGGCGCGAGCAGGTCGTTGACCGCAAGCAGGTCATGGCGCAACGACCCCAGATGGTTCTGGCTGGCAGCTTCCAGCCCGTCGAACAGCTCCGCGACGGTCGCCCGCGTGTTGGGCTCCCGGTAGGCGCCACTGCGCAGTTCGACCAGCGCACTGGGCTCCTCCGAACCGGCCGTAAAGATGCCGCGGGGCCGGTGGTACTTGAAGCTCCGGCCGACCAGGCGGATACCGTTGGCGAGCAGCGCCGAAGCCAAGGTGTCGCCGGGATAGCCGGTCAGCCGCCGGCCGTCGAAGCGAAAGGCCAGACGCCGGCTGCGGTCAATCGCGCCGCCGTCCAACCGGTACGGGCCGCTCATCGGCCCCGTCCCAGCGAGAGCGCGACATCGCGCGCCAACTCGACCCGGATGATCTCGTGGGTCAGCGTGTTGCGTGTCACGACCAGCCAAGACCGGTCACCGTGTTCGTGAAACCACAGCTCCCGGTGCTCGCCAGCCGGGTTGTCGCGGACATGGAGGTAATCGTGGAACTGCCGCGCAGCATCCTCGTCCTGCCAGTCTGGCCGGTCGATCAGGCTGGCATCGCCCAGGTACACGAACTCCGCCGCGTCGCGCGGGCCGAGCAGCGGGTGATCGATGATCATCTCGTCACCCTCCCGTTCGCGTGCGGACGACGGAAGCGCCGGTGCCGACCGCATGGCACAGGAAGTCGGAGCCGGCATCCGCCAGGTGCCTGCGGCACCGGCCTCCAATGGGCGTCCCGGTCGCTGTTCTCAGCATGGCGCGCGCCGCGGATCCGATCCCAGTCAATGCAAGTTGGGCTGGGCGCCCATGCCTTTCTCGTCGATCACGGCCCCGGAGGCGAAACGATCGAGGCGCATCGCTGCGGCAACCGGGTGGGAGGTGCCGGTCGCCAGGAGATGGGCCAGGCAGTAGCCCCCGGCCGGGGCAGCCTTGAAACCGCCATAGCACCAGCCGCCGCTGAAATAGAGCCCGGTGACCGGCGTTCGGTCGATGAAGGGCGAGCCGTCCATCGACATGTCGACCACGCCGCCCCACATCCGCAGCACCCGCGCCCGGCCGATCATCGGCATCAGCGCCATGCCGCCCTCGCAGACGTCCTCCACCGTGGGCAGGTTGCCCCGCTGCGCATAGGTGTTGTAACCGTCGATATCGCCGCCGAAGACCAGCCCGCCCTTGTCCGACTGCGATACGTAGAAATGCCCGGCCCCGAACGTGATCACCCCGGGAATGGCGGGTTTCAGACCCTCGGTGACGCAGGCCTGCAGCACGTGGCTCTCAATCGGAAGGCGCAGGCCGGCGAGAGCCATGACGCGACTGGACGATCCGGCGACGCAGACGGCCACCTTGTTGGCGGCGATAGCACCGCGCGTGGTCTCGACACCCCGGCAGACGCCGTCGCGGATATCGAAGCCGGTGACCTCGCAGTGCTGGATCACGTCGACGCCGCGGCGGTCGGCGGCCCGGGCGTAGCCCCAGACTACGGCGTCGTGCCGCACCGTGCCGCCGCGCGGCTGCCACAGGCCGCCCTTGATCGGGAACCGCTCGTTGTCGAAGTCCAGGAACGGGCACTGCCTGCGCAGCGCCTCGCGATCGAGCAGTACCGCACCTGCGCCGGCCAGGATCATGGCGTTGCCGCGCCGGACGGCGGCATCCCGTTGGGGATCCGTGTGGTACAGGTTGATGATTCCGCGCTGCGAAACCATGGCGTTGTAGTTGATCTCCTGTTCGAGGCCCTCCCAGAGCCTCATCGACAGTTCATAGAAAGGCTCATTGCCGGACAACAGGTAGTTGGACCGGATGATCGTGGTGTTGCGGCCCACATTGCCGCTGCCGAGCCAGCTCTTTTCGAGGACCGCGACATCCGTCAGTCCATGCACCGCCGTCAGGTAGTAGGCCGTGGCAATGCCGTGCCCGCCCCCGCCCACGACAACGACGTCGTAGTGCGGCTTCGGGTCCGGTTCGCGCCAGACCGGCTTCCAGCCGCGATTGCCGGTCAGGCCCTCCTTCAGGATTTGCAGGGCGGAATAGCGCATGCCGTCCTCTGTCGATCAGCTGATTGATGCGCCGGTCATTGCGTTCGTGCTTTCCGGAAAGAGACCGATTCTTTACTATTTGGGGCATGTCTGAGAGCCCGTTCGCCCGCCGACGGATCGCCTTCGTCCTGATCGAGGGGTTCGCGCTGATGTCGTTCGCAGCCGTTACCGAGCCCCTCCGCGCCGCCAACCTGCTGGCCGGCCGCCGGATCTACGAGCTGTTCTACTTCGCGGGCGAAGCGACGGTCCCGGACCGGCTGAACAGTTCATCCGGCGCCTCGATCGCCGTCAGCGGCCTCGGGGAAGCCGCCGGTGCATTCGACGTGGCGTTTGTCGTGGCCGGCGGTGACCCGGTCAGCTTTCACGAGACCCAGGTGTTCCAGTGGCTGCGGCAGCAGGCGCGGCAGGGGTGCACACTGGGCGGTGTGTCGGGCGGGCCCGCGGTGCTGGCGAACGCCGGCGTGATGGCCAACCGGCGAATGACGCTGCACTGGGAACACCATGCCGCCCTCACCGAGCGGCATCCCGGCCTCCTTCTCGAACGCACGTTGTACGTCGTGGACCGGGATCGCATGACGTGCGCCGGCGGAACGGCGCCACTGGACATGATGCACGCCCTGATCGCCGAGCATCACGGCGCCGACTTCGCCAGGAAGGTCAGCGACTGGTTCATGCATACCGAAGTGCGGCCCGCTGGGGGTCCGCAGCGGGCCGGTCTCGCGCAGCGATATCGCACCAACCGCCACGCGGTGCTGGCCGCGATCGAGGCCATGGAAAACCATATCGCCGACCCGCTGCCGCTCGCCGGCCTCGCGCGGGTGGTTGGCGTGGGCGTCCGGCAGCTCAACCGGCAGTTCCAAGCCGGACTGGGCCGGAGCGCCGGGGCCTTCTACCGGGATCTGCGCCTGGAAAAATCCCGCGAGCTACTGCACCAGACAGGCCTGCCGATCCTCGACATCGCGATTGCTACCGGCTTCTCCGGCGCCGCTCACTTTGCGACCGCCTACCGGAAGCGGTACGGCGACGCGCCGTCACGCCACCGACTGGAATCGCTCCGCCGGCATTGATCGGACAGGGTTGGAATGATTCCAATTCTGACCATTTCTAACCAATTCACGGTCCAAATCGTTGAAGTCTCCGCGGGAAGGCGTCATGCTGCGCTGGAACGGATAGATAGTTACCGGCCGGCGGTCAGTTGGTTGGAACCGGTTCTTGCGGTACGACCGATCCTGCTCGGCGCGATGAGACAGCCGTTCGAGTAACCGGGGGAGCCAAGACCGTGGAAGGCAATCTTAATGCCCTGACAACGGTGTTCACCGAGTTCTATTACTGGGCGACCATACCGTTGATGTTTTTCATCCATATCGGCTTTTGCATGTACGAGGTCGGCGCTAGTAGACGTCGTAACCACTTGCATACGCTGATGAAGAACACGATGCTGATCCCGTTGGTGACGATCACGTTCTTCTTTTTCGGCTGGTGGCTCTACTGGGCCATGCCCAACGGTCCGTTCATCACCGGAGGCCTCGATACCGCGGCCGCGGAAGCCAACACGGCATGGTCCGAGACCATGGGGCCGAATACGGGCGACCGCATCACCGGCGTGTTCTGGGCAGCCTTCCTGCTGTTTTCCTGGACGGCAGCCTCCATTGTCTCCGGCTCGGTCATCGAACGCATCAAGTCCGGTGCGTTCTGGATCCTCGCGGTCGTCATCGGATCGGTCGCCTGGATTATTGACGCTGCCTGGGGATGGCACTACGGCGGCTGGATGGTCCAGTTGCTCGGCTATCACGACGCCTACGCCTCGGGCGTGATCCACGCCATTGCCGGCGGGTTCGCCCTGGGCGTCCTCGTCGTGCTAGGGCCGCGGCTCGGCAAGTTCGCCCGAGATGGCAGCCCGCGGGACATCACCCCGCATAACCCCTGGCTGGTGTGCCTCGGCCTGTTCATGATCTATGCAGGTTTCTGGGGCTTCTACGTGGCCTGCAACGTCCCGATCATCGACCCCGGCGGCATCGGTGGTCAGATCACCGGCGATACCTGGACGGCGACGACGATTTACCTGACCCCGACGACGCTCGGTGCGATCACGGTGAATTTCCTGATGTCGCTCTCGGGTGGATTGCTGGTCGGCTACCTCGCCTCCAAGGGCAATCCGTTCTGGACCTACTCCGGTGGCCTTGCCGGCATCATCACGGCATCGGCCGGCAACGACCTGTACCACCCGATCCACGCGATGATCATTGGCGGCCTCGGCACCTACTGCGCCTACAAGCTGCACTACTGGGTGGAGCAGAAGTTCAAGATCGACGATGCGGTCGGCGCGGTGGCGGTTCACGGCTACGCCGGCTTTATCGGTCTGGTGATCTGCGGCTTCGTGCTGTGGGGTCACCCGAGTTCACCGTACGAAGGCTTTGCGGCCATCAATCCGCTCGGCCAATTCGTCGGCGCGATCATCATGTTCTTCGTGCTCGGTTTCGTCCCGGGCTGGATCGTGGCCAAGATCCTGGCGGCCATGAACCTGCTGCGGATTCCAAGGCAGGTAGAGCTGCTGGGACTGGACTTCGCGTCGAACCGCGAAGAACAGGCGGCTGCGGCCGACGTCCGCGCAACCGAGAAGGCGGCGGTCTGACAGGCTCGCTACCCCCATTCGTCTCGAAAGCCCGCCAGCCGTTCAACGCTGGCGGGCCAGAGACCAGATAGGAGATTGAAGCATGGCTACGACAGGAATCGAGAGCTGGGCCGTCGATCTGAAGGACATCGGCGCCATCTATCCCTTCCAGGGCACGGAGGGGTTGTTCGTACTGGCCGGCGTGGTGCTGTGGCTCGGCTGGCATCTCATACAGATCCGGGCCGAGAACGACGAGTACGACGGGATCATCAGCCGGCACGGTGACGACGCCAGCATCAACGAAGCCCTCGAAGGAGAATGAGTACGCCGGGGGCGCGGGCAACCGCGCCCCCGCGCACAGGGGGGTGCTCGCCCCGATCCTGCTTGGCTGGACGATCAGCTCCAGGGGAATGGACTGTTGCTCAGCGGGTGCAACTTGCCCTGGGCATAGCGACTGAAGCGGAAGGGTTCGAGCAGGGCCTGCCGTTCGCCCATGATCTCGTCCGCGACCAGGTGCCCCACGCCAATCATCTTGAAGCCGTGATTGCTGTCCGCGATCACGTAGACATTCTCGCAGAAGGTGTCGAACACCGGGAAACTGTCCGGCGTGAAGCAGCCTAGGCCGCCGGACGGCTCTCTCTTGAACTTGCCGATCTGGCCCGAGAAGCGTTCCTGGCAAAAGGCCAGGGCCGAGCACCACATGTGAGCGAAATCAGGGCCAACGACGAATTCCGGCGATTCCGGACCGTAGGGATCGATCGCCACGTTGTCGGCCGGGGTCTCGACTTCGTACGGCATGCCGCCGCCCTGGACGCCGCCGAAATGGAAGTCCGGCTTGTAGTAGATGCCCCAGGGTTCTTCGGTGATGACCGAACCGTCGACATCCGAGCGCAGCGGCGCATCCGTATCGACGTGGATCACGGGCGGCATGCCACCGTCATTGAGCTTCTGCAGGCCCGGATCGACGCCGATGACGCCTTCCTCCAGGCACCAGTAGCGCCACGTCGGGATGCCGTGATGCTTCGTCCCGTCGGGACCCTTGATCGACACCTCGCGCGGCAGATCGAGCATGTCCCAGATCGTCTTGACCCACGGCCCAACGGCGACGATCACCTGATCGCACCGGATCGTCCCCCGGTCAGTCACGATCGCCGTCACCGCGCCCGACTGGTGGCCATGCTCGAAACCGGTCACCGTCACCCCGGTGAGGACTCGGACGCCGCGGGCCTCGGCCCGATCGGCCAGCCCGTAGATGGCGGCAGTGTTGTTGGCGTAGCCGCCTTTCCGTTCATGCAGGACCGAGGTGATGCTCTCGGCCCGCCAGTCGTGCAGCAGATCGCGCATGTAAGACAGGCAGTCCTTCTCGCCCTCGATGAACTCGGAGGGGTAGCCGATCTCCTTCTGCTGCTCGTAGATGCTGGCGACATCTTCGCGCATGGCCTCGTGGCTGACCTGCATGTAGCCGACCGGGTGATAGCTGAAGGCCTTCGGATCGGACTCCCAGACGGCGACGCTGTGCGCCATCAGCTCCCGCATCGCGGGCTGGAAATAATTGTTCCGCACCACACCGCAGGCAATGCCACTGGCGCCAGCGGCGATAGCGGTCTTGTCGAGCACCAGGATGTCTGCGCCGCCGCCCTGGCCGGCCGCCTCCAGGCGCTCGGCCAGCCGCCAAGCAGTGGAAAGGCCGTGGACTCCCGCGCCGATGACGGCATAGCGAACCTCGGTGGGAAAACTCATGGAGATGCCTCGTCGGACAAGAATGCAGAAGCGAAATCCGGCCCATTCTGCGCACTTCGAATTGGCAGAAAAACAAATTATCCGACAGAAAAAGTCATTATCCTGACGTTTGCTCGACTTTTTGCCCTGCAGACCGTCGGCGACGGAGAACCCGGTGCGTATCGAATTCGTCCTAATACCCGGGTTCTCGCTGCTCGCGCTGTCCTGCGCCGTCGACACCCTGCGCGCCGCGAACCAGGTCCTCGGCCGGACGGCCTACGTATGGCGTCTGACGGCCGACGTCGGGGACGCGCCCGCGGGCAACAGCGTGCCCTCGTCAAGCCTGATCCGGCTGCCGGCGGCACCATTGGCAAACGTAAACCCGGCCCCGGACCTGATGGCCGTGGTCGGCGGCGAGCGGTCGCACGACTACAATTCGACAGCGCTTGCCGGTTCGCTGATCCACGCCGCGGGCCGCGGCGCGCACATCGGATCGATCTCTGACGGCGCCTTCCCGGTCGCCGCCGCCGGACTGTTCGATGGCCACCGCTCGACAATTCACTGGAAGTGCCTGGACGCCTACCGGGAGCGGTTCCCCTATCTCGATATCCGGACCTCGATCTTCGAGATCGACCGCAACCGGTTCAGCTGCGCCGGCGGCACCACCAGCCTGGACCTGATGCTGACTTTCGTAATGGAGACGCACGGCACCGGGACCGCGTCCCTCGTGGCTGAAAACTACGTCCACGATCGGATCCGCGGAACAGCGCAGGAGCAGCACGTCACTGCCGCCATTCGCATGGCGGGCCAGAACCGGCATGTGGCAGAAGCCGTCCTGCTCATGGAGCGGCATCTCGAAGACCCGCTATCCGTGGACCGAATCGCCGGCGCGCTCGGGATTTCCGCCCGGCAGCTTGCCCGCCTGTTCCGAAGCCGGCTGGGGCGCTCGCCGGGACAGTTCTATCTTGATCTGCGGGTCGACCGCGCCGCCAGCCTACTTCGACAGACCAGCATGAGCGTGTCCGAAATCGCGGTCGGCTGCGGCTTCCAGTCGGCATCCCATCTCGGCCGATACCTCAAACGCCGCCACGGCACCACGCCGGGGCAGTGGCGGCGGAGACCCTAGTCTGCCCGCGGCCGCCTTGCTAACGTCCCGGCCGGCAGACGAGACAGGTCTAGCGACGTGACGCCGGAGACCCTGCGCCAACAGTTTCTTCTCTGGCAGTGCCGCATCCGCCAGATCGCCATGCGAGCGGATGACGGCCGCCCGTCCGAGGGCATGCGGCCAAAGATCCTGTCCCCCGACGGCCGCATCCTTTCCGATGGCGTGATCGTCCTGCTGGTCCGCTCCGACCCTGCCGAAAGCACGGATTTCTTCCGGTTTCAGGTGCAGAAGAACCACGACCCCAACGAGGTCTACGAGAAGGGCCTGGCGTTCCTGCAATCGACGCACTACCACCGCGCCAACCGGTTCTCGGACGAAATGACTGCCCTTTTCCTGCCGGGATCCCGGCTGGCCACGCTGCTGGTGGGGCTTCGGGCCTGCCTACTGGAGTTCCGGCAGTTCAGCCAGGCCCATCGCCTGCCGTGCAGCGTGCGCGAGCTCGCCCCGGTCGAGCCGGCCTATCTGAACACGTTGTGGCACAACCGGCTGTTCAATACACAGCTCTCCGACGACGTGCGGATTCTCGGCTTCAAGCCGGACTGGCCAGCGGCTGCCGGTCTGCTGCTCGAGGCGGAATGATCCAGCCCTCGCCGCGCCTCATTCCGCGCAGATGAGTTGGTTGCGGGCTCGACGCCGATCCCCGCTGCCGGCCAATTCATCCCCGGCCGACCAGCGATAGAGATGGGATTGCGGCGGACGGGGTCAGAACTTCCGATAGGCCTTGTAGAGGTCGACCAACGGGTGATCGGGCGACATCTGGAACTTGATCAGCATTTCCCGCGCGATCATGTCTCGATCCTGCTGATTGTCCGGCAGCTCCATCTCCTCGGGAATCGCCACCCAGCCATTGATGTTCCGGTCGAATACCGCGGCCTGGCCGTCGTCGTAGCCCATATGGACATCTTCCAGCCAGTTGAGGTCGTCCCAGCCCATGAATTCGAGGTAGTCCTTCAGGAACGGTGTCAGCCGGTCGTAGTCGGGCAGGAGGTTGACATCGTAGCGGTAGCCGATGTGCTGCCCGATGTCCTGCTCGCGTTCCGTATCGATGCCGCCACCCTTCAAGAAGTGGTCGACATCGTCGATCTGGGCGCCCTTGTATCCCGATCCGGGCATGCTGTTCCCCTTCCCTCTAGATGTGGTGGTAGTCGTCGACACCAACCGTGAAGTCGGTGCCGGCGAGTGGCACCTGCGCAATGGCAGATGCCTCCATTGTCAGCGCGGCCAGATCTTCGGGCTCTAGGCTGTGGATATCCGTCTTGCCACAGGCGCGGGCCATCATCTGGGCTTCCAGGGTCAGCGTGTGCAGGAAGTTGTAGACGCGCTCGGCCGCTTCATCCGGGTTGAGGCGCTTGCGCAACTCGGGATCCTGCGTCGCGACACCGACCGGGCAGCGGCCCGTGTGGCAGTGATAGCACGCGCCCGCAGGAACCCCCATCTCGGATGGAAAATCAGCTTCCGGGATGTCCTTGTTGCAGTTCAGCGCCATCATCGCCGAATGGCCGATCGCGATCGCGTCCGCGCCAAGGGCGATCGCCTTGGCAACATCGCCGCCGTTGCGGATGCCGCCCGCGTAGATCAGCGAAATGTCGCCCCGCTTTCCCAGATCGTCGATGGCCCGGCGGGCCTGCCGGATCGCCGCCATGCCCGGCACGCCCGTGTCCTCCGTCGCCAGATGCGGACCGGCGCCGGTGCCACCTTCCATGCCGTCGATATAGATCGAGTCGGGATCGCACTTCACCGCCATGCGGACATCGTCATAGACACGCGCGGCGCCAAGCTTGAGCTGAATCGGGATATGCCAGTCAGTCGCCTCCCGGATCTCGAGGATCTTCAGCGCCAGGTCATCGGGTCCCAGCCAGTCGGGATGGCGGGCCGGGGAGCGCTGGTCGATACCGGCCGGCAACGAGCGCATCTCCGCAACCTGGTCCGTCACCTTCTGGCCCATCAGATGGCCGCCCAAGCCGACCTTGCATCCCTGGCCGATGAAGAACTCGCAGCCGTCCGCCAGCAGGAGGTGGTGCGGATTAAAGCCGTAGCGCGACTGGATGCACTGGTAGAACCACTTGGACGAATAACGCCGCTCGTCCGGGATCATGCCCCCTTCACCGGAGCAGGTCGCGGTGCCGGCCATGGTGGCGCCGCGGGCAAGCGCAGTCTTGGCCTCGAAGGACAGTGCGCCGAAGCTCATGCCCGTGATGTAGATCGGGATGTCCAGTTCCAGCGGACGCTTGGCGCGCGGCCCGATCACCGTCCTGGTCTCGCACTTCTCGCGATAGCCCTCGATGACGAAGCGCGTCAGCGTGCCGGGCAGGAAGGTCAGGTCGTCCCAATGCGGGATCTTCTTGAACAGCGAAAATCCGCGCATGCGGTAGCGGCCAAGTTCCGATTTCACGTGGATGTCATTGACGACCTCCGGCGTGAAGATCTGGCTCCTGCCCAGGATGTATTTTTCCTCGACTTCCAGCTTGGCGTCGGCGGCGCCACCCGGGTTCGGATCGTCCGGCATGTCGGCCTCTTTCTTCGTACGTCGCCGCAAGAGAAGGGAAGCGTGCCCTACAGGACCAGCTTCTTCTCCGTGGGCTCGAGATTGTCGTAGCTCCAGAGCTGCTTGCCGGCGACGATCTTGGTGAAGTGACCCACGCCCTGCGTCGGCAGCAACTCGTACATGTTCAGCTTGCGGGTCAGCCACGCGCGGTCGAGATCGGTCAGCTCGGCTTGGACGGCGTCCACGCCCAGGTCCCGGATGTCGCCACCGACGTAGATCGTGCCGTCATACATCGAGTCGCCGAGATTCTTGCCCGCATTGCCGCAGACCACGATGCGCCCGCGCTGCATCATGAACCCCGAAAACGCGCCGGTGTCGCCGCCGATGAGGATCGTGCCGCCCTTCTGGTCGATTCCGGTCCGCGAGCCGACCGAGCCCTTGCACACCAGGTCGCCGCCGCGCAGCGCAGCGCCGAACGTGGAGCCCGCATTCTCTTCGACGACACAGACGCCGGCCATCATGTTTTCGCCAAACGACCAGCCGACGCGGCCGGAAATCCGGACGGTCGGGCCGTCCAGCAGTCCACAGCCGAAATAGCCCAGACTCCCCTCGACGATGATGTTCATCCGGTTCAGGATGCCCACGACCAACGAGTGCTTGGCGCCGGGATTCCGGATCACGATGCTGCCGTGACCGGAGTCCATCAGGTCCCGGATCTGCCGGTTGATCTCCGTTGGCTCCAGTTCGGCGCAATCGATCTCCGCGCGCCGGTTGAAGTCGACATCCCGGGCGAAGTGGTAGGCAAAGCCGCCCTCGTTCTCGAGCCTGAACTTGGTCTTGATGTCCCGCCCGGTAAGAGGTTCGGTGTGCATGCCCATCTGGGTGGAGGTGGACTCGCTCATGCCTGCCATACCCGAACCTCCTCGTCGTAGGGATCGGATGTCTCGATTTCGTGCGGGAGGATGGCCCGGATGGCCACTTCCTCGGACGCCAGCGCGACCATGTCGTCCGCCTCGTAGAGGACCATCGGTTTCGCGGCCATGGTGTCCTTGGCCATGCCCAGTTCGTTCCCGGTCGTGATCAGGTAGGTGAACACGCCGTCGATCTCGTCGATGGACCGGCGGAGCGACTCCTCCAGCGTCATTCCCTTTTCGAGATTCACCGCCGTGTAGACTGCCAGCAACTCGGAATCGCAGTGGCTGACGAAGCGCTGTCCTTCCCGCTCGAGCTGCCGACGCATCAACCAGTAGTTCGTGATCTGGCCGTTGTGGACGACGGCGATGTCGTTGTAGGGATAGGCCCAGTAGGGGTGGGCCGAGCGGATGTCCACATCGGATTCGGTGGCCATCCGCGTGTGACCGATGCCGTGCGTCCCCTCGAACGTCCCGAGACCGTAGACCTCGGACACCGCCGTCGCGTCACCGAGATCCTTGATCAGTTCCAGGGCATTGCCGATGGAGAGGATTTCGCCGCCCTCGACCTCCTCGACCTGATCGGCAAGACGCTTCAGGTCGCCGTCGAATGCAATCCGGGAACGAAGGGCGTACTCCGTCGGCTCGTCGAGCTCGAGAACGTTGACGCCGAGTTCCTCGAGCACCGCGCCGACCGCTGCCTTGCGCTCCTTGATCGCCCGATGGATCCGGGTTCCGCCGTCCAGGTCCTCCTTCTCCGCAACCTTGTAGCGCATGACGTACTCATTCGGCCCGGGCGCGCCGTACATGGCGAAACCGGTGGAATCCGGGCCACGGTGCCGGAGCGCCTGCAACATGGCAGTCATCTCTCCGCCGATCTTGCGGGCGCCGTCGCGATATATCAGTCCGGCAATGCCACACATGGCTGATCACTCCTTTTCAGGGGACGGAAGCCCGGAGTCGGCGCCTTCGCCCTCGCCGGGCTGTCCTCTACGGCAGGCAGTCCAGATAGGTGTCAATGTCCCACTCGGTGGTCGTATGCAGGAACCGCTCCCACTCGTCCCGCTTGTACTCGTCGTACAGGCGGTACATCTCGCCGGGCATGGAGGACTTGATGACGTCGTCGCCGGCCAGCGCATCGAGCGCGGCGCCGAGCGTCATGGGCAGCCGCCTGACCTGCTTGCCGGCTTCCATCGCCTCGTAGATGTTGCGATCTTCCGGCGAACCGGGATCGATGTCGTTCCGGATGCCGTCATCGGCTGCCTTGAGAATGGCTCCGGCCATCAGGTACGGGTTCACCATCGAATCCACCGACCGGTATTCGAAACGGCCCGGTGCCGACACGCGCAAGCCGGTGGTGCGGTTCTGGTAGCCCCAGTCGGCGAAGACCGGCGCCCAGAATCCGGTATCCCAGAGCCGGCGGTAGGAGTTCACCGTCGAGGCGCCGATGGCGGTCAGTGCGGCCAGATGCTCGACGATCCCGCCGACCACCTGCAGGCCGACCTTGCCTGGGAGCTGTGGATCGTCGGTATCCGGCATGAACGTGTTTTCACCGCCCTTGCGGTACATGAAGTTCTCCTCCATGCCCGGCAGCGGATCGTTCTTCAGCGGGTTCAGCTGGTCCTGGCCGCCGCGCCACAGCGAGATGTTGTGGTGGCAACCGGAGGCCGACACCCCCATGAAAGGCTTCGAGAGGAAGCAGGCGATGAGGTTGAACTCGCGGGCAACCTGCGCGCAAATCTGGCGGTACGTGGTCAGCCGGTCGGCCGTCCGCAGCGCATCGTCGAAGGTGAAGTTCAGCTCGAGCTGGCCCGGTGCGTCCTCGTGGTCTCCCTGGATCATGTCGAGGCCCATGGCCCGGGAATACTCGATGACCCGCAGGTACACGGGGCGCAGGCTTTCGAACTGGTCGATGTGGTAGCAGTACGGGTTGGAGTAGCCGCCGTCGGGCTTGCCGTCCTCGCCCTTCTTCAGCCACATCATCTCCGGCTCGGTGCCGTGGCGCAGATGCAGCCCGTCATGATCCGCCTGAAACTGCGTGTGAATGCGGCGCAGGTTGCCGCGGCAGTCGGCGGTCAGGAAGGAGCCCGGATTCTCGCGTTCCTCGCGGTTGCGGAACAGCGTGCACCACACGCGTCCGACCCGCTTGTCCCAGGGCAGCTGGCAGAAGGTCTCGGGCTCGGGGATGCCGACGAGTTCCTTCTCGTGCGGCCCGTACCCGAGATACTCGCCGTGCCTATTCAGGAACAGGTTGACCGTGGCGCCATAGACGAGCTGGAAACCTCGCTCGGCGATCGCCTCCCAGTGATCCGACGGGATGCCCTTGCCGCAAATCCGACCGGTGACCGACACGAACTGGAGATAGAGGTACTCGATCCCCAGCTCATCGATCTTGCTGCGCACCTGCCTGACCAGCTCGTCCCGGCCTTCCTGCTGCACAAAGACTTCGATATCCGTCATGTCGCCGTCCCCTTCTGGCGCTCCGTCCCCACACCGGCCGCGTTCCGAACGCGGTCGCCGTGACCAATACGAACCATTCAGCTGGATCCGGCCAGATCATCCCGGTTGAAACGATTAGTCGCGAAAAATCAGAAATCCGCGCTAAATCTGGCTTTCGACGGGCGCGGCTGGACGGCCCAGCTTGACTGAACGGGCGCTACTTTGCACAGTTGCGTGACCATTTGCAAACCAATTTCGCCAATATCGACCAATTGGCGCGGGAATGCAGTTGGCGGGAATCTCGAGAGGATGCGGTCGTGGCTGACGGACGCGCGCCTGGACAGGAAACCCGGCTTGCCGCCGGCCCGAGCCTCGTCGAGGATGGCCGCCACGTCGGGTACATCACGGCCCAGCTACGCGAGGCCATCCGCAGCGGCTTCTACGTGAACGGCGACCAATTGCCCGCCGAGCGGGAACTCGCCGAGCGGTTTGACACCGCTCGGAGCACCATCCGCAAGGTCCTGCTCAATCTCGAGACCGACGGGCTGATCGAGCGGCGCGTCGGCAGCGGCACGTTCGTCAAGTGCGAGGACATGGCGATCAGCGCCGCACTCGACATCGTCAGCCAGGTGAGCCCGCTGGAGTTGATCGAGGCGCGCATGGCTGTCGAGCCGTACATGACCCGTCTTGCGGTGCTCAATGCGACCGCGAACGAAATCAAGATGCTGGGATCGATTCTCAATGACCTCGAGCAGTGCCGGAACGACAAGGAGGCGTTTTCGCGGCACGACAGCATGTTCCACGAATGGCTCGCCCGCAGCTCCAAGAACCCCTTGATGCTGCACCTGTACCAGCAGATCAACGCGGTCCGCGGGCACGATCAGTGGGACGCCATGAAAAACAAGATCCTGGTGCCTGACGAGATCGACGAATACAACCGCCAGCACCGGGAGCTGTTCGAGGCGATCAAGCGCCGCGACCTCGTTTCGGCGGTCAAGCACATCAACGACCACCTGGAAAAGGCGCGCCAGGACCTGATGGGCGCAGCGGCGCTCTAGCGGCCGCTCCCCCTGCCGGGACGCTGGGCTACGGCGTCTCGGGAGTGATCGGCCGGTCGTGATCGAGCACGGGGATCTTTCCGCGCGCCGCGGCCACGGCAGCAAGGTCGATGTCGGCCAGGATGATGCCCTCGCCGTCGCCCCCGTCGGCCAGCACCATGCCCCAGGGATCGACGATCAGCGAATGGCCGAAGCAGGCGCCGCCGCCCTCGACCTCTCCGTACTGGCAGGGCGAGATCATGTAGCAGGCGTGCTCGATGGCCCGGGCGCGGTTCAGCACGTGCCAGTGCGCCTCGCCGGTCACCTTGGTGAAGGCGGCCGGCGCGGCCAGCATCGACGCGCCGTTGTGGGCCAGCTGCCGGTACAGCGGCGCGAAGCGCAGGTCGTAGCAAATCGACAGGCCGAGCCCGCCCCACGGCGTCGGTGCCACGACCGACCGGTCGCCCGGCGCGATCGTGGCCGATTCGGTGAGTGGGCCCGAGTCGAGCACGACATCGAACATGTGCACCTTGTTGTAGCGCGCAACGATTTCGCCGCCGCTGTCGATCACGTAAGAGCGGTTCGAAATGCGCCCGTCCGGGTTCAGCACCCCGAGCGAGCCGAGCAGGAACCAGACGTTCCACTCGCGCGCCGCCTTCGCGAAGGCCGGCAGGACCGGATGCTCCGGCTCGATGAAGGCCGCGGGATGAAAGAGTCCGTTCTCCGTCCGGAGGCCGGAGAAGTACTCCGGCGTGCAGATCAGGTCGGCCCCGGACGTCGCCGCCTGCTCCGCGAGCCGCAGCGTCGTCTCGATGTTGAAGTCGACATCCGGAGTGGCGTTGTTCTGGATGCAGGCGGCGGCAAACCGTTTCGACATCGCATGCTCCTGCCAGGCGGGCCGACTAGGCCCGGACCCGGGACTTCGTCGGGTCGTAGAAGGGGAACGGCACCACCCGGGCCGGAATGCGCTTCTGGTGGCCGTCCAGCTTGCCGACTTGGACGGCGGTCCCCTCGCCCGAAGCGGTCACGTCCATCCGGCACAGTGCGATGTTCTTCCGCAATACGGGCGAGCGCATGGCGCTGGTGATGGTGCCGACCTGGGACCGCCCGACGTGGACGCAGTCGCCGTGGGCCGCCGGCTCCTGCCCGTCCAGCTCCAGGCCGACCAGCTTGCGCTGCGGCGTTTCCTTGCGCCGGACCAGGGCTTCCCGGCCGACGAAATCGTCCTCCTTCGTCTTCAGCGGCACCGTGAAACCGATACCAGCCTCGAAGGGATCGGTCTGGTCGTCGAACTCATGGTTGGCGAAGACCAGGCCGGCCTCGATTCGCACCATGTCAAGCGCCTCCAGGCCGAAAGGCGAGAGACCGTGCGGTTCGCCGGCTGTCCAGATGGCGTCCCACACGCTGGTGGCGTCGCGCGGGTGGCACCAGACTTCGAAGCCCAGCTCACCCGTGTAGCCGGTGCGCGAGACAATGATCGGGATCCCGGCGTGATCGCCGATCCGGGCAATCGTGAACCGGAACCAGCCGAGCTCGGCAATGGCCGGCTGGGCGGGCGGCGTCCACACAACCTCCTTGAGGATGTCCCTGCTCCTGGGGCCCTGGACCGCGACGTTGTGGAGCTGGTCGGTCGACGATCGGACCCAGACATTGAGCCCGAGCGTGGCCGCCTGCTCGCGCATCCATTCGCCGCCGTAGTCGCAACCGCCGATCCAGCGGAAATTGTCGTCTGCCAGCCGGAAGGCGGTGCCGTCATCGATCATGCCGCCGGTCTCGTAGCACATGGCGGAATAGACCACCTGACCGGTGGCCAGCCGGCGCATGTTTCGGGTCAGCACCCACTGCATCAGGCGCTCGGCGTCCGGTCCCAGGACCTCGAACTTGCGGAGGGCCGAGAGGTCCATGATCGCCGCCCGCTCGCGGCAGGCCCAGTATTCGTCCAGTGCGCCACGGTTGGTGAAACTGTTGGCCAGCCAGTAGCCGTTGTATTCGGTGAAGTTCCGCGTGTGCGCGGCAAACCGGCTGTGGAAACCGGTTTCCTTGGTCAGCTTGGGGTCGGCGTCGGGGGTCATGCGATAGGCCACCGCTTTCGAGAACATGTTCCCGCGCGGGTAGACCCGCACGTGGATGTCAGTGGGGTCCCAGCCGTTGGCCGCGTCGATATCGTCCGGGCAGGCGGACGACACGCAGACCAGATCGGTCAATGCCTGCAGGAGCACGTAGTCGCCCGGGCGCGACCACGGATTGTCGTGGAACGCCTGGTTGGCGTCGTCGAACCCGGTGTTGAAGAAGAAATTCAGCGCCATCCAGCCGCGGCGCGGCGCGACCGCGAACGGTGCTAGCACCGCATTGAAGTTGTCCGTGCAGTTGACGTGGCCGGGATAGCCCATGTCGTCGTAGTACTTCGCCGTGCAGGCGTAGAGGAAGCTGTCGTGCCGGCCGCAGGTGTCGCGGACCACCTCGACCATCGGCTGCAGGCCCTGATCGAAGCATTTTGACAGCAGGCCGGGCGCCGGATAGGCGCTCCCCATCAGCGTGCGGGTGGCCGTCGCGTCCAGGCAAAGTTCCCGCCCCTGGTCGAGACCGGCGACGGTAAAGGCCTGGAAATCCGAACACTGCCGGCCTTGCACGTCGATGATCTGGATGAATTCACCGGCCTTGACCTCGTAGGCTTCGGCCGTGCGGGCACCAATGCGCCGGTCGAGGCGCGGATCGGCCAGGGGCTCCGGCACCGCGTGCTCAGAGGGTGCCGCCGGGTTGGCGCGGGTGACGAAGATCTCGATCGGGGTCGGCGGATCCTGCCGGTCGACCCGCATCGCAGGTCCGGGGGCTGCGATGAAGCAGACCAGCGGCCGCTCAGCGGTGAACGTTTCCTCGTCACCGGGCCGTGAGTCGCCTCCCAGAACGCTGATCGATCGCGCGCCCGCGAGATCGAGCCCGCGCCGCTGCAGGCAGCCGGCGAGCGAACGGGCCGGTCCGTCATCGCCTTCCAGGATGGCCTTGAGGCCACCCGCGGTCCCGTTCGGCGCGACCCCCAGCGCCTCGGTGTCGGCCGACCCGGCCGGTGCGAAGCCGGCGATTTCCGCCACCTGCCGACCCTCGCGGTCGCGCACCGTGACGGTATCGCCCGGCTCCAGCGAGAAAACGGTCGCGCCGGCGCCTTCGGCGACGTAGCGCTCGACCCCGGCACCCAGCGCGGGCACGCCGGGGATCAGCACGCCGCCGGCCGTCGACGGCTGCTGCCTCAGTCGCGGGCGCGGCGTCTCGATCCTCATGGCAAACCTTGCACCTTCTTCCGTTCCCTAGCCTATGAACTGCTCGACCGGACGGCAATCTGCGCCAACAGCCCGGAACGGCAGTGATCGTGGAGCTGGCGGCATCCCGACCCCGCTACAGGAAATCCCGCTGGTGCGCCATTGCGGTGAGATAGCCCGCTGCCAGCAGTCGACGGGTGTCGTTCATGTCCAGCGGCTGGTCCCGGCGCCACGCATCGAGGGCGTCCGGCGCCAGCCGGCCGGCGGCGGTCTGGATCTTGGCGTCGTACAGCGCCATCCGGGAGTCGTCCGCCGCGGCGTCGGCCCGGCCCGACAGCACCCGCGCAATGGCCATGACTTCCGGATCGTTCGGCCCGAACGCCTGCTCGCGTTCGGCGAGCGCGGCGGCGAGCAGTTCGTCCGCCGTTTCGTCGTCGTCCACGAAGAGCTGGGCGATCGCAAGATTGAAGCGGGTCAGGGCGACGGCACCCGTCAGGAAAACGCGGTGCCGGGCGCGCCGGACATCGCCGTAGGTCTCGACATGGCGCTGTTCGAGACGCTGGTGAAACAGCGAACTGCGGGCCACGGCTGTAACGGCCATGCCGTGGGTCCACTCGAGCGACACCTCCCACGCCGACAGCGCCGACGACAGCGCCGCAACGGCGCCGTCGTGATCCTGCTCGACCAGGAGAGCGAGCGCAGCATTGTTCGCGCTGGCCGCCCGGCGCGGGTCGCCCTCGGGAAAATCCTGCGCCAGGGCCCCCGCCCGCCGCCACAAGTGGACCGCTTCGGCGCGGCGCGCTCCGCGATAGGCGTCCAGCGCGGCGGCCGAGAGAGCGTCCCACTCCCACTCCGTCGACAGATCGCCCATGGCGGGGGCCCGGGGCCGCGTTATTCGTTCCGGAGATAGCTCTCCATCGAATCATCCATGGCATCGACCCAGGGAGTGTGGTGGGTCGGCGCCATGGTGCCGGTCATCACCGACTTGTACCCGTTGTCCCGGAACGTCATGATGTTCTGCTTCTTGTGTTTCTTCCACTGGAAGAAGGCCTCGTTCGCGCCGTCCACGTCGAAGCTGGGATAGTCCGTCTCGGCAATCAGCTCCCGAACGTAGTCGCCCTGGTAGCGGATCGCGCCGTAGTCGTCCTCGAGAGCGTCCTCCCGGGCCTCCCGTTCAGCGACGTCGGCGGCCATGGCGGCCCGGTCCGGCACCTGGACGCGGCCCATGATGATGTCGCGGACGTACCAAGCCTGTGCGTCGAACATGTTGAAGGTGTACCACTGGTCCTGCATGCCGAGATAGAACAGCTTCGGATTGTTGATCCACGCCACGCCCTTGTAGAGATCGGCCGCCGCAAGCCGGTTGGCGGTACGCAGTCGGAGCTCCGGTGCCATGAAGGGGAAGTAGTGCAGGTAGCCGGTACACAGGATGATTGCATCGACGACGGCCGTTGAGCCGTCCTTGAAGGTGCAGGTGTTGCCCTCCACCTTCTGCAGCAACGGCACCTCCTTCCAGTTGTCGGGCCAGTCGTAGCCCATGGCCGCGGTCCGGTGGCTGACGGTGACCGACTTGCAGCCGTATTTCCAGCACTGGGACCCGATGTCCTCGGCCGAATAGCTGGTGCCGATGATCAGGATGTCCTTGTCCTTGAACTCGACGGCGTCGCGAAAGTCGTGGGCGTGCATCACGCGGCCGTTGAACCGATCGAGACCGTCGAAGTGCGGCACGTTCGGGGTGGAGAAATGGCCCGTCGCGACCACGACGTGGTCGAACCGCTCGCTGGACTCGCTGTCGCTCGGCAGGTCGTGCACCGCGACCGTGAACTGGCCCGTCGCATCGTCGTAGTCGACCCGCCGGACGGTCGAGCGGAAGCGGATCGAGTCACGCACGGCCGCTTTCTTCACCCGGCCCTCGATGTAGTCGAAGAGCACCTCGCGCGGCGGATAGGAGGCAATCTGCCGCCCGAAATGCTCCTCGAACGAATAGTCGGCAAACTCGAGTCCTTCCTTGGGGCCGTTCGACCACAAGTACCGGTACATCGAACAGTGGACCGGCTCGCCGTACTCGTCGAGTCCCGTGCGCCACGTGTAGTTCCACAAACCGCCCCAGTCGGCCTGCTTCTCGTAACAGACGACCTCCGGAACGTCTGCCCCGCCGGCCTTCGCCGACTGGAACGCCCGCAACTGGGCGAGGCCGGACGGCCCCGCGCCGATCACCGCAACTCGTTTGCCCATCGTCTTCCTCACTGTCCTGGCCGGCGGTCCGGTCTGCCGCGGACCGCCTGCGCGGTTGGAAGTTTGGCCTCGGCAGCCGAAACCAATCTACACCAATCTACACCACTATGGGGGCCCATACGCCCATGTGGCGGTGATTTCTGACCGTCATCCGTTTCGGCAGGACCGGATGCAATCGCGTCGAACGGCGACAATAGTGCGTATTTCGCTTGCATCCAGCCCCCAAACTGTCATGCTGTGGGGGATTGACCGCAATCGTGCACACTTGGCTGACTCGCCGTGCGAATTGGTCAGAATTGGTCATGACGCTGACGGATTGGCCCCCGGTTGCGGTCGCGCAGACCCTGCGGTGGGCTGCCGGGCGGCGCTTCGGCAACACCGCCGGGGCAACGGGCGCCAGCGCAGGCGCAGGCGTATCAATTCTGGGAGGCACGCATGTCGCGCAAGTCACTTCACCGCAAGATCAGTAGGCGGAAATTCCTCGGCACCTCCGCGGCAGCGGGGGCGGCGCTGGCGGCAACGGGCACCGGCCTGCCGCGCGTCTCCTTCGCTGACAGCCACACCATCAAGATCGGTTTCCTGGCTCCCCTCACGGGCCCGGTGGCGGCCTGGGGCAAGCCCGGCCTGGACGGGTGCCTGATCTGGGCGGACTGGGTCAACGCCAAGGGCGGGGTCAGCATCGGCGGCCAGTCGTACAACATCGAGTTCGTTGGCTACGACAACGAGTACGACGTCGCGAAGGCGCGCACCGGCGCCACCAAGCTGATCAAGGAAGACGGCGTCAAGTTCATCATGATGCTGGGCGGCGACACCTGGGCCGGCGCGCAGCCGGTCGCCGAACGCGAAGGCATGCTCTTCTCGACTCTGCTGCCGAGCGACCTGTCGCCGGATAGCACGACGCTGGTCGCACCCTGCGAGGTGCACCCGATCTACAACGTGACCGGCGTCGAATGGCTGGCGGAGAACAAGCCGGAGCTGAAGACCGCCGCCATGTGCGCGCAGGACGACGCGCTCGGCAAGCCCTCGGTGGCCACCTACCTGGCGGCCTTCGAGGCGGCCGGGATCGAGATGGTCGACGCGCCCCTGTTCTTCGACCCCGCGACGACGGACTTCGCGCCCGTCATGACCAGGCTCATGGCCGGGAACCCGGACATCCTCTGCCTGGACACCTGCTACGCCGACTACGTCCATCCGTTGTGCGAACAGGCGTTCCAGCAGGGCTACCAAGGGCAGATCATCTCCTGCACGGCCGACTTCTATCAGAACATCATCGAGAAGACGTCGGAGGAGTTCATGGAAGGGTTCATCTTCCAGTTCCCGGACTTCGACGACCCGGCGCTGAACAGCGAGGAGATCAACTTCGTCAACCCGAACGAGTTCTACGCTGAGTACGCCAACCGGTACGGCGCCTCGGCATGGGGCGCCGTCTCCTGGGAGTACGCCTCGATCATGGATCTCTGGGCCGACGCAGCCACCAGGGCCGGGAGCGCCGAACCGGCCGCCGTCCTGGAGGCGATGAAGGCCGACGGGACCGGCAAGCATGCCTTCGGCACCGCCGACTGGTGGGGCACGGAACTGTTCGGAATCGACAACGCCCTGGTCGGCAACTGGCCGGTCGTGGCAATCGAGGGCGGCAAGGCCCGGATCAAGGCCTTCAAGTCCATTCCCGCCTGGTGGGACCAGCACAAGGACCTGATGATCAAGCACATGACGGACCTGGGCCAGATGTGGGACCAGCAAGGATAACCCACCACGTTCCGCATGGCCCTGCTGCCGTGCTAGTACAGGCTGCCGGGGCAGGGCATCGCCCGGCCCCGGCAGCATTTTTCCGCCGGACCGGCGAGGCCCGCTAATGGACCTGCTGTGGCAGACCGCCGTCAATGCGTCGTATGCCGCCAGCTACATGGCGCTGATCGCGGTCGGGCTGGTCATGATCTTCGGCGTGATGGGCGTCATCAACTTCGCCCACGGTGAGCTGTACATGGTCGGCGCCTACTGCGTCGTGTTCCTGTACGCCCAAGAGAGCTTCCCCTTTCTGCTCGCGGTCGCGGCCGGCCTGGTCTTCGTCGGAATGGTCGGCCTTGTCATGGAACGCACCATGTTCCGACCATTGCGCGACAATCCCCTGGCCGGTCTAATCGCGTCGATCGGCTTCCTGCTCATCCTGCAGACCCTGGCCGTGTTCGGGTTCGGCCGCCGCATGGGCCACGTGCCGCCCTCCACCCAGGGCAAGCTGGAGATCCTCGGCGCAGTCCTGACGTACCAGCGATTGTTCGTGATCGTGGCCGCCGTCCTGCTGCTGGCCGCCCTCTGGACGTTTCTCCGGCGCTCAAAATTCGGCCGGGCGCTGCGCGCCTGCGCCCAGGATGCCGAGGCGGCCTCCCTGCAGGGCATCTCGATGAACCAGACGGCGCGCATCGCCATGTTCATCGGCGCCGCCCTGGCCGGCGTCGCCGGCGCCCTGACGGCGCCTCTGGTCAGCCCGACTCCTTACATCGGCCACTCGATCATCGTCACCGCCTTCATCATCATCATCGTCGGCGGTGTCGGCAGCCTCGAAGGCGCGGTCATTGCCGCGGTCCTGTACGCCTTCGTCCATACCTTCGTCACGACCTTCTTCGACGGCGTGATCGCCAACATCGTCGGGCTGGCCCTGATGCTCGCCGTGCTGGTGGTGCGGCCGACCGGCCTGTTCGGGGCGAAGGAACGTGCCTGAACCGACGGGCGCGACACCGGGACCCGGAACCGGAAGGCGCATCCGGCGGATCGCCTGGCAGCTGCGAGTGGTCTTCCTCTTCGCGGCACTGGCGGTGCTGCCGTATCTCCTGAGCTATTCGCAGCAGGAAATCGCGGTCCTGCTCGTCATCAACGTCCTGCTGGTCTCCAGCTACCGACTGCTGACCCTGACCGGCGAATGGTCGCTCGGCCACGTTGTCATCATGGGGGTCGGAGCCTATGCCAGTGCGCTGCTGACGAAGCGGCTCGGCGTGCCGGTGCCGCTGTCGATGCTGCTCGGCGCCAGCATGGCGGCCGCGACCGCCGCCATACTGAGCTTCCCCCTGTTCCGGATGAAGGGATTCTATTTCCTGATCGGCTCATTCGCGGCCGGCGAGATCATCCGCCTGATCTGGAAACGCTTCACTGATCCCTTCGGCGGGCCGAAGGGACTGAAGCGCATCGACCCCTTTCCCGACATCGACACCGGTTTCCTGTCGATCGATTTCTACGAGCCGGTCAACTACTACTTCCTGGCGCTGATCGTCGTCTCCGCATCGCTGTTCGTCCTCTACCGCATCGAACGCTCGCGCATCGGGCTGACATTCCACGCGATCCACTGGCAGGATCGCCTCGCCGAATCGGTTGGCGTCGACACGTTCCGCTACCGAACGCTCGCGTTCGTCATAGCGTCCTTCTTTGCTGGAATCGCCGGCGGGCTGTACGCCCATTACGTTGGCGCCGTGAATCCCACCCGTTTCAGCGTCGACCAGATGGTCTACGTCCTGGTCTGGGCGATCGTGGGCGGCACGGCGACCTTCTACGGTCCGATCTTGGGCGTCGTCGTGCTGACCGTGATCAACGAGATCGTCTTGCGCGCGCTGGGCCTCGACACCGCCCGACCCCTGATCTACGGCGCGATCCTGATCCTTTCGGTCCTCTACCTGCCGAACGGTCTCGAAAGCCTCGGGCCGCGGCTGCGCACCCGGTGGCAGCGCTGGCGCAGCGGTTCGGCCGCGGGCCGCAGGGAAGCCGCGTGAATCCGCAGAACGAACGGCCGATTCTCGAGGCGCGCGGGCTGACCCGCCGGTTCGGTGGTCTGGTCGCGGTGAACGACTTCAGCTTCTCGGTCCGCGCCGGCGCGATCCATGGCCTGATCGGCCCGAACGGCGCCGGCAAGACAACGACCTTCAACGTCATCAGCGGCTTCTACGCACCGACGGCGGGCCAGGTGTTCTTCCGCGGCCTCGACATCTCGGGCCGGAAGACCAGCGCGCTGGCGGCAATGGGCCTAGTGCGCACGTTCCAGGGCTCGACCCTGTTCCAGGAATTCTCGGTTCTGGACAATGTCCGGGTCGGACGTCATCTCGGTGCCCGCGCCGGTTTCTTCCGGCGCCTGCTTGGTGCCGACCGGCGTTCCGAGGAAAAGGCGGACGCGCAGGCGCAGGAAACGCTGGCCTTCTTCGGTCTCGAGGACTTGGCTGACGAGCCCGTGTCGAACCTGCCGCACGGACACCAGCGCATGCTCGGCCTCGCGGTCGCACTGGCGGCGGAACCTGAAGTACTGCTGCTCGACGAGCCCTTCACTGGCATGAATCCGGAGGAAACCGGTCGCATGATGACGCTGGTGCAGGGTATCCGTGACCGTGGCGTCACCGTCATGCTCGTCGAGCACGACATGCGGGCGGTCATGAATCTCTGCGACGTCATCACGGTGATGAATTTCGGCGCACTGCTGGTCGAGGGCCCGCCGGAGGTGGTGCGGAACGATCCCGCCGTCATCGAAGCCTATCTGGGCTCGGCCACGGCCGACGGAGCGGGCGATGCTGCTTGAACTCCGCGATATCGAGGTTCGCTACCAGAAGACCGCAGCCCTCAAGGGCGTCTCGATGGCGGTACCGGCCGGAGGTATCGTCACCATCATCGGCGCGAACGGCGCGGGCAAGACGACGACCCTTCGGGCCATTTCCGGGCTCGAACCGCTCACCCGCGGCGAAATCCACTTCGACGACGCGAAGATCGACGGGCTGGCGCCGGAAGAGATCGTCCGCCGCGGCATCGCGCACGTGCCGGAAGGCCGGCGCGTGTTCCCGGATCTGACTGTCGAGGAGAACCTGCGCACCGGTGCGTTCCTGCGCACGGACAAGGCGGCGGTCGAGGCATCGCTGACGGAGGTCTTCGATCATTTTCCCCGCCTCGCCGAGCGCCGCCGGCAATGGGCGCGGTCCATGTCCGGCGGAGAGCAGCAGATGCTGGCGATCGGGCGGGCATTGATGAGCGCCCCCCGGGTGCTGTTGCTGGACGAGCCGTCCATGGGCCTGTCGCCGGTGATGGTTCAGGAAATCACGCGGATCGTCACCGAGATCTCGGGCCGGGGCATTCCGGTCGTGCTGGTCGAGCAGAATGCGGAGGTGGCGCTGCTGCTCGCGCAATATGCCTATGTGCTGGAAACCGGCAAGGTAGCGCTCGAAGGGGCGGCGACCGATCTCCACGAGAATGCCCATGTACGCCGCGCCTATCTCGGCGGGTAGTGCTCTCGGCCCCTCGCCGGGAGGACGAGAAGCCACTGGCCCGGGACCCGATCACATCCCACGTTCGGAGTTCATGACGGCGCCCGCCGCACCGGCCTGATCTGCGCGGAAGCGATCTCGCTGGCACTCCCCCGACGGGCCTAGCAGGGTGCCGCCGGCGTGCCCGGCCCTGCCAATGCGGATGGCCACGGTCATAGGGCTCCAGCAACCCCGCTCGCGCCACAGGTGCGCGGCGGTCACGGATGCGGGATGCCGGGGCCGGAGGCAATCTTGCCCGGGGCGTTGGGACCCGCCTACGCTCCCGATGGGCTACGTTCGCACCGTCAACGCAATCCGCATTCCCGCAAGACCTGACGAGGGCAAGCCGATGGACGGGCGGCAGAAGCTGGGTGCCTACCGGGGGCTTAGGGGAGAAAACCGGTCCTCCCTTACCGACCAGGCCTACCTGCAGATCGAAGAGATGATCGTGACGCTCCGGCTGGCGCCAGGCCAGATGCTCACGGAGACCTCGCTGATGACCGAACTGGGGATCGGTCGCACGCCCATCCGCGAGGCACTGCAGCGGCTCGCATTCGAAGGGCTGGTCACCATCCTGCCGCGCCGCGGCGTGATGGTGACGGAGATCAATCACGCGCGCCAGCTGCAACTGCTCGAACTGCGTCGCGAAGTCGAGCGCATGATCATGCGCGATGCCGCCCGGCGGGCGACGCCCGAGGAACGGGCATCCTTTGCCCGGCTGGCCAGCGACCTCGACGCGGCCGCCCAGGCCGGCGACGACGTGAAGTTCATGCGGCTGGACCTCACCTTCAACGGGCTGACCGTCGCTGTCTGCCGCAACGAGTACGCTGCCAAGACGATGCAATTGATGCAGGGGCTTGCCCGTCGGTTCTGGTATCAGCACTACCGCGAGGCGCTTGACTTGAAGCGCTGCGCAACGCTGCACGCCGCGGTCGCCAGGGCTATAGCCGAGGGACAGGCCGACGAAGCCGCCCGCGCATCGGACCGGCTGATCGACTACATGTCCGAGTTCACGCGCGCCAGCCTGTAATCGGCGGGCCATTCGCCCGCGATTCGGGTCCAGTCACGTGCCCGTCCGCAGCACCCGGCTGCGGCGACGACGGCACTGCCCTTCCGGCCGGGCGGCTACCGTTTCGCGCTGTCCTGCTTCTTGACCTCGGGAAACATCCAGACGGCGACACACATGGCTGCCGTCAACCCGAAGAGCAGCCCGGCAGACACATCCAGCGAGATGCGTTCGCGCACGTACCACAGCACGATGCCGATGATGATCACCGTGGCAGTCAGGATCGCGCGGATCTTCGGTGGCATCAGTTTTCTCCGTTCAGGCCGGTGTAAGGCAGGACCGCATGTCCGAAGCCGCCGTGCACGGCGCCGACATGACCCGCGATCCGAATCGTGGGCTTCGGAACCACCGGACCGCGCGCGGCCGCGGGACCAAGCACTCTTTGCAAGCGGCCACTGACCACGACCATGGATCCAATGGATCCAGCGGCCATGAACGCACCCGCCAGAAACCCTGTCAGCACGTGGTTATCCAGGTGCACCAACGGCCCCGTCATCGTCATCTCAGCCCGATTGCACCCTGATACATGGCTGATATATTATCAGGCCGCAAGGAATTGCAAGCGCTCGGTGGAGGCAGTGGACAATCGCATCTACAAGGGCGAGAGGAATATTGACGGCGCCGAGGTCACCGTGGATGGCGAGCCCCTGGACCCCCGTCTGGACCTCCACACGTTCACGAGCCGCGGGTTCGAATGGGGCTACGAGGGCGACGGGCCGAAACAGCTAGCTCTCGCGATCCTCGCGGATTACTTCGAAGACGATGCCCAGGCCAAAGCCGAGTGCCGGGCATTCATGTCGAGGGTGGTCGCGTACTTCAGCAACGAGTGGAAGATGACATCGGCCGACATCGATCTCGCACTGGCCAACGTTCACGCCGCAAACTGACCGGCCACGGGGAGAAACCATGTCTCGAGAACTGCAACAGACCCGCATGTCGGACCGCCAGCGCCGGTACCGCGACACGTACCGCCGGCGCATTGTCGGCTGGTACAACGGGTGGCTCCACGTGGTCGTGATCTATGCGATCGGTCTGGCCGCCATGACGATCTATTTCCAGAGCATGACGGACGTCCGCTGGTACGAGCTGCTCATCGTCCCGGTGGCCTTTCTCGGCTCCAATTTCTTCGAGTGGTTCCTCCACACCCACATCATGCACAGGCCGCAGAAGAACCGGGCATTGCGGGCCATCTACATGCGCCACACCATGATGCACCATCAGTTTTTCACCGACGACGAGATGCGGTTCGCCGGACAGCACGACTGGCGTGTCACGTTCTTTCCGCCGTTTGCGCTGGTGACGTTCATCTGCATGTCGGTACCCATTGCGCTCGTCGCGGGCTGGTTGTTCACGCCCAACGTCGGCTGGCTCGTGATCACGACGACCACCGCCATGTATCTCATCTACGAGTTCATGCACTTCTGCTGTCACGTGGACGAGAACTGGTTCGTCCGCCACATGCCGTTCGTGAACACCATCCGACGGCACCACACGGCACACCACAACCAGTCGCTGATGATGGAACGCAACATGAACCTGACGTTCCCGATCATGGACTGGTTGTTCGGGACCTCTGATCTTGATCGCGGCCTGTTGGGGCACCTGTTCAACGGCTACGACACCCGCTACGTCAAGACGGACATGCGGCAAACGGCGCGGACGCCGGACGGACGTCTGCCAGGCGGCCTACAACTCGCGGCGGAATAACCTTCGGCGGAACTCCGAAGGAGTTGTCTCCGCGATCGGTTCGGTCGCCGGGACACGCCCAGACCGGGGCCTCGCTGACAGGCGTGCCGGCGCCTGGCCAGGCGTCGTTGCGTCAGCGGCGGCCCGCGTCGTCCCAGGCGGTCCAAGGCCGAGTATCGGGGACAACATGCTGGCTTTGGGCTACACCCGAAGACACGGTTTGACAACCAACCGCCCGTCGGCTCCAGCAACCGCGATGCCATCGAAGTCCATGTCTGGAAAGCGATGATCCCCGAGCAGAGGCCGTCACGGCGGCATCCCCAGTGACGTGTCCCCGCCCACGAAGCAGCCTGAGCATCCTGGACCCTCGTGTACCTTCCGGCCCCGTCACCCGTCATCGGCCGGGATCACGCCGCCGGCCGTTTCGTCGAGCCTTCCCGGGACCGCGCCGCGCCCGCCGCTTGCTGGATGGTTCGACCACCGGAATCCCAGGGGAGGACCGATTGGGCGCCATATCTCCCCTCCGGGTGGACCGATCGATCATGGGCGGTCATGCTGGCAGCCGCACGGCCGGACCAGGCAGGTGTGCGGTCCGGCCGGGGTCTTGCTCGCGACGACATTTCTCGCGCGACCTCGTTCATCGGCTGCCAAGGTGACTGCGGGCGCCCGGCAACGCGTGCCAGTGTGCCCCGCGGTCCCGGAACCACGGAAACAGGAGTTTGGATCACGTGTCAGTTCGTCCGCCTTTCGTTGAGCTGAGACGTCGGCTCGAAGCCGGCATGGTCGGCCAGAACCAAACCGTGCTCAGCTTGATGATCGGGCTTCTCGCCGACGGTCACATCCTGCTGGAAGGTGCGCCGGGGCTCGCCAAGACCCGTGTCGCGCGGCTGCTGGCACTGGGCATGGAAGGTGTGTTCAACCGCATCCAGTTCACCCCGGACCTACTGCCCTCCGACCTGACCGGATCGTCGATTTACGACGCGCGCGAACAGCGCTTCGACTTCCAGACGGGGCCGATCTTCGGGAACTTCATTCTGGCCGACGAGATCAACCGGGCGCCGGCCAAGGTGCAGTCGGCGCTGCTCGAGGCGATGGAGGAACGGCAGGTCACCAGCGGTACCCGGAGCTTCAAGCTCGAGTCCCCGTTCTTCGTCATCGCGACCCAGAATCCGATCGAGCACGAGGGGACCTGGGAGCTGCCCCAGGCGCAGCTTGACCGCTTCCTGCTGCACGTGACGGTCGACTATCCGGATCTCGCCACCGAGAGGGAGATTCTCGACCTGGTCCTCCAGGAGGCGGTCGATGCCCTGACGCCGGGCGAGGCGCCGGCTTCGATCCCGAAGGCCGACCTGGCTGAAGCGCGGCGGCTGGTGCTGGACGTGCACCTTTCCGAACCCATCCGCGACTACATCGTGCGCCTGATGTCCGGCACTCGCGGCGACCCGGAAAGCCTCGACGGGGTCGACGAGCACCTGTCCCACCCGGTGAGCCCGCGCGGATCGGTGTCGCTGGCGCGCACCGCGCAGGCACGCGCCTGGCTCATGGAACGCGATCACGTGCTGCCCGAGGACGTCTACGCGCTGGTGCCCGACGTCCTGCGGCACCGGATGGGCCTGACCTATCGGGCCGAAGCGGACGGCGTGACGCCGGACCAGATCATCCAGAATCTGCTGGAGCAGGTCAGTGTGGTCTAGCCGCGCCAGAACGTCCAAACCGGAACCGACGAACCCGAACACGCTGACGCTCCGCGAACTCATGGCGACGCAGCCCCGGCACGTGCGTGGCCGCCTGCTGCCCGGCGAACGCTATCCCACCGGCATGCGTCCCGGCCGCCGCCGCGCCCAGGGCATGGACCTGGACAGTGTCGGTCCGTACGTGCCGGGAGACGACATCCGCTGGATGGACTGGCGCGCCACGGCGCGCACGGGCCGGGCCCAGATGAAGCGTTTCGTGGCGGAATCGCATCTCGCCCGCATGCTGATCGTCGACTTCCGAGGGCATCTGCTGTTCGGTACCGAAACGCGGCCGATGGCCAAGACCGCCGCCCTCCTTGCAGCCCACATGGCCTGGGAAGCGGTCGCACTGCAGGAACCCGTCGGGCTGGTCATCGTGCCCGACCAGGTGCTGGTGCGCCCGCGGCGCGGGCGGAGCCATGTCCTGTTTCTCCTGAAGCACCTGGAGGACGGCTACGGCGCGGCGCTGGCGCGGACCGAAGGGCACGACGGGGACGAACTGGCCATGGCGGTCGACTCCGCCAGCCGGTTGCTCAAGTTCGGCGACGAGATCTGCGTCTTCAGCGACTTCGGCGACGCGAATCCCGCACTGACCGAAAAGGTGCGCGAACTGAACGCATTCCGGCATTTCCGCGCAATCATCGTCGAGGATCCGATGTTTCGCCGCCCGCTGGCTTCCGGACGGTACCCCTACCAGGCAGCCGGCGACCCCTTGCGCCGCCTGGCCACGGTCTCTAAATCGATGGCGGACCGGCATCAGGACGTGGTGCGGGAACTCCGCCGCGACCTGCGCCGCACCCTTCTCAGGGACGGCTGGCGGATCACCGAAGCCGCCAGCGGCGGTTTCCTGTCGCCGGGGGCCGGGCGGTGAACGAGGACACGGTGCTCACCCAGCTGCGCGACATTCACCTGCCTGCGGACCTCGGCACGGCCGCGCCGGCCGCCATGGCCATGTGGCCGTTCCTGGTGCTGGCGGGCATCGCGGGCGTGATCCTCGCGGTGCACGTCTGGCGCGCGCGTCGGTGGCGGCAAAGCGCCCGGGCCGAACTGGCTGGCATCGTCCAGGTGGAGGATCGCGCGGCGCAGTGGTCCATGCTGCTCACCTTCGCCGCCGGACTGTCGAAGCGGGCGCGCCGACCGCTCACCCTGCCCCCCTTCGCTTACCGGCATCCCGATACCGTTTCCGACACCGAACGGGCCGAACTCATCGCTTTCCTGGGCACGGAACTCGGGCGATGATGGAGCTGCTGCGTCCGTGGGCCCTCGTGCTGCTGCCGCTGCCGTTCCTGGCGTGGCGCGCCCTGCCCGCGATTGCCGCCAATGCGGCGCTGCCTGTCCCCGCCCCAATCCGGGGGCTGATGGCGGGCCTGTCCGATCAGGGGCGACGACGGCGGCGGCGGCCAGAAGACGTCTGGATCAAGGCTCTCGGCTGGATCCTGCTCCTGGTGGCGCTCGCCGGACCGTACAGCCGGGATTCGATCCTCCTGACGCCGACCGGCCGCGACCTGATCATCGCCGTCGACCTGTCGGCCAGCATGGAGCAGCAGGACATGGTCCTGGGCGGCGCCAGCGTCCCGCGCTACGTGGCCGTCCGGGAACTGCTCAAGGACTTCATCAAGGCGCGCCGTGGCGATCGCGTCGGACTGATCGCCTACGGCCACGAGGCGTACCTGGTCGCTCCGCTGGGCTACGACGTCGACGCGGTCGCGGCGGTCCTGGACGAACTGGAAATCGGCCTGCCGGGCCACCGGACCGACCTCGGCCGGGCCATCGGCCTCGCCATCAAGACGATCGAGCCGGGACCAAGCGCGAGCCGCGTGCTGGTGCTGCTCTCCGACGGCGAAGACAATTCGGGCGAGCTGACCGGGTTTGACGCGGCCGACCTCGCGGCGCAGCGCGGCATCCGGGTTCACACCATCGGCTTCGCCTCCAACATCGAGGCCGACGGCGCGGAGGTTCTCCGGAACATTGCGCGGATCGCCGACGGCCAGTTCTTCTGGGCGAAGACGACGGCCGACCTGGCGGCCACGTCGCGCACGATCAGCGACATGGAACCCACGGAGCGGCCGGAGGAAGAAAACCATATCCTCCGCGACTGGTCGCTCTACGCCGTCGCCCTGGCGCTGTGCGCGCTCGCCGGCCTGGTCGTGCAGGAGATCCGCAAGGCATGAGCTTCGCAGAGCCGTTCGCGTTCCTCCTGCTGCTACCGGCCTTCGGACTGGTGGCGTGGTTGATGCTCTGGCGTGGCCAGGCGGGCATGGGCCTCCCCGGCCACTGGCATCGGGTCATCGATACCGCGATGCAATCTTTCATGGCGCGCCGGGTCGTGTCGCAGACCCGGTTGCCGGTCGTGCTCTGGCTGGCGATCTGGACGCTCCTGGTCCTGGCCCTGGCCCGACCCATCCTGGATTCGGGCGACCCGGCCCCGTCGGGGAACCTGGCCGGGAGAGTGATCGCCCTGGACCTCGGTGCAGGCGTTGACGCAGAAATTCAGCGGGTGATCGCCTACCGGATCCTGGATGCCGCCCCGACGACCCCGACCGCCGTGGTCGTGGCCACAGGAGAAGCGTTCGACATCGTGCCCTTCACGATCGACCGGACGCATCTCGATCGGTACCTGCAGGTACTCGAGCCCGCGGTCATGCCGGTCTCCGGACGGGCGCCAGGCATGGCGATCACGCACGCGGAATCGCTGCTGGCGCGGGCCGGAATGGTGGCCGGCCAGCTCGTTCTGGTGACCGGCGGGGCGGTGCCGGCCGCCGACGCGACCGAAGCCGGCGACTGGCTGCGGGCGGTGGTCGTGAACGGCGGCCCCGACGCTGCCTGGGAGGCGTATGCGGACCGGATCGGGGCGCGGCTGGCTGACGAGACCACGATCGGCGACATCATCGATGACCTCGACGGTCTGGTCGCCGATGCGGTCCGGGACAGCGACGACGCGTCGGAGTTCGCGGTGGCGCCCTGGCTGATCGCCGCCGCGGCGTTGTTGTGGCTGCTCTTCTTCCGCCGGATCCGGTCCTCATGATGGGGCGCGGGCTCGGCTGGGGCGCCATCGTGGCCGCGGCCGTGGCCGTATCCTGGCTGTGGCCGCGCATCGAGCGGGTCCCGACCGATTTCGAGATCGCTGCCGAGTACCTGGGCGACCAGCGCCCGGACCTGGCGCTGCTGTTCTTCCGTGAAGCAGCATGGCGCGGTGTCGCGGCCTACCGGGCCGGACGTTACGCGCAGGCGCTTCGCGAATTCTCGGCCGAGGAGACGGTGCTGAGCCTGTACAACCTGGGCAACAGTTACGCCCATTTGCGCGACTGGCCCAATGCCATCTCGACCTATCAGCGGGTGTTGCGGTTCGACCCCGACCACGCGGATGCGCGCCACAACCTGGCGCTGGTGCAGCAGTTGACGCAGCCGGCACCGGAGACTGCGGAGCAGGAAGATCCGCCCGAGCACGTGCCGACCGAGGTCGAGGAGCACATGGTCACGGAACCGCAGGAAGGCATCTCGAACTGGGCGCAGGCGGCCGATTCCCCGCAAAGCGATACCGCCGGGAATACCAACGACACCGACGAGGTCAGTGACAGCGAGCCCGCGGAACGCCCGAAGCCGGTCGACACGATCGGCGAAGTGGGCAGCGCCACCGCCATCGGCCGGACGAGTGAAGATCGCGGACGCAACGACCACCGGGTCGTGGGCACCGTGGACCTAAAGCCGAGAACGAGCGCTCGGCCCGCCACGGTACTGCTCCGGAGAATTCACGACGATCCGGAAAAGGTGGTCCGCGCACGCCTGCTGTCGGTCTACGAGACCAGGATCGCGAGACCGGTCGAATGATCCGCGTTCTGCTCGCCTGCCTCGTTCTATGCGCCGGCGGCACAGCAGCTCTCGCGCAGCAGGCGGGCGAGGCGGAGCGCCGATGGTTCCAGGTCACCCTGGAACCATCGTTCGTGACCACGCAGGGTGCCTACGTCGGCGGCGAAATCGTCCTCCACATCCAGTTCATTTCGTCCGACCCCTTCAAGCGTGTCCGCCTCGACCTGCCGGCAATCGAGGGTGTCCGCTCAGCCGTTCTCGCGCGTCCCCACACGCGGCAGGTCGAAGTTCTCGATGCCGACGGCTACAGCACGCTGGGGAGCAGCAAGTACAGCCACGAGACGCGGCTCGCGATCGTCCCCGAACGGAGCGGCACCATCGTCATTCCCCCGATCACCGTCACCGGCATTTCCGAGCCCGCCGATCGCCAGAGTTTCGAATTCACGGAAATCCGCCCCGAGGAGGTGATCGTCGTTCATCCCGCGGACCCGGCATTTGCCGGCGCCGCCTGGATCGTCTCGCGCGACGCGACGATGGGGGAAGCGTGGTCGCACGCCATCAGCGAAATCCGCAACGGCGACACGGTGCGCCGCACGGTCACGCTGAGCGTCGCCGGTGTGACCGGCGACGACCTGCCTGAGCTCGTTCTGGACCCGGACGACGGGCACCGGGTGCTGAGTACCGAGGTATCGACCAGAACCGAGAAGACCGACCTCGGCTTCATCGCCCACCTCGAGCAGTCATGGGACATCTACGTCGAAACGGAAGACGTCACCCACATCAGCGGGATCCGGTTTCCGTACTGGGACCCGGAGCTGGGGCAGCCGGCTGACGTCGCCGTCCCGCCACAGCGCATCGAGCCGCTCAAGCGGGACGCGATGGCGCTGCGCCAGGCGTTGCGTGAAGAAGCGTTGGCGGGGCACCGGGCCAATCGGCTGGGGCTGATCGGGGTGCTGTCGGTGCCGATGGCGGCACTGACCCTGGCCATCGGCCTCCTGCTCTGGCGCGCACTCCCGGGCCGGGCGGATCTGCGTTTCTGGAGGGCTTCCAGGCGGGAGGCCGACCCGCTCGAGTTCTACGGGTCCTTCCTGGCCTGGGGCCGGGACACCTTCGGGCCGCACACCACCATGGGCCGCGAGGAGGCACAGCTGCTCGGCGCCCGTGCGACCGATCAGGTGGGCCGCTTGCACCGCTCGATCTTCGGACCGTCGGGGGGCAGCGTGCAACCAAGCCGCCTCGCCGCGACCCTGATCCTCGCGTCACGACGGCTGGTTATGCGGCGTTTCCTGTCGGCGCTCCTGCCCGGCATGGCGCGGTTCCTGTTCCTGCGCTGAACGGCGTTCGCAGCACCCCGATTGGGCAAGGTGCAGCGCCAGCTGTACGATTCCCCCCGTCTAGGCCGGTCAGCGCGGCGATCAGTCCGCCAGGCGGGCTGAACTCCCAACCAGGAGCGCAACGAATCTGGGCGTGATGGCCGCGCGGTCGCACTTCGATTTCAGGAAAGGTCTCGCCATGCATGTCGTCATCTTCGAAGTGGAGCCGACTGCCGACGGCAGGGGCGAATACCTGGACATCGCCGCCCAGCTCCGCCAAGAGCTGGAAACCGTGGACGGTTTTGTCGCCATCGAACGGTTCGAGAGCCTGGTGCAGCCCGGGAAGATCCTTTCCCTGTCGACCTGGAGGGACGAGGCGGCCATCCGGCAGTGGCGCGAGACGGCGCCTCACCAGGACGCCCAGGAACGAGGCCGCACCGCGCTGTTCGAACGCTACCGCATTCGGGTGGCTGAAGTCGTCCGGGACTATGAACTCGAATCCTCCCCGTGGCGGCGCGACGAGGCTCGCTGACGGCGCTGACGCTGGCTTCCGGGTCGGCGGCGGGACGCGCTTGTTGGAGACGGGCAGCGCGAGGCGGAGCACCTGGTTGGCGATTGCCGCTGGCCCGCGTGGGGGCTGAGCGCTTCGTCACGCACCCCACCGCCGGCAGGGCGCCCGCGCCGGGGTTCCGCCGGGGATCTGAAACGATCCGGTGACGGGACCGCACCCGCTCCGCTACCGCAGGAACATCCGGTACGCTGGATTCCCGGTTTCTTCCCGGTACTCGTATCCCACCTCGTCCAGGAACGACTGGAAGTCGCCGCGTTCGTGCCGGGGCACCTGCAGGCCGATGAGCACGCGACCATAAGCCGAGCCGTGGTTGCGGTAGTGGAACATGCTGATGTTCCAGGGGTTGCTGCCCATCCGGGTGAGAAAGTGCATCAGCGCTCCCGGACGCTCCGGGAATTCGAACCGATAGACGACTTCGTCGAGCTCCCCGGGCGCATGCCCGCCCACCATGTAGCGGACGTGGAGCTTGGCCATCTCGTCGTCGGTCAGATCGAGGAGCGGGTAGCCGGCCCGCTCAAGCGCATCGACGAGCCCCTGCTTGTCGGCACGCGGATCGCCGATCTCGACGCCCACAAAGATGTACGCGCCCGCCTCGGTGGCATAGCGGTAGTTGAATTCGGTGATCGAACGATCGCCGATGAGTTCGCAGAACCTGAGCAGGCTGCCGGGGCGCTCCGGAATCGTCACCGCGAGCAGACACTCGCGGTGGCCGCCGAGTTCGGCGCGCTCGGCGATGTGGCGCAGACGGCCGAAGCTCACGTTGGCGCCGCTCACGATCGCCGCGAAGCGCTGGCCGGTGACGCCTTCGCGCTCGACGTAGCGCTTCAGGCCCGCCACCGCGAGCGCGCCCGCCGGTTCGGCGATCGATCGGGTGTCCTCGAAGATGTCCTTGATCGCGGCGCAGATCTCGTCGGTGGAGACGAGCACGACCTCGTCAACGCATTCGCGCGCGATCCGGAACGGCTCCTCCCCGATCTGCCTCACCGCCACGCCGTCGGCGAAAATGCCGACGCGCTCCAGGATCACGCGCTCGCCCGCCGCAAGCGACGCGTGCAGCGTCGGGGTGTCGTGCGGCTCGACCCCGACGATCCGCGTCTGCGGCCACAACGCCTTGACGTAGGCGGAGATGCCGGCGATGAGCCCGCCGCCGCCAACCTCGATGAAGATCGCGTCGAACGGCCGGCCCTGCTGACGCACGATCTCCATTCCCACCGTGCCCTGTCCGGCGATCACGTCCTCGTCGTCGAACGGGGGGATGACGATCATCCCGCGTTCGGCCGCGAGGACAGCCGCCCGCTCCCTGGCGCCGTCGAACGAATCGCCGGCGAGCAGCACTTCTGCCTCGAACCGCTGCACCGCCTCAACCTTGATGCGGGGTGCTGTCTCCGGCATGACGATGAGCGCGCTGACCCCGAGCCGGTGCGCCGCCAACGCGACTCCCTGGGCGTGGTTGCCGGCTGACGCCGCAATGACCCCCCGCGCGCGTTCCGCCGCAGTGAGGGATGCGAGCTTGTTGTAGGCGCCTCGGACCTTGAAGGAGAAGACCGGCTGGAGGTCTTCGCGCTTGAGCCACACGTCGCTGCCGAGTCGCGAGGACAGCCAGGACGCCAATTCCAGAGGCGTCTCGCGGGCCACATCGTAGACGCGTGCCTTCAGGATCCTGGTGACGTAGTCGCGAGGCATGCGGCGGGACTCTGACGGCGGCGGGCGATGATAGCCGCTGTCACCTCCCCGAGGTCTGCGAGGCCGAATCCGCCGGGCGAAAGGGTCCGGGACGTTCTGTTGATTCAGATGCACGCGAAACCCGCTATCGTGCGGGCCGCACCGGAATTCGTGGCCCCCGGCGAATCGCGGCCGCCCCAGGACGGATCGCGAACGGTTGCGCCCGCTTCCGTGTTCCCTTTCTCTTCCTGCGCCGCGATGTCTTCCTCGATGGCAACCGGGCGACGGTATCGGAGAGGCCATGCGAACGCGGCTGCGGCTACCGAAGCGTTCGCACGCACGGCTGTGTGACCAAGGGAAAGCCCATGACGATCGTTGAAGAATTCTCGATCGAGGCGCTGCCAAGAGCCGCTGCCCTGGGGACCGGCCCGCGTGAGACGTTGCCGGCAAGCACCCGGATTTACATCGCCCATGTGCCGGGAACGCCGATTGAAGACATGGTTACCGTCGCCCGGCATCTGCGCGCGCAGGGCTTTCCGGTGATGCCGCATGTGCCTGCCCGCCTGATCGACACCCGCTCGAGGCTGGAGGCCTGGCTGGGGCGGTACCGGGAGGCCGGCGTCGAAGAGGCCCTCGTGATCGCCGGGGATGTCCCGGTTCCGGCAGGTGCCTATTGCAGCGCGATCGAGCTCCTGGAAACCGGACTCTTCGACCGGCTCGGCTTCACCAGGCTCCACGTTGCCGGTCATCCCGAGGGCAACCGCGACATTGACCCCACTGGCGGCACCCGGGTTGCCGACGAGGCCGTCCTCTGGAAGGACAGGTTCGCGAAGGACGGGACCGACTGTGCCATGGCCCTGGTCACCCAGTTTGCTTTCGACCCGGTGCCGATCGTCGCTTGGGCGAACCGTCTGCAGGACCTGGGAGCAACCCTGCCAATTCACGTGGGCGTCGCCGGCCCCACCAAGCTCCCGACGCTCATCCGCTTTGCGCTCCGCTGCGGTGTCGGCCCGTCCCTGTCAGTGCTGAAGAAACGCGCCCGCGACCTGACACGACTCATGCGGCCGTATGCGCCGGACGACCTTGTAGCCGCCCTGGATGACTTCAAGCAGACGCATCCTGAAAGCAATATCGAACGGATCCATCTGTTTCCCTTCGGCGGGTTCGCAGCCAGCGCCCGTTGGGCCGCACAGGCGCGCCGGCCGGGAGAAATCGAACACTCCCGCTAAGGAGGGCCCCGCCGATTTGGCGGCGGCGCTCACGTTCACCTAACATTCTGCCGGGACCAACTGACCGGGCTCGACGCACGGCACGTGCACAGGAACCCGCTCCTCCGCACGAAGCACCGGATTGCCGCGATCAACTGCACGCTGTTGAAGAGCAAGTGCGCCAACGCAATGTCGCGGCCGGGACTGCCGGAGACCGACGAGACGAGCAGTTGACACCCAGCAACCATGGCGGAGCAAGACATGCCGCAACGCGCTGAAGCAGCCCCGGCGGCGGGCCGAAGAACAAGGGTCACCACCAGTCACTGGGGAGCCATGGAGGTCACGACCGAGGACGGCCGAATCGTCGCGGCAGCGCCCTTCTCAGAAGATCCGAATCCCCCTGCCATCTCCGACATTCTTCCCGCCGCCATCCACCACCGCACCCGGGTCCTGCGTCCATCGATCCGCAAGGGTTGGCTCGACGGGCGCGGGGATCGGGCGCGTGAGCGGCGCGGACAGGACCCGTTCGTTGAACTTCCGTGGGACGAGGCGCTGGACATCGCCGCCGCCGAACTCGAACGTGTTCGGCGAGAATACGGGAACGACGCGATCTTCGGCGGCTCCTACGGGTGGGCAAGCGCCGGCCGATTTCACCATGCACTAGGCCAGGTTCACCGATTCCTGAACTCGATCGGCGGCTACGTCGCCTCGGTAGCGAGCTACAGCACCGCCGCCGCGCAGGCGATCATTCCGCATGTGTTCGGCATGCCGTTTCTCAAGCTGCTCTGGGGCCACCAGAACTCGTGGCCGATGATCGAAGCGCACACCGAGACCCTCGTCATGTTCGGCGGGATCAACCCGAAGAACTCGCAGGTGAGCATGGGCGGGGTGACGGAGCATCAGGCGCTCGGCTGGCTGGAGCGCTATCGGGCGAAGGGCATGCATCTCGTCAATGTCGGCCCGCAGCGCACGGACACCGTCGAGAGTTCGGAGTGGCTGCCCACCATACCGGGCACTGATACGGCCCTGATGTTGGGCCTCGCCCATGTTCTGGAAACGGATGGTCTCGTCGACCGTGCGTTTCTCGAGCGGTGCACGACCGGCTACGACCGGTTTCGCCTATACCTTCTCGGCGAAACGGACGGCGAGCCCAAGTCCCCGGAGTGGGCGACGAGGATTTGTGGGATCGACGCAAAGGAAATTCGCACTCTCGCGCGCAGAATGGCGCGCACCCGCACGCTGATCACCGTCGCCTGGGCGCTGCAGAGGGGACAGAACGGGGAACAGCCCTACTGGATGGCGGCGGTGCTGGCAGCGATGCTGGGCCAGATCGGCCTGCCCGGAGGCGGCGTCGGCTACGGCTACGGCGCGATCGGCGGAGTCGGCGTCCCCCTCAAGCGCCTGGGCGGGCTGCGACTGCCCCAAGGGGACAATCCTGTCGCCGATGCCATCCCGGTGGCACGCATCGCGGACATGCTGCTCCATCCGGGTGCCCCTTACGACTTCAACGGACAGCGCCGGGCCTACCCGGACATCCGGCTGGTCTACTGGTGCGGCGGCAACCCCTTCCATCACCATCAGGATCTGCGGCGGCTGTGTCGGGCCTGGGAAAAGCCAGAAACGATCATCGTGCACGAACCCTGGTGGACCGCCACCGCCAAGCGGGCGGACATCGTGTTTCCGGCCACGACTCCCTTCGAGCGCGAAGATATCGGACGTTCCCCGAACGACGCGTATCTGTTTCACATGGGCCGGCTGGTCGAACCCGTGGGTGAGGCCCGCGACGACTACGAAATCTTCACTGAGCTTGCCCGTCGATTGGGCCTGGGAGAGGCGTTCTCGGAAGGCCGGTCCGCCGCCGATTGGCAGCGCCACCTCTACGACCGTTTCCGCCAGGATGCCGCGCGACTGGGGGTCGAAACTCCGGGCCTTGACGAATTGCGGAGACGGAACTGGGTCAAGCTTCCCATCGAAGGCGCGGAAAACGCGCCTGTTCCCTTTGCCGCATTCCGCGAAGACCCGTTCGCACACCAACTCAATACCCCTTCCGGCCGGCTCGAGATCTTCTCGGAGACGATTGCGGGATTCGGATATGACGAGTGTCCGGGCCACCCGGTCTGGCGTGCGCCCGACGAATGGCTTGGCGGACCGTCCGCAGTGGAGTACCCGCTCCATCTGGTATCGCCGCAGCCCGGTGACAAGTTGCACAGTCAAATGGAGTGCGCACTTGCGGACATGGAGAATGCACGCCCCATGCCCGTCATCATGAATCCCGAAGACGCGAGGGCCCGCGCGATCAGCGACGGCGACCCAGTGGTCGTCTTTAACGCTCGGGGACGATGTTGCGCCCGGGCCAGGGTTTCCGACCACATTCGCGAACGGGTCGTCGCGATTTCCACGGGAGCCTGGTTTGATCCCGACGAGCACGATACCGACCGCCAGGGAAACCCAAACGTGCTGACGCGGGACATCGGGACATCGCGTATCGGCCAGGGATGCTCGGCGCACACGACCTTGGTTGACGTAACTCGACAGGAAGGCCGACACCTTCCAGAGCCGTCTACATGAGCCTCCGTTATGGAACGGGTCCGCCGAGCGACATCGCGGACCAGCCGAATAACCCCACGTCATCATGCGCTACCTCTGCCGGCCAGCCCCCATTCAGGATCAGGACATCAGCGGAAGATCGGATATGGAATTTGGTCGCTGAGGTGACAGAGGAACACGGCATCTGGGGACAGTTGGGATGGGGCCTCGTTAACGATCCAGGAGGTTGCAGGGTATCCGCGGGCAGAGACCGCGACGCTTCGTGATTTCCCGCTGGCGCCATTGATCGGCTGCGGCCGGGCTGAAGCCGAAAAGGGTCCAGCGTAACCGCGCGAGGGCGGCCGCGAGATTCGCCCCACCCACTATTCGGAAGAGCGAAGGGCGCCGAATACGCCCATGAGGCCGTCGCGCTGAAAGGTGCCGGCGGCCCCTTCATGGTCCGTGCCATAGAACGAGCCTTCGAGACCCGCTGTTGCGTTCCCGAACGCGCCTTCGTCCATAGCGAGTGATGACCAGGACAATTCGGCTCGGTGGTTATCGAAATTGGTGAGTTCGACATCGATGGCAACGGCCGCGAAATCGACCTCAAGTCGCGCGTCACCTTCCACCGGAACATACGTGCTGACGGACGCGGCCTCGAAGGTCGTAGCGGTTTCCGTCTCGTAGGCGTGGACATCGCCGCTCCACACCGCGCTTCCGCCCACTGGCGACGTTCCTGACGGCGTACCCATCACGGTCGTGGTGACCGACCCGCCCAGTTCGTTGGTCAGGAACGCCCAGAAGATTGCGTCACCCGCAGGCGGACATCCGATCGCCGTACAAGTGACCACGTCGTCTCTGAGTACTCCTCCCCACACCCCCCAGTTGTGGAAGACCACGGTGACGGCATCTCCGATCATGTCGACCGGGGCAGGTCGAGCTTCGCCAGTGGTGCGGAGCGTGGTTTCGCTGACAAGCGCGGGTGGACCCGCGGGCGCCATCTCCTCGACGGCGCGACCGCCGCCGCAACCGGCCACAAGCAGCAGCGAGCATCCCAAGACCGACAGGCATCTCATTGCGATGTCCTTTCGAGTTCATGGTAGCGATGCTTGCTCGACGGCGGCCCGCGGCGCTTCGGCCGACAACGACCTGCCAATGGGGCGCCGCTATGCCGTCAGCGCCAACCTGATCTTCACCGGGCGACGCTGGTTGAGCGATCACTCAGCATTGAATCTGGGGTTGGTCCCCCGCTTTCGCAGGGGAGACGAATGGGGCCCGGGGCGCGGCGTAGCCGAGCCCGCGAGCGCACCGGATACAGGCCACCGGAGATGCGTGAATCCGGTAGGCCGGGGCGGGCGGCTTGGAGCGGAAAACCGGCTCGTCTATGGTTCTTCAGTCGCACACATTCTGGTTCGCAACGTAGCCAACGGGGTGATTCATGCTCGATCTCGGAGACCGCATTTCCGTTTACCAACCCAAGCAGACAGGCCTGAAATTCCCCGTGGAGCTGAACACGAACGACCCGGAAGAGCTGCGCGAGCACCGCAAGCGCCATCTGGTGGGTGCCTGCCGGGCCTTCGCCAGGTGGGGGCTGGACTACGGCTTCGCCGGGCATCTGACGATCCGCGATCCGGAGCAGCCGGAGCTCTACTGGACCAACCCGATGGCAGTGCATTTCGCGGAGGTCAGACTCTCCAACCTGATCCTTGTGGATCATGACGGTCAGGTTGTGGAGGGCGACTACGCAGTGAATCAGGCGGGCTTCGTGCTGCACGCGGCCGTCCATGCCGAGCATCCTGACATCCTCGCGATGTGCCATGCCCACACGCTTTACGGCTCTGCCTATGCCTCGCAGGGCCGGCCGCTCGCACCGATCACCCAGGATGCCTGTCAGTTCTTCGAGGATCATGCGGTGATCCGCGAGGAATCGGGCCAAGTCGCGGTCGAGCGGGGCGCTGGCGCCAGCATCGCGCCAGCCTTCAAGGGCGTGAGGGCGGCGATTCACCAGAACCACGGCCTGTTCACCGTGAGCCGGCACAGCATCGACGCCGCCGCCTTCATGTTCATGGCGCTGGAGCGCTGCTGCCAGCAGCAGCTCATGGTCGAGGCCTCGGGCTGCGAGCCGATCGAGATCCCGGCCGACAAGGCGCGCTACAGCCGGGAGCACGTCGGCAGCGACTACACCGCGTGGCTCTGCTTCCAAACGGACTACGACCACCTGGTGCGGACCCAGCCGGACATGTTCGACTGACATATCCCGAAGAAGGTCGTCCAGGCGCCCGGCTGGAGCCAGACGTAACGACCACAAATCTCTACGACCTCTCGCCGGCGCCGAACGCGGAACGCGTCCTGGTCTATCTGGCTGAGAAGGGGCTGAAGGTCTCGAACGGACGGATGTCTGGCGGTGCTTGGAGCGCTCCCAAACCCCGTTCCGAGTACATTCCGAAACCTATTTCGAAGGGGATCGCCTGCAAAAGAAAGACGCCGCTAAGGCATTGCCTTAGCGGCGTCTTTCTTGGTTGCGGGGGCTCGCAACTACCGAGACCGACATCTTCTGACGATCTCGATCTGAGCCGGTGCAACCAGCCGGTTTTCCGAGTGCTTTTGCGTCGGCGCAGCGACGCGTTTGCCGCCAGCCTTCAGGCGTTCGGCCGGGGCCGGGTGAAGCGGAACTCCTCGCGCAGCCGGGGCACGTCGATGCTGCCCCAGCACCGTGCCGTCAACTGCGCCCCCTTGGGCGGGAACGCGCCGTGGATCACCTTGATCCCGCGGGTCTCCAGGAACTCCGCCACCGGCACGAAATCCCGGTCGGAGGACACCAGCACCGCTACATCGTAGTTGTCGGCCCAAGCGAGGCTGATCATGTCGGTGGCCATGCGCACGTCGACACCCTTCTCCTCGGTGCCGCGCATGTCACTGCCGCAGGCCGGGCACGTGCGCACCGCCGTGTGGCAGGCCGGACATACCGGCGGCGAGCGCTTCTTCTGGCGCGGCACGATGGACACGCTCACCCCGGGAAACGTATCCACCACGGTGGTCGCCCAACGATGCAGTTTCCGGTCCGCTGCCCGCGCCGGATCGTGCGACCCGTAGAAGTTGAGCCCCTGGTATTCGCCGTTCGCGGCCGCATCGACGACTGCGGCCGCGGCGCGGGCGAGCACTGGCCCAAGCTGCGACCAGTCCGTGCGGAACGCCTCGTCCACGTCCCGCATGGCAAGCGTGTAGTTCCAGAAGTCGACGAACACCCTGACGCGGTGGCGCCGCACTGTGATCGGATCATCAACGGGCATGGGGAGCCGTACAAAAACACAGGGGCGTACGAGACGCCCCTGTGCTCAAGAGAATCGGACCCCGTGTCTCCCTATCTGGGCGGTAGTCCGATGGGTCTTCTTGAATGGAAATGTAGGCGCGGATGGCCAGCCTCGCAACCTCGATCTGACCCGTTGCGACCTTCTCTGGGCCCGGAAGGTCTGGCGCGGTGACCCCGTTGCATTCGCCAGGGTGCATCCGACGCCCGCCCTCCGCTTCAGGGGTCCTGCGCCGTCACGCGTGCGATCGCGGCGGCCGCCCAGATCGGCAGACGCTCCGCGCTCCACCAGTCCCCTGCCCTGAACATACCGACCTCGCGGTGCGGCACGGCGGGGTCGGTGTTGTCGTAGAGCAGCACCTCGTCCGCCCGCAGGATCGCCAGCGGCAGGTTGGCGTGCGAGCGGGCGAACCGCCGCCGCACATCCGCCTCCGGGACGTCGTGGCCGCCGAGCGCCACCCGGTTGCGGATCCGGAGCAGCGCCTGCTCAGCCGAGTTCACGGAAACGTAGTGCAGCACGATCCGGTGGCTGTCCTGCCGCGCCACCTCCATGAACCGGAGCACGCCGGAACCGGCGAGCGTCGTCTCCACCGCAAGTGTCCTCCCGGCGGCGAGCGCCGCCTGCCGGCGCCGCAGCGCCTCCCGGGCGGCCCAGGCGGGATAGCCAGCCATCAGGTCGCGCGTGAGCGCGTCGGGATCGATCACCTCGATCCCACGGAACCACGTGGTGCGCGTCAAGGTGGACTTGCCGCACCCGTTCGGGCCGGCGACGACGTGCAGCGTCGGCATGGCGAACAGCGCTGGCAGGGCGGGTCAGGCGGGCTGGCGGCCGGGTCGCTTGAGGATCCGGGTTCCGTCGCGGGTGCGCGCGATACCGGTGCCGTCCGGGCGGAAGCCGTAGAGCGTACCGCCCGCCTCGAGCTGGGCTGCCAGATCCGCCCTGATCTGCTCGCGCCAGTCGTCCGGGCGATCGGGCACGTCCGGCATCGGCGGCGGGGCTGGCTTCTGATCACGCATGCCGCCGAATGTACGCCGGGACACCCGCGCCTTCAACGCACCGCCGCGGGGCCGCGGCGATGGTAGCCTCCATCGGGGCCATCGCCTCGCCGTCGCAGGGCGCGTCCTACTACGAACGCGATGGCTACTACGCGAAGGACGACCCCGCGCACAAGGAAGCCAGCTGCTGGGCCGGCAAGGGCGCCGAGGCGCTCGGGCTCGCGGGGCTGGTCGATCCCGACACCTTCCGGCTGATCCTCGAGGGCAGGATCCCGGACGGGCCGCAACTCGGGAAGCGCGGCAAGGACGGGGAGATCCTCCACCGCCCCGGCCGTGACGTCACGCTCTCCGCCCCGAAGTCGGTCTCCCTCATGGCGATGGTGGGCGGCGACGTGCGCATTATCGATGCGCACGACAAGGCAGTCGGGAACACGCTCGCGTGGATCGAGGAGCACGCCGTCCGGACCCGGGTGCAGGACAAGGCGACCGGCGCGATGATCCGCGTGGGCGGGCAGAAGATGGTGGCGGCGACCTTCCGGCACGACACCTCGCGGAACCTCGACCCGCAACTCCACACGCACTGCGTGATCGCCAACATGGTCCAGGGTGACGAGGGCAAGTGGCGGACGATGGTCAACGACGGCCTCTACCGCGAGAAGATGGCGATCGGCGCGATCTACCGGGCGGAGCTGGCCGAGGGCCTGAAGGAACTCGGGTACGGCATCGAGAAGACGCACGCGGACGGCCGCTTCGAGATCGAAGGCGTCCCCCGCGACGTGATCGAGGCCTTTTCCACACGGCGCGCGGAGATCGAGGCGGCGATGGCCGAGCGCGGCCTCGGCACGACGGTGGAGAACCCCCACCTCGCCGCGCGCGCCACCCTCATGACGCGGGCGCACAAGCGCGACGTGGACAAGGGGAGACTGCGCGAGACCTGGAAGCTCCAGGCGTCGATGCTCGGGTTCTCGCCCGACGCGATCCACGCGAACGCCCGGCAGGCTGAGCGCGACCGCTCCCCGCCGGATTTGTTTACGCACCCGGGCAACGCGGCGGTCGCCACCGCGGGCTGGGCGGTCGAGCACCTCTCGGAGCGCCAGGCGGTGTTCGGGCACAGCGATCTCCTCGCCGCGACGCTCGGCCGCGAACCCGGCGCCGTCACGGTGGAGGCTGCGGAGCGGGCAATCGCTTCGCTCGAACGCCAGGGCGGGCTTCACGCCGCGCAAGGCCTCGACCACGGCCGGCACTGGACGACGGACGCGGCGCTCGCCCGGGAAGCTGAGACCCTCGACCTGATGCGCGCCGGCCAGGGCGCGGAGAAGGCCATCATGCGGGGCTGGGTGGCGGAGACCAAGCTGCACCGGGGAAGGCTCAACGAGGGGCAGAAGGCCGCCGTCAAGGCGATCCTCGCCGCGCGAGATCGGGTGGTGGGCGTACAGGGATATCCCGGTACGGGCAAGACGACGATGCTCAAGCGCCTCCGGGCGCTCGCGGAGAGCCGCAACCACCGGGTTATCGGCCTGGCGCCCTCGGCGTCGGCCTCGCAGACGCTGGAGCGGGAGTCCGGGATCGGGTCCGAGACCCTCCAGCGGTTCCTCGCCCGCCATGCCGGGGTCATCGAGAGCCGGGGCACGGCGAAGGGCCTCCGCAACCTGCGAAGCCAGTTTGCGAAGACCGTCCTCGTGGTCGACGAAAGCTCGCTGGCATCGAGCGAACAGATGCGGAGGCTGCTCCGCGCCGCGACCACGCTCCGCCTTGCCCGCGTCGTCCTGGTGGGCGACGAGAAGCAGCTCGGCGCCGTGGAGGCCGGCAAGCCGTTCGCGCAGCTCAAGGCCGCCGGGATGCAGACCGCGGTCATGGACGACATCGTCCGCCAGCGCGACGCCGAGCTGAAGGCGGCGGTCAAGGCGAGCCTGACGGGCGAGGTCAGGGCCGCCTTCGCCAAGCTCGACGGGCACATCGCGCAGGTGGAGAAGAAGGAGCTCGGACAAGCCGCGGCCGCCCGCTGGCTCCGGCTCTCGCCCGAACAGCGCGCCGCGGCCGGCGTGATCGCCCCGACGCGCGTCCTCCGCGACACGATCAACGAGACGATTCGATCGGACCTGGTGGCCGAGGGTGCCATCGGCGGGCCCGCCCGGCAGGGCGAGAAGCTGGTTTCGCGAAGCCTGACCCGCGCCGAGATGACCGTCGCCTCGAACTACGCCCGGGGCGACACGGTGATCTTCAACCGTCCGTACAAGACCCTCGGCATCGTGGCCGGCGACGAGCGCCGCGTCGCGGGCGTCGATCACCGCTGGGGCCGCGTCGATCTCGCGGACGGCGAGGGCCGTATCGTCAAGTGGGCGCCCGAGCGTCTGGCCGCCGCGAAGGGCGGCGTCGAGGTCTTCCGGAGCCAGGCGATGGAGCTGCGCGCCGGCGACCGGGTGCGCTGGACGCGGAACGCCCCCGGCTCCGGCCTCGTCAACGGCGCCATGGCGACGGTGGAGCGGATCGAACGCGACGGCGTCCGCTTCCGCCTGGAGGACGGATCGGCGGCGAAACTCGCCGACGGCGACCCCCAGCTCCGCCATCTCGACCGCGCCTGGGCAGCGACCGTGCACGCGTTCCAGGGCCGGACGGTGGACCGGATCATCGCCGCCATGCCCGCGGACAACTCCCGGCTCACCACGCAGCAGGCGTTCTACGTGGCGATCAGCCGGGCGCGGGACCGCGCCGAACTCATCACCGACGACGCCTGGAAGCTCGCCGACCAGCTCCAGAGGGCCACCGGCGAGCGCGTCGCGGCGCTCGACGGGGTGGCGCTGCAGGCCGCCCATGACACGGTGTTCGGGGTCAAGGGAGCGAACGAACGCGAGCGCGGCCATGCGCTGCACGCGCCGGAGGCGGCGGACCAGGGGCGCGGCGCCGGCCGCGAGGCGCCAGCGGAGTACGGCCGCGGGCCCGGTCCCCGCTACAAAACCGGCCGCGACCGCAACGGAAATCTGCCGGAACCGGGCCCCGGGCGCCACCGGAGCGGCCGGGAATCCGGTGGCAACGGCAGCGCCATCGACCGCGGCCGTGGACATGCGCGCGGGTCGGAGCGTGACTCCGCGAACGAAAAAGCAATGGAACCGGCGCCGAAGCCGGTCGAACTCGACCTCGGCATGTAGGGACGCGGCCCGGTTGCGAGTACGCGCCCGGCCTTCATCGCCGGCAAAACTGCCCGCTTACCGGTCAGGACTTACCGAACCCGTCACCAGTTCAACAGCGAATCACAGACCCATAATGCATCCGTTGAGGTGTCGGGAGTACGGGCTTTACTTCAAAATCCGTGGGTGCGAACAGGAAACTGTGAAGGATCCGAGAACCGCTTCCCGACATACTTGGCCCGCACCTCTTCGTCGGCCGGCTTGCCCGTGAAATAGTACCTCCGCTTGCCGTTGACCAATGTCGGATCCGGCTTCCACCCGTCGCGCCCGACCGCGTACACTTCGACGCATTTCTGCTCCAGGATCGCGAGCACGTAATGTGGGGTCCTGTTCAGCATCGCCCGGCGGCCTGCACCCATCACCCACCGACGCCGCACCGTTTCATACAAATCGGACTTACGTTCCACGAGCGTCGCTCGCTTGATCTTGATGGTGACGACGGGAGCATCCAGAGGGACCTCATTCGCCGAGCCGTGGTACTCCGCAGCGGTCGCCTCCTTTGGCGGAGAAGTCGCGACAGGAACCTCTTCTTCAGCGTACCGCTGATCCAGATGCTCGGCGTTGGCAAGACCGAAATCCCTCGTACCGTGCCCTGCGGCGACATTCGTCAGGCCCGAATACGAATCCATGACAGCTGCTTCAACGGCGTGCGCCGTCGCATCGTCTTCCATGCCGTGCCTGTGAATAAGGTGGATCGGCTGCAAACCTGCCAGCCTGATGGCAACAATCCGTTCGTGTTTCGCGGTTTCCTCTTCGTGATCCGGCATTCCGTTGACATGGTCGAACACTCGATCTCCCGTTCCTTTCCCCACATAGAACGTGCTGCCGTCTCTCGGGTCCACGAGACGGTAGACATAGTGCTTGAGCTTCTCGGCAACACCTGGTTTGAACTTGCGCATATCACCCTTCCGGTCTCCGGTACCCGCATCGGCACGCGCCGGGACAAAACCATCGGATGCGACGAAATTCAATGGGAGGAGCGTCGGATACCGCAGACGGTTCGATCTTGCTCATAGTCGATCGAGCCGCCGCCCAAGTCGGTGGAACCGGACCTCAGAATGTAACGACGCGGCCCGCTTTCGAGCACACCGTGCAGCGCTTCGCAGTGGCTTTGCACTGCCGGGACGACCGGAGCATCGCCGACCTCGCCGACGGGCTGGCAACAGGAGTACCCGAATTGGCGGCGTGCCCGGCTCAACATCGGTCGTTCAGCATGTACTGGTAGACTCTTCTCATGACTGCATCCTTCGACACGCTGTCCACCACCCACGACCTCGAAGCGGCCGGTTTTGACCGCCAGAAGGCTGAAGCAGTCGCGGCCGCTCTCGGAAAAGCCAATATCCCCGGCCGCGACCATCTCGCGACCAAGGCGGATCTCTACAAGGTCGCGCTCGCAATTGTCGCCATCAATTCAGGCGTCACGTTCGGACTCCTCAAGCTGCTTCTTCCCTGACACCGGGCTGTGGCCAGCGGTTTCCCCGACCAGACTTCCGTCTGCCCCTCGTCTTTCCGCCGGTGCGCTCCCGTCCTAGACTTCCCCCGCACGAAGAGGATGTCCGCCATGCGCGCCTACACCGCCATCGTCGAGCGCTGCCCCGATACCGGTCTCTATGTCGGCTACGTGCCCGGCCTCGCCGGCGCCCATAGCCAGGGCGCGACGCTGGACGAGCTCAACGCCAATCTCACCGAGGTCGTTGCCCTGATCCTGGAGGACGGCGAGCCCGCGATCGAGGGGGAGTTCATCGGCACCCAGACCGTCCGCGTCTGAGCGGCCGTGCCCGCCCTGCCGGTTCTCCGTCCGCGCGAGGTCATCGCCATCCTGTCCGCGCTCGGCTTTCGCGAGGCGCGCCAGCGGGGCTCCCACAAGCGTTTCGTCCACCCCGACGGCCGCAGCACCACCGTGCCGGTCCACGGCTCCCGCGACATCTCGCCCGTTCTGCTCCGCCGCATCGCCCGGGATACCGGTCTTACCCCTGCTGAATTCGTCCGCCGCGGACGCTGAGCCCGAAGGCAGCGAGCGCACAACGGTTCCAACCTGTGCGCATCGGACAACCAGTCTACGCAGACTCGAACCGGATCCACAGCCGGGTCCCCGTCGCCCTCGCGACCTTCTCCAGCGGGCGCGTGGTTGGCGGCACCCGGCCGCTCTCCAGCCGCGCCACGGCCGATTGCGTGGTCTTCATCCGCTCGGCCAGCTCCGCCTGGGTGAACCCGGCGGACCTGCGCGCTTCGACGACCGCGCGCGCCACCGCGAACTCCGGTCCCAGTCGCTCGTAGGCCTCGCGATAGTCCGCGTCCCGGCTCCATCGCTTGTGCAGTTCCTCAACCGTGCTCATGGCGTTACCTCCCGGGCGCGCCGCAGCACCAACTCGATCTCCCGGCGGGGCGTCCGCCGGGTCTTCTTGGCGAAGGCCCGCACCGCCACGGCCTCTTGGCCCGTTGCGGTGGCGTCGAGCGCCCGTGCGACGCCGTCCCGGGCACCGAGGCGCATCTCCCACAACGGGCCGGTCAGGTGCCTGACATGCGGCATGCCGACACGCCCGATGCCGACCGCGGCGATCAACCCGGCGATGCGTACGAACCGCGCCCGCAGGTCGGCGGAAAGCGCATCGAGCTCCCGGTCCACGACCGCATTCAGGGTCTTGACGCGCCAGACCGTGCGGCAGCACCATATAACATATGTGCTATGCGACCAAGCGCCGCCGTTCGATCGGGTGACAAACACTCCTGACGCGATGGCTCGCGGCCATGACGTCGCCCGCAACGGGCAGGTCGAGCGCCAAAGCGGGGCCGCGGCGGCGCAAGGCTCCGAAACCCCGCCCCGCGAGACGTGCGCCTGTCGCCGGGTGTCGGCAGAACCGTGACACGGGCAGCCGGCCCGGTAATCGGCCGATCCGATCGGTATGCTCCCGGATCGCTCGACACCGGAATGCGTAAGCATGCCCCCTGCATCCGCCTGTGCCCAGTGCGGCGGTCGGGAGTACCGCCGCAGCGGCACCCTGGCCGGGGCCAACGGCTACCGTGTCGAGATCGTCCGATGCGCGAACTGCAACTATCCGAAACAGATCGCCCCGGCCGGATGGTGTACGAGACATTGCCCGACATGCACCGAGCCGAACCGCACACCGCGCCATGACCTGCGATGGTGGGAATGCTGGAACTGCGGCGCCCGTGTGGAGGGGTGCGGGTAGCAGAATGTCTGAGCGTGCGCAGGCTTTCACTGGTGATCTGGGGCTGATCGGCTCGGATTAATCGAGGTTTTGGGGAGGGTGCCCCCCGGCGAACTTGCAAGAAGTTCTCCGGGGCGCTTGTCTCGGTGACGTCGCAATCATGCCGGCTGGTAGCGCCGGACGTCGATCTCGTCGGCGCGCGCCCGCATCCGCGTCGCGTCGCGCAAGGCCTGCATCCGCAACAGCAGGTCCATGCTGAGGCCGAAAGCCTTCTCGACCCGCAATGCCATCTCGGGCGACAGCGACGCGTTGCCGTTCACCAGGTCGGAGAGCGTCGACCGGCGCACGCCGAGAATCCGTGCCGCCGCCGACACGCTCAACCCCAGCTCCTCGAGGGCCTCGATCCGGATGAAGATGCCGGGATGCGGGGGAGCCATCCCCATCTTGATGCCGCCGCTGGTCATCAGTGGTAGTCCTCCAGGTTCACGCGCTCGATGCCGCCGTTCCGCTCTTCGAAGGTGATCCGCCAGTTGCCGGACACCGACACGCTCCACTCGCGGCGCCGCCCGCCGGACAGCCGGTGGACCCGCCAGCCGGGCGCCGCCTCGCGCATGAAGCCGTCCATCGTCTCCGCGATGGCGAGCGCGGCCAGGATGCCGCGCACGCGCTCCACGAGGTCCGCCTTCAGCAGCCGGGGCGAGTCGTGCTCGAAGAGCTGGCGCAGGCCCCGGTGGCGAAAGGATCGGATGATCATTGCGCGTATGTGTACGGCATGACCGTGCATGCTGCAAGCGCCGGATGGACGCAGCCGGGGCCAAAACCCCGCCCCGGGCGGTGCACGCCTGACGCCGAATGGCGGCAGAACCGGGACACGCGCCGCCTGCCCGGCGCCTGGGCGCGCAGCCGAGGCCAGACGGCCCCTCAATGATCTTGGAAAAGCCCCGATTGCCCGCTCCGGGGACGTATGCGCGAGAGCATACATCGCGTACTTCGCCCGTAGTACGGCCGCATACAGGGCCGATCCGCGACCGATTCCCGACATATCAAAAAGGCCGGGCAGCCCGCCTAGTCATTGGAGCTTGACACGCAGGCTCCCGTGTATGCTCTTGAGCATACAGGCTTTTCCGGAAGCCTCATGGCGCCGTATGGCGCCAAAAGTGCCCGTCAGGGCACGCAAAAGCGCGCGTGCGCGCGCCGGCAGGCACCTGCGTTCAGGTATGAACAGACCACTTCCGTAGGAAGTGGGAGCGACCTTGTGCACCGCACTCCGTTGATGGTTTGCGGCAGCGAACCCGAACAGGGTCGGAGCCCTCGCGGCGATTGAGCGAAGCGTCCGGGCCGAAGTACTCACGCCCGTTTACATCGCCTTCCGGTCGTCAGACGTAATGGACTCACAGGCGTAAGGTGCATTTGCAGCGCCAGATTGAACACTCGGCACCGCTGTCCAAGTCGGTAGCTGCCGGTCAGCGCGGGCGTGCCGGATGTCGTCGTGCGGCCTGGAACACCCTGCATGATTTCCCACGTCGTCGGCAGGACGTCCAGTGCGCTGACCCGTAACGCTCGCGAAGTGGAGTCGTTGCCGCTGCACAGCCGGTATGGGTGCGGACGATCTGTCCTGACTGGAGTTCCTGTCTCCCGTGCGTTGGTCTTGGCACAGGACACAGCGTTGCATGAGCCGTTTGAGCGGCGCGGCGGGCGTAGCTAGAGGCAAGGTTGTGACAACACGCAGGCCCGTTGAGTCGGGCTGCCCGCTGAATAGAACAGCCTGATGTCCGACAAGGGGTAGCTCCCCGCGTCTCTGGCAAATAGGCGGGAACTTCACTCCTGTGTGTTGCCACAACGGCCCGGCGCTCGCCGGAGCCGCGGGAGTTGGCGCATGCCAACTGCACCTCCGGGAGTGCTTTCATGGTTGCAGAGTCGAGCATCGCCTCAGCAAGGACGCGCCCCTAGGAGATTCCAAGAAACTCCAGACTTCAACTTAAGGGGACCGAGTCGATGCAAAGATCATTCCTCATTGGCTTCATTGTTGCGATTTTCGCTGGCGTCACCGCTACCGGGTGCAATCAGCAGCCGGCAGCGGTGAGTCTTGAAAGCATGCCCGTGAACGCTGACGCGCCGTCGGCGGAGGCTCACCCGGCATTGGGCGTGGGAACCACGCTTGTCGGAGACTTCACACTGAACGGCGAGGTCACGCGCGTAACCTCGACCATTGTCGAAAAGGTCGAAGTCGATGGCCGGACGGTCGACCGCATCGAGCATTCTTCCCCTCTGTCTGATCCGGGAGCACCTTGCGACGGAGAAACACAGACCTTGTGGGATGCAACAACTGCCAACTGGATGGCCTGTCTAACGGGAGATTCGACGCTCGCGGAGAATCAGCCGCACGGTGGCCGATACGCTTGGCCCCTGCAGGTTGGCAACAAGTGGAGATGGAAGTTCCGATGGGTTGACCACACGCTTCGGCCCGATTGGTCGGGGCCTGGTTGGGCGGACTACGAGGTGCTCGCGTACGAGGAGGTAACCGTCCCGGCCGGCACCTTCATGGCCTACAAGGTCGCGACAACGAAGACGTCGGCCGGGACTTGGCACGAAACCAACTGGTACGCGCCGGACCCCGGCATAACCGTGAAAGGGATGTGGGGCCGTACTTCTCAGGATGGTTACGGTGGCGTGGATCGAGCATGGGAACTTGTCAGTTTCGAAGCCAAATGACCCTGCTGCCAGCCAGCCAGAAGTAGCCGAGACTTAATCGGACACTGGCATTCATTGGCGGGCACTCCGCTGGGAGGCCGGACATTTCCGGCCTCCCAGCGGGAACACTGCAAGTGCCATCCAGCTAATCCCTTGTCAGATCCACTGCTGCTAGGCACAGAGTTCCAAGTCCGGCATCAAAGATCGTCCGGAACGTCTCCGTTCTCATAGAGATCTACCGTCCAAAGCAGCTGGCTGGCTTCTGCAGCGCATCTCCGTACATTCAATCAGCTGGTTCGTGTCTCTTGCGAAGTTGCTGGCAACAGCGCCCTGCGTAGCGCACAGGCATCACTTCAGTTCGCTGTCGCGGACCTAGCCCGCTGTGCTGGCGTAATGAGTTCGCGGTAGGGTTACGCAAGTACACGCTTCGGAAGAGACGGGAGCAGCCCGGCCGCCGCTCCCGTCACCGTTGCCGCCCAAGCTCTACCGCCCAGCGGCAGGGCTGCGCAGATTACTGCCGGGCCGAGAACACGCCCGCAATCGAATTCTGCTCGAACGCTCCAGCGACTTCTTCGTGACCAGCGCCAAAGAACGCTCCGTTCAGGTAGTCCCCGGTTCCGCCATGGTCGAATGCACCGCCCACCACCGATACGTTTTCCCAACCCAGGTCGTCATGGGCCGTGCCGCTTGCCAGTGACACGATGTTGGTGAACGAGGCGCCGAGGGTACTGTTCGCAAGGCTAAACGTCAGTTCCGCGTCACCCATCACCCAGTCAGGCGTATTGAGCGGGATCGCGCTGTCCTTCTCCACGACGCTCCCTGCCATCACGCCCGTGTAGGTCGCATCGCCCGAGGGGTTCGACACCGCTGCATCTCCCGCGACCCGACTCTCGTAATACGCGTAACGTCCATAGGCATTGTATCCATGGTCAAAGAACGTCCAGGCAATGTTCTCCTCACCCCACAGTCCAAGGCCGTATCGAAGGTTGGAGCCACTGTTCACGCCTTCTCCATACTCGTAGGCAATCGCAAACTGGACGGCATCGATTTCGTTCTTTGTCATCAGTGCTTCATGGCCCCCCGGATCAACAGGGCCGTGGACATCCAAACTTTCCTCGAACACCTCTTCTCCATCGTTGTAGGTGCACACCCGCCCTTGACACGTGTAGTGCGGGAGGTCCCTGGTCCAGCTCGCAATGCGATTGCTGGCAAGAAACGTATCTGCATCCTCGAATATTGCGGTCGCTGCCGTGGCGTACTCCTCGACCGTGAAGTCCGGCTCCGTGCCGCCGGCCGCGGTACGCGCTTGGCTGAGATTCTCGACGGTGTAGCTGTCAACGTCGGTCAACCGCTGCTCCACGGCAGCCGTCGGGTCCATGGCCGAAAACGAGCCGTGGATCGAAGCCTGCTCGAAGACGCCGGCGGCACCTTCCTGGTTGGCTCCGAAGAACGCTCCCTCGATGTAATCCTCGCTGGCGACGACAACCTGCTTGAAGGTCCCGTTGTTCACCGAGATCCCGGTCCACTCCAGATCGGCAAAGGTGTCCCCGCTCTCCAGCGCCACGATATTGCTGAAGGTCGCATCCAGCTCCAGTGCCGTGAGATCGAAACTGAAGTCAGCGTCGCCGACCACCCAGTTCGGCACATTCAGGTCCATGGTGTCATCTTTCTCAACCACGCTTCCGACCATGATGCCCCGGTAGGTCGCGTTGCCCGCCGGGTTCGTGCCGGCAACGAACCCGCCGGCGGTATGGGAGTAAACCGCGTACGTCCCGTTGCTCGTGTCAGTTGCCTTCTGGAAGCTTTCCCCTGTTTCGTAGAACGTCTCTGCGACGGCCACGTCGGACATCAGCGTGAGGCCATCCGCCGCGCCATGCCCGTAGACTTCCGGAATATCGTATTCGTGGCGCAGCGAGTACTGCAGCAGGCTTATCCCGTTCTTCGCCAGCACCTTTGAGAAAATCTTCGGTTCAGTTGTCAGGCCACCCAAATTGAATTGGAAGGGTGTCTCTGGCGGATTCGAGTCACACACTGCCCCCATGCAGGTAAATTCCGGCAACCGGCGATTCCAATTTCCGATTCTAGGGCCGGCAATCAATGTGTTCCCGGATGAGACAATGCGGTTGCCTCCGTGTGTGTACCGGGCTCGCGGGTCTTCCAGTGGAATTCCCCCCGCGCGCATCTGCGCCGCGGCGATGTCCTCAACCAAGTGCGTACTTGCCCGCAGGCAGCATTTCGTCAATTCCTTCGGGAGTCACATCGAAAAGTTCGAGGCTGCTGATTACATCTGGGGCCGGCATCTCCCCGCTGCCAGGATCACCAGTCATCGCACCATCGTCGGTTTCCATGTCACCACCTGATGAACTTGGACTACTCCCGCTTCCGCCGCAGCCGTGCAATGTTGTGGCGGCAATCAGCAAGCCCGTGAACAAAGCCACGCGAAACAGTGAAACCATCGACATCCTCCCGGAGTCCACGTCGGCAAACGCCAACACCCACGGCTCCGGCGGACGCCGGGCCGTTAGCAGAACACACAGGAGTGAAGTTCCCGCCTATTGGCTCAAGGCGCGGGGAGCTACCCCTTGCCGAGCATCAGGCTGTTTTTCCAGCAGGCGGCCCTATCGAACGGGCCTGTGTGTTGTCACAACTGCACTTTAGCGAAGATGCCAATCACGCTCAAAAGGCATCACAACACGTCGCCTGCTATCCCCACGATGATGCCTGTCTACCGGCGTGTTGTCGGACCGCGCATGCGCCGGCTCAGCACTGAGCATCAACTGCGGTCCTTCGAATTACAGCCCGAGCTTCTCGAAAGTTCGAAGCGGCAGGAACAGGCGCTGAGGCGTGGACGGAAAGGACCTGAAGCCGGAGCGTTCGTAGAAGGCGACCGCGCGGTCGTTCTTCGCATCGACGACGACCGCGTAGACGCCGATCGCGTCGCTTGCCCGGACGACCCGCTGGATCGCGTCCAGCAGCAGAAATTCGCCGAGCCCGCGGCCCTGGTGCACGAGGTCGATCGCCAGACGCCCGATCACCGCCGCCGGCACGGGATAATGCGGCAACCGTTGCGCCATCTCGGCCGGCAGCTGATCCTCCTCGAAACCCGCCGCGCTCAGCGTGTAATTGCCGATGATCTCGCTAGGTGTGTGACCAACCACTTCCGCAAGAAGTGGGAACGACCTTCTGCCCCGCACGTCGCTTTCGAATTGCCGTTCACCAACGCAACGGGTTTGACACCTCGTGGCGCTTGAGCGGGAGGAGCGGCCAACGATCCGCGAGCGCGTTCCGCGTCGCCTTCCAGTCGGTACCGGCAACAAGACGGCAGGGGCGAAGCAAACGCGCGGGGAGGCTCTTTACATCTTGCGCACCGCGGTGACGCAATCGCTTCGGACGGGCGTGCCGCAACCAATGATCGCCGCTGGGGAACGATCCGGTCTGCACATGTTCCCTCTCCGCATTCAGGGGCCGGCCGAAGCGGCGGCGCTCAAGGCGCTCGGTACGTTGCCGGACCGTTGCAGTATCTGGGGTTGGTCGCGTCACACATTGCGCAGCGATCCGCCCGCGGTTATCGGTGCAATCATCGAGGCGCTCGCAATGGTCAGTCGTCGTGCGCGGCCGGGCTTGCGACTTCTACAAAGCCGCTGCATCGTGACCGGAACGAGATCGGAACAGAGAGCCATGCTTCGATGAGGGAAGCCGCGGTGTCAACCCAGCGCGCGAACTATCGGCGCTGCCGATCCAGCCGATCCAGGTCTCTGTCTTCGCGGTCGGCACGATGACGCCGGGCGAGTTCATCGCCAAGTGGCGGGCGTCGGAGTTGAAGGAGAGCGCGGCGGCGCAGTCGCACTTCAACGACCTGTGCCGCCTACTCGGCGAGCCGACGCCGACGGACGCCGACCCGGCGGGCGAATGGTACTGCTTCGAGCGGGGCGCGCGGAAGGACACCGGCGCTGGCGGCTGGGCTGACGTGTGGAAGCGCGGCTTCTTCGCCTGGGAGTACAAGGGCAAGCGTTCGGACCTCGACGCTGCGTTCAATCAATTGCGGCAGTACGCGCTCGCCCTGGAGAACCCGCCGCTGCTGATCGTCTCGGACATGGCGCGGTTCCGCATTCGCACCAACTGGACGAACAGCGTGAGCGTGACGCACGAGTTCACGCTCGACGATCTCGCCGACGGCGCGACCCGCGACAAGCTCAAGTGGGCGATGTCGGAGCCGGAGCGGCTGCGGCCCGGCGAGACGCGGCAGGCTGTCACGGAACGCGCGGCCGCGACCTTCGCCGAGCTTGCGCAGGGCCTCCGCGACCGGGGGCACGACCCGCAGGCGGTGGCACACTTCGTGAACCGGCTGGTCTTCTGCATGTTTGCAGAGGACGTGGGCCTGCTGCCCGGCAACATGTTCGCTCGCCTGCTCCATGAGGCGAGGCGCAATCCGGACGAATTCGTATCACTGGCACGTAGTCTTTTCGGGGCCATGGCGACGGGCGGTCGGCTTGGTATCGAACCTGTCGCCTGGTTCAACGGTGGGCTTTTCGACACCGACACCGCGTTGCCGCTTGATCGGGAAGGGGTGGAGACCGCGATCAGGGCTGCGGCGCTCGACTGGTCAGAGATCGACCCGTCAATTCTCGGCACGCTGTTCGAGCGTGGGCTCGACCCGGACAAGCGCTCGCAGCTCGGCGCTCACTACACCGACCGTGACAAGATCATGCGAATTGTCGAACCGGTGATCGTGCGCCCGCTTCTTGCGGAATGGGAAACGGCAAAGGCCGGGATCGCGGGCCTGGTCGAACGTGCGGACGCAGCGGGGTCGCGTGCAGCGCGGACACGGCTTTGGCGACAGGCGGACCGGGCGCTCCGAACCTTCCTCGAACGGCTGCGGAGCTTCACCGTGCTTGATCCCGCCTGCGGCTCGGGGAACTTCCTCTACCTCGCGCTGCACGCGCTGAAGGACATCGAGCACCGGGTCCAACTCGAAGCGGAGGAACTCGGCTTGGACCGCGTGTTCCCGGAGATTGGCCCGGCGAACGTGAAGGGCATCGAGATCAACGCCTACGCGGCGGAGCTTGCCCGCGTGTCGGTCTGGATCGGCGAGATCCAGTGGATGCGGCGCAATGGGTTCGGCGTATCGACCGACCCGATCCTTGACCCGCTCGAGACCATCGAGTGCCGGGATGCGATCCTCACGCCCGACGGGACCGAACCGGACTGGCCGGAGGCCGACGTCGTGATCGGCAACCCGCCGTTCCTAGGAGCCAAGTTACTGCTCGACGGATTGGGGGAAGATTACACAGGTCGGTTGCGTAGGGTCTACGAAGGCGCGCTGCCACAGTTTTCCGACTTGGTCTGCTATTGGTTCCATAAGGCCGGGAAACTGGTAGCGGGCGGCAGGATCGGGCGGGCGGGGCTGGTGGCCACGAACTCGATCCGCGGCGGCACGAATCGTGCAGTGCTCGATTGGATAGACGCTCACGCCGCCATTTTCGATGCCTGGTCAGATGAACCGTGGGTAGTGGAAGGTGCCGCCGTGCGGGTATCGCTGATTAGCTTCGCTGCGAAATCTTCCTCACTGCCAGTTCATCTTAATGGAGTGAAAACAGATCGAATTTCTGCGGACTTGAGTGCCAATGGTGCCGACCTCACCAAGGCTGAGAAACTGATTCGGAACCGAAATACGGCTTTTATCGGTGACCAAAAGTCGGGACCATTTGAAGTTCCAGGAGAAGTTGCGCGGGAGTGGCTTTGTCTGCCTGCTAATCCCAATGGCCGGCCCAACACTGACGTCCTCAAGCCGTGGGTGAACGGGATGGACCTGACCCGCCGGTCTGCCGGCAAGTGGATCGTCGATTTCGGAGACTCCATGAGCGAAGCTGATGCGGCGCTTTACGAAGCCCCATTCGCGCATGTCGTTGAGCATGTGAAGCCGGTGCGCCTCGGAATGCGACGAGAAAGACACCGCAGATATTGGTGGCGGCACGGAGAGACCCGTCCGGGCATGTGGCGGGCGCTTCACGGACTGCCGCGCTACATAGCAACCCCACGGGTCGCCAAGCATCGGGTGTTCGTCTTGCTCGACGCGAGGGTTTGCCCCGATAGTGCGACAGTCGCGATTGCCCGCGACGACGACGTGACCTTCGGCATCTTGCACAGCCGATTCCACGAGGCGTGGTCATTGCGACTGGGGACATGGCTCGGCAAGGGCAACGATCCTCGTTACACGCCGACCACGACCTTCGAGACCTTCCCCTTCCCGGACGGCCTCTCGCCGGACATCCCTGCCGCCGACTACGCCTCCGACCCGCGCGCCGTTGCCATCGCGGAGGCCGCCCGACGGCTGGTCGAGCTCCGCAACCGATGGCTGAATCCGCCCGAATGGGTGGAGTGGGTGGACGAACCGGTGCCGGGCTATCCAAAGCGTCCGGTCGCCCGCGACGACGCGGCGGCGAAGGAACTCAAGGCGCAGACGCTGACCAACCTCTACAACGCCCGCCCGCAATGGCTTGCCGACGTGCATGCGGACCTCGACGCAGCGGTCGCGGCAGCGTATGGATGGGATGCGGGGATTTCCAGCGACGAGGCGCTGCGGAATCTGCTAACGCGCCATCGGTCGCTGAACGATAGGGACGTTCGGATATGAACAATGACGCGCTTGGCCGACTTAGTTCCGTCGACTTGACCGAAATCTGGAAGCACGAAGCCACTGATTTTACTCCTTGGCTAGCCCAAGAAGAAAATCTTGCCATCCTCGCCGCAACGCTCGGCATAGACTTGGAGCTTGAGGCATCGGAACGGGCGGTCGGTCCATTTCGTGCGGATATTCTGTGCAGGGACACCGGCTCGAATGCATGGGTGTTGGTCGAGAACCAACTCAGACGGACGGACCACAACCACCTTGGGCAATTGCTGACTTATGCCTCCGGACTGGAAGCTGTAACGATTGTTTGGATAGCTTCGAGTTTCACGGAAGAACACCGAGCAACTCTCGACTGGCTGAATAGGATCACGGAAGAAGGCTTCAACTTTTTCGGCCTGGAAATCGAATTATGGCGGATCGGAAACTCATTGGCGGCACCCAAGTTCAATATCGTATCGAAGCCGAACGACTGGTCGCAGTGGGTCGCGCAAGCTGCGCGTACGATCGACGAAGCAGAGCTTTCCGACACGCGCATCATGCAACGCGCCTACTGGGAGGCACTCCACGCGGTGCTGAGAACGATTGACGGACCGATTTCCGGAATCCGTAAGCCGCAACCGCAATCCTGGATGGGATATTCAATTGGGAGGAGTAACATTCAACTCAGTGCAGTAATGATTCGAGCGGACAGGAAGATTCGATCAGAGCTATACCTCAGCGGACCCAACGCCAAGGCATTTTTTCACCTTCTGCGTGAACAAAGGGAAGGGATTGAGCATGAACTTGAGTACTCCTTGCAGTGGGAAGAGCTTCCAGACGGCCAAGACAGCCGGATAGCGGTGTATCTAGACGACGTCGACCCTGAAGATGAGAAGGACTGGTCGCGACAGCATGAATGGCTTGCGGGGCGCCTCAACGACCTGCATCGTGTTTTCGGAAGTCGGGTCAGGGGGCTAGACGCCAGCGCTTGGAGTCCCGGAAATAGCTCCACAGATCGCGGATAAACGCGCCGTTAATCGATGCAACTCTGGCGGTGTATGCGACAAAAAATCCCGAGAAACTTCGAAACCTTAGCGAGGGAGCGGCGTTGCAGAAACGGCAGACAGCACTATAATTGAACATTTCAGCAACATCTGTAAACTAAACGGAAGGCTCTACAAGAGCAGCAACATGGCGGACAGATCCGGAATCGAGTGGACTGATGCGACCTGGAACCCGGTGACGGGTTGCAGCAAGATCACGCGCGGCTGCGAGAACTGCTATGCAGCGCGTTTTGCGGAACGGTGGCGTGGCATCAAGGGGCACCCCTATGAGCAGGGCTTTGACTTAAGGATCTGGCCGGAGCGCCTGGATCAGCCAGCACGCTGGCGTAAGCCGCGGAAGATCTTTGTCAATTCGATGAGTGACCTGTTTCACAAGCGTGTTCCACGCCAGTTCATCGACAAAGTTTTTGAACAGATGGAAGCCGAGGACCGGCACATTTACCAGGTCTTGACGAAACGCAGCTCCCTGATGCGGGGCTATTTGCGGCGCAGATATGCCAATGGCCGAGCCCCTGAACACATTTGGTGTGGCGTATCGGTTGAGGACAGTACCGGGAAGGCGCGGATTAAACATTTGCAAGCGGCACCCGCCGCGATCCGGTTTCTTTCGATCGAGCCGCTCCTGGGTCCTGTCGGTGAGATTGATCTCGACGGAATTTCGTGGGTGATCGTCGGCGGTGAAAGCGGCCCCAATGCTCGTTCGCTGTGTGTGGAGTGGGTTCTTGATATCCGCGATCAATGCGCGCGTGACGACGTACCGTTTTTCTTCAAGCAGTGGGGGGGACTCACGCCGAAGGCCGGCGGACGCGAGCTTGACGGGGTAGAGCACAACGCCATGCCCCGCTACCCCCAAGCAAAGGACAGAAAACATGAACTCCAAAGGCAAGAACTTCAAATGGCACCCTGACGAAAAGCCGCCGCAAATTGAAGCCCACAGCAAGGCAAAACTTCGCGTTCTGCGTCGGTATCTGCGGGCCTACTTCGACAGATTGAACGTCAGCCCACATCGGGACGAATTCAAACTGGATCTGGTTGACGGCTTTGCAGGCGGTGGGTTGTTCTCGGATGGAAGTGACGAATTGCCCGGTTCACCGTTGGTCATGCTGGAGGAAGCTGAAACGGCAAAAACCCGCCTCAATCACAACCGCATCAAGCCGCTGGCTGTCGATTGTCAGTTCTATTTCGTGGATAAGGAAAAGGCGCACACCGATCATCTGCAGAAGGTTCTGGCGCAACGCGAACCTGCCAGCGACGGTAACAAGATCGTTGTCAGGACGGGTCCTTTCGAGAATGAGCTTGACAGCATCTTGAAGTCGATTCATCAAAGGCAGCCTCGTTCCGGCCGAGCAATTTTTCTGCTTGACCAGACTGGCTTCGCCCAAGTGGAGCTCACTCTTATCGCACGAATTTTCAGTGAGCTGCCAGCCGCCGAAGTCATCCTCACGTTTGCTGCAGACTCGTTAATCAACTTTCTTTCAGAAAGACCACAGATGGTCACGGCGGCAAAACCGGTGGGACTTAGTGACGAACGAATCCGCAGTTTGATCGAAGATCGGGACGGGTATGGCGGGAAGGCGCTTGTGCAAAGAACGCTACGCGATCACACCCGAATTCTGACCGGAGCAACCTACGACACTCCGTTTTTCATTCGTCCTGAACAATCCCGCCGGGCATTGTGGTTTCTGCATCTTTCAAGACACCCGACCGCCAGGGACGTGATGATCCAGCGCCACTGGGACGTTCAGAATACGTTCGAGCATTGCGGAATTGGGAGCTTTGGAATGTTGGGATGGGATGCATTGCTCGAGGGCGGAACCCTGCCGCTGTTCAGGTTTCAGGATCTGGACGCGCAACGGATGCACGAGGAATTGCTGAACGAACTCCCAAGAGAGCTGTTCAGTCTGGTGTCGGAAGAGCCAGTAACGATAGAGACCTTTCGACACATGTTTGCCAATCGAACAGCAGCACGTTTCTCTGATCTGGATGAGGTCGTTTTGCGGCTCTTCAGGGAAAGAGAATTTGCAGTTCTGGATCAGGATGGGAAGGAGCGTTCCCGGTCACTAAAGCGCTTGAAAACGTCTGACCGAATCGCACTTCCGTCCACTTTGCTGCTTCCGGGATTTTCCCGCCTGTCGTAAGCCAGTTTGATCGGAGTGCCGTTGTCACCGTGCTGGAGGATCATGAGGTGGTGTTCGTGCCGATGACCATGCGGCGCGGGCACTTGCCGTCCCGCTCGGCCATCGCGACGCGTTCGACGAACTGCTGCCGGTGCAGGTCCGGGAAGAGGGCCTCCGGCTGCTCGCGGCGGACCGCCTGCCGGCGGACCACCCCCTGAGAATCATGGTCAACGGACGGGTGTAGGGAATTTTCCCGAAAGTTGCCATTCGCAGCCATGACGCCTCATTGCGTCGACAGAGATCGACCAAGACCCCCCAAGTATGACTAACCATCTGATAATGCAAATGAACGGACTTGACATACCGGATTTCCTAGCGCACACCGTATCCCGTGACGGACCATTTCGCGGGAAGGAGCAGGATGCGCAACGGAAGCAAGCCAGGAAGACCGGCGGCTGGCATCGCCGCCAACGACAACGGATCGGCGGAGGCCCGCGTGGAGGCCGCCGTCCTGACCATCGCCCGGCTGCTCGGGCGCCAGATCGCCCGCGAGCAATTCGAGCGCCCGGATTGCGCCAACGACAACGAGCCGGTACAGGAGACCCGGAACCTGAAGGAGACCTGACATGACCCGTGCCGCCCTGTACGCACGCTACTCCTCCGATCAGCAGCGCGCTGCCTCGATCGACGACCAGTTCCGGGTCTGCCGCGAGCACGCGGAGCGGTCGGGCTGGACGGTCGCGGGCGGCTACCGGGACGCCGCGACCTCGGGCGCCAGCATGATCCTCCGCCCGGGCATCCAGGCATTGCTCGAGGACGCGCGGCGGGGCGCGTTCGACGTCGTGGTGGCGGAGGCGCTCGACCGCGTGAGCCGGGACCAGGCGGACGTGGCGGCGCTCTACAAGCATTTGCAGTTCGCGGGCGTGATGATCGTCACGCTGGCCGAGGGGGAGATCAACGAGCTCCACGTCGGGCTCAAGGGCACGATGAACGCGCTCTTCCTGAAGGACCTCGCGGCGAAGACCCGCCGGGGGCTCCGGGGCCGCGTCGAGCAGGGCCGCTCGGGGGGCGGGCTCTGCTACGGCTACGACGTGGTGAAGGCCACGGACGGCGCCGGCGAGCCCGTCCGGGGCGGGCGCACGGTCAACGAGGCCGAAGCCGCCGTCGTGCGCCGGGTGTTCCGGGACTTCGCGGCCGGGGTCAGCCCGCGCGCGCTCGCGCGGCGCCTCAACGACGAGGGCATCCCCGGCCCGTCCGGCAAGCTCTGGAACGACTCCACCATCCGGGGCCACGTGAAACGCGGCACCGGGCTCGTCAACAACGAACTTTACATCGGCCGCCTGATCTGGAACCGGCTCCGCTACATCAAGAACCCGGAGACGGGCAAGCGCGTGTCGCGGCTCAACCCGCCGGAGCAATGGATCGTCAAGGAGGTGCCGGAACTCCGCATCGTGGACGATGCGCTCTGGCAGTCGGTGAAGGACCGGCAGGGGGCGATCACGGAGCGCTACGCCACTGTCATCGAGGCCGTGCGGTCGACGCACGCCAACCGACTGAACGGCGCCCACCGGCCCCGCCACCTGCTCTCGGGCCTGCTCGAATGCGGCGTCTGCGGCGGCCCCTATTCCATGCGCGGCCAGGACCGCTACGGCTGCTCAAACCACGTCATGAACGGGAGCTGCGCCAACAGCCGCGGCATCCGTCGCACGGTCCTCGAGAAACGCGTGCTGGCGGGGCTGAAGGAGAAGCTGATGGCGCCGGAAGCGGCGGCCGAGGCCATGCGTGCGTGGGCCGAGGAGACCAACTGTCAATACCGAAGTAAATTTCCCCAGAAGCGCCGAAGTAATTTTCCCCAGTTGTGGGGGTTGGTGACGAGCCAGTTCAGTCGTCGCTCCTCCGTGGTTTGGGTGGCCGGCCGCGTCGCTTGGGCGGCGGTGGCGGTGCGA
>JAJDYI010000044.1 GCA_022825235.1 Alphaproteobacteria bacterium | reverse complement strand
CTGGCGAGCGGGTGTGCGGACGTGACCGGGGAGCGGCGCCGCCGGTCGCGCGACCGTGGGCAGGCGCTGGCGGGGTCGAGCACGCTCAATCGCCTGGAGCTCAGCGTGCCGGAGACGGCGGCCGGGGACCGGTACAAGCGGATCGCGGCCGATCCGGCGGCGATGGACGCGCTGCTGGTGGACCTGTTCCTCGAGGCCCATCCGGCGCCGCGCCGACCGGGAACCAGGGCGACGGAACTTCGAGTGTCCCGATCCACGGCGAAAGGACGCACCGGCCGGTGCCGGGAGCGACAGATGACCGTGGACGTCCGCCCCGACAGGGAATGGACCTCCTGGCTCATCCGGACGACGGCGATCCATAGCGTCCGATAAATGATGTCGCACACGACGCCGGAGGACATCCATGCCGGCCGCAGGCCGGTCGGACCCGCCGAGGCTCCACGGCTCTGTGCCCCCGGATCCCGTCCGGCTTCCGATCAGGCCTGTCGACGGCGACGCCTTGATGCCCGCGCGTACCCACGCACACCGGAACCCGTTTCGACTGGTTTCGATGACCGCGCTCAGATCGCCAGCGCCGGTTGCACGAGTCAACACTGATACCAGCGGCCAACACCTGAAAGCCGCTTCATACAAGCCGGAATGCAGATCCTGCCCATAGTATCGGCTGTTGCCTAGTCAACCTCTACTGCTGCGGCACGCGGCTTTCACACGGCCGGGCCACCGTCTGTGGATAAAAAGCACATACTTGCCAAACTTGTATTGATATGGTACGAATGAACTAATTTAGAGAGCGAGTTTGCTGGTTGTTTCCAAGGAACTCAGGCGATACCTCGCTCGACAATTTGCGGGTTCACACCCGTTTGAGAACAGCAAGGAGAAGTCGTCATGCAAGTGAACGGAAGACATGCCAGCGCGACAACGACCGGCAAGAAATCGAGACTGACCGGAGGCTTCATCGCAACTGCCTTGGTGGCGGGAATGCTGCTGGCCGGTGCAAGCGGCGCCATTGCCCAGACCACGACCATGACCTGCCAATCCCAGTGGAACGATAGTCCCGCGTCGGAATTCTGTAACACCAGCTGGCTGTATCAGGTCGGCTCAAACGTGACGGATCCCTCAGACGCGGAATGCGATATCAGCGCGACCTGCAGCATCACCTTCACCCATGGTACGAATGGAGCGAGCAGCACTACGCTTACACCTTCGTTGAGCCTGTCCGTCTTTAATATGGTCAATACCGATGAACTCGATATCTGCGTAAAAGAGGCGACCGACGCCAGCGGCACAGTATCGTACGGAGCTGCAGTGAGAACCAGCTGCCTGGCCAACGAATATACCTCTGCGCAGACGACCTCAGGCCAGTTCCACGATTGACAGCGGGTTGAACGACACTTCGGTCGGACGGGGCGCGCGAGGTGGCCGACGTGATCGAGGTGGCGCGGTGGGATGGCCGCTTGTGGGTATCGCCCGATTGCGACTCTGCTGCGGGACGTCGGCTGGCAGGTGAACGCCAAGCGGGTGGAGCGCCTCTGGCGGCGTTAAGGGCTCAAGGTTCCCCGGAAACAGCCGCGGCTGTGGCAGCACGACGGCTCGTGCGTGCAGTTGCAGCCGGCCAGCCGTCGGGATCACGTCCGGTCGTACGACTTCGTGCCACCGCACGGACGACGGCCGGGCGTTCCGGATCCTGAACATCCTGGACAGGACACCCGGGAATGCCTGTGCTGATTCGGGTCTGCCGCAAGCCCGCCTCGTGGGGCCTGCCGGAACCGCTGTCAGAGTTGTTCCTCCGCCGCGGCGTGCCCGGCTTCATCCGGTCGGACAACTGAACAGCCTGCGAGGCGATGGCCCTGAGTTCGTGGCCGACCACGTCCGGCGCCGGATCACGACGGTCGGGGCGACGACCGCCTGCATCGAGCCCAGCTCCCCATGGGAGAACGGCTGCGTCGAAAGCTTGAACGTCCGCTTCCGGGACGAACTGCTCAACCGCGGGATCTTCACTTCACTGGGCGAGCCCCAGATCCTGATCGGACGCCTGGCGTCGTCATTGCAACACGGAAGGGCCTCATAGCGCCCCGGGCTGCCGACCGCCGGCAGCGGAAACCATCGTGTCGCCAAGTCGGCGATCCGGCTGCGATCCGATCCGGCATCTGACCGGCTTGGCCGCTCGGCACCGACATACGACTGGATTGGGGGCTGGCAAGACGCCGCAACCTCCGTTAACAGCCTGTCCATGGCCGCTGGCGACCCGTCCGCAACGGGAGCGACGACGGCAGCGGTCGTCGAATGCGGGGCAACAGACACACCCGCGGGACGCAACCCGAAAGGATAGGACGGCCGGTCGCCGAGGCGGGGGATCCGCCGTCAGGTATGGGGGATGCCGCAGTCGCTCATGCGCATCCGGCAAGTCGGCCTTCGGGGCCCATCGGGAGTCGCTATCTCGCACCACTGCCCTGCGTGCCGGCGCGACCTGCGCACCTCTTTATCGCATTCGGATTCCGTGTCGAACCAGTGATGCTCGCGCCCCGTCCGCAACCCGCGGGGGATCCCTGCGAACGCGCGCTGTTGCGAACGACTGGGCAGCACCACGACGGGGCGCCCGGTCGTTCGCGCCCTCTAGTTCAACTCGGATACCCGCATGTCCAGTCCGTCCGCCACCGCATCGCTGACATCGACTTCGTTGCTGCCGCAGCTGCCGACCACGAGCTTGTCCGCCCAGCTGACCCAGGTGGCGTCGGTGAGATCGCCCGCGTAATAGCAAATGGTGATGTCGTCGACATCGGCGCGGGCGAGTCCGTTGGTGCTGCTGTTGCTGTTGCCGTTTGCGTCTTCCCAGACCTGCCACGAGATCGGGTTGGTCACGTAGAAGTTCACTGAGACGCTGTCGCCACTCGGTCCGTTCAGGAGATTGACACGGTTGTAGCAGGCGATGTCGACGCTGCATTTGGTCGTGCCCGAAACGTTGCTGACGGTCACCGAGTCTTCCGAGTCGTCGCAGTATTCTTCCGCGGGCGCCTCGGCCCACTCGTCGCTGCATTCATCGGCATGCGCCATCCCGGAACCAAGCAGTGCGGCCGTCAACAGCGCCGCCCAGCCCGCCTTCGGAATGCCGAGCCTTCCGCTCCAAACCATCGTGTGCATGCTGTCCTCCAGGGTGAGTATCGATCACGACCGGTCTTGGCGGGGATCGCTGCCGCCGGCCGGGGCTGGTTCACCAGCAGTGCTGGCATGCCGGCTCGCAAACCGCCTTCCCCGGATGCCCACGTTATCGGCGATTCCGTGCAACAAATCCAAGACTGTTTTCAAATCAAAGTCATAAGGTTTTCAAAACACGATCTCGAAAGATCCTCCTGCAACATTCCTCGCGGTTTCAGATGGGTTGACGAAGACCCCGGCGGCACCGTTCGGCGGCGCCGGAAGCGACCGTCCGGGTAGCCTGCGGCCCTTCGGGATCCAGGCTTCCGTCCCGGTTTGGCCCGTCGCCGGGGGGCTCGCGGCCGGGGGGAGTCCGTGGCCCGGTGCCGGGCGCCGGCGGCCGGCGGTGAAGCGACAGCCTTGCTCACCGCAGCAGGCGGATCAGCGGGTCGACTCACGCAAATGCCGAACATCAGGTGGGTCATCACCTTCAGTGACCGCGCATCTGACCCCGGACCTGGATCCGGCGTCCGCCGAACTCGTCCTTGAGGCGTCCGTTGACCTGCTCGACGGGCGGGCGTTCGCGCGGGAGGTGGCCCCCTTTCCTCCTGATCCCGGGTCGTCGACAATCTCGGGATACCGGAAGGCGGCGGTCGGGCCCGCCTCCGGCCTGAGTTCCGCTCGCTCGGACCGTTTTGCAAGAGCCTCACAAGCAAAACCTCGGCGGCGGGCCCGCGCCGTAGCGGACCACTTCCCCTTCTCCGCCGCGCGGCTCGGTCGGGCCGGTCCTAGTCGCCCTGCAGCGCGGCGACGGGGTCGAGTCCGGCCGCCCGGTGGGCGGGATAGAAGCCGAACAAGATGCCAGCCCCGCCCGCCACGACCGCCCCGAGCACGGTGCCGCCGGCCGAGAGCGCGAAGGTCCAGCCGGAGTACTGGCAGACCCCCCACGTGGCGCCGAACCCGAGGATCACCCCGATGAACCCGCCCACCAGGGACAGGATGGCCGATTCGGTGAGAAACTGCGCCTGGATGTCCCAGCGCCGCGCCCCCAGGGCGCGCCGGATGCCGATTTCCTTCCGCCGTTCCGTCACGGCGACGAGCATCACGTTCATCACCCCGACCCCGCCGACCAGCAGCGAGATGCCACCGACCGTGCCCAGCAGCAGGGTGTACAGGCGCATCTGGCGGTGCATTTGCTCGATCAGTTCCTCGGGGCTCCGCACCTGCACCCGGGCGCGCGGCGCATGGTCCCGGAAATACGCGACGATCTCGCGCACCGCCGTCCGATAGTCGGCCGCCGCCGCGGTCCGCGCCAGGATGTCCTTCAGGCCCTCCTCCGGCGCGACGCGCCCCGCCGTGCCGATCGGCAGGAAGACGGCCCGGTTCGGATCCAGCGGCCGCTGCCCCACCGACGAGCGGCGGAGGACGCCGACGACGGTGACGACGGTGTCCCGGACGCGCACCTTCACGCCGATGCTCCGGCCACCTGTGAGCGCTCGAAGCTTGTCCGCGATCTCGGATCCGACCACGCCGTAGTACTGGCCTGCATCGAGCTTCGAGACGAACCGGCCCTCGGCGAGCTCCAGCCGGGCGAGCGCCGCCAATGCGCCGGTGGACCCGACAACGCTCACGCCCACCGACTCCTTGCCGGCGAGCACCGCCCGCCCCCCGCCCGTGGTGAAGGGCGCGGCGCGGTCGATGCTGGACAGCCGCACGATCCCCTCGGCGGCGGCCAGCCCGAGGGCAACCCGGCCCTCGCCGCGCGCGCGGAGCCGGATGTTCACGATGTCGGTTCCGAGTTCCTGGAACTGCCGGGCCGCCTCGGACTTGGCGATCGATCCCACCGAGATCATGCTGCTCACCGAGGCCACGCCGATCGCGATCCCGATCAGGGCCGGGGCGGTCCGGTGCCGCGCGCTCAGCAGGCTTGAGCAGGCTTCCGCCAGATTGGCCGTCCCGAAGAGCTTCACTGCCGGGCGCCGCTCTCGCAGCAGTTCGGGCCGGCCATCGACCGGGGGGCGGCCGCCCTCACGGCACGACCACGCGATCGCCGGGCGCGAGGCCGCTCAGGATTTCCACCCCGTCCAGGGTGGTGACCCCGGTCGCCACCCGGACGATCCGTTCGGCGCCCGCGGCCTGGTCGCGCACCCGCACCTGCGGGTTCCCCGTGGACAGATCCACCGCCCCAATCGGCACCACCAGCGCCGTGTCGCTCTCGTACACGACGATCTCGAGTTCCGCCGACATGCCGAGACGCACGGCCGCGCGCTCCTCGCTGGCCAGCCGGTCCACGGCGGCGACGATCTCGAAGGCCGGCACGCCGGTCTGGCCGCCCACCCGGTACGCCTGCGACGAAATGTACGTCACCCGGCCCTCCAGGCGGACGCCCGGAAAGGCGGGCCCGGAAATCCGCACCGCCGCCCCCGGGGCGAGCCGGCGGACTTCCACCTCATCGACGCGACCCGACACCGTGACACCCGCCATGTCCCCGATCGTGACGAGGTGCTGCCCGGCGTCGATCGACGTCCCCGCCGACAACGCACTGCCCCGCTGCCCTGCGCCGCCGCCAAGGCGCAGCACGACTCCCGCCACGGGCGCGACGACGGTCGCGTTCCGGAGGATCGCGTCCAGCCGCTCGAGTTCGCCGCGGGCGGTCTCGAGTTCGAGGTCGCTCACCGCGCGGTCCTCGCCCCCCTTGGCCAGCACCGCGTGCAGGTCCTGCTCGGCGGCCTCCAGATCGAGCAGGCGGGTCCGCAGCTCGCGCTCGGCAGCGACCTTTCGCGCGGCCGGCGCCAGTCCCTCCTCCACCAGGAACGAGACCTCCTCCAGCTTGGTGTTCGCCGCCTCCAGTGCGATCTGCGACTTGGTCAGGGCCCGCTTCGCCCGCGACGCCTCGGAGCTGTTCGCCCAATCGGCGAGCAGGTCCACCTGGGCCTTCGCCTTCAGGTAGGCCGTCTCCGCCTTCCGGCGCTCGATCCGCACTTCGGACACGTCGAGATCCAGCAGCGGCTGACCGGCGACGACATGCGCGCCGACCGCCGCGTGGACGGCCCCCACCTGCGCCTCGATCGGGCTGGTGATCGCCACCTCCCGCAGCGGTTCGATCGTGCTGGGCACGGTGATCGTCGAGGCCACGCGGACCGGCTCGACGACGACGACGCGCTCCCCGCCTGTGGTCCGGGCCGCCTGCGTGGGCGTGCTGCCGAACCGAATCGCCGGGCTCTCGCTCCACAGCCAGGCCCCGATCCCGCAGGCGAGCAACGCCCCGCAGGCCACGGCGGCCACCCGCACGGCCCGAACCTTCCGCAACAGGTCGCCCAGTTCGCGGTTGCGCCCCTCGAGGCCGCGGTAGGCTGCACGCAGTTCCTGATGCTTGGCCGCGAGATCCCGGGCCAGCGCTGCTTCCTTCACCCGCAGGCTTTCCAGCTCGGAGATGTCGCTGAACACGGCGACCACGCTCCGGTGGGCCTCCCGGCGCCCACCCGGCTCCTGCAGGTACGAGGTGTCGACGGCGAGCGGCACCGCCCGCTCGCCCACCGAGACGGTGGCCACCCGATGGAGGCCCACGGCGCCGTCGTAGATTGCCGCCAGCACGGCCTCGCTCAACTGCTCGTAGTCCGCGTTGCCGATGAAGACCTCGGCAAAGCTCCGGTGGAGCGCGGCTTCCTGCTCCATGCCCAGGATCGCCGCGGCCGCCGGGTTGAAGGTCTCGATCTGCCCGTCGCCGTCGATCAGCATGACCCCGCACGTCATGCTCTCGAAAATCGAGCGGTACACCGAAGCGGCCGCGTCGGGGACGCTGGACATGCCGTGCCGCCCTAGGCCGCGCCGGGCCGGCGCCCGCCGCACCGGCATCCGCCCCGGCGCAGCCTCCGGGCCGCTGCCTGCCGCCGGTGGCAGCGTGCGTCGCGCCGGCTCGCTCGGCGAACCGGCCCCATCAGCGACCCACCTGTTCGATGGTCAGCCCCCATCGCTCCAGCGTCGTGCCGAGCGTACGATCCAGCGCCGTGAGCGCGTTGCGGTAACGCACCATCGCGTCCAGCTCCCGGTTCTCCGCAGTCACCAGGTCGTCCTCGAACCGGCCCAGCTGAAACGCCGACGACAGGCCCTCCCGGAGCTTGCGCCGTTCGATCTCGAGCTTGCGTTCCGCAAGTGCGCGCGCCTGCCGGGCGGCGTCGACCTGGCGCAGCGTGACGTCCACGTCCTGTACGGCGCGACGCACCTCGATCCGGATCGCCTGGCGCGTCTCGGCGATCGCCATTTGCGCCCGCCGCACCCCGTTCCGGGCCCGCATGACCGCCCGTCTCGGGTTGCCGTCCCACAGCGGCACCCTGAAGCTCAGCTCCCCGTACCAGTCGGTTCCCGCCCCCGAGTACGCGGTTTCGGCATCCAGCGACAGGTCCCATCGCAGGCTGTCCAGCGCGAGTCGCAGGTCCAGCTCCGCCAGTTCCAGGCCGACCGCGGCGCGCAGCCAGTCGGTGCGCAGCAGGAAGGCCGCCTCCAGGCTCGCATCCAGCTCGGGTCGTTCGGCCGTCAGCCCCGGCTCGGGCGCGAGCTCCAGGCGGGCGCCGTCCTCCAGGTCCAGGACGTTGACCAGCGTCGACCGCGCCTCGTCCCGCGCGTTCTCGCTGTCGACCAGCGCATACTCCCGGTTCGCAACCTCCGCCTCCGTCTGGACGAGGTCCTGCGGCGCCATGCGCCCCACCTCGACCAGCGTCCGGTTGATGGCGAGCTGGCGGCGCGCCCGCTCCACTGCCGCGCGGTCGATCTCGACCCGTCGGTCGGCGCGGAGCACCCCCCGATAGGCGGAAATGACCGTCCCGATGATGTCGGACGCTGCATCGCGGAAACCGCGGACTGCGACGCGGTCCCGGAGGCGCGCCTTGCGGAGCGGCGCCGTGTCGACCGCCGCTCCGAACCCCCGGAGCAGCGGCTGTGAGAATCTCAGTGTCATGCTGGAGGACCGACCGCGGGCCCCCGTGATGGGTTCCCGCAAGGTCAACGCGAACCGGCCGCCGGTGGGCACCCGGAGCGTCGGCCCGACGAACAGTTCCGCGGTCTCGTCTCCCTCGCGTCGCACCTCGGCCGCCGCCCCGGCCGTCGCCCGGAGATCGTACCGCTCCTCGGCCGCCTCCAGCACCAGTTCCTGCTCCTCCCGACCGAGCCGCGCCGTGATCGCGGCCCGGCTGTTCCGGAGCGCCAGCTGGATGGCCGCCTCCAGCGACAGCATCCGCGGCGCGGGCAGCTGCAGGTCCGGTTCGGCCTGGCCCTGCGCCGGCACCGGGAGGACAGCGAGGAGGGCCGCCGACAGCGTCCCGAGCGCCGCCGCCTGGACCCGCCACCGGAAGGCGCCAGCCAGGGCCTCCCTGCGGCCCGGCGCGGCCGGCCCGG
>JAJDYI010000028.1 GCA_022825235.1 Alphaproteobacteria bacterium | reverse complement strand
CGATGACGGCGGTGGACAGCGTGCCGCGGAGCCAGCGCGCCGCCGTCTCCCGCCGCTCGACCAGCGCGCGGAGCGCGTCGACCTCCTCGCGCGTCGCCATCCGCTCCTCGATCCGGGCGACGCGTTCGGCGAGATCGGGCGCGCTCTTCACGGCCCGTCCCTCAGAACAGCCGCACGAAGCGCAGCTCGCCCGACAGGCGGTCGTAGTCGTGCAGCTGAGCGTTGGAGGTCCGCTGTTCCTGCACCATCGAGACCTGCGGGCTGAACCCGGCCACGGTGAAGGCCCGGTTGTGCACGTTGAGCCGGATCGAGCGGACAAGGTCGCTGCGGGATCCGCCGCCGAGGACGAACGGCTGCCAGTTGCCCTCGTAATCGGTCCAGCGCAGCGTGCCCGCCCCGCCCACCGTGAAGCCCCACGGAAGCAGCGCCGTGGCCCCCAGCCGCATCCAGCGCCACGAATGGCGCTCGCGCTCCCGCTCCGTCCTGCGGTCGCCCCAACCCGCGGCCGTGTCGATGCGCACCGTCGGAGACGCCACCCATGCAATCCCCGCCGTAACGTCGGTCACCGGGCCGTCGAAGTGGAAATCCCGATCATGGCGCCGCTCGTGCCGGGAGACGCCGAGGTTCGCCGTGGTCCGCCGGCTGAGCCGGTGACGCCCCTCGACGCGCAGCCCGACATCGTAATGCGAGGGGTCCTCCACCCCCGATCCTGTCCACTGATGGAGACCGCTCAGCAGCACGCTCACCTCGCTGGCCCGGCCGACCAGCCAGCGCGGCCCGACATGGCCCGAGACGGTGAGCCGATCGAACTCGCTTGCCTTGTATTCCCGGCGCGAGATGGCGCCGCCCGCGCGCAGCCGCCAGCGGTCCGCCAGCGGATACTGGTATTCGCCGCCGGCCCAGACCGAGAGGCCGATGCCCGATTCTGGTTCGTCCCCCTGGTAGGTGAAGGGGAGGCGCCCGAACTGGGTGTCGATCAGGATCGTCTTTTCGTCCGATCGGGTGGAGAGGTTGCTGTCGGGGACAAGAGCCGCGCCCACGTGGACACTCCAGCGCTTGCGGGCGCGGATCTGGGCGAGGAACCGGTTTACGTTTAGCGCTACTCCCGCCGGCGGCTTGCCCGCCAGGACCTGCTCGAAATGCCGCCGGGCGAGCGAGTCCTCGCCCTTGAGGAAGAACGCGCGGGCAAGCTCGAGGCGGACGCGGATCAGCCCGGGGCGTCCGACCAGCATGGAATGAAAGGCGGCGATCGCCTCGTCCAGAAGCGTGTCGCGCGTCTCTTCCGACAGGCCGGGCTTCTGTGCCGCGCCGAGCGCGGCGATCCCGATCTGGAACAGCACGGCGGCATCGACGGTGCGGCCCCGTGTCAGAGGCCGCAATACGGTCAATGCCTCCTCCGGCTTGCCCGCCCTGATCAGGGCCCGGGCTTCGGTCAGTTCGCCGGCCGGCGGCGCGGACGGAGCGGCGATCGCGTCTCCGCAAGCGGTCGCGACAGCGACGCAGACCACGAGCGCGAGGGCACGGCAGAGAGAGACGCCGGACATGTTGCGGACCTCGAAGGGCATGGCAAAAAGAAAAAGAGGGTGGCGCCTTCGTGCGCCACCCTCGTTACGCAACTCCGGGGATCGGGGTCAGGTTCTCATGAGATCGAGACCCCGTCCCGTTCGACTACTGCTTGTTCGCACCGAACGCGCCGACCATGCGGCCGGTGTTGGCGTACCACGAGTGGAACGTGCCGGTCGCAACATTCGGAACGCCGTCGGTGCCCTGCTCCCTGAGGGCCCCGGACCACTGCCCGCTTAAGCGAGCCGCTGTACCGTCGATGGTCCACCTCGTGCCACTCGTCGTGTCACCGATCTCGCCGGTGTCTGTGATGGGGGACCCCATCAAGTCGACGGACCAGTTCCGCGCCTCACCGTCCGCACCGATGAACTGATCGATGGTGCCGCTGATCGCCGTCGCGTCGGTGTTGTTGGTGAAGTCGGCTTCGAGCGTCGCCCTCGCGGTGAAGTGGCCGGCGTCATTCGTTCCACCGGTGAGGCTGAACAGCGAGTACTTGCCAGCCGCGCCGCCCACATAAGTCGCCGTGCCGTTCAGGGCAGTGATGCCGGACGCAGCGACAACGGCGCCCTTCTCATCCGTGAACGCGCTTGCGATCAGGGTGCGGCCATCCGCAGACGTGTGGAGCCACCAGCCGTAGGAGGAGTAAACCGTGTCCGCCGCATCCATGACCCGGGCATTCGCGTTGCCGGGCCGGAACGTCCACGTTCCGGTCGCAAGGGTGAACCCCCTCGCGGCAACTATAGCCGTGCAACTGGTGGTGCCGGCGGCAGGCTCGCAACTGTAGGTGCCTGACACCCCGTGATAGCTGCCGGAAATATCGGTAATTGTGTCCGCGCCGCTCGGGTTCGGACTCGGCAACCTGAACGTTTCCGTGCCGGCGGTCCGGGTGACTCCAGTGAAAGCTACTCTCGACGCTACGAATGCATCGGTGCTAGCGCCGACGCCGTCTGCCTCGGCCGCAGTCAGGACCCCGTTCGCCAGTGTGTATTCGAATCGACGGTTATCGCCGGTTCCTGGCTCAGAGCTCCCGAACATCCTGCCCTCCTCCGGAGCTTCGACGTTCGAATAGACGATGGCCTCGTAGGTACCGTCGGCGGCCGGCGTCGTGCGCGTGTAACGCTTCCCTGACCAGCCGTGATTGTCGTGGACCAACGCGTCGTCGTCTTCAGTAAGGACTCGGGTCACAGCGGTGTCGCCGGTCGCCGTCAGGTCAGGGTCGTAGGTGACCACGATGTCGTCGGCGGTTGCAGCAGGATTGGTATCGGTGTTGGGATCGCCATATCTGGCGCTCCGCTGTCCATCTCCCGTTGCCGTCAAGGGCGCAGTACCAATGCCGCCAGTCAGCCTACTGGCCGCGAGCCTCATGGCCCTTTGTGCGGCGTCCTCAGCCACGTCCATCGCCGTCTGGCGGGCCGTCTTGGCGCCGGAAAGCTGGGTTGCGAGCGCATTGACCGTTCCGGTGTTCGCCGCCCTCTCTTCCGCCGGAACATTGGCCGCGTTCGCGATCGCCGTCCTGGCGTTCGCGACCGCCATATCGGCGGCGCTCACATCGGCGTCGGTGGAGTCGTTGTCCACGGCGTTGACCGCGGTCTGGGCGGCCGTGATGGCCGTGCTGATGGCCGCGCGCTCCGCGATGGCCGGATCCGGCATATCGGGCGGCGGCGTGACCATTGACTGGTCGTCGCCATCCCCGCCTCCGCCGCAGGCCGCGAGGCCGAAGGCCAGAGCCGCGACCGCCGCGGCCGTCGTCAGTTTTCTGTACATAGACATCGTTTCGAGGCTCTCCTCTTTTTTTAATCGGAGTTTCGCCATGAAACGTCAGGATTGCGCTGGGATGCGCTTGGATACGATTAGTATCTATTATTCAATGGGTTACAACATTTATTCACTGTTGACGGTGCGCCAGGGATGCGCTTGACTGTCCGCCGGTTCGATGTCAGCTGCTTCCGAAGTGATGACGGATTTGGATTTCAGATGCAGTCCGGCGGATGGTTTATCGGGTCGTCCGGCATACAAATCCGCGCGGAACGCGAGCCGGAGAGGAAGGGTTTCGCCGCCGTTTCCGGCGGTCGGTTGAGCACGGGCAGTGGGGGGTCTGAATGCCGAAGCGCGCGGTACTCGCGATCAACAAGCGGACGGTCGACGGGCTCAGGGTCGAGGACAAGGATACCGTCTTCTGGGACCGCGACCTTCCCGGTTTCGGGATCCGGGTCTATGCCTCGGGACGAAAGATCTACACGGTTCAGTCGCGCGGCCCGAACGGGATCAGGCGGGTGTCCCTGGGCCGGCACGGCGATCTCACGCCGAACGAGGCGCGGCGGCAGGCGGTGGAGACGATCGACCGGATCAAGCGGGGCGAGGGGCGGGCGCGGGTGGCGGTGCCGGTGTTAACTGTCGCCGATCTCGCGAAGCGCTACATGGAGATGCATGTCGAGACCAACTGCAACGCCCACACGCGGGGCACCTACCGGGGCTCGCTGGACAACCACATCTTGCCGGCGCTGGGGGAGAAGGCGGTCGCGGAGGTGAGCCGGACCGACGCCTCGGCGTTGCATTACGATCTGAGGGACACTCCTCGGGCTGCGAACCGGGCGCTGATGGTGCTGTCCAAAATGTTCACGTTGGCGGAGGCCTGGGGTCTGGCGCCGCCGGGTAGCAATCCCTGCCGCCACGTGATCCGCTTCAAGGAAAGGAAGCGCGAGCGGTTCCTGAACAAGGACGAATACCGCCGGGTGGGTATCGCCATCTGCGAGCTCGAGGGCCGGGGTCCGCTCCATGCGCGCGCGGCGGCGGCGCTACGTCTGCTGATGCTGACCGGCTGCCGTCGAACCGAGGTGCTGACGCTCCGCTGGGACGACGTGGACCTGAAGACAGGGGAGATCAGGCTGCGCGATGCGAAGACGGGTTCGCGCAAGCTGGTGCTGACGGCGGCGGCGCTCCGGGTTCTGTCGGCGGTCCACCGGGCCAGGGGCAGCCGCTGGGTGTTCGCGGGCAAGAATCCGAAGTGCCATATGTCGACACTGGCCCGCTACTGGCGATTCGTGCGGAAGCGCGCCGGGGTGGAGGACGTGACGATCCACGACCTCAGACATTCGTATGCCAGCAGGGCGCTGGCGCTGGGGGAGAGCCTGACGATGATCGGGCGTCTGCTGGGCCATCGGGACGTGGGCTCGACTGCGCGTTATGCGCATCTCGCGCGGGACGCGGAGAAGGTCGCGGTGGCGCGGGTCGGCGACAGCATAGAGGCCGACATCCTGCGTATCGACACGATGCCGGTCGCGGAGGATGGCGCCGGAGAGGAGGGTGCCGGACCTCCGGTGCCGGACGTGGCGGCTCAGACCGGGGGGATAGCATGACGCGGCTGAGGAACAGGGCGCTGTCGAAGCGGATGGTGGACGGCCTCCCGGCCTGCCAGAAGGAGACGATCTACTGGGACCGGGACCTTCCGGGGTTCGGCGTCAGGGTCTATCCGTCCGGGTCGAAGACGTACCTGGTGCAGTTCCGGAGCCCGGGCGGGACACGGCGTGCCGTGCTGGGTCGCCACGGCACGCTGTCCACGAGCGAGGCGAGGCGCCGGGCAGCGGCGATGATGACACGCATCCGAGTGGACGAGGAGCCGGAGCCCGAGCCCGAGCCGAGGGCGGGTCCGACGATCTCCGAGCTTGCCGAGCGCTATCTACGGGAGCACGTTGCGGTTCACTGCAAGCCCAGCACGGCGACGGTGTATAGCCAGATCATCCGGAAGCGCATATTGCCGGCGCTGGGCGGGCTGGCGGTCACCGAGGTCGACCGCCGCCATGTGGCGGATCTTCATCACCGGCTGAGAAAGACCCCGGTCGCGGCGAACGATGCGGTAGGGGCACTGTCGCGGATGTTCAACCGCGCGGAGGCGTGGGGTCTGGTTCCGGCGGGGAGCAATCCGTGCCGGTTCGTCAAGAAATACCGCACGCGCAAGCTGGAGCGGTTCCTGACGGAGGAGGAGTTTCGCCGCCTCGGCGAGACGCTGGACAGGTTGGAGGCGGAGGAGGATATACCGGTACACGCTGCGGCGGCGCTCAGGCTTTTGATGCTGACCGGGTGCCGGTGCGGGGAGATCGCGGGTCTTCGCTGGGAGGACGTGCATTTGGACCGGAACGAGATCAGGCTTCGCGATTCTAAAACCGGTCCGCGTACGGTATCGCTGTCGCCCGGCGCCGCAAGAGTGCTGGCCGCCATCCCGCGCCAGCGCGGCAACCCCTGGGTGGTCGCGGGGCGCGAGCCGGGCTCGCGGCTGACGCATATAAATTACTACTGGTACAAGGTTCGCGGGCGCGCGGGGCTCGACGACGTTCGGATCCACGATTTGCGCCACAGCTTTGCGTCCAGAGCGTTGGCTCTCGGCGAGCCGTTGCCGATGATCGGAAAATTGCTCGGGCACACCAAGATCCAGACCACGGCGCGCTACGCCCATCTGGCGCTCGATTCGGTTCGAGAGGCGGCGGACAAGGTGGCCGACAGCATCGCCGCCGACATCCTGCCGGACGACATGCCGCCCGCCAGGCGATGGCGGCGGGCGCGCACGCGGTGAAGACGAGGGGTGTCATTCGCCGTCGCGGGTTCCACGATACTCGCCCCACAACGCCGCGAGAGGGGCTCAACCGGTTTGTCCCGCGTCGTCATGCTCACCGTGTTCATTCCAGCCATCCCCGATGCTGCCGTTTCGGGCGCACCCGGTGAGGCAACGGTTCGCTCGAAGCAACAATTCGGGCGGGGCAATGCGGCATTCGTCCATTTTTGTCGCGCTGTAGTCGGGAGAGGATCGGCACCTCGGACGGCCCCTATCGGCCGCATCGGGGCAATGGCTTCTCAGGCCAGGTCCAGGGCCTCCACCCGGACGGTCAAATGCTCGGGAAGCTCCGTCAAGTACGCCGGAATCCGCATCATTACCAGGCTCATTTGCGCGCCCTTGCGATGCGGCCTCGATGTTCACAGGTGGCGTGGAGGATCCATTCTTGCGTTCAGAATGCGTACGATCAGAACGTCGGCTTCATGCTCGATGTAGAAGACGACATGGGAACGGTGCTCGAAGCGACGGAGTCCCGGCGCCAAGCGATCGGCACTCCGGCCCGATCGCGGGTTTTCCGCAAGGTTTCGGAAGCACGCCTCGAAATCGTCTCGGTAGCGGCGGGCCTGCTCTATACCGAACGTCTCGACGGTGTAGTCGGCGATCCCGGCAAGGTCGGCCTCGGCACGGGAAGAAAGCCGATACTCAGCCATGCCGTGCGCGATGGCGCTGCTCCGCCTCGGCCCACACCTCCCCCACCGTCCTGTCGCTCAAGCCGCTGTCCAGCCCATCCTGAATGGCCTCTTTGAGGGCGCGGTATCGTGCGTTCTGTTCCTGGTCACGGCGGATCAGATCGCGGAAATACTCGCTGTCGTTGCCGTATTCGCCGCTCTCGATCTGCGCCCTGATCCACCGCTCCTGACGATCGGTCACGGTTATGCTCTTTTTGACCAGCGCCAACTCTGCCTCCCGGAATTGGTAGGAACAATTACGAAATTATCGGATAAAGGTGTCGGGTGCAAAGACCGGGTCGCGCGCGTCTCAAGAATCCCGTCACCTCCGTCACTGAGCACCTGGAGAGACTGTGCGATCGGGAGTGGACAGCGCACGCGTGCTCCAAACCGCGCGCCGGGCTATTGCTGTGCAACATCACGAAGGGAGGATCGCATACCTGCAGTCCGGCGTGGCTGCGGTCCGGGCCGCTGCTCCGGTCGGGATTTGGCAGCACCCGGTTGAGATTGGCCGCGGGCCAGCTACTTCCGGTGAGATTCACCAGCTACTTCCCTGAGGTTCCGCACTGGCCGGCATATGCGCCGCGGACTCCGGATCGCGTCCGGGTCGGGTAGATCATCTTGCGGATCTGCGGCGGGAAGGCGAACATCGGCGCGGCATGATCCCAGGCCTGCGGCCAGGCTGGCGCGATCGCCGGGTACGTTGGAGCGGAGACAGATCCGCCCCGCTCAGAACGCGAGCCGCCATCCCGACAGCAGCACCGCTTCGACGCCCGCGGCGGCGCGGTGGCCGGGGTGGCGGGAGAGGGTGGCGCCGAGGCGGTATTCGCCGAGGGGGGCCGGGCGTTGCCAGTGGAGGGCGAGGTCGAGCTGGCGGCCCGAGGGGGCGAGACCGGCGGTGACGCGCTCGCGAACCGCGCGGCCCGTTTCGGTCCGCCCGATCGGAACCGAGAGCCGCGCGCGGCCGTTCTCGATC
>JAJDYI010000024.1 GCA_022825235.1 Alphaproteobacteria bacterium | reverse complement strand
CGCTATGGCCCGCGCAGGCGCGGGCCAAGCTCCGATAGGGCCTTGCGCCCGCACCATCGCCCCGACGCGACGCCAAGCTCCACCAATCCCCCCGTGGCTCCGTTGCGCGCGCGTGTCCCAAAGAACCATCACATCGGGGATGGGCCCCGAGCGTGCAACCGATCAGGAGATCGACATGAGCTTCGATATCGACACCATCGAGACCGCCGCGCAGTCCGCCACCGCGGCCATCTGCGAGAACGCACAGCTCTTCGGCGCGGCGCCCGAGCGCGGTGAGTTCGACAGCCGCGAGGTGTGGGACCGCGACGACGCGCTGGACGCCGTGGCGGAGTCGTTCCGCATCCTCGCCCAGGGCGTCGCGCCGGACGGGTTCCAGCTCGCCGACGAGCGCGAGAGCCTGCTGTGGGGCTTCGTCAACATGCTCGACAGCCAGACCAGACGCCTCGACCGCGCCGCCGACCGGCTGATGCCCGAGCTGCGCGACCTCCAGCGCGCCCAGGACGGCACCGAGATCAAGTCGCGCGAGCTGGAGCTGGTGACGGATCGCGCGCAGAACCTCACCCACCGCCGCGACGCCTTCGAGATCATGCGCGACGCCGCCGCCGAAGCCTACCGCGCGGACACCGGCGACACCTGGCGGCCCCGGCGCGGATCGCACGCGAGCCAGACCGGCAAGCTGACTTCGGCGGCGATCGACGCCCGCGACTTCCAGCGCGCGAGGAAGGACCGCGAGACCACCGCCCACCTGCCGCAGGGGACGCTGGTCGCCATCGCCGGCGGGAAGGACGTGCAGGACCCGGCGGCGGTGATCGCCAAGCTCGACCAGACGCGGGCCAAGTATGCCGACATCGTGCTCGTGCATGGCGGCGGCCCCGGCGTCGAGCGGATCGCGGCGCGCTGGGCCGAGCGGAACGGCGTCGACCAGGTCGTGTGCAAGCCCGACTGGGACCGCCACGGCCGCGCCGCCCCGTTCCGCCGCAACGAGGAGCTGCTGCAACTCCTGCCGAAGGGCGTCATCGCCTTCCCCGGCTCCGGCATCACCGAGAACCTCGTCGACCGTGCGCGCCAGCTCGGCATCCCGGTGATGGCCGCGTGACCACAGGGCATCGCGGGCCGCGTCGTCGCTCCCGCGGCGGCGTGGCCCGTTTTCGCGTTCGCACACCGGTCGCGCGGCACCGCCGACCCCTCGCGCGCTTCGCGCCGCGCTCGTGCTCCGGCTCGCTGTCGCTCGCCGATCGCTGGTGCGTTCGCTTCGCTCGCACCGCTCCGGACGCCTCCGGCATCGCGCTGCGCGCTCCTGCCTTCGGCGCCGTCGCCGCGCCGTTCCGCTGTCGCGTCACTCGCCGTTGCACCATCGCCGGCATGACTGCCGACGCTGGTGCCGGCCCGCTCGGCACGGTGCTTCGCACCGCGGCCCTCGCTCGCGTCGGCGAGGCCGCCCACTCAATCGCCGTGGCGGCTCCGATCCGCCGCTCTTGCCGGCGACCATTCCCCATGAAAATCGTTGCTCGATTTGGTGCCTTCCACGCCCGGAGGGCGCGGTTTCCTCACACCCGACGCAGCAGGCTGCAATGGGGCGCATGCGTGTCCTCGTGGGGCCTCTCGGCGCCTCAAGGCGCCAAACGGGGCCTACCGTATGATGGGAACCTGTAGTGCGCTTTGTGTTACGGCCAAGCCTCTGGAATCACTGAATGTGTTTTTTCCGTGGTTGCAGTGTATGCTCCAGAGAACCGCGCGCATTGCGCGCGCAATGCGGTCAGGGACGGAAAAAACACAGGGTTGCCGCTCGCGGGCAGGTAGGCCAATGGACCGGGAATCAGCCCCATGGCAGTCCGAAACCGGTCGGCATTCCGCTCCCGGCGCGGCCGGTGCAACGCTTGAACAGGGGAGGTAACGATGGCGATCAGGAGCTTCCAGCGCTCGATCCGGTTCACGGAAAACGAGTGGGCTGCCGTGGTCGAGGCCGCCGAGAAGGCTGGAATCACTCCCGGCTCGTACGTGCGCAAGGCCGCCGCGCGGGCCGCGGCCGACGATCTTTATCTCTATGGCGGCGGCCTGACGCCGGAACTGGCCGAGCTGATCAAGCACACCTTCCGCGGCGTCTACCTGCTCACTTGCCTGAAGCAGGAAGAGCTCGACGGATCCGACAGGGAAACGCTCTTCGACAGGGCTGCCGAAGACGCTCGCATCGCTCAGAACAAGACACTCGGCTCACCGGACTCGAGTAGCAATTCACGATAGTCCCCGCCCACGAAGGGCACCGGGGCGACTGTCATGGAGACGGCCTTGCCCGACACGATTGAATATTTGCGGCTTCTCAACAGGAAGGAACGCTTCCACTTACTGTGCGAGGCGCTGGGCGAAGCGACTTTCCGCTTGTCTGAGTGCTTCCGCACCGGGCTCCAATCCTGCCTGAGGGACTCTTCCCGCGGCGACGCGTCGATCCCGCCCGACGCGTTCGTGGCGATGGATTACCATCTCGACTGGATCGGGATGGCGCTCCGTTTCGCCGCCGACGAACCGGAGCGTCCCCGTCCCGACCTGTTCCCGCCAAAGCGTATTGCAAATGACGGGCTGGTATCGGGGACGCAGCAGGACGTGGACTTGCTCGTCGCGTTTCCGGATGGCGCGACGACGCACCTGGTCATGATCGAGGCCAAGGGCGATACGGGCTGGCGCAACGAACAGTTGAACAGGAAGGCCGAGAGGCTGAAGTGGATATTCTCCGGCGATAGACCCTGGAGCGACTCGATCACGCCCCATTTCCTCCTGATGTCTCCGACACGCCCGACGTCCCTCACAAAGAGGGGATGGCCCTCGTGGATGAAGCCGAACGGCGAACCCCTGTGGCTTCCTCTCCCGCTGCCTGAAGACCTGGTCAAGGTCACCCGATGCGATCATGACGGGGAAAGATACCGGCACCTGTCCGTCAACAGGATCGAACGAAGAATGGGATAGGGGTATCGTGCGGCGCATCCGCAAGCCGCGATTCCGGATTCCATGGGACGGGGACTGGGGCCCAATGAGCCGTTCGCGCCCGATCGTTGCTCGCCTCCAGGACGTACCCCGCTTGGGCTGGTCGGCATGAAGAACCATTCCGAGCAGGATGTGTCGGCCCACTCGACCGGTTTGTCGGCTTTTTTCGAGGGCCTCGCGAACGAGACCAACCTGGCGGCGAGTTCCCACAAAGCCGAATTGCAGGCTTTCTTCGCCGGTCTCGGCCCGGCCGTCCGTATTGCCCGGCGCGCGCAGGCCGAACTTGACCGGCGGGCCGCGACCCGCTTCTCGCTGTTCGACTTCTTCCACGAACGGGAAACGGATTTGTCGCGCGTATTCGGGGGCCTCCTCGATCCAGCCGGGACGCACGGTCAGGGCGATACGTTTCTTCGGCTGTTCCTCGACGAGGTCCGAGAAGTTCTCGATGGTGAAGTACATGGACGTTTCCCGGCCGGGAATCTGCGTGACGACCGGGTCTTTCTCGAACACCGCACGGATGCGGGGCGAAGCATCGACATCGTCGTCAGGGTGCGCGGCGACACCTGGATCGGGATCGAGAACAAGCCGTGGGCTGGAGAACAACCCGATCAGGTCAGCGACTACCTGAAATACCTGCGGACCAGAGCGTGCCCGGAGACCGATCCGGACGCGTGGCTTGTCTATCTGAGCGGTGACGGCAGGCGGCCCGAGACCCTGCCGGACGCCGCAAAGGATCGGATGCGCTGCCCGACCCTGCCCTATAGAGGCGCCGAACACGCTTCTCCATCGCTGGAAAACTGGGTGGAGAAATGCCGCATCGAGTGCGAAGCGGAACGGGTTCGCTGGTTCCTCACGGACCTGCTCGAGTACATACGGAAGTGGTTCGAGCCCGCCGAGCCCACCGGGACGGGAGATCGATCGTGACCGAAGACGTCATTCTCGACGTGACAGCGGACTTCATTCGAAGCAGCGAATCCAATCTGAAGCTCGCCTTACAGGTCGAAAGAGCGATGCCCTCCGTGAGGGAACACTACGTCAGGGTTGCGCTGGAAGCCGTGGAAGGGTGCTTCCCCCAACCGGAATGGACCATCGATCGGTCAAGAATGCAGGACGTGATGGCACGAAACGCCCAGCTCTTGCTCAGAAGCAGTGACTGGAAAACGTATCGGGATGAAGCCTCCATTTGGCTGGGCTCGGATCAGCCAGGTTGGAAAAGAGTGTGGATCGGCCTCTACTTCACCGAACGAGCCTCGCCGAGAGTCCAGCCCGTTAAGAAAACGATGGCACGTTTGGCCAATAGTGGGCATACCATTGAGGCCTCGGAGGATGAGCCGGGTGCGTACAAGTACCTTGAAGGAGAGCTGCGAGACTGGAGTGGCGAGCGGTTCCTGACAAGACTTCTCGAAGATGGGCCCGGCCGGATCGCTTCGGAGATTTCGGACGAGTTGAAAGAGATCGACAAGTTCGTCAGATCGCTGGATTGATTGTCTTGGCTCGATCAAGCGCGAAAATTGAGTGCCGCCATTCGTCTGTCCCCGTGTTGCGTCACATCTCCATCTCGATGCCGCGCGATCCGCGGGACTTGTCCAGCTCCGCGGTGCGTTCCGGCTCCGGGACTTTCTCCCGCTCGGGCTCGCGGCCCTTGTCTTGCGCCCCGGCTTGGGTTCCGGCGGGCCGCTCCAGCTGTCCCTCCAGCCCGCGCCCGTGCTCTTTCTTATCGCTGCGCCCCCTCTCTTCTGCGAGCGCCCTGTCGGCCGCGCCGATCCCTTCGAGCGCGGAAACCCGCTCGCCGGTGGCAGCTTCCAGGGTCTCGCGCAACTCCTTCGCATCGTCGGTGACCATCTCGGCATTGTGGCGGGCGCGGCTGATCTCGACGTAGAAGCTCTTCTGCGTCGACAGTTTCGGGTGTTTCGCCTCCATCACCGCGATCACGTTGTCGACGGTACGCCCCTGAAACGCATGCACGGTCGAGGCCCAGGCATGGTCGAGATGGCGCAGCTGCGGATCGTTTTTTCCGAGCTCCAGCATCCGCCCGTCGCCGAGCCGGAAGGCGACGCGGTCGCCCTGGACCCGCATGACTTCCGCCGTGTCGCTGTTCACCAGCCCGAGGCCGGTGTCGTTTCGGGTCCAGCGGATGCGGTCGCCGGCGCGGAGTTCCATGCTCTCCGTCCGGTAGACCTCGACCGCGCCGCGCTTCGCGCCGACCGCGCGCGGCCTCCAGGGGACGGATTGTCCGTCCGGCCCTTCCAGCGTCACCGTGCCCTTGTGGTGATCGACCCCGGCGACGCGCCGTTCGTCGCCCTTCGCGACGCCGAGCGACCTGTAATCCCGATGGAAGGCGACGACGTCGCCGACGGAATAGTTCGCCGCGACCGTCTTCTCGGCACTGGTATAGCCGTGGGAGACCAGCCGCTCGGCCTCGAAGGCGGGGCCGCGGATGACCCCGTCGCGGGCGAGGCGCTCGCGGATGTGGCCGTTGATCTCGGTGCGCAGCGCATGGCTCGGCGCCATCAGCCCGGTATTCTCGCGTTCGTGGGCCGAGAGTTTCAGCCAGCGCGCCGCGGCCGCGCCGGCCAGGTTGTCCGGATTGACCTCCGCCACCCGGTCGCCGAGCTTCCCGAAGGCCCGGCCGATTTCGCCCGCGAGGCTCGCGCGCACCGCCGCCTTCAGTTCGGCGTCCTTCTGGCGCAGGATTTCGTCCATCACCGCCGTCTTCATGCCGGCGGCCTGGAGCTGGGCAAACGGCTTGCCGGCATCCACGGCATCGAGCTGCTTCCGATCGCCCACCAGCACCACGCGGGGGATGCGGATGGCGGCGGCGATCCGGAGCAGGTCGCGGGCCTGCACTGTGGAGGCGAGGGAGCCCTCGTCGACCACCAGCACGGTCTTCCGGAACGCGGCGCGCATGTCGCGCGCGCCCTTCCGGGTCAGCCGTCCCTCGGCGATGCCCGCGTTGCGGGCGAGGAAGCGCTGCAGGGTTTCGGTCTCGATCCCGGCCTCGGCCGCCAGCGTCCGCGCGGCCGAAGCCGACGGCGCGACGCCGATCGTGCGGTAGCCGCTCTTCGCCGCGAGCTGCCTTGCGCGGTCGAGCATGGTGGTCTTGCCGGTGCCGGCATAGCCCTGCACGCCGACCACCCGGTCCTTCGAGGACAGGATCGTCTTGACCGCCTCCTTCTGGCCCACGGTGAGCCGCCCGTTGTGCAGCAGCGGCCCGGCGATCCAGCTCCGCATCACGGGGCGCGATACGCCCTGGCCGCGTTCCATCAGCGCGATGGTTTCCTTCTCGTCCGCCACCGCCTTGTCCGTGGTGAGCGACTCGCCCCATTGCGGCAGGCCGCAGGGGTGCAGCGTCCCTTCCTTCTCCAGCCGCGCGACGGCGGCCTCCGCTTCTCTGATGGTCACCGATCCCGGTTTCCACGCCAGCGCGGCGGCGAGCAGGTCGGTCTTCGCGAACACGGCCTCGCGCTCGGACAGGTGTTCCACCGCCCAGGTCATCGCCGCGTCCGCCGGAGATTGCGGCAGGGGATCGAACAGGTCCGCCTGGCGAACCGCCGCGTCGTCCGGTGCGGCGTCCCTGCCAACCCCGCGATCCTTGCCCGCGGCGTCCTGGCTGTGCTCCATCGCATCGGCCGTCAGCGCCTTCGCGTCGAAGCCCAGCCCGTCCGCCTGGCGCTGCCACATCTCCCGCAGTTCGGCACGATCGACGTCGCGCTTTGCCGCCCGGGTCATCAGCGCCGCGCGCTGGGCGGCGCGCTGGTTCTCCGCCGGAGTCCCGAGGCCGCGCCCGTCCATCGCCGCTTCGATCTCCGCCCGGCGCGTGGAGAAGGCATCGATCACGTCCCGCGAGACGCCCGCGACTTCGAACCGCCCGTCGGCATGTGTCTTCTCGATGCCGTAGCCAAGCTTCCCCAGTTCCCGCGCGAGCTCGCCCCGGTAGAGCGCGCCGATTAGCATTTTGGAGGAATAGAGCTTCTCGTTGGCCATGGTGCGCCACTTGCCGTCCTCGCCCTGCACCATGTTGGCCATCACCGCATGGGTATGGAGCTGAGGGTCGAGATTGCGCGAGGTCTCGTGGGTGAAGGTGGCGATCACCGCCTTCTGGTCCCCGGCGCGGATCATTCCCCCGCCGTCCGGATCCTTCATCCGGGTCTCGACGGCGCGTTCCTCGACCCAGGTGAGCGTCCGCTCCACCGCCCGTCCATGGGCCTCCGCGACGCGGGCGTCGCCGCCCACCAGCGCGGCGAGAGATACCGATTTCGGGGCGGACAGCGTTACATCGCGGCCGGGACGGTGGACGATTTCGCCGTCCTTGCCGGGGCGACCCAGTCGCGGCCCGTCCGGCACGCGTCCCTCGAGGATCGCGGTGAACACGTCCGGATCGACCGGGCCGGAAAGGCCGAGATCGTCCGCGCCCTTGCCGGCCCAGGCGCTGGCGTCGCGATGATCGGGATCGTCCTTCGCGTAATAGCCGTCACGCTCATAATAGCTCACACCCTGGGACGGCGCGGCGACGGCGCCGATCGAGGCGACCATCAGAAGAACTGCTCGCCCGGCTCGCGCCTGCGCCCAACTGCTTTGCTCCCGGCCGGCTTGTCCGCCTCTGTCGTGTCCGGGCGGCTTACGGGATCGGCGGGGGGCGGTTTCGCCGGGACAGCGGAATCGGAGCCCGGCTTGCCTGTCTCCGCCGGCGGCAGGGGTGGCGCTTCCGTCCGCTCCAGGAGTTCGCCGTCGGCATCCGTGGGTTCTGCATCGTACGGTCCCGGCAAATCGACGAATCCCGGACGCCGCCTGTGGCCGAGCGGCGCCAGCAGGCGTTCGAGCTCCGCCGGAGACACCACCAGCAGCGCGATCCGCGCCCGCAGGCCGGGCCGGACCCACTCGGCAACGCGTCCCGCCGGGCCCGCCGCCGGCAGATGACGATGGGGATACTCGACCGGCTCCAGCGCCGTCCCGGTCCGGCCGCGACGTCCATGGCCCGCGGCCCCGAGCAGCATCAGGAAGAACATCGTCCCGCCGACGCCGGCGCCCAGCATGACGCCGTCGCCGATCGCCGCCAGGATGCGCCGCTGGGCCCACACCGGTGGTCCGAACTCGACGAACCCTACGCGGCTGATGTTCCAGCCGTCGCCACGCTCATCGCGGTACGCCACCGGCGTGTATTTGCTGAAGCCGACGGCGAGCGCGATCTCGACCGCCGTGAGCTTCGCGGCCGAGTACCAGTCATGACCGGTGGTCCCACGCGCCAGCAGGATGCCGGGTACCGCCAGCGTCATCGCGACGACGCCAAGCAGCCCCAGCCGGACCATGCGGCGCGGCCAGAGCGCGCCCGTCATATCAGCCGTCCCGGAACCCGGAGACGCCGAAGCTCACGACGATGCCTGCCGCGCGGCCTCGCGCCCGCGGCCGGCGGCCCATACCTCCAGGTCCGTCTCCGTGTAGCGCACGCAGCCCCCGAAACGGTAATACCAGGGACCCGCCCCGGTGATCCGGTATCGGGCCAGCGTGCTGGGGGACAGCCCCAGCCGCTCCGCCGCCTCGCGGGTGTCCACATAGCCCCGGTCCTCGTGGCGGCGGGCCGGCCGAGCCGGACCGGGATCGCGATCTTCGGGCCGGGCAGGCGGCTCTGGAGACGGCAGCCGCGCGCCGGTCAGGATCGCCGGCATCGCGCCGGCGCGGGCACGAATCTCGCGCCGCTCGGCAGGGCTGGCGTGCGACTTCATCGCCGCGCGCACCGCGTCCACCGTCGCCAGTTTCGGCGATACGCCCCCGAGCAGTTGCGCGACGAAGGAGGGGTTGCCCGTCGCTTCCCGTCCGAGCAGCGAGCGCTTGACCCCCGTCACTGCGAGAAACGCCTCTACCTCCCCGAGGAAGGCGGGGCCGGCCGGCGGTTCGCCCATCACGGCGAGCGCCCGGTCCACCGTCCTGAGCCGCGGACTGCGTCCGTCGCGCAGCGAGGCGACGAAGCCGCGGTCGCGGCAGACGGCGGCGCCGAACGCCCCTGCGCTCATCCCGTTTCGGGCACACCAGGCCTCGATCGCCCGCAGAAACCGGGCATCGAGGACGCCGCCGGGATCTGAAGTCGGTATGCTCATCCGGCATAGATAGGGGCGACGGGAGAATCGGAAAACCGCTTTCGGTATGGCAATTCCTGCGATTCATACCCTGGGCCCCGCTAGGCCCCGCATGCCGCATCAGGGCGGTGAAAAAACTTGGCTCAGTGCTCCAATGCATCGGGTCCCGTATGCCGCATGTCGGCTCAAGGCACCGAAGAATCTTCGCCCCGGTGTATGGACGAGCGAACAGGACTTCCGCCGATACCGATTCGGCCCCGTTTCCTAAATTGCCGTTGCCGAATCCGTCGGCGTGAGGGCCGGGCGGATCGTCGGTATGGGTCCGCTGTCCCACCGACCCTGGGAACCGCTAGAGGGTAGCCGCCCGTTGCCCCCGGATTTCCTTGCTCCGTTCCCCTGTCTCCAGCCACGCGGCGACTGTCCCAATGAGACTCTCGAATTTCCAGCGTTCCCGGCCGCGCATCGCACACTCCCAGATGGTCAGGCACCGCCAACCCGCCGACTCCAGTGAGACACGGACCTCGACATCGCGCTCGCGGTTCCGGTCGATCTTCTCCTTCCAGAAATTTGTCCTGGTTCCCGGAAGCCTGAAGAGTGGGCAGTCATGTCCATGCCAGAAGCAGCCATGGATGAGGATGACCGCACTGTACTTCCGGAGCACCATGTCCGGCTTTCCAGGAAGCCCCTGCATGTGAAGGCGGTATCGGAAGCCGCGCGCATGGAGCGCTCTGCGCACCGCCAATTCGGGACGGGTGTTCCGGCTCCGGATGCCGGCCATCATCCGGCTGCGCGTCGCCTGATCAACAATGTCGGACAAGCACTTTTACCCTTGTAGCGCGGCCCCAGAGTGGCAGGTGCATCGTAGCGGGATGTAGCCGATGATGTGCAACCACGAAGCGCCGCCAGCGAATCGCTTGGGGTACGGCGAAATCATGACATGCGCCGGTTCACCGCATGCCCGTTGCCTTCCTTCATCCTCAGTCTTACTGTCCCGACCCCGAATTTGCCCGATTCTCGCCAATATGGCAGAATTCGTCCCATGGATTCGATGGACGCAGGTGCCGACTTCCGTCGCCTCAGGCAGCAGGCTGGGCTAACGATCGCCCAGGCTGCCGTGGAAACGGGCTATTCCGAGCGTACCATCTATCGCTGGGACCGCGGGGAGATTCGCCCGCGGAAGGCAGCCGTCGACTGTCTGAGCTCTCACGTGCGCCGGTGCGGCGCCGACTCTCCCCGCTTCACGTTCATCGATCTCTTTGCCGGAATCGGTGGACTGCGTCAGGGTTTCGAAGAAATCGGAGGCAAGTGCATTTTCTCGTCGGAGTGGGACCGGTTCTGCCAGGTGACCTACGAGGCGAACTATGGTGACGGCCACACGCTTGCCGGCGATATCACCGAACTGCCAGTACAGGACATCCCTGAACACGACATGCTTCTGGCAGGGTTCCCCTGCCAGCCATTCTCGATCGCCGGTGTTTCGAAGAAGAACGCGCTCAACCAGCCCCACGGATTCCGGTGTGAGACCCAGGGAACGCTTTTCTTCGACGTGGCGCGCATCCTTGAGTTCCGGCGCCCCCGGTTCTTCCTTCTGGAGAACGTCAAGAACCTCGTCAACCATGATGGGGGGCGCACCTTTCGCGTAATCAGGGAAACGCTGGAAGAGGAGCTTGGTTACCGCGTGCACGTCCGCATACTGAATGCCCGACACTGGGTTCCGCAGCACCGTGAACGCATTTTCATCGCAGGGTTCCTAGACGATACCGGTTTTTCATTTGATGACCTCCCGATTCCCGATACGTCCGCCGCCCCCCGTCTGACTTCGGTCCTCCATCCTGAAGACGGTTCCGAGCCTCCTGAGGCCGGATACACCCTGGGTGAGTCCGGCAAGGTACATCCCCGCTACACCCTGTCAGAGCATCTGTGGAAGTACCTTCAGGACTACGCCGACAAGCATCGCAAGAAAGGCAACGGATTCGGATTTGGGCTCTTTGGGCCAGACGACATCGCCCGAACACTCTCCGCGCGCTACTTCAAGGATGGGTCGGAAATCCTCATCCGCCGGGGCAGAGGACGACCGCGCCGGCTGACGCCGAGAGAATGCTCCAGACTGATGGGGTTCGACCGCCCCGGTCGCCCGCCCTTTCGAATTCCCGTATCGGATACCCAGGCGTATCGCCAGTTTGGTAACGCCGTTGTTGTTCCCGTAGCAGCGGCCGTCGCCCATCACATGAAACCATGGCTGATGTCTTCCGGTGTTCCCGCCGCGACTGACACGACGGAACCCAGCCTCTAACCCTTCACCACACCTGCGACCCAGGGGGCGGTCTTCCGATGGCGGTCGTCGATCTCACGGATTGGATCAGGGACAACCACTTCGCGCGTGACGACGCGGTCTGGTGCCTCAAGCGCCTCTCCGCAAATGACACGCTCGCCACCGGCGCCCACCAGGCTGGCCCCTACCTCCCAAAGGGATTCCTGTTCGAGATATTCCCCGAGATCGAACGGCCACACGACAGCAACCCGGACATCGAATTTGATCTTTATCTCGATTCCCACGCAGACCATCGCCGCGCCCGCGGCGTCTGGTACAACAGCAGGTCCCGCGACGAGACACGGATTACACGTCTCGGTGGTGCAAGCTCTGCCCTCCTGGATCCTGACAGCACGGGGGCCCTCGCCGTATTCGTCTTTCGTCCGCCGCAGCAGGAAGCTGAAAGGGAATGTCATGTCTGGGTGTGCGATTCCGCACCCGAAGAGGATCTCGTCGAGGACGCGGTTGGACCGGTCGAGCCCGGCAGGTTCCGCTTCGCGGGCCGCGATACTCCACCACTTCTCCCGGGCATTGCTGACGAGCTGGACCGCGGCTGTTTTCTCTCCCCCGAAGAGATGCCTCCGGGATGGCTGGACGAGTTCCCGGAAATGGACGCATTGATCGCCGAGGTCCTCAAGCTGCGCCCACTGCCCGGTCTGGATCCGGACGAACGACTGATCCGCAGAAGAGACTGCGAGTATGAGCTCTTCAGAAGCGTGGAGGAAGCGACAGCTCTCCCCGTGGTTCGCCAGGGATTCACCACCATGGAGCAGTTTCTCTCCTTCGCTCAGTCCATCCTCCAGCGGCGCCGGGTCCGCTCTGGCCGCTCTCTCGAACTTCATGCGCGGCAGATACTCGAAGAAGAGCAGCTCAGGGCGGGGCAGGACTTCACCCACGGTGGTGAGTCCGAGATGGGCAAGCGGCCTGACTTCCTCTTTCCTTCAGAACAGTGCTACCGGGACCCCGACTATCCGGCGCACCACCTGCGCATGCTCGCCGTGAAGACAACCTGCCGTGACCGGTGGCGTCAGGTAATCCAGGAAGCGGACCGCATTCCCCGCAAACATCTCCTTACCCTCCAGGAGGGCGTCTCCGACAATCAGTTCAGACAGATGCAGGAGGCCGGTATCCATCTCGTCGTGCCGGCTGGACTCGTGACCCAATATCCTCGGGCCGTTCGGCCCGACCTCATTACTCTGGAGAGCTTTATCGGCGATCTCCGGGTTCTCCGGCCAAGCGCGTCCGCATGAGAGCCTGGGTCCTCTCGCCCGCCGGAGTGCTCGGCGTGTCAAGCGGCAGGCAATGGTCTCCGGCTGCCGCCGAACAGGTCTACGCTTCAATCGTTGAAGGAACCCCTGTCTGGGATGACCTCCCCGGGGGCAGGTCTGGGGCCGCTTCGGACCTGCGTTTCTCGCCGTATCCAGTCGAGGCCGCACTTGTCATGTATGCCGGTGAGGATGGGCGGCCGGCGCTCGGCTTCCAGGGCCAATCACAGCAGGGCGAGCAGTTTCCACTGTCCGGCGAGGCAGTCATCCATGGTCACCTGGTACATGAAGGAACCTGGTATCCGGTTTCTGCCGACGACGCCGATGCCATCATGTCCCTGCTGAATGAGACGGGGCTGGCGGAGCTACCCGTGCCTTGCCCTTCGACCCTCAGGCAATGCCTCACGCTTCGCAAGGCCGCCGCCGAGGGAGAACCGGTAATCGACCGGCTGCCAGACGACGCCCTGATGAACCTGTCGGAAACGGAAGCAGGCCGCAAGCCGTCGGGAATTGCCGCATCTCTCTATCCTTACCAGGTTCACGGGTGGCAGTGGCTCCGTTTCCTGATGGCCGGGAACGCTGGCGGCGTGCTTGCGGACGAAATGGGACTTGGCAAGACACTCCAGGTCATCTGCGCGCTTTGTGACCGGGGCGGCCAAGGCCCTGCCACGTCGCTTGTCGTCGCACCAGGATCGCTGCTGGAAAACTGGATGCGTGAGATTGCCCGGTTCTGCCCCGATCTCGTCGCACTGAAGCACCATGGTGCCGATCGCACCGGAAGTCCCGCCGAAATCCGGGAACCCGACGTCGTCGTCACCTCCTACGAGACCGCCGTGCGCGACCTTTCGCTCCTCAACATGATTCGATGGGATGCCGTTGTCCTCGACGAAGCCCAGAACATCCGGAATCCCGACGCCAGACGCACCGCGGCGGTAAAGCAGATCGGCAGGAGGACCTCCATCGCGGTTACAGGTACTCCGGTGGAGAACCGGTTACGTGATCTCTGGTCCATTATGGACTTTGTAATGCCCGGCTATCTGGGTGACCTTCGCGACTTCGAGGCTCGGTACGGTGACACGGATGCAGACGCTGCCAGGCTGGAGCCCCTCGTGTCCCCTCTTGTACTCCGCCGTCGCGTGCAGGAAGTCGCCGACGAACTGCCGCCCAGGATAGACATACCCGAGATCCTTGAGTTGGACGAAAGCGAGGCGCTCGAATACGAGGGTGTCCGCGCAGCGGTCTACAGTGAACACGGCACCGCAGCCACACTGGTCTCCCTGCTCAGACTCCGGCAGTTCTGCTCGCACCCGGGTCTCCTGGGGGGATGGCGTCGAAACCGTGAGTATTCAAAGTTTGCGCGTTTGGCGACCCTCCTTGCCGAGGTTTTTTCCCGACGCGAAAAGGCACTCGTGTTCACGACCTTCACCGCTATGGCCGACCGAATCGCCACGACCGTGCAGCGAGAATTCGGTGTCCTCTCAGCCACTCTTGACGGGCGCCTTCCCGTATCCGATCGCCAGCCACTGATAGATCAGTTCTCTTCTTATGACGGCCCGGCCGCTCTCGTTCTTAATCCCCGTGCGGGCGGTACAGGTCTCAATATTGCCGCCGCCAATCATGTCATCCAGTACAATCCGGAGTGGAATCCAGCGGTAGAGGATCAGGCCGCCGCCCGTGCACACCGTCGCGGACAGACACGCCCGGTAACCGTTCGCAGACTGATCGTTGCCGGCACGGTCGAGGAGGTCATGGACGAACGGCTTCAGCGTAAGAGGAACGTGGCTGGAACGGCCGTCGTTGGCGTGCGCGGCGAGTCTTCCGACTACCCTGACATAGTAGCCGCACTTTCGCGGTCGCCCGTCCGGACCCCATGAATCCTCTCACGATCAGAAAGACCTTGAGTCCCAATGATGCGGGAGAGACCGGGACGCATCAGGCCGGCATTCTCATACCGAAAGACCAAAGAATTCTCACATTCTTTCCCCGGCTCAGGAGCAACAGGCGTAATCCCAGAGCTCACATCGTATTTGAAGATCCCGCGGGTCAGCTATGGGAATTCGCGTTCATCTACTACAACAACATCCGTTTTGGCGGAACGCGCAACGAGTACCGCCTGACCCGAATGACGAACTACATTCGCCAGGCCGGAATGTCGAGCGGCGACGAAGTAGTTCTCCACCGCGATGCCGAAGGTGAGTACTCCATTGAGCACAACTACGCACGGGACGTTGACGTCTCATCAGAGAACGAGACTGGGGTGCTCCGCCTCGGCGGCGGATGGCGAATCATCGACCTTTAGGAACGTGGAGTTTCAATCATGCCCGAAACCGCCATTGCGGTAATTCCAGACCCAGGCCGTACGACTGAAGGCCTCCGGGACACAGGATACAGTTTCGAGACATCCGTCGCGGATCTCATCGACAACTCAATTGCCGCTGATGCTACGGTCGTCGATGTCAGGGTGCAGCTCGATTTTCGCGGTGAAGTCAGGCTGTCCATCGCAGACAACGGCTGTGGCATGGACCGCGACGAGCTTGTACAGGCAATGACTTACGGATCGCCACAGCGGCCCGATCCAGCCAGCCTCGGAAAGTTCGGACTTGGGCTCAAGACGGCATCTACCGCATGGTGCCGCCGTCTCTCCGTGATATCCCGTCCGCCCGACGGCCCGGCAACGATGGCGACATGGGATCTGGACTTTGTTGCCGAGCAGAGCGAGTGGCTCCTCCAAGTCTCCGATGAACCAGACCAGGAGGCTGCGGAACACCTGAACCAAACCGCGCCCGAGCGGGCCGGGACAGTTGTATTGTGGACAAGGGTGGACCGTCTGCTGCGAAACTACAGCAACCCGACCGGTTCTCACGCTAAGCGTGCCTTCAAGTCGCGCTGCGAGACCCTGGGTCAGCACTTGGCCATGACCTTCCAGCGCTTCCTCGATCCGAAGGACCAACGGGCACCGAACATCCGCATCCGCCTTAATGGCGCACCCCTCAGCCCGTGGGATCCCTTCCTGAAAGGTCTTTCCGAACTGGTAGCGGACGCGACCAAAGAGGTCGAACTGGAGAACGGAACGCGCGCTCAATTCACGATCCGCGCATACATCATTCCACGCCGTGAAGAGTTTCCCGACGACGAACAGGCCGATGCCGCCCGGATCTCCCCCGACATGCAGGGCATCTACATCTACCGGGAACAACGGCTGATCCACGCCGGCACCTGGCTCGGTATGTTCCGCAAGGAACCTCACTCGAACCTTCTCAGGATAGAATTCTCGTTCGACCACCATCTGGACAGTGCGCTTCAGCTCGATATCCGCAAGTCACAGATTGTCCTCGACGACACCCTGCTGAGATGGCTGCGCGAACAGTTCCTTACGGCGCCACGCCGGGAAGCCGATCGCCGTTACCGCAAGGGACGGGCAAGCGACATATCGCGGAAGGGCAAAAAGGGCGGTCATCAGGAATCCAACCGGGCAATTGCGAACAAGGAGTCTCAGGTCGGCGGCCCGAAAGTTTCTGTCACGAACCCGGCGACCGGTGAAGTTGAGGTGACCAACAGGCAGGGCACCGTGACCCTCAAGCTTCCGGTTGGTTCCGCAGAAGCCCCGGGACAGGTACATGTGCAGCCCGTCGACGACATCACCGACGGCCTCCTGTTCGAACCGGCCATTATCGAGATGCACAAGGCCGTGCGGATCAACACGAACCATCCATATTACCACAAGGTCTATATTCCCAATTTCAACGACAGCGTAACGGTGCAGGGACTGGACTCGCTCCTCTGGGGTCTCTGCGTTGCGGAACTGAGTGCCACCTCCGACGACACGATCGAGCTGTTTGGCGATGTGCGCTACGAGGTTTCCCGGATACTGAGAAAGCTCGTCGAAGGGCTTCCCGATCCGCCAGATTCCGACCTGGAGTAGATAGCGAGTGGACCCCCAACCGCAACACCTCGCCCTGCATGTTCTCAGCGAGACGGGACTTGCCTGCGACGTGAGTCACGGAGTGGACGAGCGTGCCAACCACTGGTACACGCTTCGACCCTCGGGTCATCCAGCAGATCATGCTTTTGCCATTCGCACCACGCTTCGGTGGCGCAGTGTCGTCATAGACTTCGAGCCCGGGAGGTTTGCGGGCGAACTGGTTTCTGCCATGGGCGCCGCAGACAACATCGGACGCTCAGCCTTCCGGGCAATCCTTGGCGAGTGTTCAAGTCGGGGCGCTACGCTCCACTTTCAGGTTAACGGCTCGCCTGTCGATCCTGCCAACGGGATGGACTGGCCAGCGCACTGGAAACAGGTGTCCATTTCATTGCGGAGCCGCTTGGAACCTGGGGTCGACGGCACCGGTCCGGACTTTGACGCTGCCGTGGCCTGGACGGGCAGATTTGCCGCAGCCATTCTTGCTCTGCTGCCTGTCCAGGATGACGATGACGGAGACCTTCCGGGCGCGAGCGGCTACGAAGAAGGCGGAGCAAGTATCCAGCGGGTTACGCGTTACGAACGTGATCGACGCAACCGGGCAGCTGCCATCGCGATCTGGGGTAGCCATTGCCAGGCGTGCGGGCTGGATTTTGGAGTTCGGTATGGAGAAGCGGCGGCGGGCTTCATCGAAGTGCATCATATTACCCCGGTTTCCGCGCTCAATCCGGGCACAGTAGTCGACCCTGCCCGCGATCTGGTTCCTCTTTGCCCGAACTGCCACGCAGTCGCCCATCGTCGCGATCCGCCGTTCAGCGTAGTTGAAATACAAACGATGCTTCAGCGCGATAGCATGATAACTGACAACTGATGGACATCGACATCCTCACGACACGCCCAGCGATCACGCAGTCCTCATCGATCCCGGGAAGAGTTAGCCCCCAACCTCGTTGAGTCAGACTTCAGCAACTCTCTCGCCTTGTGGCCTACTCATGACAACTAAGGTCTGAAAAACCAATGATAGACTACCGCGAAATAGATAATAGTGACGCGTGGGAGTCGTTTTGCCGTGACTACCTTGTCGCTCAAGACCTCGTCGTGGAAATCCCCCCAGGTCGTGGTCCGGATGGAGGACGCGATCTTTTGGTCAAGGAGCAACTCAAGGGAACGCTTGTAACGCGTCCCTTCACTTGGCTCGTGTCCTGCAAGCACTATGCTCAAAGTGGCAAATCCGTCGGAACGGAAGATGAGACCAACATCACTGATCGGCTCGCGCAACACGAAGCCCATGGTTTCATTGGCTTTTACTCGACAGTCGCGAGCGCCGCCTTGATTGAACGTCTAAAGGACCTCCGAACTCAAATGAAAATCGAAGAATTTAAAATCTACGACGGTGCTCGCATCGAGACCGGATTTCACGATATTGGGCTGTCAGGCGTCTTACTTCAGCATTTGCCCGTAAGTCATACGTCGCTGCGCCCAATTCATCCTCTCTTGAAGGAATACGTTCCACTCCAATGTGAAAATTGCGGAAAGGATCTGCTAAAGCAGAGTGTACGGAACAATAAACTCGGCATCCTTATTTTTGCGGAGAAGGACGAAGTGATCCATACTGTCCATTTCGTTTGCAAGGGTTCATGCGACACTAAGGTGTCTGCGCGCCTCCAGCGTTTGGGATTTTCGGATGGATGGGACGATATCGATGAATATTGCAACCCGCTCATTTTTTTCCGGCGGTTCACGGGTCATATGGCTGAGCTCCGAAACAATCCTGGGAAATATTCAGACAAAGCTCACGCCCAGCTGATCGATCTCTACCTTGCTGTTAGCCAGCGCACACTCCGGCAAACTAACGAGGAAGATCGACAGGAATATTTCAGTGTTCGCGAATTGGAGGAAATCGGATTCTGAGCTCGCGGCTAGAGTTTCGCCAATGGCTGACACGCCTAGTTTGGCTCGCCTCAAAGTGCGGCGAGCGAACCCCACCTGAAGGCGGTCTACCTGCCCGAAACGGCCGGGGCGGAGGCCGGGGTCGTTGAATTGGCAGCGAGCCGCGTTGCGTGCGCACACACTGAGCCTCATCAGCTTACCGCACGCGATGCCGTCATCCGCGCAACGTTTCGTCAATACACCGCATGGACGTACGAATTTTCGGGGGTAGTTTGTTTGCGTAGCCTGTACCAGAGGTTTGCGCGAGGAGAGGCAGGAGTCCCCACCAGATCGGATTCTCTTTGAAAGTCAAAAGGTTGATGCAGTTCAGACCGCGACTTCGATCAAATGTCGGTCTCGGTGGTTGCGAGCCCCCGCAACCAACAAAAGCCCTTGAAAACATTGACGTTTTCGAGGGCTTTTTGATTCATTGAATTTGGTCACAATTCGCGCAGTCAACACATAGTCAACACCGTCATGCGAGCGGTACGGACGGGACACCGGGCTCTCAGCGCTGCAGAGCGGATCGGCGTTGACTCTCGGACTCTCGTGCTGGCGTGCTGGTGTTGATTGGCCCGCTATGCCGAGAGTCTTGGCGTGCAGTTGACAAGTCAGGGACCGGGTCCGCAGGAAGCGTCGCGTGGAATTGCTTCGGTGAACCGGTAGACAATGGGATTCAGATTTTCGTCGGCGAAGGGTGAAGATTGCTCGTCCTGCGCCGCCGTAGAGGGTGCAGGGCGGCCCTCAGCTTGTGTCCCGGCCCCGAAGCCGGAGCGGTTGCGGCTCTCGGCCTCACGGTGGATCGCAATGACATTACGGATTCCCCGATCCGTCTTCTTCACTGCATGCTCGTGACCTAAACAAGGGGAGTGGATTCTATGAAGCCTCTAAAACCGAATGCTTGGATAGCTTGGGGCGGTTTGGTAGTGGCCACCATCGCGGCGGGAGTTGCAGCTTGGCAAGGCTACGAGACGCGAAAGCATTACAGGCTCACGGCGACACCGATGGTCTTGCCTCACGTCACGGACGACCCTTTGGAAGAGACGTGGGGCATCTTTCTGAGGAATGTCGGGACCGGTCCTGCCAAGATCGACTATGAGGCAGTGACGTTGGATGAAAAGCTTACCGACATGAAGACGATTGTCGCTCGCATGATCGAAGAGGGCGCGCTGTCTCCCGAGGCGAACGGATCTTATCTAGGTTTGAAGGATGGAAGCTACCTCGGAGTAGGTGACACAAAGAGCATATTGAAAGTGTCCCCCCAATCTGTGAAGCCGTCGGCTTTGGAGGATTTTCGTGACTTCATTCATCGCAGGATAGACATACATATTGACGCTTGTTCGGTGTACGAAGAATGCCAGCTGGTGAGCACCAAGGAAGGTTGAAGTCCCTGGTCGAATCGGGGCAGTGCGTGGCCGTTTCCCGCCGGGGTAATCTCTCCTGACGCTCTGGGAGCGATTGGTCGATGTCGTGCTTGAGTCGCATGCGGTCCTCACCGGAGGGTTACCTCTCAGCTTGACTAGCTGGCGAAGTTCGTAACCGTCGAGTGTCACCGCCCTTGTGGTGGGCCGGTTTGGGGCTACAGCCTGTGGCAAGGTTCCTGAGGTCGATAGCGCCCACTATCGGTGAGCGTCCAGCCATATTCCCTTGGGGCGGTCCGAATACTCAATTGCGGCACCGACGGCGTACAACTCAAGCGCAAGGCAGAATGCGGGATGGGCACGACACGGTCAGAACCGGAACGACCAGCGTTGGTCGTTCGATAGGCGGAGAGAGGAATGGAACAGGTGCGTGACAAGTTGAAAGCGGTTCTGGAGGAGACGCGCTTCGCCTTCGATTATAGCCAGTACGGTACTAGCCCGTTGAGATGGGGAGAGTATCGGGACGCAGATTCGAATGAATTTCGCGATGTCTACCTGCGTGAGGTGGAAGGACGAAACATCAGGATCTCCGTTGCCCAGCAGGCGCCGGCCGAACTCATGGCCGATCTGATAGAGGCGTTGCGAGTTGATCTGGAGCCGGTTATCGACCCGGGAACAGGCAGGATCGGACACACGTTTCGGATCCAGGGAGGCGCTGCTGAGCATGCGTTCGGTGAGCAGTCGGATCTGTTGTGTCGCGACGAATATTACTCGGACCTGCCGAATTTCGCGCGAGCGCTCGTTCAGGCCGCGGCGATCACTGGTGTGCAGTTGACGACCGACGCATTGGCCGCCTGGAGCCAGGGAGAAGCTGTGGAAGTCCTAATGGCTACGGTTGTCAGCGGGCTGCTTCTGGACGAGACGGTGACGCTCGGGGACGGTATCGAACTGGTGCCCTTGGGGCTCTCGACCGCCGGGCTTCCCCGATTGCCAATGTTCGAGGGGGACAGGGAGATTGACTACCTTGGGCTCACCCTGGTGAGGCTGGCGTTGTCTGCATCTCCGGCAGTGTTCCGACGCCCCGATGGGAATCGGGAGATTGTCCGAGCCCAGTCGTCCCGCGGGATCAATCTCCAGCTTTTACGCGACGCGCTGTCGCTGGTGACGAACCGGCACGTGGCTCTCGGCCGGATCTGGCTCGAATACCCGACGGCATCGGGGTTCTGCGTGTCGGGTCCCACGTCGTCGATAGGATCGGACAGACCTAATCGGAGACAGTGGAAGTCGATGAGAACTGGGGCGGGGCCGACGACGATCACGCTACCCGACGACACGACACCGGACGTCATCAATCCGCGGGAGGTCGAAGCGACCATAAGCGCACTGCAGGGCGCAGACAGGAAGCTGCAAATTGCGGTTGACCGGTGGCGACGGTCGATCGCCGAGAATGCTCAGCTGGAAGATCGATACATCGATCTCCGGGTCGCCCTCGAGGCGCTTTACCTCAAAGACTTTGTGAACGAACACAGCCAGGAGATGCGATTCAGACTCGCGCTTTTCGGTGCGTGGCACCTGGGCGGGGACTTCAACCAGAGACGTTCCATTCGCAAGACGTTGCGCGATGCGTACGACACGGCGTCGAAGGCCGTGCATGAAGGCGATCTGCCTACGAAAGCGAGGCCGGCGCTGTCCGCCCCACAGGACCTGTGCCGGAAGGGGATTCTCAAGCTCCTTGGCGAGGGACCTCCGAAGGATTGGGGCGAACTCGTGCTCGGCGCGGACGAGGACTAAGGCATGTTCACACTGACGCACCGCATCGGCAACGAGAGCGCATAGGACAAGCCCGAGGGACGCTACATCAAGCTTCTCGGTGCGCGAACAGATGCGGCGGCATACCCTCGTTGGCGCGCCCGGCTCGCGGCGCAGAGCGGGCACCTTCGCTAGGTCTTGTTGCGGTGCTGCAGGGCGGCTGCGTCGAAATGATTCGCGTAGACGTCGGAAAGCGCCACTCTTGCGATGGCCTTGTCGATGCACTGCGCCAGCAGGCCGTTTCGATTCAACCTGCGTTTCGGCTGCACCCGCGTATAGCGTTGTGCAGTAAGCCGCCGCCGTCGCCCGGACGGCGGGCTACTGGCAAGACTTCTCCGGGCGGTCCGTCATGGCGCTCGCGGTCGGCCGAAGCAGCGAAGGGCGCCGGGCACGCGTTCCTCCCTCGTCCCGGCCAATACGGGCCGGGCATGGATTCTGTGCGATACGGCATTTTCTTTTCGAGCCTGGGACCTCTACGGATTGGAGGAGGCCAAGGGAGAACGCGGGGCAACTGGCCGGCGTGCTCCCGAGGCCGGTTCAACCGGAAGGCGGTGCGTGCCGGGGAGGGTCGATCGTTCGGGGGCGGTTTGCCGGGCGGGGTCGGGGCCCGCGAGGGCCCATAAACCTTTCCAATTGGCGCCATCAAAAGATCTGACTGGCGGCGGCGCGACCCGGTCCCACGTGATCCTGAGGCGCATCCTTCTTCTAGGCGCCCCGCCGGGGCGCGGCGAGGCAGGCGATGGACGCACGAGACGCCGAATGCGGAAAGGCCGGACGGGTCCCGGATCGCGGGACGCGGCGGCCCAAATCGCTCCTCGACGCTGTCCCGCTGTCGGCTCTCGATAGCGGGTTTCGGGAGCGCCGCGCTGCCGTGAGAAGGGTGCGGATCGCTCCCTCACGGATGTCGGGCGGGTTGCTCGCGCCTGGGTCGGGGCGGACTTGCGCGACGCCGGGCCGCTGGCCGGGACCGTGGGCCGAAAGACACCATAAAACAAAGAGTTATGCCGCGATTGGAGCGGTTCGGACGTGCGTCCTACGCAGCCGGGTTGCTCGCGATAACGGTATTTATCGCGAGTAAGAAGGTCAAGATTACTTTTGCGACCGCCCGCGGGCCCTCCGTCGCCAGGGTCGGTCAGGGACCGCCACGAAAAGCTATATCATTGAAATCACGCAAGATTTACGGGGCTTCGGCGTGCTGCGTCAGCGGGCGGCGAAACGGCAGGCACATTTCGGGCGCCGAGTTTTTACTCGCGATAACAACTTTTCGCATTCGCATCGGAGTAATGCGGGAGCTTCCGGATTCCCCCTTCTTGACCGGCGGGATCCCCAGGCGGCACCCGACGCGCACGGCACTCCACGCTAGGCAGCCGTCACGGCGACCGTCTATGAACAGTCCGGGATTCTTGCAATTACAGACGGGCTCGCGCGGCCGTCCGCAGACAGGGCAGCAGAGCACGGTCATGTGCGCTCCTGCATCCGCGCGAGCTGCGCCGCGCCGCTGCGCCGGGCGAGCAGCCGCTCGCCGTAGCGGTTGACCATCGAGGTCGTCTTCCACCGCCCCGCCTGCAGGATCGCCGGCAGCTTGATGCCGGCGGCGATCATGTCCTGGGCCGCGCCGACCCGGGCGCTGTGTCCCGACAGCCCCTCGACCAGGACCTCGGGCAGTCCCGCCCGGCATGCCATCTCCTTGAAGATGCGCGGCACCTGGCTCGGGTCGAGCCCCTCGCCGAGCGCGCCGCACTTGTGCACCGAGCGGAACAGCCGTCCGTCGTTGACGCCGCTGCGCTCCAGCCAGGCGCGGACGAGCCTCACGGTGTCGCAGGCGAGGTAAGCCATCTCGCCCCGACCCTCGGTGTCGGTCTTTGAACGGCGCACCAGAAGGGTCGCGTCACCGGGCATTTCTACAAACAAGTCAGATACTTCCAGCGCCGCAAGCTCTGCCCGGCGCAGCATGGCGTCATAGGCCACGGCGAGCAGCGCCCGGTTGCGGTCGTCGATGAGGCGGTCGCCCGCCGCTTCGAGCAGGCGCAGGCGCAGCGGCCAGGTGAGCCCTTGCGCCTGCGCCTGCCGGCGGCCCTTGCGCCGGTGCATGCGCTTGAGCGCGAGGCGCACCACGGGGTTCTCCAGCGTCTTCCCGCGCCCGATCGCCTTGTGGGCGACGGCGATGCTGGCGACGTAGCGGCGCACCGTCGCCGGCTTGCGCGTCTCGGCCATCGCGTCGACGAACGCCGCCACCGTCTCCGCGCTCGCGGGCAGCGCCCTCACACCCTCCCGCGAACACCATTCCGCGTAGATGCCGAGGTCCGACCTGATCGCCCGCTCGGTGTTGCGGCTGAACCCGCCTTGGGCTGCCCGGACGTAGCGCCCGAGCTGCTCCTCGATCTCCGGCTCCAGCGCCGGCCCGGGGGCCGGCGCGGACGCCGGGGGAGCATCGAACGGGGGTTCGAGAAACATCGATGGGCCTCCGCACCTCCTGAACACGGCCCGCCGTTTTACTCGCGATTAATACCGTTATCGCGAGCAAACGTGAGTGACAGCGCGTCCGTCTAGGAGCACGGGCCAAGAGCCAGGGGCGATGTCGGCACGGCGAAATGCGTTCGGCGCCTTCGAGCGAAGCGGAAGGCGGGCCAGGCGCCGTCGTCACGGTCAACAAGGGGTGTGACATGAAGACCAGTGGTGCTTGGGGAGGAGCCTTCGGGCAAAGCGGACAGGATCGAGACGCTCCGTACGAGCGAGGTCGAGCCGGGTCTCGAGGTGCGTCCGTGACCGGGTCTCGAACGGCACGGAGCGGCCCTTCCTGCGCTGGGTCCCCCCTGTCTTCAGCCGCGTTCGCGCGACTGCGGTCCCGCGAGATCTGCCCCGCTCCCGACTCGCCGGGCAGGATGGCCCGCCGCGCGGTCGAGGCCGTTGCCCGCGCTCATCGTCGATGGCGACGCCTCCTCGCTCCGCTGGCGTCGCGGTCCCGCCGCGCAGCGGTCGGGGTGGCGCTGGTGCTCTCGGTGTCCTTGGCCCTTCCCTTGCTGCCGGGCACGGGAGGCGTGGCGCAGGCCGAGGGCCACGTCCGCACGATTGCGAGTTGGCACGAGGATGAGAAGTACATCGATCCGGGGAGCCCCGATTACCAGCCGATGATCAGCAAGGAATGGGGGCAGCGTTTCAAGACAGGGGCGTGCGTCGGGGGCGACGGGTGGCAGCTGAGTATGGTCGGGATCAAGTTTCAAGAGCCGTCGACGCAGGGCGACAAGGAGGATCGCCTGGTGCTGACGCTTCACGACAAAGCCGGGTTCGAGCCGGGAAACCGGCTCGCGACGCTCCGTCAGCAGCAGTCCCGAATCGTCAAGAAGTGGCATCCGGAAAGCGGGCGCTACTTGACCTATGCGACGTATGTGCCGACGAGCCCGGTCACCCTGCAGCCCGATACCAAGTATGGGCTGAAGCTGGTGGATCCTAATGTGAGCGGGGACGCCGGCGATTCCTCGACGGATGCCTATGTGAGCACGGCGGCGGTGAGCCTGACTGCAAGCGACGACGAAGCGCGGACGCGGTCGAACGAAGCGCACTGGATGGGCGAGAACAAGTGGAAGATCGACGATACGAGCTTTTATCGCCTGCGCGGCTCGACGGGGAATGGCGCCTGGCTTGAGTCCGAGGACACCATCCGGATATTCATCGGTGCGAAAGCGAAGACTTCCTGCGGGTACGTGAATGAAGCACCGCCCGCGCCTGTCAATACGGGCATAGTCGTCAAGGAGGTGCCCTACGACTGGCCCCTCAAGCCCGCCGGTCTGGGGGTGGGCGACCGCTTCCGGCTGCACTTCATCACCAAGACGACGCGTGATGCGACGTCCAAGAACATCGCGGACTACAACACTTTCGTGCAGAGCGCATGCGTGTCCGGGGGTGTCCAGGCCATCCAGCCCTACTGCTCGGATTTCAGGGCCGTGGGCAGTACCCAGAAGCTCGCCAGTGGCACGAGTGCGATGGACAACACGTACACGAATTGGACACGCGCGAAGAGAGGCCTGCCTATCTACTGGATGAACAGCCAGGCGCTGTCGGCCGACCCGATTTTGGGAGATGTGACCCCCCACGTAGCCTTCGGGATACACGGCCGCGTACAAAACCCGGCGCTGGTGGCCCCGAACTACCAGTATTACTACCTCTGGTTTCTCAACCTCAATAATGCGACGTATTCGGACGGCACGAGCGAAGATCTGACGAGCAAGGATCTGCTTGTGTGGACCGGTACGGCGGTGCGGGGAGTTGGCGGCACGCACCCGCTTGGAAATGATCTTGAACCCGCGGATCGCGGCTACGGCGTCCATGTGGGGAATCCCCGCGATTGGTTTGGATTCGTATCCGCTTCTCCACATCATGAAACACGAGCCGAGAATCCCAACGACCTAAGGCCCTTCTACGGCATTTCCCCCATCTTCAAGGTGACGGGGGAGGAGACGACCGATCTCACTGTCTCGGTATCGGACGCGGTGGCGACCGAGCATCCGACGGGGGACTCCCGCGCCAGGTTCTTCGTGAAGCTGAACCGCGCGGCCAGCGAGCCGGTGACGGTGGACTACGCGACCGAGGACGGCGCCGATGGCACGGCGAGGGCGGGGTCGGACTACGCCGCCTTGACGGGAACGATCACCTTCGCGCCAGGCGACAGGGAATGGCGCGTGTCCGTGCCGGTGCTCCCTGACGACGTTTCGGAGGGGCTTTATGCTGGGATAGAGACGTTCGCGCTCAGGCTCAGCAACGCCACGGGAGCGGTGCTCGAGAGGAGTTTGGCGGTTGGCGCCATCCACGATATGGCGACGGTCTCGGTGGACGACGCCTCGACGCGCATGGCCGTGGCGGGCGGTGCGAAGGAGATGAGGTTTACCGTCACCCTGCAGGGGACGGTGTGGCACGACGTGGAAGTGGAGTACGCGACCGAGGACGGCACCGCTACGGCGGGGTCGGACTACACCGCCAGGACGGGCAGGCTGGTTTTCCCGAGAGGCCCCGAGGAGGAACGGACGGCGACGGTCAAGGTGACCATCCCCGACCACACGGTGGACGCCGGAGGGGAGGCGTTCAAGCTGAAGCTCACGAAGGTGTCCGGCGCGAGTGTCGCCAACGACGAGGCGACAGGGCTCATCCTGCCGGCCGGCGCTCCGGAAAAGCCGACGCTCTATCCGACTCCGGGGCGGGCGACGGAGGGCGAGGGTCCCATGGAGTTCATCGTCTACCTCGACCCGTACGCGGATTCGACGGTGACGGTGGAATACGAGACGGAGACCACGGGAGACGACACGGCCGCGGCCGGCACGGACTATACGGCGACCAGCGGCACGCTGACCTTCGCGCAGGGCGAGAGAGTGAAACGGATCGAGGTTCCCATCACCGACGACAACGTTTCGGACGACGACGAGACGTTCACCCTCAAATTCAAGAACGTGTCCTCGAATGCGTTGCTCGCCTCGACCGAGGTGCAAGGCCATATCGACAACGACGAGCCGCCGGAGGTGTCGATCGCCGCGGCGTCGGCCTACGGGCAGGAGGGCGCCGACGCGGTGTTCACGGTTTCCCGCTCGGGTAATGTGTTGCCGGCGTTCACGGTGGGCGTATCGATCGCCGAGGACGGGGCGATGCTGGGCGCTTCTCCGCCGAAGCGCGTGTCGTTCCCGGAGGGTGTGCGGGAGGTCGAGCTCAGGGTGCCGACCGAGGATGACTCGGCGCACGAGGCGGACGCGACCGTGACCGCGACGCTCGAGGCCGGGCAGGCCTACACGCTCTCGCAGGATGCGTCGGCGGCGTCGGTGACGGTGCTCGACGACGACGCGGCGCCGCCCGCGGCGCCGCCGGGCGACATCGTGTGGTCGGCGGACATGGAAGTGGCGGAATACGCGGCCGGCAACGTCGGGGCGACGAGCGCGGACCTGTTCTCGAATGTCGGGGGCACGGCTGGGCTCGAGGTGAAGTGGCTCTGGTACGAGGCCTTGGGGAGGAAGCTCCATCTGGCCTTCAAGTCGGGTGTGGACGATTGGGAGGCGATGACACTCCAGGTGGGGAGTGTCGCGCTGCCGATGACCGAAGCGAGCGGCGACGGCTACAGCTTCGGGTGGAATGACGTCGACGCCGAGTGGAAGGCGGGCGAGACGGTTCCGGTGTACCTGATGAAGCCGGCCGAGAACGCGCTTTCGACGGATGCGACGCTGAGCGCGCTGACCGTGGAGGGCGCCGTGCTCGATCCCGAGTTCGAGGCCGGGGTGTTGGTGTACCGCGCGGAGGCGGATGCCGCGACGGTGACGGTGACGGCGGAGACCACGGACAGCGGTGCGGCGGTCGCGTTCGGACCGAATGCGGATGCCGACACGGAACTCGCCGGCCACCAGGTGGCGGTCGGTTCGGCGGAAACCTTGGTCGTCGCGACGGTGACGGCAGCCGACGGGGTGACGACGCGGGACTACCGCATGGTCGTGGCGCCCGGCGAAGGCCTGGTCCGCGTCGCGTTCGGCGCGCCGTCGTATACGGCGACCGAAGGCGGCGCGGCAGAAGTGACGGTGAGCCTGAGCCGCGATCCCGGAAAGGCGGTGACGGTGCCGCTGACGGCGACGCCCGGGGGCGGCGCCGAGACCGGGGACTTCGAGGTCGTGGCCGAGGTGGCCTTCCAGGCCGGCGGGGATCTGGTGAAGACGGTCACGGTGAGCGCCGTGGCGGACGAGGCCGACGAAGACGGCGAGACCGTGGTGCTCGGATTCGGGACACTGCCCGACGGGATGGTTGCTGGAGACACGTCGAGCACGACGGTGGCGCTCGTCGACGCGGCCGCCAATTCCGCGCCGACGGGACTCCCCGTGATCTCCGGGACGCCGCGCGTCGGCGAGACGCTGACGGCGTCGAAGGACGGGATCGAGGACGCCGACGGGCTCGAAGGAGTCGAGTTCGCATGGCAGTGGCTCTCGGACGACGGGAGCGCCGAGGACGGGAGCTCGGAGACCGAGATCGCGGGCGCGACGGAGGCGAGCTACACGCTCACCGCGGCCGAGGCCGGAAAGACGGTCCGGGTGCGCGTGACCTTCACCGACGAGGGCGAGACCGAGGAAACGCTGACGAGCGAGGCGACGGCGGCGGTGAACACGCCTGCGACGGGTGTGCCGGTCATCGACGGCACGGTTGAGGTGGGCGAGACGCTGACGGCGTCGAAGGAAGGAATCGCCGACGCCGACGGGCTCGAAGGAGTCGAGTTCGTGTGGCAGTGGCTCTCGGACGACGGGAGCGCCGAGGACGGGAGCTCGGAGGCGGAGATCGCGGGCGCGACGGAGGCGAGCTACACGCTAACCGCGGCCGAGGTCGGCAAGACGCTGCGGGTGCGGATGACCTTTACCGATGAAGCCGGTGGCGAGGAGACCATCCTCAGCGAGGCGACGGCGGCGGTGCCGGAGGACACGCGGCCGGTGGCGGCGACGCTCTCGGTGGGCGATACGGCGCCGGATTCGGAGAAATTCCAGGTGCGGGTGTCGTTCGCGGAGGCCGTGTCGGGGCTTGCCGTAGATGAGTTGAGCGCGCTCGAAGTCGGCGGAGAGACGGCGGCGGTGTCGGATCTGGCCGAGGCCGAAGCGGGCCGCGCGTGGACAGCTGCGGTCGCGACGGACGGCGCCGGGCGCTACGTCGTGCGGGTTGCCGCGGAAGCGGCGGAGGCCGGTGCACGGCGCAGCACGGCGGCGGTTCTGGCGGTGGACGTCGACGCCGAAGGCAACGCGGTTGCGGTGTCCGGACCAGCGGTCACGGAGGTGACGCTGGCGGCGGAGTCGGATGGGAGCTGGTCGGATGGCGATGCGGTCCGTGTGACGCTCGCCTTCACCGAGCCGGTGACGGTGGAGACGGCAAGCGGCACGCCGACGATCGGGCTGGGGCTCGGCGGCAACGCGAGACAGGCTTCGTACGTGGAGGGTTCCGAGACGGCCTCGCTCGTGTTTACGTACAGCGCGACGTCGGACGACGGGACCGTGAGTGCGGTGTCGGTCGCGGCCGACAGCCTGGCGTTGAATGGCGGAACGATCAGGGACGCGGCGGACCGCGATGCGGATCTGAAGCATCCTGGGATCGGGAACGCGGTGGAGCCACCGGAGACGGTGGCGCCGGCCGAGCCGCTCACGGGCTTCACGCTGGTGGACGCCTCATCGGGATCCGAGGTCGGCGCGCTTGCCGATGGTGGCGAGGTGACGCTCGACGATCCGGCGAACGGGAGCTTCGGGGTGCTGGTGGCGACCGCCGCGGATGCGGTCGTGGGCAGCGTGCGTCTCGAGCTTGCGGGCGCGAAGACCGCGTCGCGCACGCTGAACGCGGCGCCGTGGTCGCTCTACGGCAACGAGAACGGCGCCGTGCTTGGCGGGGGGTTGCCCGCCGGAGCCTACACGCTGACGGCGACGGCCTACGGCGAATCGGACGCCGGGGGCGACGCGCTGCAGACGCTCTCGGTCTCGTTCACGGTGGTGGCGGCCGAGACGCCGGCGGTCGAGTCCGACGCGTTGACGGCCCTCTTCCAGGACGTGCCCGCGGAGCATGGCGGGCCGGACTCGGGGACGTTCACCTTCCGTGTGTTCTTCAACAAGGAGCCGGACGTTAGCTACAAGGTGCTGCGCGACCAGTCCTTCGCGGTGACGGGCGGTGCCGTGCGCAAGGCGAAGCGCGTGGACGGGCGGAACGATCTCCGCGAGATCCATGTCGCGCCGGCGGGATGGGACGACGTGGCGGTGACGCTCGCGGGCGGGCGTGCCTGCGGCACCACCGGAGCGATCTGCACGGCCGGGGGCGAGGTGCTCTCGAACACGCTGAGCGCGACGATCAAGGGGCCGGTGGCGATCGACGTGGCGGACGCGCGCGTGAGGGAAGCGGCGGACGCGGTGCTGGAATTCGAGGTGTCCTTGAGCCGCACGGCCGGCGGGCCGGTGAGCGTGGACTACGCGACGGCCGACGGGACGGCCAAGGCGGGCGAGGACTTCACGGGCGCGAGCGGGACCCTCTCCTTCGCGGCGGGCGAGACGGTCAAGACCGTTTCGGTCGCGGTGCTCGACGACGCCCATGACGAGGGCGAGGAGACGATGAAACCCCACAGCAGGCTCTCGCGCTCGTCGGCGAGCTGGAACCCGTCCGGCGCGACGCCCTGGGCCAGGATGCGGAACGCTTCGCTCACCGCGTCGGTGGCGTCGTCGCGGTCCCACACCTCGCGGGTGTCGAACTCGCCACGCTCCGGCGTCGCACCGAAGAGCTGCGCGCTCTCGCAGATGGCCGCGGTGGCGGACTGCCCGCCGGTCTCGATGGTGTCGATATCGAAGGTCATGTCGATCTCCTGATCGGTTGCACGCTCGGGGCCCATCCCCGATGTGATGTCCTGTTGGGGCACGCGCGCGCAGGGACAGCACCTGGCCGGGACACCCTCCCGAAAACGGCGGCCGGACATCCTCCCCCGGACGCCCGACCGCCGCCCTGTTCACGGCCCAAACTCCCCTCTCGGTGGAGAAGGGCGCGTGGATGGAGACGGCTGCGTGGCGACGGCGCAGCACGCGGGGGGCCGGCAGAACAGGCGACGGCAGACGGGAGGATGGAGCAACTGTTCCGCACAATCGGGACTGGACTGGAAACCCCGCCCGTGGACGGTACATTTCGCTATCGGTCAGGATGCGTTTGAGACCGGCGCTACAAGCCCCGTGCGGGATCGGGGAGGGGCGCCGGATGGGGAAGCCCGCCGTGAGAAAACCCTGGAGGCAGCCCCTCGACACCGTGCGACGAGAGACGCCGGGTCCGTGGCGTATTGGCGGTGAAGCGGTGACGTAGTCGATGGGAAACGACTGCTCTGACGGTTGTGGACCTTGAATCGTCACCCGGCGAAGCATATATGGATGCAGGAAAGGCGGTAATTTGCACAAATTCCACGAATACTGCTATAACTCTGCCGATTAGCGGGCAGGGGAGGGCCAATCAGATGCTATTGCGCTTCGCCGTCGAGAACCACCTCTCTATCTGCGAGAGGCAAGAACTGTCGTTCGCGGCGTCATCGCTGAAGGATCAAAGCGATGGGTTGATCGCCTGTGAAGCTGTGGACAGCGGGGCGGTCGTGCCAGCCGTCGTGATCTACGGCGCCAATGCATCTGGCAAGACGAACTTCGTGAACGCTTTATCGACTATGAAGATGTTGGTCCTGTGGTCGCAGACCAAGGGTGAACCCGGCGGTGGAGTGCCACGTCACGAGTATTTGCTAGACCCGCGTTTCTCTGAGAAGCCTTCATGCTTCGAAATCGACTTCATACTTGATGGTATTCGCTATCACTATGGATTCGAAGCAACCGATGAGGCATTTACGTCGGAGTGGTTGTACGAAATCCCAAAGGCGCACCGTAGAAAACTCTATGAACGAGAGGCGCAGGATTTTGAGTTCGGCCGCTGGCTGAAGGGGCAGAACCACAATATTGCTAGACTCACACGTTCAAATAGTTTGTTTCTTTCTGCTGCCGCGCAAAATGGTCATGAACAACTGTTTCGTATCTATAAGTACTTTCAAGATATCGCATTCTCCGGTTCAATTTCCGTACCAGGGGTTGAAGCTTCCTCTCGGGTCAAGGGAGATGGGCTTGATGACCGTGTAATTGAGTTCCTAAAATCTATCAACACCGGAGTTATCGGATACCAGAAAACAGAGACTGAATTGTCGGAAGATTTCCGAGCAAAACATCGTGAACTCAAGGCAGTGCTTGAAAGGATCTCTGGAGGGACGATAGAACTGAAGCCAGACGACGAAGAGAAAATGGTGCAAATTGAACTTGCCCACCGTGGGAGAGGCGGGGAAGTGGTACATTTCGATTTAGACCTGGAGAGCGCAGGAACAAGAAGACTACTAATCATTCTCAGTCAAACGTTCAATGCGATAGATGAAGGGCTGCCGGTCTTTATTGATGAGCTAGATGCCAGCCTACACACCTATGCGAGTGAGGCGGTACTGCGTCTGTTTTGTTCCTCGAAGGTGAACAAGAGGGGTGCCCAACTCATAGCGACAACTCATGATACGAATCTAATGAAATCCCATGTACTGCGACGGGACCAGCTTTGGTTTGCGGACAAGAATAATGAAGGAGCGACGGAGATATATCCGCTAACAGACATTCGAACGCGGAAGGGAGACAACGTTGAGTTGGGATACCTGCAGGGACGGTACGGAGCAGTACCCAGTGATGATCCCGTAGCTGCGTTACTTGAGTCCTGCTAAAATGGCAAAACGTCGGACCGGGAGAATTAGGCGACGAGGATCGAGAAGAGAGCCTAAGGTTCGATTTATTCTATTTTGCGAAGGAAGAAATACAGAGCCCGCATATTTTTCTGCGATAAAGAAAGTTTGGACCGGTGCTCTGGTTTCAATCGAGAGTCGTCGTGGTGTTGGGGTCCCGATTACAATAGCACAAGAGGCACTGGAGTTTGCCAAATCGGAGGGATTGGTACGAGGTGCAAGACGGCGACGGAATTTGTTTGAAGAAAAGGACGAGGTTTGGGCTGTATTCGATCGAGACGAACACGAAAGATATGAAGAAGCGGTAAACATTTGCGAGACCAACGGCATAGGAGTTGCTAGATCGAATCCATGTTTTGAGGTCTGGTTGATCTTGCACGAACAAGACTACGATCGGCCTGATGACCGGCATCAGGTACAAAGCGAGTTGCAACGAATACGGCCAGAATACGATGGGGCGGGAGCGAAGGTGCCGGACTGCGAAGAAATGGTGGCTCGGGTTGCGGATGCAGAAGAGCGAGGAGAGGTCTTGCGCCAGCGGCGCGAGGACGAAATGGAGCCTCATGGACGACCTTCTACTACGGTTGGTGAATTGACGAAGGCAATTAGGAAAGCGGATCGTAGGGTGCGAAGGAAGGAATGAAATTGGAGATTGGTTAAAGGCGAAATGAGGTGAATTATGTAGTTGCGAAATCGTATCTGTCTGAGCTGTCAGAAAACAGCGTCATTTAGTGTGACGAGGTGGCAACAAGACGCAGGGATTATAGCGAAGCGATAGGCACGCCAGTTCTTTGTCCAACTCTCAAGCGGGGCGCTTAGTGGGCTCATCGGTAACGTGTGAGTAGAGAGCAGTGGTCGACACCTGCAAGGGACCGAGCGGTTTGTCAGTCATGGACATGTTCGTAGGGAGAGGATAGACCTTCCTTCGTGATCGGGCTTCCGATGCTAACTGGAGGGGATAGGTGGGGATGTACAGGCGAAAGCGCGCTACCACGGACAGGCTCGAAATTTGATTCGGATTTGGGTGGACAAGTACGAGGGTGGTGCTTGCGATAGGGATATCGAGACGGCGAGCTGATGATCGACACGCAGACTGCAGTTCGAACAACTTGGTAGGGAACGCATGATAACTCGCGGCTCAGAATGGCACCGATGGGAGCCGCACATCCATACGCCCAATACAGTCCTCAACGACCAGTTTGGCGCTGCCGATCCATGGGGTGCCTACCTTACGACGCTCGAAAACGCGACGCCCAAGATTGAGGCCATCGCCGTCACCGACTACTACGTTACGGATACCTATGAAGAATTTCTCAAATATAGGGCGACCGGCCGATTGCCCGGTGTGATGCTGCTCTTCCCGAATATCGAGCTGCGTCTTGACGTGGCAGCGAAGTCGGGCTTTGTGAACATCCACCTTCTAATCAGCCCCGAAGACCCAGACCACCTGTCTGAAGTGACACGAATCCTCAAGCGCCTGCAATTTCATGCCTTCGACGACCGCTTCGACTGCACGCGGGACGAACTGATCAAGCTCGGCAAACGCGCCGACCCGGCGATCACCGATGATGGCGCGGCGCTCGAACATGGCGCGACGCAGTTCAAGGTGAATTTCGACCAACTGCGCAAGGTCATCGACGAAAGCGATTGGGCGAAGAAAAACATTCTGATCGCTGTTGCCGGCGGCACGGGGGACGGCACGTCAGGGGTCCGGCAGGCTGCCGATGCGACCGTCCGCCAGGAGATCGAGAAGTTCGCGCACATCATCCTCTCGAGCAGTTCAGCGCAGCGCGAGTTCTGGATCGGTCAGCGGGGCGCGACAATCGAGGAGCTGCGCGCACGATACGACGGGTGCAAGCCCTGTCTGCATGGGAGCGATGCTCATGACCAACAATCCGTGGGCCAGCCGGCCGATAATCGCTTCTCGTGGATCAAGGGCGACCTTGTGTTCGATGCCCTGCGTCAAGCCTGCATCGACCCGGAGGGCCGCGCGTTCGTAGGCGAGCAGCCGCCGCGCTCGGCCATGCCGTCGCAAGTCATTTCCCACGTCAAGATAGAGAACGCGGATTGGGCCATCACGCCCGAAATCGCGCTCAATCCGGGCCTTGTTGCCATCATAGGCGCGCGGGGATCGGGCAAGACGGCCTTGGCCGACGTAATCGCGGCGGGCTGCGATGCGATCACGCCGGCGGGCTGGGAGGCTGACGAGAGCATAAGCCCCTCGTTCTTGGCGCGAGCGCGCCGGTTGATCGGCAACGCGACCACCACGCTCAGTTGGGGCGGTGGCGCAACGGTCACGCGCGCTCTCGACGGTAGCGACGCCGACGGCCACATGTCGTTTCCGCGTGCCCGGTATCTTTCCCAGCAGTTCGTCGAAGAGCTTTGCTCGGCGAAAGGTGTCTCGGACGGCTTGGTAGAGGAGATAGAGCGCGTAATCTTCGAGTCGCACTCGCAGGATGATCGCGAGTGGGCGCTCGACTTCGCAGAACTGCGCAACCAGCAGACCGCACGGTTCCGGCAGGCGCGCGAGCGGGAGGCCGAGGCGATCTCCGACATCTCCGAACGGATCGCCTCCGAGTTCGAGAAGGAGAGCCTCCTGGCCACCCTGACCAAGCAGGTCGGGCAAAAGAAGAAACTGATTGCGGACTACACAGCGGACCGCGCGAAGCTGGTCGTCAAGGGAACCGAGGCGCAGGTGGCCCGACACGCCAAGCTCAGCGAGGCGGCCCAGAATCTCCGAAACAAGATCCAGAGGTTCGGGAACCAGCGCCGCACCTTCGTCGCCTTGCAGGACGAGGTTCGGAGCATGCGTGCCACGGGCGCACCGGAAATGCTCCGCCAAACCCAGGCTCGGCACGGCAACAGCGGTCTCGACGCCAAGCAGTGGGACGACTTCCTGCTGATCTACAAGGGCGACGTCGACAAGAGTCTGACGGCTTATATCGAGTGGGCCGATGGCGAGGTCCGCAAACTCAATGGCGATGCGCCGCCGCCCGGTAACCCGAACGTCGCGCTCATCCCCGAGAATGCCGATCTCTCCACGCTCCCGCTCGCCCCGATCGCTGCTGAAATGACTCGCCTCGAAGCGCTGTTCAGCAGGGATAAGCTGGTTCGTGACCAGTACACGGCACTGACCGGCCGCATCACGCAGGAAAATTCTGCGCTCCAGACCCTAGAAAAACGGCTCACCGATGCGCAGGGCGCTGCGACGCGCCGGAAGGACCTCCAGAGGGAGCGCGATGACACCTACGGCAGGGTCTTCGAGGCGATCATCAACGAACAGAATGCGCTTGCTGGACTCTACGCGCCACTGATGGCTCGGCTTGCTGCGTCTTCGGGCACACTCAACAAGCTCAGCTTCTCGGTTCGAAGGATCGTCGACATCCATGCCTGGGGCTCGGTTGCGGAGGAAGAGCTCCTAGACCGGCGCAAGACCGGGCCCTTCTACGGCCGCGGCGCACTGATCGGAGTCGCGATGAAGGCGCTCAAACCGGCGTGGGAATCCGGCTCGGCGGCCGAAGTTCAGGCCGCCATGACCGCCTTTATGGCCAAATACCTCAAGGACCTGCTGTCGCATGCGCCTTATGCGCCCGCGCAGCAAGTCGAATACCGGACATGGTCGAAACAGTTCGCGCACTGGCTTTTCGGCACCGACCACATCACCGTGCGGTACGAGATTGCATATGACGGCGTTGACATCCGCAAGCTCTCGCCCGGGACGCGCGGTATCGTGCTGCTGCTGCTCTATCTTGCGCTGGACGATTCAGACGATCGACCGCTGATCATCGATCAACCCGAAGAGAACCTCGATCCGAAGTCTGTCTTCGACGAGCTGGTCGCGCTCTTCGTGGCGGCCAAGGCGAAGCGTCAGGTGATCATTGTGACGCACAACGCGAACCTCGTCGTCAACACCGACGCGGATCAGATCATCGTGGCCGAAGCAGGCCCACATCCGTCAGGTGGCCTTCCGCCGATTAGCTACGTGGCAGGTGGAGTGGAGAACGCAGCAATTCGCAAGGCTGTTTGCGATATCCTTGAGGGTGGCGAGGCTGCCTTCCGGGAGCGGGCTCGGCGGCTCCGTGTTCGGCTCGAACGGTGAGGTCGAACGCGAAGAAGAGCGTGTCGTCATGACGACCAATTTGCGCCGCCTTGGTCCCTGCTCGCTGATTACGGCTGGACCCATTGTGGCATCGAGGTGGCGGCTGCCGACACCGTCGCCGGCAAGATTGGTCTGGGACTTCGATCGAGTGTCTTGTGGGGTGGGAGCCCCTGATTAGACACTAGCCGTCACTGTCTTTGTTGTAGCGCGGGTTGCGACCGCCATGATTGCGCCGATACCGTTCCAAATTTTCCGCCTCGCGGTCCTTGGCTCCTTGGGGAGTCATTCGGCGCGAAGTCGGTAGCAAGCGATCAAAGTCGAGACCGGCGTCGCGATGTTCACGTTCCCGGCGTTCGGGGTCGTTCGTGGTTCCTCGGTACACGACCTCTCGCCCCTTCTTCAGGTCATACGTTAGGGTCGTTCGCTTCTTGGTCACTGGCACTGCTCCGTGCATGAACTGAAAGCTGCGGTGAATATCTGACGCTGTCCTGCAGATTTCAACCGCGCACCGTTTGAAAAATCGTCTGGTGGAACCGCCCTTCCATGTTCAGGCGTAAGGTTTGTGTTGTCCTTCCGAGACGGACGGTGGCCTCATGGGGCCCGTGGTAGTCGTGGCGGACGACTAGGCCCGGCTTCGGGACGACCAGCGCCAGCGCTTCGTCGTTACATCAGCAGGTCGTCGGGCACCTCGCGGTTCTCAGCTATCTCAGCGTGCTCCACCGCGTGGATCACTATATCGGCGGCGTCTTCCGTGCGATGGCTGCGCTGTGCCGAAGCCCGAAGCCACCTCAGACCTATGCAGCAGCATCCACGGGTGATGCCCCCGGACGCATGAGTGCCTCGATGCGATCGGCGATCCTCTGTGCGGGCTCGCGAAGCTGCGCGATTGTCCAGTCCGCGGCGTATCCTTGGGTCACGTCGTTGGGCCGGGCGTGGTTGACCAGCCGCTTGGTGAGCGAGGGGGGCAGCATCAGTTCGCGCTCGGCAACCGTGATGAATGAATTGCGCAGGCCGTGGAACCAGAACTTGGCTCCGCCGGCCTTGCCGATGCGGGCGTAGAGATGATGCGGGTCCTGGACATGGCCGGTGGCACTGGTCGGTGACGGGAACACCCACTCCCGGGCGCCTTCGGGCAGATCCTCGGCGGCGGTCAGGCGGCGTTCGAGAATGGCCGCGAGTTGCCGGGTGATCGGAAGCTCCAGGGGCACGCCGGTCTTCGTCTCCTCGACCCGGAAGGTGAGCGCGTCCATGTCGACCCGCTCCCAGCGGAGCGTCAGCACCTCGTCCCGGCGCATGCCGGTGTAGAGCCCGAACCAGAGGGCGTCGCGGATCGCCGGGTTGTTGACTTCGGCCTCGATGCCGGCGCGCCAGCACGGCAGCACCTCGGACGGCGCCGAAATTTTGCGCCGCGCCTTGCGGTGGAACTTGCCGCCGCCCGCGAGCCAGAGGTCGACCGGATTGCGCAGGCCGTCATGGTCGACGCAGGGCCGGCGGTAGATCGAGCGCAGCAGGGACATCGCCCGGTTGGCGGCCGACCAGCCATGATCGGCGGTGATGCCGTTGAACCGGGCCTCGACGTCCGCGCGGCCGATGGCGTCGAGCGGGCGGGGGAGCCAGTCGCCGAGATAGCGGTTGGCCTCGTAGCGATAGAGCTCGTTCGTCCGCTTCGAGCGGTTGGGGTTTGCCGCCATGTACTGCTCGAAGGTATCGCCGAGCGTGGGCATCCCCCGGGCCTCGGCGCGCTCTCCGGCCGGATCGTCGCCGCCGGCAACCTTGCCGAGGAGCTCCTGCGCCTTCCGCCGCGCCTGGTCGGCGGTGACCGGGCCGTAGCGGCCGATCACGACGCGCTTGTTGGGCGCCTTCCTGCCGCCGTCGCCGCTCCGGTAGTTGACGATGAAGGCCTTGGTCCCGGAGGGGTGGATACGGACGCCGAAACCTGTGAGCTTTGCGTCCCATGCGATCCAGGACTTCTCGGCCGGCTTGAGGGCGTCGACGGTCCGCTTGGTGAGGTTCGTGCGCACCCTCGCGGTGCGTTTTCCGGTGCTGGTGTCCATGGCGGGACAGTAGCGACCGTCAGGTTTACGGTCAACACCACAGTCAACACCAGAAAAGAACTCGGTGGCCGCGCTTGGACGCGTTTGGCCCTTTTGAGGGCCGGGAGAACCTATACTAACCTATTGGAAAAAGGCCGTTTGGGCCGCTCTACTGTCCGCTTTGGCCGCGTATGGCCGCAACATCAACACGAGTCTCATAACCTGAAGGTCGTAGGTTCAAATCCTACCCCCGCAACCACTGAAAGCCCTTGAAAACATTGAGTTTTCGAGGGCTTTTTCATTTTTGTCGGATGGCCGATCTGGCAAGCTGGCAAACTATTGGCAAACATTTTGGTTCGAACGGGAGGCGGCGCATGCGCCGTCCTGGGCATGAAGTGTTGGGGACGTGGACGGAGCGGGTACGCGTTCCGTTGGGGCGCGCCGACTTCAACGAACGGAGGTTTGGGTGTTGCCGCAGCGCGCGGAGATCGAGCGTCAGGGGGGTCCAACTTGGGGCCAACCGGACAATGCCCAGGCTGCTTGAAAGCGTACTGGCAGGGGACAGGCATGGTTAGAGACGACGCAATTCAAGCCTACTGGTCAGGCGGCCCATTCCGCGTCCGGCTCCTGCATGCTCCGGGAGCGTTTTCGTCGGAGGATCTGGCGAAAGCGATAGACGTCCTGGAAGACTTCCGCGCGGAGTGCCACAAAGCCTATTTCGCGTTCAACGGAGTGGTGAACGGACGCCACGATGCGTCGGAAAAGTTCCAGAGGTTTATGACAAAGAGAGAGGCGCGGGTCTCCGCCGGTTCGGCCTTCCCCGATGGGGAACAGAAGCCAGGCAAATCCACCATTGCTGCGTTGACCCAAGGGCAACTCCTCGATTCTCTAGCGAAAGGCGGCGACTTCGAGGATTTGCAGAACAAGGCGCTCGTCGTGATGCTCTACCACCGGTGGGAAGAGTGGTATAGGTATCGGATCGCTCTGGCACTTGCACTGAAAAAGAACGAGATCCGATGCTCACTGATGGGCGAGGTGAGGCTTGTTAGGAACGTCATCGTCCATGACAACGGGATGGTACCGAATGGATTTTCCGCCCCGCTCCTATCCCTTATCTGGGGCAGTATCTCGACAGGCTTCCTTGTCGTTACCGACGACATGGTGCACGCCCTAATGGAGCAATTGAATGCAATCCAGGTCGAGGTAGGCTGAGCAGGACGAACGCAGAGCGGTCCGAATGCGGCTTGAGTGCGGTCTGCGACAGGTATCCAGGAAGCCCGCAGGGGAGTTCAGACGGCAAGCAGACCGGCGAGATCATAGTGGCCAATGCTCATCGCCAAACTCCAGTGCACCGGCAGCTCTAGGCAGACGCAAGCTCGCACCTGTTAGGTCCATGACCTGAAGGTGCGAACCCGAGCACAGGGCGGCTCGCCCGGTGGCAGTGCTTCCGGCAGAGGTCCGGCATGGCGGCGAGTCAGGCGCGCGTGCAGCTGAGCGGCAGCGAGCGGAGGCCGCGCAGCACGATGCCGTTGCGGTACTTCGGGCGTGAGCCGAGCAGGTCGATCCGCGCAAAGCGCTCCAGCAGCATCTCGAACGCGATCCTTCCTTCCAGGCGCGCAAGCGGCGCGCCGAGGCAGTGGTGGATGCCGCGCCCGAGCGAGAGGTGGGGACAGACCGCGCGGCCGACATCGAGACGGTCGGGCTCGTCGAAGACATCCGGGTCGCGGTTGGCGGCGCCGACCACGACGGCGATGTTGTCGCGCGCGCGGAGCTCGAAGCCGTTCACCGCGCAGTCGGCGCGAACGCGCCGGAACGTCGTCTGCACCGGGGAATCGTAGCGCAGCAGCTCCTCGACGGCCGCCGGCATGAGGCCCGGATCGTCCCGGAGCCGGAAGAGCTGGTCCGGGTTGTCGAGCAGCGCGAGCATGCCGTTGCCGATCAGGTTGGTGGTGGTCTCGTTGCCGGCGACCAGCAGGAGGCGCAGGATGTTCAGCATCTCGCGCTCGCTCAGCCGCTCGCCGCCGTCCTCGGCGTGGGCCAGCGCGCTCAGGATGTCGTCGCGGGGCGCGTTCCGTCGCTCCGCGATGATCGCCCGGAAATACGCGTCGAACTCCCGCGACGCTTCCTGGGCGATCGCGCGCTCGCGGCGGCTCACCGTCGGCTCCAGCAGGCGGGCGCGCTGCACCGACCAGAGCTTGAAGCGGTCCCGGTCCTCGGCCGGGACGCCCAGCATCTCGGCGACCACGATGATCGGCAGCGGCTGGGCGACGGCCGCGAGGAGGTCGAAGCCGCTCGCGTCGTCGATGTCGTCCAGGAGCGCGGCCGCGATCGCCCGGATGCGGGGCTCCATGGCGTCGACCGCCCTGGAGGTGAAGGCCTTGCTCACCAGGGCCCGGAGCCGCTTGTGGTCGGGCGGGTCGAGAAACAGCAGGGTGTACTCGTCCGCCGGCGGCAGCATGGCCTGCTGGCGGCGGGTCAGTGTGCCCAGGCGCGGATCGTTGGCGAAGTTGCGGTGGTCGCGCAGGATCGCGTCCGCGTCGGCGTGGCGCGCGAACAGCCAGGCGTTCATCAGCCGGCTGCGATGCACCGTGGGGCGGGCGCGGAGCGCCGCATAGACCGGATAGGGGTTCTGGACCATGTCCGCCGACAGGGGATTGTAGGCCACCCCGGTCCGCCGGCGTTCGCCCGAAACGACCACGCGGGCCAGCACCGAGCGCACCGTCTCCCCGAGCCGGTCCATCGCCGCGCCCCCCGCGCCGGGCGACCGCGCCGCGCGCGCCGCCGCGGTCACGACCGGCGCCGGCTGCGCGGACCCGGCAGGGACGAGGGGAGCCGCTTGCCGGTCTGCGGGGCGGGAATCCGGGTGCGCGGGCGCATCGGCTGTACCTCCCGGGCGATGGTCTGCATATGGAAGATCCTGAGCATGGGCCGGCATATTCACAAAGCCGCGCCGCGATCGTCAAACTTCGGCGCGCGGGATCTTCCCGGTCCGGGCGCCGGAGCCCGAAGCGTCGATCGACAGGGCTGCGGGCACCGCCCGGCGCGGGGCGGAGCGTCATGGAAGGGAAATTTTTTTGCCCCGTTTTTGGCGATACCTCCCATTTGGGAGGATGGCGGCGCTCCCCGGTTTTGCATAGGTTGGGCTGCGCGATGTGCGCACCGGGCCTGTCTGGGCTCAGCGGCCGCCGGCGGCGGGGACGGCGGTCGTTCGGAGCGGTTTCCGGCTGATTCGCCCGCCCGGGGAGGACCGTGATCGGAGGCGTCGTCATTCAGCAAGCCGGGTCGGGGGTTACGCGGGCAGGCCCGCGCCGCCGGGGGGGTACGGCGTGAACCCGGACGGCGCCTTCGAGCGCAGCCTGGCGGCGCTGTACGAGGCCGCCCTCGACGACGTCCGCTGGCCCGCCGCCACGGCGCTGATCGAGGAGGCCGTCGGCGCCAGCGGGAACGCCCTGATCGTCGGCGAAGGTCTCGACGACGACGTGCGCATCCACTTCGCCCGCTATCTCCGCCGCGGCGAGAGCGTGCATGAGCAGGCGCGCGCGTACTTCAACGCCTACCACCCGCACGACGAGGGGATGCCGCGCCTGAGGCAGCTGCCCCACGGCCGGCTGGCGCGCGTCCGCGACCTCTACACCGATGACGAGCTGAAGAGGTCGCCGGCGTACAACGAGGGCCTGCGCGACCTCGGCAGCAGGAACGGTCTGTATGTGCGCTTCGACGGGCCGGACGGCCTGCGCATCGTCTGGGGCGTCGGCGACCCGGTCGGCAACGACGGCTGGCAGTCCGACCGGATGGAGATGATCGAGCGGTTGCTGCCGCATCTCCACCGGTCGGTCCTGATCCGGCAGGCGCTGGCGGGGGCCGATGCGCTGGGCGCCGGCCTGGCGGGTCTTCTGGACAAGGACCGGATCGGCACGGTGCAGCTCGATCGCGCCGGGCGGGTGCTGGAGGCGAACGCGCCGGCGCTGGAGATCCTGCGCCGGGGCGACGGACTGGTCGACCGCGACGGGACCCTGGAGGCCGCGCTGCCGGCGGACCGCAGCCGCCTGCGCCGGCTGCTGGCGCGGGCGCTGCCGGAGTTCCTGGGGGAGGCCCCGGGCGGCGGCTCGATGACGGTGCAGCGCCCCTCGGGGCGGTCGCGGCTGGGGCTGCACGTCATGCCGGTGGGCGACGCGGCGGCGGACTTCGGAGGGCGCCGGGTGGCGGTGCTGGTGCTGCTGGTCGATCCGGCGCGCCGTCCACCGATCAACGCGCAGCGGGTGGCGGTGATGCTCGGCCTGACGGCGTCCGAGGGCCGCATGGCGGCATTGCTGGCCGAGGGGCTGACCATGCGCGAGATCGCCGCGGCCCAGGGCTGGAGCGAGGACTACGTGCGCTGGCTGGCCAAGCAGGTCTACCGGAAGCTGGACGTGTCGGGGCAGGTCGCCCTGGTGCGCCAGGTCCTGGCGGTGGACGCCCTGCCGGGGCGCTGACCGACAGCGGGGAGCCGGCGTTCCCGCCGCTCCCCGCGCCGCCGTCACCGGCCCTCGAACCGGGGTTCGGCACCTCCCGCCTGGGAGGATTTTACAGGCTCCCGGTCCCGATTACGCTTCGTCCGAACAGGAAACCGTCGCGGTCCGGCGGAGCCTCCGGCCCCGGTCCGCGCGGTGCAGCGGAGGAGTGAATCGATGGGTCCGGTTCCTGTCGGGCGGTTTACGCTCGCGGTTGTTTCCCGCTCGATAATTGAGCCGAGCCGAGCCGAGCCGAGCCGAGCCGAGCCGAGCCGAGCCGAGCCGAGCCGAGCCGAGCCGAGCCGAGCCATTCCTGCGCCCGCGCGCCGGGCGGCTTCCTCCGGCGCCTCGTGCGGCGCGCGGGTGACGCCGTGGGCCGCTCTCCATCGACTGGCTCGGGGCAGGCTTCGGGCCGCCCGCGGGAGCCCCGCCGCCGGCTGAGCCTCGGCGCCCGCCGCCCGGCGGCGCCTGCGCTCCCCGCTTCTTCTCCCTCTCCTTCCCGCTTCCGGTTTCTCCGGCCCGCCCGCCTCGCGCGCGGGTGGCGCGCGGCGGCGTGCCTGCCCGCCGCGGCGCTCGCCCTGCTGCTCGGCGCCGGGACCGCACAGGCGCAGACGGTGGGGTTCTCCAGCGCGACCGTGGACGGTTTGAAGGTGACGGTCACGCTCACCGGGAACCGCAGCGGTTGCCCCGCACTCCAGGCCTGGACCATCGATATCGACGGCACGGACTTCAAACCTGGTTCCCTGCGCTGCGAGACGAGTTCCGTGTTGCTCTGGCTGCCCGACAAGACCACGCGCAACGGGGTGACGCACAGCACGCCAAGCAGCGCGCAGACGTACAAGGTGAGCTACGACAAAACCAAGGCGGCGCATCGTTTTGCTACTGGCGTCGTGATTGGGTCCGTGCTCACCATCGGCACCACCGAGGTGGCGAGCTTCACCGACCAGCCGGTGAGCAACCCCAACCCGGGGCCCGCCTACTCTCCGCCGGGCCCCGCGCCGCCGCAGGTCCCGTGGCTCACGGTCGGCGCAACGGTGAACGGGAAGACGCTGACGGTCCAGTTGCCCAGGCTCCTGGACGAAACCTCGGTGCCGGCGGGCGGCGCGTTCCGGGTGGGGTGACGGCCGCGCGGGTGGACGGGAAGACGCTCAACGTCATCTTCGACACGACGCTGAACGCGGAGTCGAAGCCCGCGAGCAGCGCGTTCGCGGTGATCGCCGCGAAAGCCGGGTCGAGCCGCACCATCGCGGGCGCGAGCGCGTTGGTTTCCATCGTGGGCAACAGGGTGACCGCGACGCTTACCTCGGCGGTCACCTTGGGCGAGACGCTGCGGGTGCGCTACGACAAGCCGGCGAGCGGCGCCGTGCTCGAGGATTGTCGAGGATCATCCCCGCCACCTCGCGCCCCTTACCGCAGCCGGTGCCGTCGCCGAGCATCCAGCCCCGGCGGAAGCGGACCGGCTCCGACAGGGTCTCGCCTTCCTGGGTGACGAAAGAGGTATCGACCTCCTCCGCGTTGTCCTCGCCGTCCTTTGGGCAGCGGTGAACGGTCTCCCACAGGGAGCCGATACGGTACTCCGCGGCGAGATGGCGGGAATGGGCTTCCCCCGCCAATACGACGCTCTCCAGCTGGGCGTCGGACAGCAGCCCCTCGGTGACAATCCTCTCGGGCAGCATCGGGCGCCAGGCCGGCGCCGGATGGGATACGGCCGCCATTGCGGCGGACTGCACCAGCGGCGTTGGATGCTCGGCCGCACCCGGCACGCGAACGACGCTGGGCCGCCACGGCGCGTAAGGACCGGCGTCGTTGGCTGACGTATCGGCATGGGCTGTCGCGGCCGCGACCGGGCCGGTATCGACGGCCAGCTCCGATACCGGCCCCCAGTCATGGGCCTGCCGGGTCTCGAGGGTCGATACCGCCTTGGGGCCGCGCCGGGTCTCGGGCTTCGGTGCGACCGGCTTGCCGAAGAGGTCTCGCGCGGGTCCGGCCGGGACTGGCGGCACCATGATGGGTGACCGAGGCGGCACCCGCGAAATAACCGCATCCAGCAGCTCGGCGGCGTTTTCGGCGCGCGCCGTTCCGTCCAGTTCGACAGCGGCCCCGGTGCCGCGCTCCAGCACGGTGAGGCGGGTGTCGAAGCCGGTGCCCCGGCGGGCATAGGCGCGCCCGTCGATGGCCATGGTGAAGACGCAGCGGGCCGGGGGATCGAGGCGGCCGACCGTGTCGCCCGGCGCGCAATGGGCCGAGGTGATCGTCACCAGCCGCCCGCCCGGTGGCAGCATCGAGGCGGCCGAGCGGACATGACGGAGGTCGGCGTCGCGGGTGATGCGGTCGACGCCGGGCGTCGCCGAAAACGGCGGGTTCATCAGCACCACGGTCGGCCGGACGTCGCGCAGCCGGTCGGCGATGGTCTCGGCGTTGAACGCGGTGACCACGGCTTCGGGGAAGAGCTGCGTCAGCAATCGGGCCCTGACGCGAGCGTATTCGTTGAGATGGAGATTGCCGGCGGCGGAATTGCCCAGCGCGCACTGCGCCATCACGGCCAGCATCCCGGTGCCGGCCGAGGGCTCCAGCACGACATCGCCCGGCCGGATCGCGGCGGCCTGGAGCGTGGCATAGGCGAGCGGCAGCGGGGTCGAGAATTGCTGGAGCCGCACCTGCTCCTCGGAGCGCCTGGTATGCGAGGGCTCCAGCGCCGCGAGGGCCTCCAGCATCGCCAGCATGCGGCGCGGCCCGCCGGCACCCGCATTGCGGCGCATGCCCCGGCCGTAGCGCTGCATGAAGATCACGACGGCCGCTTCGGCGGCCTCGTAGGCGTCCTTCCAGACCCATCCGCCCTCGGCGTCGGCCGCGCCGAAGGCCCGGGTCATGGCGTCCCGGAGGGTCGCGGCATCGAGGGACCGGCCGGCCTCCAGCACCGGCACCAGAGTTCGGGCGGTGGCGAACAGGGCGTCGCCCGCGGCCGGGTGGATGGGGACTGCGGGAGGAAGAGGACGTGCGAGGGCGTCCGGCGCCGTGGGGGCGTCGAGCATGGCAGGCTCCGTGCTGGAAGCGCCTGCTCACCGAAGAGCGCGTGCCGGGCGCATCGGCCGTCGCCCGTTTCGTCGGCGTGGACGCCTACGAGGCCGCGGGCGGCCAGGTCATGCGCGACCTGTTCGCCGACGAACACGAGCACGGCGTCTGGTTCGAGGACCCGGTGCTGCTGGAGAAGCTGGCGACCGACAAGCTCCAGGCCGCCGCCGACGAGCTGGCGACCCGCTGGAAGTGGGCCGTCCCCATGATCGAGGCCAACTGGAGCGACACCGCCTCCTACGGCCGCGTCCAGCCGCAGCCCGGGGTTCCGACCGACGAGGAGAAAGCCGAGAGCGAGAAGCTGGAGACCCGCTACGACGAGATCCGCGGCCTGGACGACGACGAGTGGACCGAGGAACTGCTCGAGGAGGCCGGGCGCATCGAGGCCCGCCTCGACGAGATCGGGGGCGCCGTCGAGGCGCGCGCCGTCTTCCGCCGCGAGGACTTCGCGATGGCCGGCTGCATCGTCACCGTCGACAATAGCGGCGCGCTGCAGGTGATCGCCGGGCTGGTCAAGCCCGAGGACATGCCGAAGCAGGCGGTAACCGGCGAGGCCGGCAGCCCGGCAGCAAACGGTCACGACCCGGATGCCGCTGCCAATGGCGTCGCCGGTCACGCCGTTCACACCGCCGCCCCGTCCGTCAATCCGTCCGTTTCGGGGCCGATGGCGCCGCCCAAGGACCGCGAGGCCGAGGCGCGCAAGGAGGCCGGTGTCGGCATCGGCCTTGCCGACGATCTGCGCTCGATCCGCACCGCGATCGTCAAGGCGTATCTCGCCGGCGACTTCGAGGCCGCCTTCGACCTCGCGCTGTTCCAGATGGGCCGCGCCGTGTTCGCGCCGGGCTATCACGATCACGCGCTCGACATCGCGGTCAAGGAAACCCCGGACCGGCCCAACATCCGCATGAACGACCAGGACTTCGCGGACTGGTCGCCGGGCGAGGCCATGCTGGAAGACCGCTCGCACCTGTCGCTCGACTGGCTCACCATCGAGGACGGCGGCGACTCGTTCGCGGCGCTCAGGGCCTTGCCTCGGGCCGAGAAGGAAGCGCTGTTCGCGGCCTGCGTCGCGCGCACGGTGAAGGGCCAGCTCGCCTTCGAGCCCCAGGCCCGGCCCGAGCTCGAAGCCACGGTGGCCCGGCTCGACATCGACTTCGCGAAGCTCGTGCGCCCGACGGGGCCGATGCTGTGGTCGCGGATCGCCAAGGCGCGCGTCCTCGACATCGCCCGCACGGTGTTCGGCCTGAACTGGGCGTCGGCGCGGTCCAAGTACAGGAAGCCCGCGCTCGCCGAAGCGATGGAGGCCGCTTTCGCGGCTGGCGATCCGCCGGTCGGCGTGAGCGCCGCGATGCACGCCGAGGCGCTCGCCTGGACGCCACCCGGCTTCACGGCGTTCGACACGGGCCGGACGATTGGCGACGCTGCGACCGCCGACGCCGGGACCGCACCGTCCGGGCCCGATGCGACCCCGGAACCCGCGGAACCGACTGCCGACGCCGGCACCGATCCGGCGGAGGCTGCGCCGGCCGGCAACGGCCATACGACCGAGGCCGCTCCCGAACCGGAAGGCTCGGACGGTGCGGCGGCGAATGCCGGCAACGGCGCCACTGAGGCGGTTGACCCCGGTGCGGACGCCGATGCCCGCGATACCGGTGGGGCCGATCCCGATCCGGCCGTCGCGGGCGGGCCGGACGGCATCGCGGCAACCGGTCCGGTCAACGGGCACGGCGCGCCGCCGGACCCGATGGAGATCCCCGAGTTCCTCCGCCGCGTCCACTAGGCCGCCTCAGGCCCCGCCAGAACGCCCCGCCGGCACACTTCCGCCGGCGGGGCGTTTTCGTTTCAGCAATTGCATGGAGGTCCGTCCATGACCCGGACGATCCGAGCCCGCATCCACGAAACCGCCGTCAAGCGGGTCACCCGCATCTATGCCGCCACCCTTGCCGACATCTTCGCCGAGACCTTGCAGAACAGCCGCCGCGCCGACGCCGCGCGGGTGCGTATTTCGGTTTCCGACCCCGTCGCCAGGCTGGATAAATCCGCCGCCACGACGGGAGAGACGCCGCTCACCGTCACTATCACCGACGACGGCGCGGGAATCGCCAATCCCGCCGTGCTGCTGAGCTTCGGCGAGAACGGCTGGGACGATGCGCTGGTCGAGCGCGAGGACGCCGCCGGCTTCGGCTTCGCCAGCCTGGCGCGGCGCGGCTGCGCCGTCTCCTCGCGGCCGCGCTCGCTGGACGGGGAGATGGTGCCCGGCTGGCGCGTCCAACTGGCGCCCGAGCATTTTCTCGGGGAGGCCGACGCCGAGGTGCATGCCCACGATGAGGCGCCGTACCCCTGTGGGACGTCGATTTCGTACGAGGCGACCGAGGCCATCGCCGCGATCCGCAACGCGGCGGAGAACGCCGCCCGCCATTACCCGCTCCCCGTCGTGTTCGACGATGCCACGGAGGAGGGGACCGCCGCCGAAGAGCTGCCGCGCCGCGCCTTCCTCGACGGCGCGGTCCATGCCGAGCAATGGCGGGGTCTCGTCTTCGGCGTCTTCCGTAATCGCCGCGACGGTTACAGGGACCCCGACCTCAACTTCTTCGGCCTCACCCTGACGTCCGGCCTGCCCAAGGTCGAGACCGTCCACGGCGCAACCTGGAGCGTATTGGCGGACGTGGACGACTGCCCGGACCTCGAACTGGTCCTGCCGGCGCGCAAGGAAGCCGTCGAGAACGCCTTCCTCAAGGACATGCGCGATGCCGCGCGGCTCGCGATCTACCGCGCCATGGCGGCCGATCCCTCTCCGCGCCCGGCCTTCGAGGACTGGACGCGGGCACGCGAGGCCGGCATCGAGATCGCGCCGCCGCCGGCCGTGCTGCGGCCCTGGCGGCCCTCGGTCGCCGACTGCAACGACTGGCGCGACCCGGCCAAGCTCGCGGACGTCGGCACTGACGCGCTGGTCATGGACCGCGACCCGGAACCGCCGGAGGCGCAGACGCTCTGGCGCGCCGCCGAACGGGACGGCTTCGCATCGCGCCTGGTCGAGGCCGACCGGAGGCTGGAAGGCTACAGCTGGTACGACCGGCTCGACCGGGTGACGGAGATCACCGTCCGGGTCTCCGGAATGGGGAACGGGGGCGCGGGCACCCTCCGAGCGCCCGGCCTTCGCCCGGCCAGGGCCGGCCTCCTCTCCTTGTGCTTCGGGGCATGCCGCCGGTGCGCGGCGCGCGGGGCGGGCGCCACCCCGGCGTGTCGCGGCTGTGCCGGCCCGCGGGTCTGTCAGACGCGGTCCGGGTCGGCGGGGTCTTCCGGGCGGCGGGCAGGCGCAATGCCGGTCAACTCCGGCAGGGGCCTGCCCGTTGGCGACAGCGTGTGGCCGATGCGGCGTTCGGTCTTCGCATAGCGCCGGTAGAGACCGGGACGGAGTTCAGCCGCCGTCCG